>JAPOXD010000007.1 GCA_026707285.1 Chloroflexota bacterium | reverse complement strand
GCCCTGTGGGACCCCACCGTGGGCTAATCCCTTGACGGTCAAACACCGTTGCTACCGGACCCTGCAGAAGTCTCCGGAGGCGGAGATCCACCCGTCATTGAACCTGGAGGCGGGCGCCGAGTCGTGGTGGCGCGGCGGTGGGGGAGGGGTAGGTTCCCGCCTCCGCGGGAACGACGGATGGGGAGCATGAGAATCCACTTCCACTGACGTGACCCCGCCCCCCGTGCGTCGTCAGCCGTCGTCGAGTCGAATGGCCGACCGTTCCCCGCGGCGACGCGTCACGCGCCGCAGCTCGCCCAGGATTCCGCCCGGGCGCAGCAGGATCACGGCGACGATCAGCACGCCGACCATGAAAAAGCGGAAATTCGGATCGGCGAGCCCGCCCGGCAGGAACCGCGCGCCGACCCACAGCCCCCAGACCACGAACGCGCCCAGGATGGCGCCGAGGTTGTTGCCGGATCCGCCCACCATCAGCATGGCCCAGATGATGAAGGTGCCCAGCAGCGGATCGAAGGTCAGCGGCGAAACAAAGCGGATGTGGTGCGCGAACAGCGCTCCGCCGACGCCCATGATGACGGCCCCCAACACAAACGCCTGCAACTTGAACCTGAAGACGTTCTTGCCGCTGGCCGCCGCGGCAACCTCGTCCTCGCGGATGGCTCGCAGCACCCGGCCCCAGGGCGACTTCATGACTCGCTGCACCATGACGAACAGCGCGGCCAGAACGACGAGGACGACGACCATGTAGAGGTAGTTGTACTTGTCGGACGGCAGCCAGCCCTCCAGGAACTGGGGGATCTGGTACAGGCCCTTCGACCCGTTGGCGACCCATTTCTCGTTGAGAAAGAAGAGCCGCACGCTCTCGGCGATGCCCAGCGTGGCGATGGCCAGGTAGTCGTCGTTCAGGCGCAGCGTGACGTAGCCGATCACGAGCGCGATGACGCCGCACACCGCTCCAGCCGCGGCCAATGCCAACACGAACCACAGGTCGATCCCGAGATCGAGGAATCCGAGTTGGGCCCAATTGCCGGCAAACAGGAACTCCTCGAACAGCAACGGGTCCGCCGCCGGCGAGGTCATAAGCGCAGCCGTATAGGCGCCGAGGGCAAAGAACCCGGCGATGCCAATGTTGAAGAGCCCGGTAAAGCCCCAGTGCACGTTCAAGCCCAGGGCGAACACCGCGTAGATGCCCGCCATGACGACGAACCCGACCGCGTAGTCGACTACCCCAATGACGCTATCGATGGCTCATGGCTCCTTGTCAGGTGGACCCTCCCAGGAGGCCCCGCGGTCTGGCCAACAGCAGCACGATCATGATGATGAAGGCGACGGCATGCTTGTAGCTGGGTGTGATCCACTGGGTCGAGACTTCCATGCTCACGCCAATGACCAGCGCGCCGACCAAAGCTCCGTAGGGATTGCCGATGCCGCCCAGGATCACGGCGGCGAACAGCGGAATCAGGAACTCCCAGCCCATGCTGGGAAGCAGCTGCGCCTGAAACACCGCCAAAAGGACTCCGGCGATGGCCGCCAGCCCTCCGCCAATGGCCCAGGTCGCCCAGATGACGCGTTCCGTCGGAATCCCGCTCACCCGAGCCAGGTCGGGATTGTCGGCCGTGGCGCGCATGGCCTTGCCGATCTTGGTGCGAGTGAGCAGCACGTAGACCCCAATAACGAGGACGACGGCGAGACCCCCGATGAAAATGCTGTCGGGCGGGATCCGAACGTCCATGGGCAGGTGGTAGACCTGCCGAAACTCACGCGGGAATTGGTGCTTCTCGCTCGTCCAGATGATCTGAATGAGCCCGCGCAGGGCGATCGCCAGTCCCAGTGATGCCATGGCAATGACCACCGCATTGACACCGCGGTTTCTCAGCCGGCGATAGATTCCGATGTCCAGCACGATGGCGCCGATGGCGACGACGGCGGCCGCCACCGGCAGCGCAATGAACAGCGGGTAGCCGAAGCTGAACGGCCCGAATCCCTGCCCTTCGATGCCCACCAGGGGCAGCAAACCGGTCATGATCGCGAATGCCACGTAGGCGCCCATGGCCATGTAGTCGCCGTGGGCGATGTTGGCGAAGTTCAAGTTCCCGTAGATCAGCGTCAGACCGATGGCGCCGGTGGCGATGATGGCCCCCAGCACGAAGCCATTGACCACCAGCCCCATCTTCACGAACGGCAGAAACCCGAGGATCAGCATTGCCGCAATGGCGACGGCCACGGAGTATCCCGGCATCCATACCGTGCGAAGTCTCTGGACGGCGGTGCGCAGGGCGTTCATGCGAGCGCCGTCAGTCCACGTCCGACTCCCTCTCTCTCGGAGGGCCTTCGCAAAGTCCGGTAGGGGCGGGTCTGAGACCCGCCCGACGCCGAGCATCCGGCGCGACTCCAGATTCGACCGAACTGGATTCCGGCCCCGTATCGAGTACGGGGCAGGCTCTTCGCCGGAATGACGGAGGAGCTACCCAAAGGCCTGCTTGGGAGGAGGGTCGGGGTGAGGGGTCCGCCCGCCGATCCGACACCGCCCCTGACCAACCATGAGGGTGACCCATCGCGCATCCGCTCACCCGCCCAGATACAGGCGGGCCACTTCGGGATTGTCCAGGAGCGCCGGCCCACGGTCCTCAAGGCGGTTTTCGCCGCCGGACAGCACGTAGCCCCGGTCCGACAACTGCAACGCCTCGCGGGCTTGCTGCTCGACCAGGAGCAACGCCACGCCGGTCGCATTGATATCGCGGATGCGTTCGAACACCAGGCCCATGATCGCGGGCGACAGCCCGGCTGACGGCTCATCGAGCAGCAGGAGCCTGGGGTCCAGCATGAGGGCGCGGGCCAGAGCCAGCATCTGGCGCTGTCCTCCCGACAGGCTGCCCGCTCTTGCCTTCGGTCGCCGCGCCAGATCGGGGAACAGGCGGAACATCTCGTCGATGCGCGCCTGACTGTCATCGCCGCGGGTGAAGGCGCCCATATCCAGATTCTCGCGAATGCTGAGGGACGGAAAGACGTTTGCGGACTGCGGGACGTAGCAAAGTCCCGCCCGCACGACCCGCTCGGGAGCGTGGTCGGTGATGTCCACGCCCCGAAACGTCACGGCGCCGCTGCGCACCGGCACCAGGCCAACCACGGCTTTCATGAGCGTGGACTTGCCGCAGCCGTTGGGGCCGATGATGGTCACGATTTCGCCTGCGTTCACGACCAATGAGACGCCGTGCAGGATCTCGGTTTCGCCGTAGCCGGCGACGATGTCGCGGGCCTCAAGCAGCGCCATGGACCATGCCGCCAAGATAAGCCTCCAGCACCTGCGGATCGCGCCGGACCTGCCGCGGCGATCCCTGGGCGATGACCGCGCCGTCGGCCATGACGATGACCGGGTCGCACAGGCGCGAGACCAGGTCCATGTCGTGCTCGATGAGCAGGAAGGTGACACCGCGCTCGGCGCTGGCCCGCCGGATGTTGTCCGCCAGCGAGTTGAGCAGGGTGCGGTTGACGCCGGCGCCCGGCTCGTCGAGCAGAACGAGCTTGGGTTCCGCCATCAGCGTCCGCGCAAGCTCCAGCAGCTTCTTTTGGCCGGTGGAGAGGTTGCCGGCGTATTCGTCGGCCAGGTGCGCGAGCTGGACGAACTCCAGCACCTCCAGCGCCTTGGCCTCGATGCGGCGCTCCTGTCGCGCCACGGTCCAGGGCGTGAGCCACGCGGCCCACAGGCGCTCGCCGCGCTGATTCGCCGGCACCACCGCCAGGTTCTCGAGCACCGTCAACCGCTGGAACTCCCGGGGAATCTGAAACGTCCGCATGATGCCGAGGGCGAAGGTCTGATGAGGCCGCAGGCCGCCGATGTCGCGACCGTTGCAGAGAATCCGGCCGGTCGTGAGCGGCAGCGCCCCGGAGATGAGATTGAACAGCGTGGTCTTGCCCGCGCCGTTGGGACCGATGAGGCCGGTGACGGCGCCGGGCATCACGTCGAAGGAGCAGTGGTCGACGGCGCGCACGCCGCCGAAGTCCTTCACCACGTCGCGGACTTGCAGCAGGGGGGTGGCGGTGGCCGTCAAGTCGCCTCCGGTTTGCCCTGGTTGACGCGATACCTACCTTAGCGCCGCACGACGGGTCGCCGTGCGGCGCTCAACTGCCAGAGTCGCCCACCACAGACCTGTCAGTCGTGGGCCGATCCGACTTTGGCTGGGCCGCCGCGGCGCTAACCGCTCCGCAGGTGCTTGCCCATGCTGATTCGAGGCTCGATGTCGTATCCGAGTCGCTCGTAGAACCCGACCGCAGCCTCGTTGCATTCCACGATCTGGAGGTTGACCTTGATGCACCCGAGCCCGGCCAAACGGGCCTCGGCGTGGCGCAGCAGGCGGGAGCCGATGCCAATCCCCCGGTAGTCCGGCAGCACGGCGAGGGAGTAGATCCAGCCGCGGTGGCCGTCGTAGCCGGCCATCACGGTGCCCACCACCGACTGGCCGAGCCGCGCGACGAAGAACAGTCCATCGCGTTGCTCGAGCTTTTTCTCGATGACCAGCTCGGGCGCGTTGTGTGGGCTGTCGTAGGCAAAGATTTCGCGCCACAGCGCCGCGACCTGGTCGAAGTCACGTGCAGCGTCAAACCGGTCGATGGTCGCGGCGCTGGGGACTGTCATTTCAAGAGTGTAACGGGCTAGTCCAGGATCTTGCTTGGGTTCATATTGGTGGGCTAAGGCGTATTGATTTGCGAACTTGTCGCTGGGAGATCCTGATTTAAGAAGGGTCTTTCAGACACGGATAGCAGTTCGCGCCCCCGGCCCTCTTTACCACTGGAAAGATCCCTCCGAATATACGTGGTCAGGCAGCCCGTAGCTGATCCCCGTCTCTTCCATCACCGAGGCCTCCAACGGCAACGCAAACCTGGTGAAGTTTGAGTTCTCCGTACCCTCTCGCCCGGCTTGGCGAGAAGGTTCTCGTGCCTCTCTTTCATCCGAAAGATGAATATAGTCGCAAAGCCAAGGGCGGGAGGGTCCATCAGATGGACGAGGCCCGATTCCCCGGCCAGATCGGGCAGGGCCGTCGTGTGCTCCGTGTTGGGACGGACCCCGTCCGCCATTAGCTGGAGGCCGAGGTCTGCCGGGAGCGCCGGCCAAGGCAGCCTTGCCGATTCGGAACATCCTCGTGGAACAGACCGGGCCGGTACCCCGAGTAGCCAGTCTACCGTTTGGTCAAAACCGATCGGCGACGATGTTCAGGGCTACACCATGCTCAAGGTACGCCTTGGCTGCCGCCAGAACGAGAGCGAAGCCGCCCGTCGAATCTACAACTCGGTCGATCACGTCATCGGCGTCACTATCGAAGCCGCTATTGATGACACTGACATACGTCCCGCCGGCCCCACGATCTTCGAAAGTCCACTCAACCCGCGATGGATTTTCCGAATCAGCATCCCACTCAATATAGATCCGCTTATCTTGCTCCAATGCCAACACTCGAACTGTCGTCGAAGCCTCGTACAGATCCCAGTGCCAGTTCACCGAGCCATCAGCTACCAACGGCCCGGAAGTACGGTTAAACCAAAACTTCGTAATCACATCTGGATTCACGAAGGCGTCAAACACTTGCGCCACAGGTCGACGAATGAGCAACTCGATTTTCGCAGCAATCTGGTCGTCGAGGGACATCTGCTTATGGGTTCTTCGTTCGGCATCCAGTGATCTGACAGATGCCTTTATCTGAGTATCATACATACTTGCGCGGCACTGTCTATCGATAGCTTGGTGGGCACATGGGGACTCGAACCTCTGACACCCAAGCGGTCAACGTGGCGCGAAGAATCGGCCGCGTTTTGCGCCCATGGCGCAGCACGCCTGGCGTGCGGGCGCGGGAATTGACTGCGGCCTGCGGGGACTCACGATCTTGAGCCGTGGCGTACGACCAAACCCGCCTATGCATGGGAGCCATCATTTGGATCCACCCCTGAGGCCCACAGGGACTGAATCGCGCCCGCAGCAACCCAAGAATGCTCTGAAGAAGCCCATCGATTCGACCCCAATCCGTTCGCTCCTTCCGAGAACTCGGGGCAGGCTCTGAGCGAAGTCGAAGGGCCGTTCATGGTTCGACAGGGCCTGTCCTGAGCTTGCCGAAGGGCTCACCACGAACGGCTTGGCGCGGTTTAGGGATTTAATCAGAGATTTCCTCAAACAAACCCTCAATGTTCTCCAGGAGGTTCCGCCACCACTCCCGGTCCGATCCACGGGCCGCGACGAAGTGGACGGCGTATGCGCCGTCTTCCTCCACCCTGAGCCATCCCGCGAGGGCCACCACACGGCCCTCGGGGATTCCGCTAAGGGCCTCCCATGGGTCGCGGACGTTGACGCGCTGCACGTACTCGTCCCGGTCTATCTCCATCACTAGCTCATCGATGCCCTTGGACACGACCGTGCCGCGGACACTCACGCACCCATCGCGGAACAAGTCTCCGGCCACCGCGATCTGCGCGGGCGTCGGGATCGGGGGAGAGTTCAAGGGACACGGTTTTACGCGGGGCGAGAGCACGTCGAGGCTGAACAGGACGGCCAGGACCACCACCCCCGTGGCCAACAGGCTTATCGCCCACATCAGGCACCCTCGAAGGCATCCGCCACGCTTCGACTCCTCGATCGATCCATCTCTTGGGTGCTGTTGATCCTCACCCGATGGCGGCGCCGGCGTGCCTACCCGAAGACTCCTCCGCGCTTCCGGTTCACGCGCTCTATCCTGAAGCTCGTCGGCGGTCCCCGGTCGAGCAGTTGTCGCGGTATCCGGCAACTCCAGTTGGACGTCATCGGCGGTCCTGAGGTCCGCCGGTGTCTCGGAATCCGGCGACTCTAATTCGAGCAGCTCGAGCTCGAGTTCATAGCCCACGCCCGCGGCCGCCTTCGCCGCTTCGTCCGACCGTCCAGCCAGCCACCATTCCGACGCATGCATGAAGGCGTGATAGGCCGCGTCCAGGTCGGCGCCACGGAGCGGGGACGCACTGCCGGCGCCGAACCACGGCGGAGCCTTGGCCGCAACGCCGAGCCACCGCTGGGCCGCATTCAGCCCGACGGCGTAGGCCAGCATGGAATCGGGGCTGTCCCCAACTCCCGCCAGTTCAGGTCTGGCCAGGGTCTCTTGCCAGCCAAGCCACTGACCGATCTCAGCCGCTCCCGCCGGCGTTGGGGTCAGCATGCCCGTTCGTGGCAGCGTCATCTGTGCCGTAACGAACGAGTACGCGAGGCCCGCAAACAAGCCGATCAGGACGTTCGCCCACCACTGGTCCAGCCATAGGGCCGCCCAGAGCCCGCCGCCAACGCCCGTCAAGATGCAAGCGGCCATCCACCATGTGCCTCCGTCGTCGGAGTTTTCCCGCCTGATCCGCACCGGGTTGTCGTGGAAGAGGCCGCGCTGCTGCAGGAATTCCCCTATCTGGTCGCCGACGGCGTCTTCGCGCTTCTTGATCGCGTCATGGAGCGCATCAATCGTTGTGGGGCGCGACGGCAGGCTGTCGCATAGCGTTCGCTCCCACGCGTACTGCGCGAGGCCCCGACGAGTCAGCCGGTATAGGAAACCGACTCTTGTTTCGACGGGCTCGATCCGCAGCGTGCCGCGCTGGCACATCTCGATGATCGAGGCCAGCAGGGTTGGGGTCCAGGTCGTGTGGCCTTGAAGCACGGAAACCGCGGCCGCGGGCATCGAACCGGGGCGAGGGGTCCCCGAGTACCATCGGCTCGCCTGCGGGGGCTGGTACTTGGGCCATAGCCACAGCCCGATGATGAGCAGCTGCGCGACAGCTACGCCTATCGTGCGAAAGCCCCAGACGGCCAGCTGCGCCAGGTCCATTTGCTGGAAGTCGGGAAAGCCGCTTTCGGCGATCGCCCCGCCTGGGTCCACCGCGAACAACAAGCCGACGGCGACAAGGACCGCCACTGCTGTCGCCACACTCACAACGGCCTACCCTCTCTGATCAGGTATTCCATTCCAAGACGGGCCAAACCATGATGGCGGAAGCGAGGACCTGACTACAGGTTCAGCACAAGTGTCCATGTGAAAGTTCTTGATTTTGTCAAGCGTGGTGGACCGAATGGGATTCGCCCCCCCCCGCTACATTATGTCAATGCCTCGCTCGTACTACCCGAGCTATTCGCGAATAGCGCGACTGGCCAGGCGAGTGGGCCTGGCAGACCAGCCCGACCTGCGGCGTCCCCGGCACGTGCGGCGCATACTTGGGGCGCGCGCGATCGAGAATTCGCCCCATGACCACGCCTGATCCGATGCCGATGTCGGCAGCCGGCATCCACCGCACGCAGGGCTGAGGAGGGGAGCTTCGTTTTGGCGTCAGCAAGCACCGACGAACGAATCCGCTACGAACCGGACGAGCGGTGTCCGCCGTTGGTGGCGATTGGCGTCGGCGTTCAAGGAGCCTTGCTGGCGCTGGTCCCGCTCGCGGTTGTCGCCGCCATCAGCGGGGTCGCGGCCGGCCAGGACGAGCGCCAGCTCACGTGGACCCTGGTCGCGGCCCTGGTGGTCGGCGGCATCGTCACCATCCTCCAAGCAGTTCGGGTCGGGCGCGTGGGCCTGGGTCACATCATGATCATGGGGGTCACGCCCAACTACATCGCGGTCTCGGTGTTGGCGTTGGCGGAGGGCGGGCCGTCCACGGTGGCAAGCCTTCTCGTGCTTTCGTCGGTGTTCTATTTCGCCGTGGCGGCGTGGCTGCCGCAATTGCGACGCGTCATCACCCCCGCCGTGTCCGGCACGGTGCTGATGTTGATCGCGGTGACCCTGCTCCCGATCGCCTGGGATCGGCTCCAGGAAGTTTCTGAAGGCGCACCGGCGTTCGGAGGCCCGGGCGTCGCCGCCGTCACGTTGATCGCCACCACGATCCTCGCCCTGCGTGCGCCTCGGCAATGGCGAATCTGGTCGCCGTTGGCCGGAATCGCGGCTGGCTGCGTCGCCGCGGTGTTGCTTGGCCTCTATGACGTCGGGCGCGTGGTCGACGCCCCGTGGTTTGGGCTTCCCGACGCCGGGTTTCCAGGACTGGACCTCACGCCGACGGCGGGATTCTGGGCGCTGTTGCCGATGTTCCTGGTGGTGACCGTCGTCCAAGCGATCAAGGCCGTCGGCGACGGGGTGGTCGTGCAGCAGGTCGCCTGGCGGCGGCCGCGGGCGACCGACTTCCGTCTGATTCAGGGGACGATTTACGCGAGCGCGTTGGGCACACTGCTGGCGGGGCTGGCCGGCACGCCGCCCACGAGCGCGTTCTCGGCATCGACGGTTTCGCTGACAAACTTCACCGGGGTCGCCGCGCGCCGCGTCGCCTATGTCGTGGGGATCATCCTGGTGGGACTGGCCGTCTTGCCCAAACTTACGGGCCTGATGCTCACCATTCCCAACCCGGTGATGGGAGGGTTCCTGGTGACGGCCGTCGGCATGCTCTTTGTTGAAGGCGTGCGAACGGTCGCGCGCGGGGGGCTGGACGCGCCAACGACCCTGGTGGTGAGCCTGGCATTTGCGATGGGCGTGGGATTCGAGCAGCACAACGTGTTCGAAGGCGTGGTCCCCAGCCCTTGGAGCTCGCTCCTTGGCAACGGCATCACGGTCGGCGCCGCAACCGCGATCGGCCTCACGCTCTTCCTCGAACTCACAAAGCCCAAGCGGCGACGCTTCGAGGGTCGCCTCGACATGTCCGATCTGCCGCGACTCGACGCCTATCTGCAGGAGACCGCCGCGGCCATGCGGTGGAACGCCGCATCAACCGAGCGGTTGCGCTCCGCGGGCGAGGAGACGCTTTCGAGCTTGCTGCGGCCGGCCGACGGCGAGGATGAGGACAAAACGCCGCGCCTGGTCGTTACGGCCAGTCCCGAGGGTCGGGCCGTCGACCTGGAATTCGTGGCCGCGGTTGACGAGGAAAACCTGGCCGATCGCCTGGCCTATCTCTCCGACCACGACGAATCACCGGCTGAATGGGATGTCTCGTTTCGCCTGCTCCGCCACTACGCGTCCTCCGTCCGGCACCAGAAGTACCACGGCATCGACGTCGTGACGGTTCGCGTGGACGGCTCGCCCTAGTCGCGTCTGCCGCGACGATGATGTAGGGGCGACGCATGCGTCGCCCCTATCAACCTGTCGACCCGGCGAAGGGACGGGTGCCAACCCGCCCGCTCCGCCATATCCAACGGGCCCTCTCCCGCCGGGAGAGAGCAAGGGCGGCGCTCGAAGGCTTCGGACACAGCAATCCCAGGCCTCAGCCGCGCCCTGTTTCCGCCAAGAACTCGCGCACCACTTCGGCGCAGGCTTGCGGCTGTTCCAGCTGCAGGAAGTGCGTCGTCTCGGGCAGGAAGTCGTAGTCGACCGTGAGCACGTGGCTGAGATCGAAGGTCGGAAGGTATGAGTACGGCAAGGTTGGATCGGCGCCGACAACCTTGACGGGGCACTGCAGCGTTTCAAAGTCCACCAATACGGCGAACGCGCTGGCGTAGTCGATGATCTGCGCCTCGTATTCGGGCGGGCAGCGCAGCTCGAAACCCTCGCCGTCGGCGGACTTTCTCAGCGTGGCGCGCGCCACCAGATCGAACACGCCGGCGACGCTGCGGTAGTAGGTCGGAATGAAGCTCAGCA
Organism: Chloroflexota bacterium; assembly: GCA_026707285.1. Classification (GTDB taxonomy): domain Bacteria; phylum Chloroflexota; class UBA11872; order UBA11872; family UBA11872; genus JAJECS01. The sequence continues at coordinate 67,646 of JAPOXD010000007.1, read as the reverse complement.
GATCCGCGAGCTGCTCCGTGCTTTGGAACCGCTCGGTGCGGCGGCGGGCCGCGGCGGCCGTTCGCATGGCCGCGGCGTCAAAGTCCTCATAGCTCCTGCCGGGCTTGCAAATCGGCGGGTCGAACAGCACCAGCGCGTCGAACTCGCCGCCCGTGGTCGGCGACAGCAGGGTCGTAAGCGCCGAAAACGAATGAAATATGCCGACTTTCGGCTTGCTCCCGAAGTGCCGATCGATCGCTTGCATGATTCGATCGTGATCGAGAACCAGGGTCGGCACGTTGTGGTTGGCCAGGGAAGTGACGGCGTTCCAGCCGTGGTTTCGCAGGTCGTAGACGATCAGGTCGAAGTCTTCGGCCAGGAGCGACCAGAACGGGTAGTAGAGGTCGATTGCCAGACCGTTGCCGTGGCTCAGGACAAGCCGCGGGCCCGCCGGATTCCCATGACGACGCAGCGTGACGACGGTGTCGTCGTCCACGCGCACTTCGTGAATGGAAAGCGGCTCGGGCACCTCCCACACGGTTTCGTCGGTCGTCATGAGTTTGCCGGCGTTCCCAGCGCGCTGCCGTTGCCGCGGCTGGCTTCGGGCGCCGCGCAAAGCTCATGGGCGACGGCGGCGGCGAATTGCTCATTGCTCAGGTCATCCAGCCGCCACCGAACGCCCGGGATCTCGGGCGATTGCAACGTGGACTGGGTCGTGCCGCCGAGCATGGCTGAGGGGATTTGAACGCGGGACGGATCCAGCGCCATGCCCATCCCATGGGCTTTGATCAGCGCTTCCTTCATCGTCCAGAGCTTGAAGAACAGGTGCGTCCGCGCATCGCCGCGCGTGCCGGCGAGGAGCGCTTGCTCCCGCTCGCCAAGCACGGTCGCCACCAAGAGGTCGAGATTGCGGTGGGCGACGCGCTCCTCGACATCGACCCCCAGCCGGCCGGCCGGCGCGAACGCGATCAACCCATGGCCGCCGCTGTGGCTCACGTTGAAGCTGTCGGGGACCGGCGTCCCGTCCACCATGGCAAACGGCTTGCCATGCCGGGACTCCTCGAACGCCAACTGCCCGTTCTCGCACTCGAGGCGGCGGCAGAGAATGGCGCGCAGGGCCGCGCGGCACAAGCCAAAGCGACGCCGGGGACCGGCGAACTGGAAGCGTCGCCACCGGGACCGCTCAGACTCATCCAGCCACCCCATCGCCTCGGCCTCCCGGGCCGCATCCGGCGTCAGGTCGACGTGGATGATCCTCACCTCGCCCACCAGCCTGAACGGGCGCCACCAGTCCCCGACACGCGAGGCGCCCATCCTCTAGGTTGGCGGTCCGCGCCGGCTCCCCATAGGCAACAGTATGGCCCCCTCGCGGGAGCGTGACGCTAGGCGGCTTGCGAGTCGATGTACGCGGCCAGGTCTTTCAGGGTGCTGAAGCCCGCGCAGTCGTCGGGCGTGAGCGGGACGTCGAACTCGGCGACGATGACCTTGGCAAACGCCACAAAGTCCATCGAAGGAACTCCGGCGTCGGAGAGGTTGGCGTTCAAGTCGTCCGGAACGGACACGGGCTGACCGTCCACTTCGAGGTTCTCTGCAACGAGCTTCTTGATCCGGTCTGCAGTCGACGCCATGCGAGCAATCCTGTCCTGGAAACACCAGTTGGGCAAAGAGGCTGCCAGTGTAATGAGCGAGCGGGAGGCTATCAATATGGTGGGGAGTGCGCTGGGTGGGGGCCGTCATTCCGGCGAGGGGCTTGCCCATGGTCGATTCGAAACCGGAATCTAGGCCCAGTGATGCCGGCGCTGGAAGGGATAGCTTGGCAGTGGAATCCGGCGGCGCGTCTCGCCCGCGAAGAGCGCGGGAAAGTCGATCGCAAGGCCGGCCTCGTAGGCGCCGGCGACCGCTTCGACGAAGCTGCCTGCAGACTCGGCGGCCGAGCCATCGTCGCCCGGCTGCCGCATGCTGCTGATCACGACCGGCGCCGGGGCGGTGTCGGTATCGGGCCAGGCGGGATCGACCTGCGGCCCCAGCACCGCCTGGGGACCAATCTCCACGACCACGTCCACGCTCAGGGTTGCCAACGTCTCAACGCAGCGGCCGAAGGCCACCGGCTCGCGCGCCTGGCGATGCCAGTAGGCCGCGTCGAGCACTTCGTCTGATTCGAGCACCCCGCCGGTCACGCTGCTGACCATGGGTGACGACGGGCTGGCGACCGCAACGTCCTCGAGCGCGGCTTCCAGGCTGCCTTCGAGGGCCAATCCGGGTCCCGGCAGCGCCGACATGAGCGCGCCGCGCGCCACGGCAAAACGCAGGCCGTCTTCCAGGCTGAACACCCCCGCCGCCCGGGCCGCCGCCATCTCTCCAAGCCCGTGCCCCACGACGACGCCGGGCCGAATGCCCAGGCTCTCCCAAAGGGCGGTGAGCGCGCACTCCAGGGCATAGATCGCCGGATGCGCCCAGGTGGCGTCGTTCAAATCACCCGCGGAATCGCCCCGCCCGAACATCACGTCGAGCAACGACGCCCCGCGCTCGTCGCGGACGACCGCCTCACAGCGATCCAGTACGGCCCGAATCACCGGCTCGGTCTCGTACAGGGTCTGGCCCATCCCGGTCCACTGGCTGCCCTGGCCGGTGTAGGCAAAGGCCACCCGCCGCGGCGTCTCCGGCTGCGGCTCGAACGGCGATTGGGCAATGGTCCGCAATCGCTCGGCCAGCGAAGCGGCGTCGTGGAACTCCACGCCCGCGCGGTGGTCAAGGTGACTGCGTCCCACGCTCGCCGTCCACGCCACGTCCGCGAGGTCGGAGCCGCCGACGGCGCCGTTGCTCGCGGAAGGCCCGCCTTGCTCGCCGAGCCATGCCGCGTAGCGTTCGGCCAGGTCTCGCAGCGCCTGGTCGGACCTTCCCGATAGCGGCAGCAGCCGCGTCCGGCGTTCGGCGATTCCATCTGCCGCTACCGGCAGTTCAGCCAGCGGTTCGGGCAGGGCAACCGGCACGGGGCGCGCGGCGCCCAGCGGAACGCGGACGTCGCCCGACGCTTGGGAAGGGCTCAGCGGCGAGTCGTAGCCCGCCACGACCACGTTGGCGTTGGCGCCCGACATGCCAAACGCGCTGACAGCTGCCAGGGGCGGCCGATCGGGAGTCTGCGGCCAGGGGATGTCGCTTGACGCCACGCGGACCGGCAGCCGGTCCCAGTCGATTTGCGTGCTTGGGGTGTTGAAATGCAGCTGCCCGGGAATCACACCGTGGTGCATCGCCAGCACGGTCTTGATCAAGCTGGCAATGCCCGCCGCCCATTCCGTATGGCCGATGTTGGCCTTGACGGAGCCGAGCACCAGTGGGCGGTCCGCGTCGCGGCCCTGGCCGTAGACGGCCGCCGCCGCATGGACCTCGATCGGGTCGCCCAAGGCCGAGCCGGCGCCGTGCGTTTCCAGGTAATCCACGTCCGCAGGCGCAACGCCGGCCCGCGAGAGGGCTTCCTGAAGCAGCCGCTCCTGGGCCGGACCGTTTGGCACGGTGAGGCCCGCGCTGGCCCCGTTTTGGTTGACCGCCGCGCCGCGAATGACGCCCCAGATTCGGTCGCCGGCCGCTTCGGCGTCCGGCAGGCGCTTGAGCACGACCATGCCGCAACCGTCGCTGCGCACGAAGCCGTCCGCGTCCGCATCGAAGGTGCGCGAGCGGCCGCTGGGGGAGAGCATGCCGAGATCGTTCAGGAATCGTGTGATCCCGCGGGACAGCGGAATGCTCACGCCGCCGACCAGCGCCATCTCTACCTCGCCACGCTGGAGACTGGCCATGGCCTGGTGCACCGCAACTAGCGACGACGCGCAAACCGCGTCCAGTGGAATCGCCGGCCCTTCCAGCCCAAACACGAAGGCCAAACGTCCAACGGCCATGCTGCCGGCGGTACCGACAAAGCTGTCGGGCTGGCCGCTGGCCGCGATGACGTCGCGATATTCGTTGCCGCCCAGTCCGACGTAGACCCCCGTGCTGCTGCCTCGCAGTCCCTCCGGGTCGATGCCCGCATCCTCGAGCGCGTGCCACGTCGTCTCCAACAGCAGCCGCTGGCGTGGGTCCATGCCGCGCGCCTCGATCGGCGAGATGCGGAAGAAGCGGGAGTCGAATTGCTCAATGCCCTCGATAAACGCGCCGCGGCGGAACACGGGGTCTTCGGCCGCCGGGTCTCCGAACAATCCGGTCCAGGAACCGTCCGCGTCACGCGCCTCCGTCACGGGGTCAACACCCGCCTGCAGCTGCCGCCAGAAGGCGAGCGGATCGTCCGCGCCGGGGAAGCGGCATGCCATGCCGACGATGGCGATGCCGTCGTCCTCTTGCTGCGACTGGGGAATGAGCGCCGGCGCCTCCGGCTCCGGCGACGGCGCCGCGCCGCCGACCTGGCCGAGCTCACCGACCAGATGGCGCGCGAGGCTGGCGACGTCCGGGTAATCGAAGACCAGCGTGTTCGAGGCCACGTATTCGTCCGCGAACGCCCGGTTCAGCCGGTTTCGCAGCTCCACGGCCATCAGCGAGTCCATGCCCAAGTCGAAGAAGCCAACCGTCGGCGACGGCGCGGTGGTTAACCGCAGCACCGCCTGCAACTCCTGCTGCAGGAAGGACACCAGCAATTGCTCGGGATCGGCCGCCGGCGCGCTTCGCAACTGGGTCAGCAGGTCATCCGACGAGGTCGCGCCGTCGGCTTGGTCGTCGGCGGCCGAGGTGAGCATGTCTTCCAGCAACGGCGGGCGGTCTTGGACGGCCTCTTCGAAGACTGACCAGTCCATCGACATCACCACTGAGGTCGTGGTGTCCTGCCGCACCAGCCGCTCCAGGGCCTGGATGCCCTGCTGCGGAGTAAACCAGCGCCCGCCGAGGGCGGCCCGCCGTTGCTCGATCCGTTCCCGTTGCTCGGCGGCTTCGCCGATCTCCGACCACGCGCCCCAGGCAATGGACTGTCCCGCGAGACCGAGGGAACGACGGTGTCCCGCCAGCTGATCCAGGAAGGCGTTGGCCGCGGCATGGTTGGCCTGGCCCGGATTCCCCATCACGCCGACCCGGCTGGAAAAGAGGATGAAGAGGTCAAGGTCGCGGTCCAAGGTCGCGCGATGCAGGTGCCAGGCGCCCACGATCTTCGGCCGCAGGACTCTCTCGAAGCTCGTCCAGGTCTGATTGGTCAGCGCGGCGTCGGATAGCACGCCCACGCTGTGGATGACGCCTCCGAGCGGCGGCAGGTCCGCATCGATGCGCGCCAGCATGGCGTCGATGGCCGCGGTGTCGGTCACGTCCGCGAGCTCGACCTCGACCCTGACCCCACGCCGGCGCAGGGCGTCAATGGCCGCCTGCGCCTCGGGGTCGGGGTCTCTCCGGCCGTTCAGCACGATGGCGCCCGCGCCGTGCCCCGCCAGCCATTCGGCCACGGCGCAGCCGATGCCGCCCAGGCCGCCGGTCACCAGGTAGGAGCGGTCCTGCCGCAGTTGCCCCCGCATGAGCGGCGGCGGCGTGAGCACGATCTTGCCGATGTGTCGGGCCGATCGCATGAAACTCAAGGCGGCTCCCGCCTCGGCCAGCGGCCACCGGCTGTGGATGATCGGCGTCAGCTCTCCCGCCGACAGCCGTCCCATCACCTCTCGAAGCACCTCGCCAACCCACGCGGGGTCGGTTTTCTTGAGTACGTCCAGCTCCAAGATGTCGTAGGAGACGTCGGGGCGAAGCGCCGCCATCTCCTCGTGGCTCAGGATGTCCCGCCGGGCCAGCTCGACGAACCGTCCACCCTGCGCGAGGCAGGAGAGGCTGGCGTCGATGAATCCTTCGCTGGTGAGGCTGTTGAGCACCACGTCGACGCCCTCGCCGCCGGTGGCTTCGAGGATTTCTTCGCCAAAGGCGGTCTGCCGGCTGTCGAACAAGTGCTTGACACCGACTGACCGGAGGTAGGCCTGCTTGGGAGCGCTGGCGGTGGCAAAGACCTCCGCGCCGGCGGCCTGGGCCAGCTGGATGGCCGCCAGCCCCACTCCGCCCGCGCCGGCGTGAATCAACACGCGGTCGCCGGCTTCCAGGCCCGAGTAGTGGTAGGACAGCGCGGCCGAGACGTACGCGCTCGGGATGGTCGCCAGGGCCGACACGGACATGCCCGCGGGCGCCGGCGCCACCAATTCCTCGCGCGTGATCATTTCCGGCCCGAACGCACCGAATCCCAACCCGACCACGCGGTCGCCGATGGAGACGGTCGACACCTCGGAACCTACGTCGAGGATGTGCCCGCACATCTCCCGGCCCAGATCGCCCTCCTCGATGAAGCCGAGCGAACGGAACACGTCCCAGAAGTTGAGCCCGGTGGCTTCGACCGATACGCGAACTTCTCGCGGCTCGAGGGAACGCACGGGAAGCGGCTTGATCTCGGGACTGTCGAATATGCCGCTCCGGTCCGGGGCCAGCACCCAATCCGGGTCCTCCGGCAACTCCAGACGCTCACCGGCGGCGCCGGGCCGCACCAGCCGCGCCACGCGGCGACTCCCCGAGCGGTAGGCGATGTGGTTCTCCGGGTCGGGATACAGCAGCTCATTGACGAGATCGGCCAGCGGCACGGAGGCACCGGGGTCCAGATCGAGCATTCGCGGCTGCAAGTGGGCCGCTTCCAGCGTCACGACTTTGCCGAGGCCCCAGAGAACCGCGCCGGCAAGCTGTCCGCGCTGCTCACGCTCGAGCACCTGCGCTCCGCGCGTGACGAACCACACGCCGCGTTCCGGCACGACGTCGGAGTCGCCCAGACCTTGCACCATCGCCAGCGCGCTCGCCCCCGCGCGGGTCACGTCCTCGGCAATCTCGTCGGTCGTCGCCTGCCGGCCGTGGCCGTCGAGCCCCGCGAGATGCACGACGCCGTTGAACGGCACGTCCGCAGGCAGACCTTCGAGCAGTGATTGCCACGACTCGCGACTCGCGGGGTCCACGTCGGTCTTGACGATCATGGAGCCGCCGGCTGCCGAGGCGCCGTTCTCCGCCGCCGCTTGGCCCGCGAGGACGACCGTCTGGTTGCGCGCCGCCAACGACGCGGCGAGTTCGTCCGCGACGCCGCCGCGGTCCGACGTCAACACCCACAGACCCGGGGCCTCAGCCACCTGCGCGGGACCCTGGGCCACGATCACGCCCTTATCCAGCATCTCGAACGTGAAGGAGTCATCGACGCCCAAGACCTCCACTCCCGTGAAGCCCACGTCTCCGAGAGCGCGCCGCCAGACCGACGGTTCCGCCAGGGCGTGGTGCGGACGGTAGTCGTCGGCGAACCGCCACCAGCCGTCCAGTTGTCCGAAGGTGAGGTCCATCCAACCCAGGCCGCGGAGGTTTTCGAGCGCCACCAGGTGACCCGACGGCGCGAGCAGGTCGGCGCAGTGCGCCAGCGTCTCTTGGAGAAAGCGGGTGGCGTGGAGCACGTTGGATGCGATCAGCAAGTCATAGCCGTGCGCGTCGAAGCCCTGCGCCACGGGGTCCCGCTCGATATCCAGCGGGCGGTAGTCGATGCCGTCGCTGCCGAACCGTGCTTCCGCCTCCGCGAAAAAGCCCGCCGAGATGTCCGTGTAGGTGTAGTCGAATCGCCCGTCCGGAAGCTCCGGCAGCACGGACGCCGTGGCCGAACCCGTTCCCGCCCCCACCTCGATCACACGCAGGCGCCGGTCTTGGGGCAGTGTGGCGACCAACGCTTGGACGGCCTCGGACAGCATCTGGTTGGCGGCGCGCGCCACGGGCGCCTTCAGGTAGAGGTCAGCCGCCGTCGGTTCGCCGCTGCTGAACAGCAGCGTCAGCGGGTCCTCGTTGCCGCGCAGCACGTCGGCCAGGGCGCGGCCCGAGCGCCGAAAGAGCCCGATCTCGATCTGGCCGTCGGGATACGTCTCCGCCATCCACGTGGCGAACTCGTCCACGTCGCGCGGCATGTGTTCCGGCAACGGGTCGTCCGGCCCAACGACCACCGCAAAGCCGTCGTCGGTCTCTTCCACCACCCCGGAGCTGGCGAGCATTTCGAACATGCGGCGGAAGACGCGCTGGTGCTCCGGCAGGACGCCCAGTTGTTCCCGCAGGTCTTCGGGGTCCACGACCTCGCCGGCCACGCGCTCCCACCCCAATTCTTTGAGCGTCTCGAGCGCGCGGGACCGCGACCACCGCTCCAGATCGGCCAGCAGCGCGTTCCGGCCTTCGGGATCGACGCCGGCGTCCGTCAGATAGCCGGGGAACACCTGTGATCCAGACGCAACTTCCGCCGGGCTCGGGAAGAAATCGGCGGACTCGATTCCGGGTGGAAGCACGCGCTCGCGCCACGCGATCTCGTACAGCAGGTCGTCGACGCCTTCAACCGCCGCGAGCAGCGCCGCCCGGGTGGCTCGCTTGACGGTGTACCCGCTCAGGCCGCCGATGAGAACGCCGCTGGGGTCGTAGAGCCGCAGCTCGCCGCTCAGGACCTCCGGCGGCTCTTCCGATTCCGCTTCCGCCTCCCGCGCGGCCTCGCTCATGCGGACGTGGCAATGCACGCGATCCGGCAGCCGTCCTCTGAGCCAGAATCGCTCCCAGCCGAACGGCAGATAGGTGGCCTCGTCCGGCGCACCGGTCACGTTGCGCGCGACGCCCACGACCTGGAAGCAGCCATCCAGCACCAGCGGATGCACGTCGAGTTGGTTCCGGCCCACGGCCTCCGGCAACACCACCTCGGCCAAGGCCTCACCGGGACCGGACCATGCCTTTCCCAGCGCGCGGAACAACGGACCGAGGTCGACGCCGGTCGCGCTCCTGGCGCTGTAGTACGCCGGCACGTCGGCCGGTGACAGGCGGGCCTTGAGCGCTTCCAGATCGATCCGTTCACCCGCTTCCGGCAACGGAGCGTCCGGCGCCGCGCGGCATTCCACGTGCGTGGTCCACTCCTGCTCGGAGCCCTTGCTGAAGATCTGCACGGGGCGCGGGGACGCCGGCTCGGCGGCGTCGAGCACGACCTGGATCATTCGGCCCGCGGCATCCGAGTCGTCGGCGGACTCCTTCTCCGAGAAGACCAACGGGCTGTGCAGCTGCATGTCGTCGACGACAATCGAGCCGCCGCCCTCGGCCAGACACGCGGAGGCCGCCATGGCGCCGTAGAGCGCGCCCGGCGCCACCAGCCGGTCGAAGACCTTGTGGTCCTGCAGCCAGGCCGGGTCGGACGGGAGTATTTCCGTCTCAAAGGTAATCTCGCCGCGAGCGGACTCGTGGCGGACGCCGAGCAATGGGTGACCGGCGCTGGTTCGCCGTTGCTTCGATGCGTCGAGCCAGTAGCGCTCGCGCTGGAACGGATAGCTCGGCAGCGAAACCCGGCGCCGGGCCTCGCCCACGAACAGCCCCTCGAAGGAAATGTCCAGTCCGGCTTCGTAGACTGCCGCGACGGCGTCGACGAAGCCGGTCTCCGGCTCCGAAGAAGCGCCGTTCCTGGGTGGGCGCCTGAGGCTGGCAAGCGCGACCGGCGCGTCGGCGGCGTCGTCCGGCCAGGCCAGCGTGGTCATGGGTCCCAGCACCGCGTGCGGGCCAATCTCCAGCACCAGGTCCACCCCGAGGTCCGCCATCGCTCGCACGCCGCTGGCGAACGCCACCGGCTGACGGGCGTGACGCCGCCAGTAGGCTGAGTCGAGCGCCATGCCCGGCTCCACCGCCCGGCCGGTGAGGTTGCTGATAACCGCGAGCGTGGGCGTCTCGATCGTCACGCCGTCCAGGGACGCTTCCAGCCCATCCAGGGCCGGCTCGACCAGGGCGCTGTGGAAGGCGCGGGTCGTGTTGAGCCGTCGTGCCCGGAGGCCCTCGGACTCGGCGCGCTCCAGGACGGCATCAATGCCCGCGGCCGGACCGCTGACCACCATGTGGGCGCCGTTGTCCGCCGCGATGCTCAGCTCGACGCCGTTGGACGCCGCGTTCAGCGCCTCGACTTCCGCCGCCACCCGCGCCGCCGGGGCGAAGATCGCGGCCATGGCGCCGGGCTTGACATCGGACAAGAGGGCGCCCCGCGCCGCGGCAAAGCGCATGCCGTCCTCGAGGCTGAAGATGCCGGCCGCCTGCGCCGCCGCGATCTCCCCGACGCTGTGCCCCAGCACCACGCTGGGCCGCACGCCCACGCTTGCCCACAGCGCCGTCAGGGCGCACTCCAGCGCATAGAGGGCCGGCTGCTCCCAGGCCGTGTCGCCCAGGTCCCCGCTGGCTCCGTCTCGACCGAACATCACGTCCAGCAACGAGGCGCCCCGCGCCACGCGGAACACGGCCTCGCAGCGGTCGAGCACCGCGCGCGCCACCGGCTCGGTCTCGTAGAGAGCCCGTCCCATGCCGACCCACTGGCTGCCCTGTCCGGTGTAGACAAACGCCACGGTGGACGGCGAACGCGGCTCCGCCCCCGCGTCCGAGCCCGACAACGCGGCGAGCCGAACTCGCAACGATTTGGCGTCGTGGAACACGGCCCCTGCCCGGTGATCGAAATGGCTCCGTCCAACCCCCGCCGTCCATGCCGCATCCGCCAAGGCCGCGTCGTCGGCGCTTTCGTCAACCCACGACAGATATCGCTTGGCGACGTCCTTGAGTGCGTCCTCGGACTTGCCCGACAGGGGCAAGCTACGGGTTCGGCGCGGAACGAGATCGTCTTTCGGAAGCGGCAGAGTCTCCAGAGAAGCCGGCAACGAAGCCCCGACATCCTGCGCGGAGCCCGTCGGCGAGCCTGCCTCGCTAGGCGTGCCGTTCGCGCCGGGGTATTCGCCAACCACAAGGTGGGCGTTGGTGCCGGATATCCCGAAGGAGTTCACCCCGGCCAGCCGTGGCCGCCGGCGGTCTCTCGGCCACTCCGCCATGGTCGCCGTCACCTGCAGCGGCTGGCGATCCCAGTCGAAGCTCGGGTTCGGGTCCTGGAAATGCAGATGTTTCGGGATCACCCCTCGCTTCACGACCAGGGCGGCCTTGATCAGTCCGGCGACTCCGGCAGCGGACTCCAGGTGCCCCAGGTTGGTCTTCACCGAACCCATCAGCAGCGGTCGGTCGGCGTTCCGTCCTTGCCCGTAGACGGCGGCAACCGCATCGAGCTCGATCGGATCGCCCACGGCGGTTCCGGTGCCGTGCGCCTCCACGTAGTCGACGTCCGACGGTTGGACGCCCGCTTCGGCCAGCGCGGTCGCCATCACCTGTTCCAGCGCGGGCGTGTGCGGGACGGTCAGACCAACGCTGGCGCCGCCGTGATTGACCGCCGAACCTCTGATCACCGCCCAGATGCGATCCCCGTCGGCCTCGGCGTCGCTCAGGCGCTTGAGCACGACCACGCCGCAGCCTTCGCCCCGCACGTAGCCGTTGGCCGAGGCGTCGAAGGTCTTGCACTGGCCGTCGGGCGACAACATCATCGCGTCGGCGCGCAGCTCGTAGATGCGCCCGTTCAGGATGGCCTGCACGCCGCCGGCGATGGCCAGATCCGCCTTGCCGAACTGCAGGTCCTGCACGGCGTCGTGCACCGCCACCATGGCCGACGCGCAGGCGGCGTCGACCGCCTTGGCCGGCCCCATCAGCCCCAGGAAAAAGGAGACCCGCCCGCTGGTGCCGTTGAGGTTGGTGCCGCTGAGGGCGTAGAGGCTTCCGGCAGCCTCGGTGGGCCGGCTGGCGTCCACGACCAGCATGCGGTACTCGTCGTTGCTGATCCCGGTGTAGACGCCGGAGCGGCTGCCGATCAGCTGCGCCGGATCGATTGCCGCGTCCTCGAGGGCCTGCCACGTCGTTTCCAGCATCATGCGCTGCTGCGGGTCCAGCAGCTCCGCCTCGACCGGTGATATGCGGAAGAACGAGGCGTCGAACTGGTCGATATCGTCGACAAAGGCGCCGAAGCGGCAGGCCGGGTTATCGAATTCGGGATCGCGGATGATCTCGCCCACGCGTCCGACGCCCGAACCGGGTACCCCTTCCGTTACCGCGTTTCCGCCATCGAGGAGTAGCTGCCAAAAGGCATCCAGATCGCTCGCGCCCGGAAACCGGCACGCCATGCCCACGATCGCGATGGGTTCCGCGGGAGATTCAGGGGGCGTGTCTGCTCGCGTCATATCCGTCCCTCAGGCGCCGCTACCGCCGCGATGCCGGTTCATTGCTTCCTCGCACGTCGGCTCCCCGACGCCATCGTCGAGACATTCAGGGCCGGGAGAACCCCATCGGAGATGGCCGACCACGACCAACGATAACCGAAGATCGAACGCCCTTAGACCGGCGCGTGCTCGCATGAGCCTTAGCGCCGACGTCGGGCCCAACCGGCAGCGAGCGCGATGCCCAGCGCAACGCCAATTGCCACGCCGACGCCGACGTTGCCCAAGGCCGCGCCTATGCCTACGCCGACTCCAGCTCCGAGCGCGATGCCCACACCGATGTTCTTATCTGCGCGCAGCCGTGTCGCCTCCGTCGCGTACCGCGACATGATGCCCTTGTCCGGATAGCCCCCCTGGACGCCGCCGCGGTCGGATCGAGTGGCCGGGGCCGCCGTTCACCACGTCATGGGGAACGCGCGGTGACTCCAACCCTCTGATCACCACGATGTCAACGTGGCGGTTTCACCAGCGTCACGCATCGCGTCGCATGAGGCTGTACATCTGCCCGGTGGGCCCCTTGTCGGGTTGCGTGGCGAGGAAGAGGGCGAGCGGCACAACGTCTTCCGGAGTCTTGACCCATTCGCTGTCGTCCTGGAAGACCGAGCCTGGTTCTTGGGCATATTGAGCGACGCGGTCCGTGAGGACGGGACCGGGGACAAGCTCGTTGACGCTGATGTTGTGCGGCCAGAGTTCCAGGGCGAGCACGCGGATGAGCATGGAAAGCCCGGCCTTCGCCGATGCGTATGCCGACTCGCCCGGCCTACCGCGATGCCCCAGGCCCGACCCTATCGCGATGAGTTTCCCCGCGCCTCGCTCCTTCAGGTGCGGAATCGCCGCTCTCGCCGTGTGGTAGGAGCCGATGAGGTTGAGTTGCACGGTGCCCGTCCACTGCTCGGGGCTTCCACGCTCCACATCGGGGCTGTGATCGAGATTGCCGCCCGCATTGATCACGACGATGTCGATGCCACCGAACTCGTCGACGGTGGCACGGAATGCTTCGAGGACTGAGTCGTAGTTGGTGACGTCCGCTTGAACAAACGTCGCGGGCCCGCCCCCTCGTTGGATTTCGGCTGCGGTTTGGGCGATGTCGGACTCGGTGCGGGCCACGCAGCTCACGGCGGCGCCGGCGGCGGCGTAGGCGACGGCAATCGCCCTGCCGATGCCCCTTCCCGCGCCGGTGACGACCGCCACTTTGCCGGACAACGGGCCGTCAACGGGCATCAGCGTTCGCCAAAAGCCCGGGCACGAGTATCAAATCGAAGGCTCTCGATTCGCTCAGGCAGACGCCCTCGCCCATTGGCCAACTCGTACGTCTGCGACCTGACCTTTCGAACCGACAAATCCAGGCCGTTCACTTCCCCAAGTCCTCTGTGCAGCATTGATCGACTGCGTCGGTTCCGGCTCGCCGCCGGGCTATTCCCTGGCCTCAATCAGGACTCGGCCCCCGCGCTCGACTTCGATGCTCACGTTGTGCCTATCGAGCAGCAGCATGCCCACGAGCGAAGTGCTGCCGGCGGCATCGGCCTTGACATGTCTTGGTCGGCCATCCCACAAAACCGTGACGTCGTGGACGTCGAAAGCCACTTCAGCATCGTTGGCCAGCAGCGCCCAGCCTATATAGGCGAAGGGTAGATCGAGTTCCTTCGCCAACGTGGTCGGCACGGTCAGGAAGCCGCTGTAGCCGGTGTCTATGACCGCCTCAATGTCCTGAGCCTGCCCGTCGGGGCCTTGCAGGGAAAGGGTCACGACCGCTTCATGGGCGTCGTTTACCACACCCTCGATCACCCGGCGCCCCGCCGGGACCCTGCACCAAAGCTGCGAAGCGTGCGGTAGCCGACACGCTCACACAAGACATTCACGGCGCTCGGTCGCATTTCCCGCAGGCGATCCACCGCGGCAATCTCGCCTTCGGCGACGACCCAGCTTCCGCTGTCCACGTCGATGGCGACGATCTCCCCGTGGTGGTCGGCTTCGACCCGCGGACGAATGTCCCGCTCGTACAACACCTTGCCGAGACGTGCCGTCTCTTCACGTGGGCGGCGCGGGCTCGCCACCCTTCCCTCTCCCTGTGTCTGGGCCGGCGTCTTCACATCACTCATCGGTGGCTCGTCTGACACATGTCTACTGGTGGCATTTTATCGCTCCGCGGCTACTGACTATCGGGCAGCCCAGTTCCCATCGAAAGGATGCCGGAGACGACCCGCGGCAAACGCCACGGTGCGCGCGGCGGAGCCGATGGTCGGGTCGCAGGATTGAACCGCACTATCGCGGTGCCGGATCGGGGCAGTGCGCTGCGCTGCTCTCCCCAACTCGACATTGGTGGCGATCGTCGGCCACGACGCCGCCCTCGGAATGGTGACGCCTAGGAACGAAGAGCTATCGGATCAGTCCACTTCGGCCGAAAGTGGTGGGCGCGAGGGGACTCGAACCTCTGACCTCCACGATGTCAACGTGGCGCTCTAACCAGCTGAGCTACGCGCCCGCGCGCAACCCGCCTTCAAACAAAGCCGAGAATGCGCTTCGGATTCTCGATCAGGATGGTGTCGATCTGCTGTTGGTCGAAGCCTCGTTGCCGCATCATCGGCACCACATAGTTCAAGATGTGGGGAAAGCCCCAGCCACCGTAGCGAACCCGCGTCGACTTGCGGCAAATGTCCTGTGAAACCAGGATCTGCTCGAGGTGGCCCGCCTCCATCAGCGCCAGGATCTCGTAGATGCGCTGGGTGTCGTTGGGGATATCCATGTAATCGTCGGCGGTCCAGTAGGAGGGGAAGTGGCCCTCCCAACCGAAGACGTCGTATTCGAGGTAGCACCCGGTCCGCGCCAGTCGCAGGCGCTCCTCGGGAGTGCGTAGGCGGACGTCGATATGGCACATGATGACGCGGCTCAGATCGGCGCCGGCGGCGGAGACGATTTCCACGATTTCGAAGGGTGCGGCGCGGTTGCGGCCCGGATGAATGCTGAGGCATGCGCCGGTGTGCTGCTGCGCCCGGGCGGCGGCGCGCAGCACCTTGCGCTCGTTGTCCTCCAGCGGCCAGGAGCAGCCGATCTCGCCGACGATGCCGGCCTTGACGCCGCTGTCGCCGACGCCGATTTCGATGTCCCGGACGATCTCCGCAAAGACCTCATCCTCGCTCTTCGCGGCAAGCTCGGGGGGATGACTCGGGGCCGTGTAATAGCCGGATCCCATGATGATGTTGAGCCCCGTGGAGCGGGCGATCCGCGCCAGGCCTTCCGGGTCGCGGCCGACGCCGTTGATGGTGCAGTCGACGATGCTCTTACCGCCCGCCATTTTGAAGAGCAGGGCTTCGTCGATGGCTTCGCGCTCGTCCAGCAGGCGCAGGTTGTCCAGATTCTCGAAGGAGTGATAGCGCAACCAGCCCAGATTCTCGATGCCGACCGGCTCGTAGGCCCGCCCTCGCTGGCTCGCCGCGGCGGGCAGCGCAAAGGCGCAGGACAGATCGACGAGCAGGTGTTCGTGAGGCAAGGTAATGCCCAGCTCGTCGCCGCATATCAAGCCCAGGACAGTTTGGACTTTTCCAATTCGTGCGGCATTGGCCATATCTGCACGCCTCCGCTATGTGCCCGCGAAATTCGCGTAGCCGGCACGAAATACCGCCTGCATAGCCGACGTTTTCAGGCTCTTGGATCTGTCAAGGGTGGTGGGCGCGAGGGGACTCGAACCTCTGACCTCCACGATGTCAACGTGGCGCTCTAACCAGCTGAGCTACGCGCCCGCGGCGCAACCGGCCCGGCGGGTGCGCGTAGCATACTCCATCGGCTTTACGCGCCCGGCAGGGGCGCGTCGCATACTTGAGGCCTGCGAAATCTGGAATATGCACGCATGACCACCCGCGATCCTGTGCCCGTGTCGGTGGCCGATCTGCGGCGGCGGATTGCGGCCCTGCCGCGCTTTCACCTCACTGATTTGCCGACGCCGTTCGAGGAGTTGACCAATCTGCGGCAGGCGATTGGCGGGCCGCGCGTCTTCATCAAGCGCGACGACCTGACGCATAGCGCCCTGGGCGGCAACAAGAATCGCAAGTTCGAGTTCGAGGTGGCCGACGCCCTACAGCAGGGGTGCGACCTGATCATGTGGGGCGGCGGCGTGCGCCAGTCCAACCATGCGCGCCAGTGCGCGGCGGCCGCGCGCAAGGCCGGGCTGGACGTGGTGCTGGTGCTGAACCGCGGCATCCACGGCGACGACCGCCAGGGCAACCGCCTGCTCACCGAGCTGCTGGGCGCCGACGTGCGGCAGGTGGACAGCGACGAGATGTTCGGCGTCGAGGAGGAGATGGATCGGGTCGAGCGCGAGCTGCGCGCCAACGGACGCCGTCCCTACATCGTCGGCTACAGCCCGCTCACCGCCGTCGGATACGTCGAGTGCCTGATTGAAACCGTGGAGCAGGCGACCGAGCGCGGCGTGTCGCTAAGCCACGTCTACGTCGCGTCCGGCGGGGGCACGCAGGCCGGGCTGGAGCTTGGCGTGCGGGCGCTTGGCCTGGACCTGCAGATCCGGGGATTCACGCCGCTGCGCGTGCCCGGCGGGCGCACGCCCGAGCAGGCCCGGATGGCGAACATGACGGCGGAGTTTCTGGGCCTGGACCTGACGCTCGATGCCGCCGAGATTTCGAACACCGACGCGTACATGGGACCGAAATATGCGGGGGCCACGCCGGACGGCATCGAGGCCATCAAGCTGCTCGCGCGCACCGAGGGCGTGTTCCTGGAGCCGGTCTACACGGCCAAAGCGTTCGCGGCGCTACTGGACGACATGCGCAGCGGGGAACTGACGGAGCAGGACGCCGTTGCGTTCATGCACACCGGCGGCACGCCGCTGATTTTCGCCTACGCGGAGGAATTGACCGCCGAATAGCGCGCTCGGGACGGGGCCGGTGCGGCTCTGCTCGCCGCGGAGACCTGTGAACAGACCGTAGGGGCGACGCATGCGTCGTCCCTACCTCTTTACGCAACGGTCTCCTACGGAAGCGGGGCTCAGCCCGGCAGCCGCTCGGTGAACTCGATGACGTTGCCCTCGGGATCCTTGGCGTAGACCACGCGCTTCCAGGTGTCCGGCCAGTCCTGCGGCGATCCCCAGTAGTCCAGGCCCAGGCCCTCCAGGGCGGCGAGGATCGGGTCCAGGTCGTCGACGATGAAGTGAATGTGATTCATGCCGTGGCCGTTGGGCCCCTTGGGCACGATGGCCGAGGGGTGATTTGGATACTTGATCAGCTCGACGCCGTTGGGATGCTCCGGCGTCCCCAGGATCACAGCCTGCAACACAACGCCGGTGAGACCCGTGATGCCGTCGATGAACGGTCCCTCGCGGACGACGCGGCGGGTTTCCTCCAGCCCGAGGATCTCGCCGTAAAACCGCTCCATGAGCGGCAGATCGCGCACGACGACTCCGGTATGCCCTATCGTGATTGCCACAGCGTTCCTCCTGCACCCGTCTGCCGCCATTGTGGCGCACGCGGGTGGGATTGGCTTGCCTGATGGCCCTGTCACGCGCGCACTTGCAGCTTGCCGTCGAGGCGGCGGACCGCGCGAGCGGACCGCTGCGGCGGGTGATCGACGCGCACTTCAGCCACTTCTGCGTCGGGGCCGTGGCGCCCGACGCGCGCGAGCGCACCTCAACGGGCCGCGCGGCCACCCACTACTTCGAGTTTCGCGAGCCGTCCACCTGGGGACGCGCGACGGCGGAGCTGTTCGCCGCCCGGCCCGCGCTGGCGCGCCCTGATGCCGTGTCGGACGCGCAAGCCGCCTACGTGGCGGGCTACCTGGCGCATCTGGCCGTGGACGAAGTCTTCGTCCTGGTCTGCGGGGAGCATGCACGGCGCGCGGATCGGGCCGCGACCGTGGGACTCACCTACGCCCTGGAGCGCGGCTGGGACGACCCGTCAGGGGCGCTGGCGCGCGCGGCGACCGCGGTGCATCCAATCGATCCCGGCGGAGTTGACCTGATCGTCGCGGCAGAGCCACTGTCGAAGTTGACGCGATGGGCGCACTCGCTGGCGCTTGCAACCAGCCCGGCGGAGATCGTGGGCGTGTTCGCTCGCGCCGACGGGCGACCGGACGACTCGGCCGAGGCCGACCGCATCGCCGCCGAGCGCGTCGCGACCGGGCGGGAGCTGTTCGGCGACGACGTGGCGGAGCGCTTTGCGGCGCTGGCCGCGGAAGAGATCGACCGACGCCTGACGGCCTACGAGCGCGGCGACGGGGCGCGCTACGATTCGCCATCCCTGCGGGCCGGTTTCGAGACCGCTCCGCCAGCCGCATCCGGAGAAGCCCGTGCATGACCTGGTGATTCGCAACGCGAACATCGTCGACGGCACGGGCGCGCCCGGCTACCGCGGCAGCGTGGCCATCGACGGCACGCGAATCGCCGCCGTGGGGCTGGTCCCGGATCAGGGCGCGCGGGAGATCGACGCCGGCGGCCGCGTGGTCTGCCCGGGATTCATCGACGTGCACACGCACTCGGACCTGATGCTGCTGGCCGAGCCGGCGCACGAGCCGAAAGTGCGCCAGGGCGTGACGACCGACCTGCTGGGGCTCGACGGGATCGGCTACGCGCCGCTGGCCGACGAGTTGCAGCCGTCCTTCCGCGACTACTTCGCCGCGCTCAATGGCGATCCCCCGATCAGCCGCGACTGGTCCACCGTCGCCGGCTGGCTGGACACGTTCGAGGGCGCGGCGGCCTGCAACGCGGCGCATCACGTGCCGCACGGATGCGTGCGGGCGGCCCTGGTCGGGTGGGAAGACCGGCAAGCCACACGCGAAGAGCTGCGGGCGATGCAGCAGATCACGCACGAGGCATTCCAGGATGGGGCCATCGCGCTCTCGACCGGCCTCGACTACAAGCCGTGCGCCTTTGCCGACACCGATGAGCTCGTGGCCCTGAGCGAGGTGGCCGCCGAGTTCGGCGCGCCGTACGTGCCACACATGCGCTACATCCTCGGCATGCGCGACGCCATCCGGGAGACCATGGCCATCGGGCGACGGGCCGGATGCCCGGTGCACATCTCGCACTACATCAGCAGCGGCAAGCGCTGGTGGGAGAACCTGGACGAGGCGGACCGGGGCATTCGCGCGGGCGTGTCGCTGTCGTTCGACACCTATGCCTATCCCGCCGGCAGCTCGCTGCTGCACTTCTCCTTCCCCGATTGGGCGCTCGAGGGCGGGCCGCGGGAAATGCTGCGCCGACTGGAGGACGCGGATACGCGGGCGCGGATCGCGACGGAGATGGCCAATCGCGCCGGCGACAACGCGCTCGAAGTCGACCGCGCGCTGCTGTCGAGCATGCCGGCCGGTCCCAACCGCCACCTGGAGGGCCGCATGCTCGGCGAGGTGGCCGACGAGCGTGACCGGGAGCCGCATGCGTTCCTGGTCGATCTGGTGCGGGAGGAGCGCGGGCGCGCCGCGTCGGTGTTCTTCAACGACCAGACGGACGACGACTTCGCGCAGATCATGCGCCATCCGAGCCACATGGTGGGCAGCGACGCCATCCTGCTGGGCGACGCCCCGCACCCGCGCACCTACGGCACCTATCCGCGCTTCCTGGGCCGCTGGGTGCGTGAGTTGGGGGTCGTTCCGCTGGAGGCGATGGTGCGGCGAATGACGGGCATGCCGGCGGCGCGCTTTGGGCTGGTGGACCGCGGAATCCTTTCCCCGGGTATGGCCGCCGACGTGGTGGTGTTCGATGCGGACACCGTGATCGACAACGCCACCTTCGAACAGCCACGGCAATTGCCGACCGGCATCGACCACGTGATCGTGAACGGCACCGCCGTGATCGACGACGGCCGGCACACGGGCGCAACGCCGGGTCGAGGCTTGCGCCGGGGCCGGCCCACCGAGTGAACGACTCCGGGCCGGGCTACAAAGGCGGCGGTTGGTTCATGCGCCTGTGGTGGGCTGCGTGGCGCCGGGTGCTCTCGCGGTCCTGTCCGGTCTGCGACGGAGGGGGTCTGGAGGCCGGTCATTCCGGCCCGCTGCCCAGCGGACGTCCCCACCGCTGTCCGCGCTGCTACGGCACGGGCCGCGTCGCCTGGCCCTAGATCGCCCCAAATGGCCGCGGCGACCGGCGATGTGCGCGGGTTCGCGACGCGGGCCGGTTTGAAACCGGCCCCTACCGGCCACAACCCATCGGAGCTGCGGTAGGGGCGAGTCGGCGACCCGCCCGTCCGGCGCCGGGACCGGCGTAGGGGCGACGCATGCGTCGCCCGGCCGTAGGTCCCGGACTGCGGGATCGTCACACCTTGGGCGTCCGCCAACGTTGTCCAAGTGACACCTAGGGCGGTATAGTTGACATAACCGCGCCGCCAGGCGCGTCTTCCTTGGAGCAAGCGGATGTGCGGCATCGTCGGGTATCTCGGCCACGAGCCTGCCTCCGGCCACATCCTCACCGGCCTGCGCGCCCTGGAGTATCGGGGCTACGACTCGGCCGGCCTTGCCGTGCTGGGTCCGGACGGTGTCAGCGTGCGTCGGCGGGCAGGGCGCCTGCACGACCTCGAGGCCCTGGTCGAGGCCCAGCCCGTCGAGGGGACCATGGGCATCGGCCACACCCGCTGGGCCACCCACGGCGCGGCGACCGATGCCAACGCGCATCCGCACCGCGACAGATCGGGCCGCGTGGTCATCGTCCACAACGGCATCACCGACAACTTCGCCGATCTCCGCGACGGGCTGCTGGCTTCCGGCCACGCGTTCACGTCGGAAACCGACACCGAGGTCATCGCGCACCTGATCGGACTTGAACTGGATGCGGGCGCCGACCTGGCCAGCGCCGTCGGCGCCGCCGTGCAGCAGCTCGAAGGGGCGCACGCCATCGTGGCGCTGTCGCCCGACGTGCCGGACGTGCTGGTCGCGGCGCGCCGGGGCGCGGCCGGAGGACTCGTCGTGGGCCGCAACGGGGAGGCGTCGTGTATCGCCTCGGACCTGGTGGCGGTGATTCGCCACACGCACAGAGTCCAAGTCCTCGAGGCCGACGAGATGGCGGTGGTGCACGCCGACCGTGCGGCGCAAATCACCGACCTGCGGCTGCGGCCGCGCACGCGGGCCATGATCGACATCCCTTGGGACCCGCTCTCGATTGCGAAGGCCGGCCACAAGCACTTCCTCGCTAAGGAGATCCACGAGCAGCCGACGACCCTGGCGTCGGTGATTCGCCCACGCATCACCCTCGATCCGATCGAGTTGAGGTTCCCGTCCTTCCGACTGCCCATGCCCGCCGCCGAAATCGAGCGCGTGGTGCTGGTTGGCAGCGGCACGGCCTGGCACGCCGGTTTGATTGGGCGGGACTACATCGAGGACTTTGCCGGCTTGCCGGCCACCTGTGAGATCGCCTCGGAGTTCGCCTATCGCGCGGGTCCGCTGAGCCCGCGCACCCTGGTTGTCGCGATCACGCAGTCCGGCGAAACCGCGGACGTGCTGGCCGCCATTGGGCGCGCGAAGCGGGGCGGGGCAACGGTTGTGGGCATCGTCAACGTCGTGGGCAGCGAGGCGACGCGCCAGGCGGGCGCGGTGATGTATATGCACGCGGGTCCTGAAGTCAGCGTGGCCGCAACGAAGACCTTCACCTCCCAGCTGGCGTCGCTGCATTTGCTGGCGTGCCAGCTCGGCGTCGCCCGCGGCGTGCTGAGCCAGCAAGAACTGCGGCACCATCTCGCCGCGTTGGCGCACGTGCCGGAGCACGTCGAGCGCGCGTTGACCTGCGAGCCGCAAATCGAGGCCCTGGCCCGCCGCTTCCACCGCTACCGCGACTTCCTCTACATCGGGCGCGGTCAGGCGTTTCCGCTGGCGCTGGAAGGCGCGCTGAAACTCAAGGAAATCTCCTACATCCACGCGGAGGGCTACGCCGCCGGCGAGCTCAAGCACGGCCCCATCGCCCTTGCCGCCGCCGACGTGCCGGTGGTCGCCGTGGCCACCGCGGGTCCCCTGCGGGACAAGACGCTCAACGCCGTCGAGCAGGTGCGGGCGCGCGGCGCCCCGGTGATCCTGATCGCCACGGAGGGCGACGAGCAGGCGGGCGCGACGGCCGACGAGGTGGTCTATGTCCCCAAGACGGCGGAAGCGGTGGCGCCGATCGTTACCGCGATCCCGCTCCAGTTGCTGGCCTATCACGTGGCCGTATGGCTGGGGGCGGACATCGACCAGCCGCGCAATCTCGCCAAGTCCGTGACGGTCGAGTAGCCCCGGTGTGCATCGCGCTGGATCGGCTGGCCTAAGTGGCCTCGCGGACGCAGTTCCTGCTTCGATCCCTGGCGATGCTGGCGCTGATCGCCGTCCTGGTGGTGATCATCCAAGAGGCCAGCGGTTCATCCACCCAGCAGGTGGCGCAGCAGCGCGTCGAAGAGTTGCGGCAGCGGATCAGCGCCGCCGAGCTCGAGAATCAACGCCTCGACGAGCAGTTGCAATATGCCCGCTCATTGCCGGCGTTGCGGGAGATGGCCAAGCGCGAGCTCGGGCTGGTGAACCCCGGGGACCAGGCCGTGGTGCTTCAGGGCCAGGTGGAGGACCGCCCCAGACCGGCGCCGCTGCCGATCCCGACGGTGCCTCCGCCCGAGCCCGAGCCGATCGAGATTGGGTACCTCGGCGGTTGGATGGCGCTCCTGTTCGGCGGCGACTGAACCGGGCAGCCCCGCTAGACTCACCGACTATGCGCGTGCCCATTGCGCGGGTCGATCCGACGCTTCCGCTGCCGCGCTACGCCACTGAGGGTTCCGTCGGCTTCGACCTGATCACGCGCGAAACCACGCGCATCGAGCCCGGGGCGATCGGCCTCGTTCCCGCGAACGTCATCATCGCCGCGCCCCCAGGATTCATGATCCTGGTCGCCGCCCGCAGCAGCACCCCGCGGCGCACCGGCTTGGTCGCGGCTCACGGCGTCGGCATCATCGACCGCGACTATTGCGGACCCGAGGACGAGATTCACGTCCAATTCTGGAACCCCACCGACAGCCCCATAGAAGTGGAACGCGGGACGCGCATCGCGCAGGCCATACTGGTTCGGGTGGAGACGGCGGAGTGGGTGGAAGGCGAACCGGAGGGTGCGAAAAGCCGTGGAGGATTCGGCAGCACCGGCGACTAGCGATTCCCAAGACGCTGCGCCGCTAACTCGCCGTCGGGTTCGGCAGGTGCAGGATCGCGTCCACGCGGCCTTGGCGACCGCCGGCCTCGGTCCGGACGACCTGATCGTCGCCGCGGTCTCGGGCGGACCGGATTCCATGACCCTGCTCGATTGCCTGGTCGCCGCCCGGCGCCGGGGCGGGCCGGCCGTGCACGTGGCGCACCTGAACCACGGACTGCGCGCCGAAGCCGCACAGGTGGCGGAAGCCGTCGTCCGCCACGCGCGCGACGCCGGTCTGCCGGTGACCGCCGGCGCGCCCCGCGATTATCCGGTCGGCGGGACGGAGGGCTCGCCGTCCGAAGACGCCGCCCGCCGCGCCCGCTGGACGTTCCTCAGAGACGTTGCGCGGCGCGTGGGGGCCGCGCGCCTCGCCACGGGCCACACTCGCAACGACCAGGCCGAGACCGTGATCATGAACCTGGCTCGCGGATCCGGGCTGCGCGGGCTTGCGGGAATGCGGGCGGACGATGGCGAGATTCTGCGGCCGCTGCTCGCGGTTTCGCGCCGCGAAATCGCCGCCTACGTGCAGGCCCGGCAACTGGTCGTCGATCGTGATCCGCTAAACGAGACGCCGAGGTTCCGGCGCAATCGCATCAGGCACGAAGCCCTGCCGCTGCTGGACGACATCTATCCCGGGGCGGTGAACGCCATCGCCCGCAGCGCCGAGGTGCTCGCCGGCGAGATCGACGGGCTTCCGCTCTACGTGCAGTCCGCCGACGGCCGGCGCATGCCGCTTCATCCGGAGCGCGCGGCAGTGCCGGAGGGTTTGTTTCCCGCGACGTTGGTCGCCGCCGTCCGCGCTCTTGGCGGCCGGCGACAGCTTCGAGCGGCGCCGCTCGGCGCCGTGGCCCGTGCGCTGCGCGAGGACACCCATGGGCGTTGGGTCGATCTGACGGCCGACACGCACGCCTTTGTCCGCGACGGGGCGGTGGTGCTGTACCCGGAGCGGGTGCGCGACGCGACCTGGCGACCGCCGGTTTCGCTGCCCGTGCCGGGCGAGGCGCGGGTGCCCGGCGGGTCGGTCGTCGCCGAGTTGATCGAGGGCGGCTCGCCCCGCGGGCACGGCGTGGCGGCGGACGGAAGCGAGCTCGACCACGAGCAGCTGCGGGGCCGCACGCTGACGCTGCGCGCCCCGGCGCCGCATGAGCGCGTGCGCCCGGCTCGCGGCGAGGACATGCGCGACCTCGCACGGCTGCTCCGCAGCCGCGGGGTGGCAGCCGACATCGCACCGGGCATTCCGGTGCTCGACGTCGACGGCGCGGCCGTCTGTGTGCCCGGCGTATGGCGAGACCATGGCTTTGCGCCGCGTCCGGACGCGCGCACGGTCGTGGCGCTGCATGCGCGCTGGGATGCGATTCGCCCGCCGAAAGCACGGGCGTGAATCCTACGGATGGCAGACCTGGACTGCGCGAGACTCGAAGGTGGTCACCGCGCCGGGCGCGGTGCCGCGAGGCCCTCCCTTGATATACTGGCCGTTCCGCCGACAACTCGCGACTTCATCGCGGCCCGTCGCATTCCCGCACGAAAGATTCTCGAATCATGAATAACCGACTCGTGCGCAACGGGTTCATGTATCTCGTGCTGGCCGTGGCGATCCTGGTCGTGCTGTTCGTCATGTTCAATCCCGGACAGCCGAATCAGCAGGTCGTGCCGATCAGCGAGCTGCTGAGCCGTGTCGAAGCCGCCTCCGACAGCGGCTCGCTGCCCCGGATCATGGTGAGCGACACGCGCATCGTGGCCGCGTTCGACGGCAACGTCACCATCAGCGCCGTGGTGAACGAACGCTTTGACATCGACCAGGCGCTCGCCAACCGAGGCCTCAATGTCAACGGCCAGCAGGTCGCCGTCCAATACGAGACGCCTAGTCCCGCCCCAACCATCATCAGCATCCTCACCTCGATCTTGCCGCTGCTGATTTTCGTCGGGTTGCTGGTGTTTATGATGCGGCAAGCCCAAGGCTCCAATTCGCAGGCGCTGAGCTTCGGCAAGAGCCGCCCCCGCATGGTGACGGGCAACCGCCCGCGCGTGACGTTCAAGGACGTTCAGGGCGTGGACGAGGCGAAGCAGGAGCTGGCCGAGGTGGTCGAGTTCCTCAAGTACCCCGAGAAATTCACCAAGATCGGCGCGGAGATCCCGCGCGGGGTGCTGCTGGTGGGCCCGCCGGGCACCGGCAAGACGCACCTGTCGAAAGCCGTCGCCGGGGAGGCCGGGGTGCCGTTTTTCAACATCAGCGGCTCCGAGTTCGTGGAGATGTTCGTGGGCGTGGGCGCCTCGCGCGTGCGCGACCTGTTCGAGAAGGCCAAGCAGAACTCGCCGAGCCTGGTGTTCGTGGACGAGATCGACGCCGTGGGCCGGCAGCGGGGCGCGGGCCTGGGCGGGAGCCACGACGAGCGCGAGCAGACCCTGAATCAAATCCTCGTCGAGATGGACGGCTTTGACACGGATCAGACGGTGATCGTGCTGGCCGCGACCAACCGCCCAGACGTGCTGGACCCGGCCCTTCTGCGGCCCGGACGATTCGACCGCCGCGTGGTGCTGGATCTGCCGGACATTCGCGGACGCGAAGCGATCTTGCGCGTGCATGCGCGCGAGAAGCCCATCGAGCAGGACGTGGACCTGGGAACCATTGCGCGGCAAACGCCCGGCTTCTCGGGCGCCGACCTGAAGAACCTGCTCAACGAGGCGGCCATTCTGGCCGCCCGCCGCAACCGCACGACCGTGGGCATGTTCGAGCTCGAGGAGGCGATCGACCGAGTGATCGCCGGTCCCCAGCGCAAGAGCCGGGTGATGAGCGAGCACGAGAAGCGCGTCACGGCCTTCCATGAGATCGGGCACGCCCTGGTGGCCCACCTGCTGCGGCGCGCCGACCCCGTCTACAAGGTCACGATCCTGCCTCGCGGCCAGATGGGCGGCTATACCCGGTTCCTGCCCTCGCAGGATCGCCACCTGCTGACCAAGTCGGAGTTTGAGGACCAGTTGGCGGTGGCCATGGGCGGCCACGCCGCCGAATTGCTGGTGTTCGGGGAGATGACCACAGGGCCCAGCAACGACATCCAAATGGCGACCGAGATC
Organism: Chloroflexota bacterium; assembly: GCA_026707285.1. Taxonomy (GTDB): domain Bacteria; phylum Chloroflexota; class UBA11872; order UBA11872; family UBA11872; genus JAJECS01. The sequence continues at coordinate 41,381 of JAPOXD010000007.1, read as the reverse complement.
GCCCGTCGCATGGTCACGCAGTACGGCATGAGCACCAAGCTCGGACCCCGCGCATTTGGTCGCCGGGAGGAGTTGGTGTTCTTGGGGCGGGACATCGCAGAGCAGCGGAACTACAGCGAAGCGGTTGCCGAGACGATTGACCGTGAGGTTTCGCATCTGATCGATGACGCTCATCACCGCGCCCAGGACATGCTGGCGCGAAATCGTGGCCTGCTCGAGAAGCTGTCGGAGACCCTGATCGAGGTCGAGACGCTCGATGCAGAGGCCTTCGAGCGCTACGTCGACGAATACCAGGGACGTACGCCGGCGACGCAGAGCGACCCGCAACCCGCCCCGCCAGGTCCGTCGCCGGCGCCGGCAGCGCCGGCGTCTCCCCCGGAGCCGCCGGCGGAGCCCACCCCCGCGCCCAAGCAGCGCCCGGCGGAGGGCGCCGCCGGCTAGCCGCCCGGCATCGGGGCGCGACCCGGCGGCCCGCGCCGGACTACTCCGCGCCGGCTCGACGGCGCCAGAGCAGCCACATCAAGCCGTTGGCGAGCGCGTAGCAGGCGGCGGTGACCGTGACGGCAACCGCCAGCGCCCGCTGCTCGGCCAGCACGCCGCCGATGGCGGCCGCGCCGGCCCAAGCCAGGTTCCACGCCAGCAGCAAGCAGGCGTTGGTGGCGGGACGCGCGGCCTCGGTGACCCGCTCCATGTAGAGGGCGCCGCGCACCGGGGCCGTCATGTTCATGAGCGCGCCACGGGCCAGAAACGCCAGGGAGCTTCCCAGGGGCCACGGCAGCAGGCCCATGGCCAGCAGCAGCGGAATCGAGGCCGACTGGGCAACCACGATGGCCGTGACCTTGCCCAGGCGCCGCGCCGCGATTGGGCCGAACACCGACGCGCCCAGCCGCGTCATGAGACCGGCCCCGGCAAGCAGGCCGAACTGCGCCTCGGTTAGACCCAGCTGTCGGGTGAAGTAGACATTGAGAAACGGAATGGTGAGGCCGGCCCCGACGGCGATCACGACGTGCACGATGAGCAGGCGCGCGATCGCATTGACCTGGCCGCGCAGGGCGCCAAACGCCGATCGATCGATCCGAGCCGAGGGCGCGCGCAGCGCCAACAGCGGAAAGAACCCCAACCCGCCGTAGAGCGCCGCCGCACTGAGCACGGCGAAGAACCCGAGCCACACCGGCCAGCCCGTCGCGTCCGCCAGGGCGCGCGGCGCCCACCCGCCGACGGCGTTTCCGGCAAAGCTCATGCCGAGGAACACAATTGCCGCCACGGTGAATAGGTAGCTCCGACCCTCGTCGTCGGCGCTGCCCGCGTACAGCGGGGCGATGACGACGTTCCACAGCGCGCCGCCCAAGCCTCCCAGGGCCGCTCCGGCCACCAGGTAGCCGTAGCCGAAGGGCGTCACCTGCAGCGCCGTCCCCACGCCAAGGAGCACGGCGCCACCGAGGATTACCGGCTTCGCGCCCACCCGAAGCGCCAGCAGTCCGGCCGGAATCGCCGCCAGCCCGGCGGCCAGGCTGGCGCTGGTGACCAGGCGACCGGCATCCGCGGCGGTGAAGCCCAGCTCCAGCACATAGAGGTTGTAGGCCACGCGAAAGACGCCGGCGCTGAACGCCCCGAGCAGGGTGCTCAGCAGCAGGAGGCGCGCGTTGCGTGAGAAGCGGCGCATCTCCCGCGCATACACCGCGCCGTCCGCGGCCAAGGCGCGCCACGTGCGCCGGATGTACGCCGCCAGCCGCCGGGGCGGCGGCGGTGTGGCTAAGGCCCCGTTCCGCGGCGCTGGCGCCATAGCGTGCGGGCGCGCATGACCGGCAGCTTGACCAGACTTCGATACTGATTGCGCGCGTGGTCGGCCAATGCCGGGCGCGGGTGCTGCACGCCGCCGCGCGCGGGCACCGCGGCGCGTGCGCCGATCGCGGCGCGAAACTCGGCCGTCGTGCGGCCAGGAAACAGGGTCAGAGCGCGGCCGAGATCTCCGAAGTGGGCGTCGGTGGCGCCAAGGGCCGCACCCACCCGCTCGGCGTGCAGCTCCTGAAACCGGCGCGCTTCGGCGCGGGCGCCTTCCCGAAAGTACTGGTTCTCGGTCTCGATTCCGTCAAACCGGACGTGCGCCAGCGCGCGCAGGAGTCGCTTGGCGGAAATGGACGTGGGCACGCCCAAGAACGGGTGCGCCACGATGGCCAATCCGCCCTGCGCCTGAATGGCCTCCACTGTTTCGACCAGCGGGCGGAAGATCGGGACCGGGCGTTCCAGAAACAGCCCCACCACATGATCCTGGCGCCGGGTGGTGACCTCCATGCCCACGATGATCTCGACCCGCGCGTCGGTGGCGGCCGCGATGTCGCGTGCTCGCAGCGCGCCGTCGATCGTGTCGTGATCGGTGACCGCCAGCACGTCCAAGCCAAGCTCGTCGGCCCGTTGGACCAGGGCGCCCGGGGACGGCACGCCGTCGCTGGCGGACGTGTGGGCGTGCAGCTCGGCCAGTCCCCAACCTTGCGGCGGCGCAGGAGGCGCGTCACGCGGAAAGATGGGCCGCGGATCGGCAGGCTGTGACTCACCCGCCACTAACGTACGATCCGCATGTCGCGTGTCAGGCAGGTCGCCGCCCCCCTCATGACCACCATGGAGCCCGGACCCCCTTGGAACGTCGAGGATTGTCCCGCCGCATACAACGGCACGCCCATTGCGTGGGACCCGGAACGGTATGACACCGCGGCGATGCCCTTCATTGTGGCGATCAAGCAGCACTTCTGGTCGTGGCGCATCCGACAATTCGCGGTTCGCACCGGCGTGCTCGACGTCGAGGTGGATTTGCCCAGCGTAGCGCCGGACGGCATGACGATGATCGCGTTCGAGGCGGGCGACGCCACACCGGCGGATGCGAGTCAGGAGTTCCAGAAAGTCGTGGAAGCCATTGGCGGGGTGCTGCTCGACCACGTGTGGAGATTTCGACTCGTCTTTTCGGACGGGACCAGCACGGAGGAATTCAACTGGCGCGTCGGCGGGTGAGCCGCCCATAGCCGCAACCTAGCCGCTCGGGATTCTCGCGAGCGAGTACGATGCCATCGCTCGCATCGTGCGGGCGATGCCTCGTGCGGGGCCGGGTGAAAGCACGTCGCGCGCCGTCGGCGCCGTTGGGTCGTGTTGCCGCCAGGGTTGGGCGCGCGCCGCTGCGCCTGCCGGGCATCGCCGAGTTGAACGCGGGGCTGGCCCCGGACGTGCGGCGCAACTTCCGCGCCACCCTCATTCACTGGCTCCTGGCGGGAGTCTTCGTCGGCAGCGTCGGGAGCTACATGGCGGTCGTCGTTCGCCGGATCGGCGGCGACGAGTTCACGGTGGCGTTGGCCGTTGCCGTGCAATTCATCGGCGGAATCCTGGCCATCGCCGGCCCTTATCTTCTCCGAGGGTTTCGGCCCGAACGCGCGGTGGCCGCGCTCTGGACCATCGGACGGCTGGTGCTGGTCGCCGCGCTCTTTATCGACGAGGCCGGGCCGTTTCTGGTCATGCTCCTGGCGTGGTCGATCATCGCCATGATGGGCGTCCCGATCTACGTGGGCGTGACGCAGTCGGCGTTTCCCCGGCGCGTGCGGGGCAGGCTCATTGGCGCGGCGCAGGCCGCCATGGCGGTGGTGGTGTTGCTGGTGTCGCCGCTCGCCGGGGGGCTGATGGATGCCGTGGGCTACGGCCCCGTGTTCGCCGGCGGCGCCGTTGCCGGCGCGCTTGGGGCCTTGGCGCTGCTTCGAATCCGGGCGCGGCCCCGCGCCCCGACGGTGCGCCCACCACCGTGGCGCATGTTTCGCCAGACCCTGGCAAACCGACGGTTTCGCAGCTATACCGCGTCCTCCAACGTTGCCTTGTTCGGCGACTTGCTCATCCAGCCAACCATCGCGGTGGTGTTGGTGGACACGTTTGACGCCTCCTTCACCATCGTCGGCGTGCTGGCGCTGATCCAGAGCGTCACCTGGGCGGCGGGATATCTCCTCTGGGGCGCCGTGAGCGACCGGCGCTCCGGGCCGTTCGTGGTCTGGATGTCCAATCTGCTCAAGCTGGCGGTCGCGGCGCTCTTCATCCTGGCCATCCAGGCGGACAGTCTGTGGTTGCTGGTGCCGGCGTACGCGGCCATCGGGCTGAACTTCGCGGCCGGGGACGTGGGCTGGCAGACGTCACTGGCATCGCTGGCGCGACCCGAGGACGTGGATGCGTTCGCGACCAGCTTCTGGGTCATTCTCGGCATCCTGGGGATTGCCGGTCCGCTCGTTGGCGCCGCCGTTCTGGTGGCCGGCGGACCGGTGGCGGCGTTTGCCGCGGCGCTGGGTCTGGCCGGGGTGGGCAGCGTGCTCATGGCTCGCGTGGCACATGGCTTCCAGCCTGCCGACGAGCTGCCACGCGAGGCTGCGGTCAGCGCCGAGGACTCTCGGCTGGCACACTAAATCGGCCCGCTGCTCAGCCCACCAGCCAAGCCCCGGAGACACCATGACCACCATCGCAGACCTGAAGCAACGCGTGGCGGACGCGATTGACGACCGACAGGACGAGATCATCGCGATCGGCGAAACCATCATGGGACGGCCCGAGTTGGGCTTCAAAGAGTTTGAGACCGCGGCGCTCGTGGCGCAGACATTCGCCGAACTGGAGCTGGAGCACCGCACGGGCCTGGCGATCACCGGCGTCTCCGCGCGGATCGACACCGGGCGTCCGGGTCCCACGTTGGCTCTGATCGGCGAGCTGGACGCGCTGACGGTGCCGGGACACCCGCGAGAAGATCCGGCCACCCACGCCGCGCATGCCTGCGGGCACAACGCGCAGATCGCGGGGCTCATGGGCGCCGCCGCGGCGTTGAGCGACCCGCGGGTTCAGCGTGAGTTGAGCGGCACGATCGTGCTCATGGCCGTGCCGGCGGAGGAGTATGTCGAGGTCGAGTACCGGTATGGTCTCCAGCTCGCGGGTGAGCTTGAGTTCTTGGGCGGCAAACCCGAGCTCATCGCCCGCGGCGAGTTCGACGACATCGATCTCGCCATGATGATTCACACCCACGCCCAGCCCGACCAAAACGGCATGGCCGCCGTGACGGCCTCGAACAACGGCTGCGTGGTCAAGCAGATTCGTTATATCGGCCTGGCTTCCCACGCCGGCGCCGCGCCGGAACGGGGCGTGAACGCGCTCTACGCCGCCCAGCTTGGCATGGCGGGCATCAACGCGTTGCGCGAGACATTCCGCGACGAGGACGCGGTGCGCGTGCACCCGATCATCACCCACGGCGGCGACCTGGTGAACGTGATTCCCGCCGACGTTCGGTTGGAAACCTATGTTCGCGGCAAGACGACCGATGTGATCGACGCGGCTTCGGCCACGGTCGACCGCGCCCTCAGGGCGGGGGCAATGGCCCTAGGCGCCGACGTCGAGATCCGCAGCCTGCCCGGCTACCTGCCGCTGGTGAACAACGGCGCCATGGCCGAGCTGTTTCTCGCCAACCAGCGGGATGTCCACGGCGATGACGGGATCAAGCGGCTGGGCCACCGCACCGGATCGACGGACATGGGTGACGTGTCGCACATCATGCCGGCCTTGCATCCCAGCATGGCGGGCGCCACCGGCACCAACCACGCCACCGATTGGGACATCGTCGATTCGCAGATGGCCTACGTGGAGCCGGCCAAGGCCTTGGCCTGGATGGCCGTGGATCTACTGGGCGAGGACGCGGGCGCCGCGCGGCGCATTGTGGACGACTTCGAACCGCTCATGACGCGCGACGAGTACCTGGCGTACCAGCGCGGCGTGATGCGCGAGGAGCGCTGGGCGTACGACTCGAGCCCCGGCACCTAGCCCCGCGCCTTTGGGCGCGGGGCTGCGGCCGGGCCGACCGATTCAGTGGCCGACCGGCGCCAACGTCCTAGTTCCGGTGGAAGGTGATCTCACGGAACTTGTCCCCTTCCGACCAGATGATCCAAAAGCCGACGGCACTGTTGAGGCCGGGATAGTACGTGCCGCGCAAAGTGAACGACGGACACTTGAATTCGGCTCGGTAGACGCGCTCAGACAACTTCCACTCTCTCCTCGTGCTGCAGTTGTCCACTGGCAATTCGGCCTCCGAGAGTTCGTCGGCAACCGCCCCGGTGTCAACGCCGACCCAGAGCCGCCAGTCGCGCTCCGCGTCAACATGCACGCGGTGAACGCCAGCCTGCGTAACGGTGATCGTCCGAGTCGTCCGATACCCAATCCTTGCGGCATCAATCACGCGGATTTGCTCGCCGCTGGGCGATTGAATGGTCAACGTGAGCGGGGTCTGGCTCCAGTTGCCGTACTCGAGCATGATCGTGACTCGGCCCTCCGGCAGGTTCAGATTGCCCCCGCCGCCGTTGTATCCCCTGAGGAGTTGATGAGTAACCGCCACATCATTGGTCCCAACCGGGGAATTCGTTGACGTCACGGCAAAGAATTTGTTGTCGCGGTACCAAACCACCCAGTACCTGTCTCGGGAGTTGATTTCCGAGTACGACCTGCCTTCGAGCTTGATTCCGCCACAGTTATAGCTTGCCCGGTGCATGTCATCTCCGGACTTGTGCCACTGCGTCGTTGCCCGGCAGCCAGCCAACGGCTGGGGCACGGATGGCAATCCGGGCTCATTGCCAACCCAGATTCGCCAGTCTCGGGCGGCGGTCACTCCAAAGGTGTAGCTTGCAGCCCGCGGCACGTTGAAGTCCATCTCGCCGTAGTAGCCCACCGACCTGTTATTGATCAAGAAGATCGGCGCGCCCCCATCGATCCGGTAGGTCACAGTCACCGGGCCGGAACCCCAACCACCGAACCGGAGCTTGAGCGTGATATCACCTTGCGGCAGGTTGAGGATTCCACCGCCTTGGTTATAGCCGCTGATGACCTGGTAACGGACAGCCGTCGTCGTTGGGGTCGTTGGGGTCGTCGGGGTCGTCGGCGTCGTGCCCGCGGAAGGCACGGCCGGCGGCAACACCGCCCGCTGGAGGCCGGCCACGGACATGCCGTAGCGCGCCTCCCAGGTGGGCACGTCGAGGACGAATCTGCCGTAGTTGGTCTCATTGATGCCAAAGATCTCCACGTCGGCGATGGACTGGATGTGGAACAGGCGCGGCTGCGGCCATTCGGTCTCCCACTTGACGAGATAGATCGGATCGCCCTGTTTCAACAGACCGGCCGAAAGCCACGGATCGCCCTTGGGCAGGGCGCGCAGCCCCTCCAAGCTGACCTCGATGCGGGCGTTCCAGTTGATATGCCTGCCGGACAAGGCTCGGGTGTCGCCGCCCCAGTGCAGGACGCCCTGGTCGTCGGCAATCCACAGATGCGGCGTGCCCTGCAGCGCCACCACGGTGCCGGGCAGAAAGACTTGCTGCGCGTGCGCTACCGGCAGCGCCATGAGCGCGCCGACCACGATTGCCAGGACAATAAGGCTCCTGCGCCACCACCTTGGCTTTCGCATGCCAATCTCCTTTGTGCGTGGGTTCGAAAGAGCCAAGCGGCGCGCCGGCCCACGATCAGACCGATGGTGGAAATGCATCAGGTCGTTTCTCACCCGTACGTCAGCATCCTCGCCGTTTCAGTAAACGCGAGGACACCTTGGTAACGTTCTAGTGCAACGGTCTACACAGCAGCCAAGCTACCACATGGATAGGGTGAGGTCGCGTGACCCGAGACCCGGAAAACAAGGTCGCGCCAGGAACGGGCAGCCCTCGCAAGCGGCTAGAATCGCCGGAGTGAAGCCGAGGCTGCGGAGGACGACCGGTGAGGCGCATCGTCCGCAGCCTGCTGGCGCTTGGGATCCTTGCCGCCGTTGCTTGCGGCGAGGCCGAGGCGCCGCCCGCGGGCGACTCTGAGCCGACGCCCGAAACCCAGGAGCGCGTGTTGACGTACGACGCCTATCCAGAGATGCAGATCGATTCCGAGGAGTCATACACGGCCGTGGTGACGACCAATCTCGGCCAGATGACCTTTGAATTGCTGCCGGCGGAAGCCCCGCTGGCCGTGAATAACTTCGTGGTCCTGGCGCGCAACCGGTACTACGACGGTGTGGTGTTCCACCGGCTGATTCCACGGTTCATGGCCCAGAGCGGCGACCCTACCGGCCTCGGCACCGGCGGACCTGGCTACACCTTTGCCATCGAGCCACCGCAACGCCCCTATGTCCGCGGGAGCCTCGCGATGGCCAACACGGGTCGGCCACACTCGAACGGCTCGCAGTTCTTCATCGTGTTCGACGATCTCACGGCCCTGGGTCGGCTTTCGCCGGACTACTCGCTGTTTGGGCAGATGGTGGAAGGCGAAGACACGCTGGCCAAGATCGAGGCGGTCCCCGTTGGAGTGGCCGGCACCGGCGAACGATCCCGGCCGCAAGAAACCATCACCATCACGTCCATCGAGATTCACGAAGGCTAGGGCGGCCGCGCTGGCATCGATTGCCGCCCGATCCCTCGGTCGCCAGGCGCGCCCGCACGAGCGACCGGCGCCGCCACCCATGGTCGATGTCGAGCGCAGGACGGTGCTCGGACTGGAATCGCCACACGGCGACGCAACGGAGGGACCGAATGGCTAGTCGCGCCCACGCGAGGCGTGCACGCCTGGCGACGTTTGGCCTCGGTCTCGTCGTGACCGGCGTGGATCAGGCCATCAAGCTCATCGTGGACGCGGTGCTCCCGCCCGGCGGAGCCACGATCGGGCCGGTGTTCACCCTGCGGCGAGTGAACAATCCCGGCGTCAACTTCGGGCTGTTCAGCGACCATCCCGCGCCGATCCTAATCGTCACCGTGGCGATCGGCGTGGGCTTCGCCGCCTACGTCGCCGCGCGGCCGCCGCGGCGGTGGTGGCTGGTTGCCGCCTTTGCGCTGCTGATCGGCGGCGCGTTCGGCAACGTGATTGACCGTCTGCGCATCGGCGCGGTCTTCGACTATCTCAACATTACGCCGTTCGTCGGCTTTTTGAACTTCGCTGACCTGGCCATCGGCGCGGGGCTGATCGTGCTGGTGGCCGACAGCCTGCGCGAGCGCCGGCCGACGGCCAATCCTCCGGCCGGCGCCACCAAGGGTCCGGCCCCACCGGGCTAGGCTGTGGGTACCCCCGGCGCGATTCGAACGCGCGCGCCCGGCTCCGGAGGCCGGCGCTCTATCCACTGAGCTACGGGGGCTGCGCTGTCATTCTAGACGGCGCAATCCGTGACGAAAGGATCCGGAGCGCATGGAGACATGGCGGCTGCTCGTTGACCCGGCGGCGGCCGGCGCGCGGAACATGGCGATCGACCAGGCCATGGCGGAAGCCGTGCAGCGCGGCGACGCTCCACCCACGCTGCGCTTCTACAGCTGGCGGCCGCGCGCGCTTTCCCTCGGCTATCACCAGCCGCTGCACCTCGTGGACCGCTTGCTGGCGCGGCGACGCGGCATCGATGTCGTGCGCCGGATCACCGGCGGCGCGGCCCTGCTGCACAGCGACGAGCTGACCTATGCGATCGCCGTTCCGCGGCGGCATCGACTGGTGCGAGGCGGGGTGCGGGCATCCTATGCGGCGCTCACGCAGGGGCTTATCGCCGGACTGGAAGCCTTGGGGCTGGCGCCGGAGGCCGGCGCTCCCGCCCATGCGGCCGAGGAGACGCTGCCAGGCCTCTGCTTTTGGTCACCGAGCGGGCACGAGCTGTGGGTGGCCGAACACAAGATGGTCGCCAGCGCCCAGGGCCGAGTGCACGGCGGCGTGCTGCAGCACGGCAGCCTGGTGATGTCTCACGACCTGGACCTTCACTCGCTCACTCGCACGTCGGCGCCCAACGCTCGCCCGCCGGGTCTGCGCGACGTCTTGCCGCAGCCCACGACGATTGGCGAGCTGGTTCAGGCCCTCACACAGGGCGTGGCCGAGCGGCTGCGCATTGCCCCCCAGCCGGGCGCGCTTACGCCCGCCGAGCGCAATCGCAGCGACGAACTGGTCAAGGTACGGTACGGGCACGATGCCTGGCTCGCCCGCTGCTGACTCGGGGTCTCAAGTGTCGGTGCTCGCCCGCGGGATGGCGGTGCTCCGCTCGGCGCGCCTTATTCTGGACGCGGGCTGCGGCGCCGGCCGCGCCACCGTCCAGCTCGCCGCCGGCGCTCAGGTGATTGCCATGGATCGCGACGCCCAGGCGCTGGCGCTGGCGCCGCGGCATCCCAACATCTGGTACGTCCGGGCTGACACCGACCGGACGCCGATCGCCACCGACGCGTTGGACGCCGTCTACAGCTTCGGGCTGCTGCAGGTGCTCGGCGTCGATGGCAACGAAGACATCCGGCGCGCGCTGCGGGAGTTTCAACGCACGCTGCGATCCACCGGCGTGGCGGTGATGGGCACGCTGGCGGACTTCAGGACCCACGACTCCCCGTTTCGCAGCCTCACCGGCGCCGAGGTATCGCAAGTCATGCGCAACACCTTTAACCTGCGCGAACTCATCGGTCTGATGGATAGCGATGCCGCGGGGATTCGCTCGCGCTATTGGTACATCCACGCCGTACCGATCACCGACCCGTCGCCCCGGCGGCGGCCGGGGCGACCGCAGCGGGCTCGCGCTGGCGCCAAACGGCGCCAGTAACCGCGTCGCAGATCCACAGCCGGCCCTGGCGCATCGTGAGCCCATGTGGCTCGAACGACTCGCCATCGAGATCCAGACGCTCCAGCACGGCCCCGTCCCGCGCGTTCAGCCGCAGCACCATTCGATCCGAGGTGAAGGCGCACCAGAGCGCGTTCCCGTCCCAGCCCAGCCCGTGGGCGCGGTCCATGGGCACCGGAATGGCGCGGCGCGGCGCCAGCGATTCGGCGTCAACCAGCGTCAGGGCGCGCTGATCCAGCGTCGTGAGCCACAAGCCCTCGGCGGTCCACTCCAGGCCGTGCACGTCGCTATCGCCGGGCGCGCGGAACTGGGCCAGCATCGCGCCTGTATGGGGATCAGTTTTGACGATCCGCGTGCGCGCCGTGTCCATGGCCGTCGGCGGGCGCGTTTTCGGCAGGCCGTTGGAGCACATCCAGAGCGCGCCGTGGCCGAAGGTCACCCCACTCGACTTTCCGGCGCCCGTGGCGAACGACCGGATGACCGTGCCATCGTCGGGGGCGACCAGAAACGCTCGGCCCTGGTCCTGATCGGCGATCCACAGGCCCTCGTCGGTGGCCTGCAGCCCGTTGGGATGTGCCACAGGCGCCTGGAACGCATGGTCGAAACGCCGGGTCACGGCGAAGCTTCGGCAGCCAGCGCCTGGATGGCGCGGCGTCCGAGGATGCGCACGTCGTCGCTGATGTGGCTGGCCCCAAGGTCTTTCGACGAGAACCAGCGCTGCTCGCTGTGCTCCGCCGCGGCCAACCGGGGCTCGCCGCCCACGGCGTGACCGAAATAGATGAGGTCGATGTGAAAGTGCCCGGGTTCGATGGTCTCCAGCAGGATCGTCTCGGGTCGCGGCAGGCCCCGCACGTCATCGTCGTCCACGGGCAGGACGTCCGCCACGATTTCGATGTCGAGGCCGACTTCCTCGCGCACCTCGCGGCGCAGAGCCTGCGTGGGATCCTCGCCGGCCTCGATGTGCCCGCCGATCGGGAGCCACTTCTTGAGCTTGCGATGGTTGACCAGCAGCACCTTGCCGTCACGCACCAGGAATCCGGTGGCGGTGAAGTGCTTGTCCGGAAGGGCAGGGCGGCTCACGCCGCGATTGTAGGCAGCCGCCGCCCCGCCATGGTGGAGATGGGGGCGAGTCGAACGCCCCGTCCAGAGGCCGTCACCCCGCCGCGTCTACAGGCATAGCCGATCGCTATGGTTCTCGCCGACTTGCCCGCCGTTCGGCCGCGGGCAACCCGACCAGTCCGCGTGTCTTAGCCGGCATATGCGGACGCCTCTGCCGGCGCAGCCTAGGGAGTTGGCGCCTGGTCCGGCCCGCTAGGCACGAGCCGGGCAGACGTCACGGCGCTTAGGCCGCGAGTGGGAGCGCTTCTTGCTCGCCAGTTACTTGGTTTGCCGCCTTTTTTTCGAGCGTGACGGCATGCTCGACCTGCAGCAGCGGACCTCGGACTTCTGTCGAAACCCGGCATCCCCAGCGATTCAATGCTAGCGCATGCGCCGCGCGATCTCACGCGCATCGTCGCGGGCGCGAATCTTTTCCCGCTTGTCATAGTCGCGCCGTCCCCGCACCAGCCCGACCTCGACCTTGGCCCATCCCTTGTCGAGGTATAGCCTCAGCGGCACGGCGGTCTGCCCGGCCTGGATGGTGTGGCGCGCCAGCTCGTCGATTTCGGCCCGGTGGAGCAGCAACTTGCGCGGGCGGTCGGGATCGTGATTGGCGTCGGCGGCCGGCTTGTAGCGCGCGATGTGCACGTCGCGCAGGAAGGCTTCGCCGTCCTGGACGGCGACATAGCCCTCGCGCAGCGAGACCGACCCGGTGCGCAGGCTCTTGATTTCAGTGCCGCGGAGCTCCAGGCCGGCGTCGAACGTGTCCAGCACCACGTAGTCGTAACGGGCGCGCCGGTTGACGGCGAGGGTGCGATTCCGGCTGGTTGGGGGCGGCGTCGCCTGCCGCCGCCGGCGTTTGCGCGCCACGCTAGTCCGTGCCGGACCGTGCGCGGACCTCGCCCGCAGGCGGGCTGGGCGCGGGGCTAGCCGGCGGCCGAGGCGCTTCCGACCGGGACCATGCCTTCAAGCAACTTCTCGAGCGCCATGGTGTGGCTGCACGTCTGCCAAACCATGAAGAACTCGCAGTCACAACTCCACGCACCGTCGGCCAGCCTGATCACATGATCGTTGTTGTCGCCATCGAACCGCACGGTCAACGCCTCGAAGTGGATGCGATGCGGTTCTTGAGCGTACTTCTGGGCTTTCTGGACCTTGCTGATCAGACTCGACTGCACGCGAGACCTCCTTACGCCGCCCCACTCCAATGAAAAAGCGCCCGGACACGACCGGGCGCCCAAGGCTCAGCGGCTCGATGCGTTGACAACCGCACGCAAACCAAGCGCTGCTGATGCATGGGCAATTATAGCGCCGAGCGTTCGCGCCGTGCCGGCTACCACCCATATTGCAGGCGAATGGAGAGCCGCTCCGGCAGGCCGAGGTCGGTCATGCGGCGCTGGACCTGGGCGACGTCATAGGTCGCGCGCTCGACCTGGAGCGTGCGGGCCTCGGGATCGAAGAGGGCAAAGGCGGCGCGCGGATCGCCGTCCCGCGGCTGACCCACGCTGCCGGGATTGACAATCAGTCGATCGTCGTCGACCACGATGCGCTGCCCGGGCGTCGGGACCTCGGTGATGAAGGCCTCGCTGCCGGTGGCCCCGCTGCGCCAGCGGAACACCAGCGGGACGTGCGTGTGCCCAACGAGGCAGATGTCGCTGGCGAAATAGCCGAAATTGGCAATCGCGATGCGCGCGTTGGTGATGTACTCCCAAACGGGGTCCTGGGGGCTGCCGTGGGCGACCGCGACATCGCCGAACATTCCGGCCGGCTCGAGGTCGGCCAGATACTGCCGGTTGACCGGCGTGAGCACGCCGCCGGTCCACTCGCAGGCCGTGCGGGCATCGGCGTTGAACCGAACCAGGTCGGCCTTGCCAATGGACCCCCAATCGTGATTTCCGACCAGCGACCGCAGGGGCAGCTCCCGCAGGCGCTCGACGACCTCGTTTGGGGACGGCCCATAGCCAACCAGATCGCCCAGGCACCAGACCTCGTCGACGCTGCCGGCGGCACGGAGCACGGCGTCGAGCGCGGCGAGGTTGCCATGCACGTCGGCAATGACCAGGATCGTCAGGAGCGCGCTCCGTCATTCGGTGCGCCCGAGGCGGCGCTGGGGCCATTATGCGCGGGGCTCCCCGGTGTGCACGGCACACGGCAGATGGCCCATACTGAATGCGCTGCCGTCACGCGCGGCAGCCCGCGTGGAGGTGGCGCCGTGCGACGCAATTCGGGGCAAGTCCTCATCGGGCTGGTCATCATCGCGGTTGGGCTGGCCCTGCTGCTGGACAACCTCGACGTGGGCGGCAGCCCGTGGCGATTCTTTCCCTCGGTCATTGTTCTGATCGGGCTGTGGGCGCTGGCGCGCACGGGGTTCCGCCAGCCCGTCGGCCCCCTGCTGCTGATCGCGGTGGGCGTGGCCGTGCAGCTGACGATCCTGGATGAAGTGCCCGATGGCGTTCGATCGGCGATATGGCCGGTCCTCGTTATCTTCTTCGGTCTGCTGCTCATCTTCTGGCGCACGTCGCGGGGACGCACCACCCCCGACGGCGGCGCGAATTATGTCGCCGTGTTCCACGGGGTGCAGGACCGGGTGAACGGACCGCTTGGCCAGCTGCAGGCCACGTCAATCTTCGGCAGCGTGGAGCTCGACTTGCGTGAGGCGCGCATGGACAACCCGCCGGCGACCATCGACGTCTCGTGCCTCTTCGGCGGCGTCGAAATCCGCCTGCCGCCGGATGCGGCGGTGCAGAACGACGTGCTGGCGCTGTTTGGCGGCGTCGAGGATCAGCGTCCCGCCTCGGGATCAGACGCGATCACGATCAATCTGCGGGGAACGGCAATTTTCGGTGGCCTCCGGCTGAAGGACTGACGCGCCAATACCCGACCTAAGGATCGCCGCGAGGCGGACGGGCGAGCCCGCGCGCCTCGACCGCCGCGATGAACTGCGCCCCTCTGTCGAACTCGTGCGCGAATAGTCCAAACGAGGCGCACGCCGGCGAGAGCAGCAGCGCGTCGCCTGGCTCGGCCATGTCGAGCGCGGCCGCGACGGCGGCGTCCATGTCGTCAACCACCACCGGCGACAGCGAACCCAACTGTGGGATCAAGCGATCGGTGCCGGCGCCCGGAAGCAACACGACGCCGCGTATGCCGGCGTCGCTCTCCAAGCGCCGCGCCAGCGCGCTGAAGTCGAGCCGCTTGTCCGAACCGCCGGCGATGAGCACCCAGGGCCCCGGAATGGTGTCGAGGGCCGCCAGGGTCGCGTCCGGAATGGTTGCGGTGGTGTCGTTATAGACGCGAACGGAGGCGATCGTCCCGAGGAAGTCCTGGCGGTGCGCCACGCCGGTGAAGCCGGCGACGGCTTGGCGCACCGCCGCTTCCGGCACGCCGAGTTCCTGGGCGGCCAGCGCCGCCGCCGCCAGGTTCGCGCGGTTGTGCGCGCCGCGCAGCCCGGCCTCGCTCCAGCCCGCCGGCTCGGCCCCGGCGGGAACCCGGACGACGCGGCCCCGCGCGCGGTCCGCGAACCAATCGCCCCAGCCGGGACCGGCGGGCAGCACGGCCCAATCGCCCGGCTGCTGGGCGCGGAGCAACTCGGCCTTGGCGGCGGCATAGGTCTCCATCGAGTCATAGCGATTGAGGTGATCGGGCAGCAGGTTGGTGACGATGGCGCCCGATGCGCGCACGCCGGCTCCCGCCAGGCCCTCCGTTTGCCAGCTCGACATCTCGAGCACCACCACCTCGTCGGCTTGAATCTCGTCGAGCTGGGTCAGCGCCGAGACGCCCATGTTCCCCGCGAGCCGTGTGGGCCGACCGGCGGCGTGCAGCATGGCGTGCACGGCGGCAGCGGTGGTCGTCTTGCCGCGGGTGCCGGTCACGGCCACCACGTGCGACGCGGGACACCAGCGCAAGAACATGGTGAGCTCCATCTCGATGCGCGCGCCGGCCGCTCGCGCCACGGCCAGCGCCGGTGCATCCAGCGGAACCGCGGGGTTGCGCACCACGATCTCGGCGTCACGAAAGTCCTGGAGGTCGTGGCGCCCAAGGACGTAGCGCACGCCCTGCGTGCCGAGCTGCTCCAGGCTTGGGGCCAGTTGGGACGCGTCGCGCAGGTCCGTCACCACCAGCGACGCGCCATGGCGCCGCAAGAACTGGGCCACGCCCAGCCCTCCGCCGTGCAATCCCAGCCCCATCACCACCACGCGTCGACCGGCCAGCGCGGGCGGGCTGTCGATTGGCAGCGGTCGTGGCTGGTCGGTCATGAGGCACGTCCGGCTGGACCAGATCCAACGCCCGGCGGCAGTGGTGAACTCGGGCTGTCACGACAAACACTTATGACAAGTCGCGCGGCGCCTATCTGAAACGATAGGGACGGGCTGCATGCACGGCGGACACCGGTCGAACAGTTTGACGTATTTTGATGCTTCAAAATAGTTCGCCAACGTCGATGCCCGACTCGCGAACGATAAACTTCTCGCCTTTCGCGAAGGTGAACTATTGACATTGGCGTAGTAAGGCTTACAGTTGAAGCAGCTTACGGCCCCGGCCGTAACGTTGCTGCATTTTCGGGCTTGGGGAGGCTCGCTCGTGGTCCGTCATTCCGACCGCTTCGAATAAGGCGCCGCCGTCGCCCATCCATTTTGGATGGGCGATTGTCTTTATCTGGGCAGTCGGCCAGGGCGAGGTCCGCGGGCACAAGTTGTCAGGGGGAGGCAATCGATGGCAGCGGAGTGCACGAGTTTTCGGACCGCCCTCGCATGGTATACGGAGCAGCTCAGCCGGCGTCGGCGCCTGCCTGCTCGCGACGTGAGGCGCCAGATCGGATGGATTGACGACTTCCGCACCTGCCTGCCCCGACGAACGAGTCCCGTCGAGGTCAGCGTGCGGGACATCGTGCTCTACTTCGCCGACCACTGCGACTCGTTCGACGACCCGGTCGAGTGGTTCCACCGCTACAAGGCCATCGAGTCGTTCTACGAGGAAATGACCCGCGAGTTCAACCTGCCCTCCAATCAGATTCGCGGCCTCTACGACGAGTCGGACCTGGACCCCGAGCTGCTGACCCGCATGCCGACCAGGCCGAGCTTCGCGCCGGTGGATTGGTCGCGTGAGGAGCGGTACGCCTACTAGCGACCGCGGTCCTGCCGAGGGCGTACCATCAACGCATGGCGCACGAGGCAGCTTCGAGTGAGGCGCCGCTGACCGCAAGCGGTTTCCGAGCCCGCAAGGGCGGGGCGCCGCTCGTGTGCGTCACGGCCTACGACGCCCCGTTTGCCCGCCTCGCCGAGGAGGCCGGGGTCGACGGGATTCTCGTCGGCGACAGCCTGGGGCCAAACGTGCTGGGGCACGCGCGCGAGCTGCACGTGACTGTCGATGACATCGTGCACCACACCGCCGCGGTCACCCGTGCCGTTTCTTCCACCCTGGTCATCGGCGACCTGCCGTTCATGTCCTACGCCACGCTCGACGACGCCCTGCACAACGCCGCGCGTCTGGTGCGCGACGGCGGCGCGACGGCGGTGAAGCTGGAAGGCGGAGCCGAAGTGGCCGGCATCACCGAAGGGCTGACGGCCCGCGGCATCCCGGTCATGGCGCACGTGGGCCTCACGCCGCAGTCCGTACTCGCGACCGGCGGCTACCTGGCGCAGGGGGTCAACCTGGCGGGAGCGCAGCGCGTGGTGGACGGCGCGCGAGCCCAGGAGGCCGCGGGCGCGTTCGCCGTGGTCCTGGAAGCCATTCCGGCGCGCCTGGCCGCCGTCGTGACAGAACAATTGGCGATTCCGACGATCGGCATCGGCGCGGGCCCGAACTGCGACGGCCAGATTCAGGTGCTGCACGATCTGCTGGGGCTGGCCTTCCGATCGCCCCCGCGCCACGCGCGGCGCTATGCCGACCTGGCCGGCGCCGCCCGCGAGGCGTTGACGCAGTACCGCGACGAGGTCGCGCAGGGCGCGTTCCCGACCGCCGAGCATGGATTCAAGATCCGCCGCGGAGTAATCGACCGCCTGGAGCTTGACTAGGCCGCTCAGCCCGCCAGCAGAATCCCGGCGTCGCGAGCAATCCTGCGGCGCAGTCCGCGCACCCAGGGACCATAGGACGCCGCGTCGGCCACGACCGCGTTCGAGGTGACGATCATCACCGCCGCGCTGGCCGCATAACGCAAGGCCGCGCGGACCACGGCGACCGGGTCCACGATGCCGGCCGCCAGCGGGTCGACGTATTCGCCGGTGGTGACGTCGAAGGCGCGCGGCGGATCGGCCGCCGCCACGGCATCGGCCACGACGGCGCCCTCGAATCCGGCGTTGCGGGCGATCGTCGCCACCGGAGCCGAAAGCGCGCGCCGCACCACGCGCCAGCCGTCGGCCTCGTCCGGGTGCGCGTCGGGCGGCGCGGCGAGGTCCCGTGCGGCGTGGGCCAGCGAGGCCCCGCCGCCGGCCACGATGCCCTCCTCCAGGGCCGCGCGGGTTGCGGCCACGGCGTCCTCGACGCGCTGCCGCGCTTCCTGGCGCTCGGCATCCGTCGCCGCGGCGACGTGGATCTCCGAAACCGCGCCGGACAGATTCCGAATGCGCTCTTCCAGCTTCTCGCGGTCGAACTGATTCTTGGCGCGGTCGCGGTAGAGCCACAGCAGCTCCGCGCGATCGGCGACGGCCTGCGGCTCGCCCGCGCCACCCATGACCAATGTCTCGGTGGTGTCGCTGCGCACCCGGGCGGCGCGTCCCAGGACGCTCACGGGAACCGATCCCCATGGGTCGCCCGACTCGTGCGCCACCAGCGTGGCCCCGGTGAAGATCGCCAGGTCCTCGAGCATGGCGCGCTGGCGTTCGCCGAAGACCGGCGCGCGCACGGCGATCACGGACATTCGGCCGAGACGGTGGTTCTCGACAAGCGTGGCGAGAGTCTCGCCGCCGATGGATTTCGCCACGACGAGCAGGCGCTTTCCGCCGCCGGCGACATAGGCGTCGAGAAACGGGAGCATCGGCCCCACGCCCCCGAGCTCGCGGTCGGTGACGAGCACGTCGCAGTCTTCGAGCTCGGCGCGCGTGCCGGCGCCCACCGTGGCCAGCTGGCGCGAGGCCAGCCCGCGCTCCAACCGCATTCCCTCGACGGTGCGCGCCTCGGTGTTGAGACCTTGGCCAAGCTCGACGGTCACCGCCGAGCTCAACCCATACCGGTCGAAGATGCCGGCAATGATCTCCCCCAGGTCGGCATCGTGCGCCGCCAGCCCGGCCACCCAGGCCGTCTCGCGCCTGGTGGTGATCGGCCTGGCCTGCTCGCGCACGGCCTGGTCGACTTGCAGGACGGCGGCCGCCAGCCCCCGCCGCAGGCGCATTGGGTCGGCGCCCGCGGCCACCAGCCGCTGGGCTTCGTGTGTCAGGGCCTGGGTCAGCACGGCGGCAGTCGTCGTGCCGTCGCCGGCGGCGGTGTTGGTGAGCCGGCAGGCCTCCGTGACGATGGCGGCGCCGGTCTGCAGAAACCCGTTGCGGAGCTGGATGTCCCGCGCGACGGATACCCCGTCATGCGTGATCTTGGGAGGGCCAATCTCGCCCCGGTAGGCCACGTTCCGCCCGCGCGGGCCCATGGTGCACTTGACGGTGTTGGCGACGATGTCGACCCCGGCCGTGAGCGCCAGCCGCGCCTCGAGGTCGTGGAGGATTGCGACGTCGCTCACGGGAGCGCCTCGGTGCCCGCGTCGGGCCGGTCGAGATCGAATTCGGCCAGCTGCTGTCGCTGCGCGTCGGTGAGGTCGCGTTCGGACAGCAAATCTGGCCTCCGGTCGAGCGTGCGGCGGAGCGCATGCGCCCGCCGCCAATCCGCCACGCGACCGTGATCGCCGCTGAGCAGCGTGGCCGGCACGCGCCGACCGCGGAACTCCTCCGGGCGGGTGTACTGCGGGTGCTCCAGCAAGCCCGCGGCATGGGACTCGTCCCGCACCGAGTCTTCGCATCCGACGACGCCCGGAACCAGCCGCGAGGTTGCCTCGATGAGCACCAGGGCCGGCACCTCGCCGCCGGCGACGACGTAGTCGCCGATGCTGATTTCTTCATCGATCACCAGGTCACGGACCCGGTCGTCGACGCCCTCGTAGCGCCCGCAGACGAGGATCAGGTGTCCCCGCTCGGCCAGCCGCCGCACGGCCGGCTGCGTGAGGGGCGGCGCCTGCGGCGAAAGCAGCACGGTCCACGAGTCGGCGGTGCGCAGCTCCTCGACGGCGCGCACGATCGGCTCCGGCTTCATGAGCATTCCCGGCCCGCCGCCGTAGGCGTAGTCGTCGACCTGTCGATGGGGCGGGTCCGCCCAGCGCCGCAGGTCGTGGACGCGGACGTCGATCAGCCCGCGTTCGCGCGCCTTGCCCAGCAGGCTTGCCTGAAGCACGGGCTCCAGCATGCCGGGGAAGATGGTGACGACATCGAAGCGCACGGACGCCCTCCGGCTTTCTGACCTAGCGGCGGTCGATCAAGCGTACGCCGGAATCCAGTTGCGCCGCGACGCGCCGCGGGCTGGCGTCACCGCGTCGGCGACGATCGCGCCTAGCTGGCTTCCTGGATGTCGAGCGCCAGCCGTCGCCCCTGGCTGATGGGCGCCGCCTGCATGACGGCCCGGATCGCGATGGCCACCCGGCCCTGCCGCCCGATCACCCGCCCCATGTCCTGCGGGTCGACGAACAGCTTGTAGACGTGCAGGTGGTGGCGCCGAAAGCGCTCCACGCGCACCTCGTCCGGCACCGTGGCCAGGTTTCGGCCGATGAATTCGATCAGCTCGTCCACGGGCCCGGGCTACTCGCCGTTGCCGGCCGGCGCGGCGGCCGCGGCCTCGCGCGCGATCGCCAGCAGCTTGCGCACGCGCTCGGTGGGCTGGGCGCCCTTGCGGATCCACTCCTCGGTGCGCGGGACGTCCAGCACGACAGTGGATGGCTCGGTGAGGGGGTCGTAGTGACCAAGCTCGTCGACGCGGCGGCCGTCACGACCCGAGCGGCGTTCGGCCACGACCACCCGATAGTGCGGGCGGTTTCTTCGACCAAGCCGCGCCAGGCGGATTCGCAACATACGACGGTGCTCCAAACGTAACGGTGGGAAAAAGCGAGCAGCCGCAAGGCTGCCCTGGGCCGCCATTATGCTACATGGCGGCTACGACTGGGCGGACGACTCTCCATTGTCGGCCGGCGCCTCGCCGTCGTCGGGGGCCTCACCGCCGGGGGGCACGTATTCGGGAATCTGGCTCGTGTCCAGCGAACCGTCCTCGTTCGGCCCGACCTCCCACCGCTCCGGCCAGGCTCTGAAGAGCGATGCGAACTGGTCCTTGAACAGCACCTGGTCGCCGAGCGCCACGTGGCGGTAGATCACGGTCTTCATGCCCTCGCGGGCCGAGTCCGTTTGCTTGACCTCGCCTGGTTCCAACTCGGGGTTCGCCACGACCACCGGCGGCGGCGGCTCGGCAATCTCCCCGCGCGACGAATCGAGCGTGACCTTGCGCCCGATGGGCGCGCCGAAGATCTTGAATCGCAGGATCAGCCGCACTGGGTCGAACTCGCGTCGAATCAAGAGGTAGTGGGGGGTGTCGTTCGTCGCCCGCAGGTCCTGTCGCGGTTGCCAGATCGCGGCGTCGAATCCGGGCGGGCTGTTCTCGCCCAGCTCGTAGTACCCCACGCGATAGACATGCTGCCAACGCTCGTCGATGGGCAGCCCGGCCCAAAACAGCGCCCGGAACATCGTGGTGGACACCTGGCAGATGCCGCCGCCAACGCCGGGCTCGGTGCGCGTGGGCGCGATGATCAGTCCTTCCACGAACCCGTTGTCAATCGTGATCGGCCCGACCGTTTCGTTGAGGGAGAAGGACTCGCCGGGCGCGATGATGGCGCCGTCAATGAGCCGGGATCCATGGTCGATGTTGTGGATCCGGTTCTCCTCGGAGCCCCAGAAGATCGACTCGCCGACGGCGATGACGTTATCGAACTGCAGCTCCTTGGCCGTCAGGCGACTGACGTCGGGCTTGACGATGACGATCGGCGCCTGCACCGCCGATTCACCGCTGGCGAAGGCGGTCTGCACGCGCGTCCAGAGATCCTCCACGTCGACGTGCCGGCCGGCCTGGCCTTCGTCGAGCGGGACGATTTCACCCGACGCGCTCATGCGGATGCGCGGATCAACCGGAGTGACGCGCAGCTGGTCGGCAACCTGGCGCGCGAGACGCTCGAAGGACCCATAGTCGAGCGAGATCTTGATCTCCGGATCGGCGGCGGGGCCGTCGATTGCGACGTCGGAAACCAGCGAGTCCCGAGCCACCTCCCAGCTCTCCCACGGCGTGTTGATCTCGATGTGCCCGTCGAGCAAGCCGGCGGTGTCGGCGGCGATTGGTTCGAGCTGATCTTCGACCACGGCGGGCGCGACGACCTCGGACGCCAAGTCGACGATCAACCGGGTCGGCGGGCGCAGATTGGCGGCCACGCTCTCCGCATAGCCGGCCGGCGCGAGCCGCCGGCCCTCGCGCGACGGCTCGACGACCAGGCGGCGCCGGCCGGCCTGCTCCTCGATCCGCAGCACGCTGTCCACCGGGTCGAGATGCACCCAGACGGCAATTCGCTCCAAGTACGCCTGGAATACCGTCGGATCGAAGTTGACCACCGTGTGCCCGGCATAGGCGTCCGGCCCGCCGTCCGCGCGACCGAGAACCTGATCGGTCAGCGCCGCCTCGCGACGCCAGGCGTAGGCTTCGCGAAGGGGCGTCATAAAGTCCACCGAAATGCCGATCTCATGGGCGGCGGGCGTCCAGGTGCGCCCGCCAAGCCGCAGGACGATGGGACTCTCGATGTACGGCGCCCACCGAGCCCGCGCGCGCGCCACGGCCTCGTCGAACGTGAGACCGGCCAGGGACTCCCCGTCAACAACGGCGCCCGAGCGAAACTGGCCCGCGAGCTTTGCCTCCCGCACGGCCACGAACGCGGTCCAGCCCGCGGCGGCGGCAGCGGCGGCGCCAATGCCACCGGCGGCAGTGGTGATGAGCATCTGGCGACGGGTCATGGAGCAGGTGGGCTCACAGCGCCATGGACAAATCAGTATAGGAACGATTCCGGCGATTTAAGTGTTATCTGTAACTTGCCCGGTGGCCCGCGCTGCGTGCAGCGTGGGATTCGCCGCGGATGAATCGCCCCGGCACATCGTTTTCTCCGCCCAGGGTCCGGCTCCCTCGCCCGCGGGGAGAGGGTCGGGGTGAGGGGATCCTGCCACCGCCCATATCACCGCCATGCACCCGCCTTGTGGTAACGTGGCGTCCCGCGCCCACACTGGGCGCAGCGGATTCCTGTGCCATCTCCCCGGTGGGCAGATGGCGTCCCGGCAAGCAGCAATCGCATGGCAAGCCTCATCGACGAGTTCGAACGCGCCCAACTGCGGGACGAGATTCCCGAATTCCAGGTCGGGGATACGGTCCGCGTCCACGTGACGGTTCGCGAAGGCGACAACGAGCGCGTGCAGGTTTTCGAGGGCACGGTGATTCGCCGCCGCGGCGGCGGAGTAAATGAAAACTTCACCGTGCGACGCGTGACGCACGGCCTCGGCGTCGAGCGCACATTCCTGCTGCACTCGCCAATCGTGCGCGACATCGAAGTGACGCGCCGCGGCAAGGTGCGCCGGTCCAAGCTGTACTATCTGCGCGACCGCGTCGGTCGCGCCGCTCGGGTCAAGGAGCGGCGCGCCTAGCAACGTCCGAGGGGGTGAGTGGTTCCCGCCTCCTCCCAGCCTCGGATCCACGACCTCTCTCACGAGCGTGCGCTGTTGCAGCGCGGCGTCCGGCGCATCGCCGGGGTCGACGAGGCCGGACGCGGGGCCTGGGCAGGCCCGGTGACGGCGGCCGCGGTGATCCTCCCACCAACCGTCTACGAGGACCGCCGATTGCTCTGGGGACTGACCGACTCCAAGCAGCTGAGCGCCGCCGAACGCCGCCGCTGGAGCGCCCGGGTGCGCGCCACCGCCATCGCCGCCCGCGTGGCCTACGTCTCACCGCGCCTGATCGACCGCGTCGGCATCGCGGAGGCGTCGCGACTGGCCATGCTGCGAGCATTGGACGCGCTGCCGGTGGCGCCCGACCACGTCATCGTGGACGCCTTTCCCCTGCCCGCCGATTGCCGCTACGCCAACGCGCAAGACGCCATCGTGCGCGCCGACGCCACCTGCCTGGCCGTCGCCGCCGCCTCGGTGTGCGCCAAGGTCGCCCGCGACGAGCTGATGCGGCGCCTCTGCCTCCAGCATCCGGCCTACGGCTTCGGTCGGCACAAGGGCTACGGCACGGCGGCGCACCGCGAGGCGCTGGCCGCCGAGGGACCTTCGCCGTTGCACCGGGCCAGCTTCCGCCCCGTGGCCGAATGCCGGCGCGTCGCCCCGGCCGCATAGCCAGCCTGTCGCACCTGTGAAGGTCTGGGTCGGCCGGCTCCTCGGCAGGCTGCGCCGCGCCATCCCGGCGCGCCGGGCGCCCGTCGAGGATCGGGCCGCACTGGGCCGCTGGGGCGAAGACCTCGCCGCGCGCGAGCTTCGGCGACGCGGGTATCAGGTGCTCGAGCGCAACCAGCGCGTCGGCCGTGGTGAGGTGGACCTGGTGGCGCGACACGGACGCACCGTGGTTCTCGTTGAGGTCAAGACGCGCCGCGCGGGCGCCTTCGGCGAGGCGCGGGATGCCATCTCGACCGCCAAGGCCCGCCGGCTCGTGGCACTGGGCCAGCGCTATGCGCAGACCGCCGGCGCAACCGACTGGCGCATCGACGTAGTCGCCATCGACATCGCGCCGGATGGCGGCTACACGGTGGAAGTCATCGAAAACGCGGTCGGCGACTAGCCCGGAAGGGCGGTTCGCGAACCGCCCCTACGATTCGGCCACTGGCCCAGCGGCCCCTCCGGTGTAGGGGCGACCCTAGTGGTCGCCCGCGGCACGGCCGGTCCAAGCACCCGCCGCAAGCGGCGTGATCGGATAACACTTCGGAGTCGAAGTTAAACGCCGAACATGCAAAAGAACTCGCCCGCCCACAGTCAACCCACCGCCGTTGTACACGCCTCGTTGACGCTCCACTCGTTACCATCGCCCCATGGTCCGGGCGAGTGTTGCGCGCTGGTGGCGGCTCGGGGCCGTGCTCCTGGGCCTCGCGGTCTGGGCCACGGTCGGCCCTGCGCTTGCCCAAGAGGCGGACTACGCGGTGCCCGGCGGCCATGTCTACACGCAAGCCGCGGGAAACGCCCCGCCGGGCGCCGGCTACCTGGTGAGCGACGCCGACGGCATTCCCTTCTGGACCCGCTTCCAGGAGCTGGGAGGTCCGCACGTCGTGGGCTATCCCGTGAGCCAGCGCTTCGAGTGGCTCGGCTTCACCGTCCAGGTGATGCAGAAGCTGGTGTTCCAGTGGCATCCGGCCACCTCGCAGGTGATGTTCATCAACGTTTTCGACGAACTCAATCGCGCCGGCCTCGACGACGAGCTGGCTCGGCTGCTGGTTCCGCGGCACCAGACCTTCCCCGAGGAGCGGGGGCTGTCCTGGAACGAAGTCATCGGCCGCCGCTGGGGCTTCATGGACGCCAGCCCGCCGATACGGGACGCGTACTTCGGACCCGACGACCCCCTGCGCTGGTTTGGCCTGCCGACATCCGAAATCGTCCACTACGACGGCATGAGCTCCATCCGCGCGCAGCGGGCCGTGATCCAGCTCTGGCACATCGACACCCCCTGGGCGCGCGCGGGAGAGGTGACCATCGCCAACGGCGGCGATCTGGCCAAGCAACTTGGGCTGTTCCCGGAATCGGTCCTACAGCCGCGCCGCGAGGGTGCCGAACCCGCCCCAACGGCGACACCTGAACCAACGGCCGCACCTACCCCAACCGCCACACCTACACCGACAGCCGCACCTACCCCGACGGTCAGCGTCAGCGGCGACGCGGTCGTGGACCGCATGAACGAGGTGCGCGCCGACCTGGGGTTGCCGCCGCTGACGGCGCACCCGGCGCTGATGCAGGCGGCCCAGGCCCACGCCGACTACTACGTGATCAACCGCAACGACCCCACGTCCGGCGGCCTGCACACGGAAGTGGCCGGAAAGCCGGGCTTCACCGGACGCACCATCGGCGACCGCGCGGACGCCGCTGGATATCCGTTGGGCTGGGTGGACGAGACGTTCGGCTTTCTGCCGCCCGCGCGCACGCTGGAGTGGGCCCTGGGCACCGTGTTCCACCGCTACATGTTCGTGCACCCCTCGGCGGTTCACGTCGGCTACGGCTGGGCTTCCGCCGAGGGCACGCGCGCCGCCGTGTTCAACGTGGGGCTTTCGCCGCGCCACACCGCCGACGTGCCCCTGCCGTCGGTGATGCCGCGCAGCGCGGCCGTCAATGTGCCCCACACCTGGGACGGGGCCGAGTGGCCCGACCCCGCGCCCGGCGTTACTCGACCGCTGGGACCGCCCATCACCCTCATCTTCGGCCTCGGCGGCCGCGTCGAGTGGGGCGACGCCACCGTGACACCGGACGGCGGCGCACCGGTCGCAGTCACGCGCTCGGTCAGCGAGTGGCGGCGCGCGCTGGCCCTCATCCCCAACGACCCACTGGCCCCAAACACCCTCTATCATGTGCGGGTCACCGGTCAGCGCAACGGCGAGCCGTTCGTCGTCGCGACCCACTTCACCACCACGTCCTGAGGATCGCACCATGCCCTGCCTCCGCCATCCCGCACGCCCATGCAGCTGATTTCGGATCTCGGCCACTGGGTGCTGGACTGGGCCGACACGCCCTGGGGCGCGCTGGCGCTGTTGGTGCTGGCGTTCTGGGAGTCGAGCTTCTTCCCCATTCCGCCCGACGGCCTCATGATCGCGCTGATGGTGGGCAATCTGCCATTCACGTTCGGCTTTGCCGCCATCGCCACCGTCGGCTCGCTCACCGGCGCCATGCTGGGCTATTGGATCGGACTCCGCGGCGGGCGGCCGATCCTGAATCGGCTGTTCGCGCAGGACCGCATCCTCTACGTCGAGCGCCAGTTCCAGAAGCGCGACGTCTGGGCCGTCTCCGTCGCGGCGTTTACGCCTATTCCTTACAAGGTCTTTGCCATTGGGGCCGGTGCGTTCCGGCTGGACTTCAAGCGGTTTCTGCTGGCCTCGCTGATCGGACGCGCCGGCCGCTTCTTTCTCGTGGGCGGGCTGATCACCCTCTTTGGCGACCCCATCGAGGCGGCGATCGATGAGTATTTCGATGTGCTGGCCCTGGCCTTCGTCGTGGTGCTGATCGTCGGAATCGTCGTGCTGCGCCTGGTCGCGCGGCGGAGCCAGCCGGCTTCCGAGTCCGCCGAGTAGCGCCGTGCCGCCGCCGCCCCGCTATCCCGTCGGCGCCGACGCGGTGATCATCGCGCCGTTCGAGGACGGCGATCGCGTGCTCCTGGTGCGACGGGGAACCCCGCCGCCGGGATGGGCCATTCCGGGCGGGTTCGTGGAGCCGCACGAAGACCTGCCGGACGCGGCGCGCCGCGAGCTGCGCGAAGAGACCGGCATTTCCCTTGACTCGCTGGTGCATATCGGCGCCTACGGCCACCCGGACCGCGATCCCCGCGGGCGCATCATCGGCATCGTGTTCGGCGCCCGGCTGGACGCGCCGCCCCCGGTCACCGCCGGCGACGATGCCGCCGACGCGCGCTGGTTTCCGATCAACCAGCTGCCCGACGACATCGCCTTCGACCATCGCGACGCGCTCCTGGACGCGATCGAGCGGCTCTGCTGCGGCTGCTGCGACCGCTAGTTCGCCGCGGGCGGCGCCGCTAGGCTCATCCCCGACAGAAAAGCGTCGCGCACACGCCTGCGGCGCGTGGGATCGACGTCCAGGTCGCCCGTTCGCAGGACAAAGAGCCGAGCGAGGCGCTCCGGCTGACCGCCGACACCCTCGAGCGCGGACCCCGGCGCCTCGGTAATCGGTCGCAGCCTTCCACCGGGGTCGCCCACGAGCGGCGGCTCGCCGGCGCCAAGGCCGCCGTTGCCACCCGATGTACCAGTGACGACCTGGTCGGTGAGGAAGATGTCCGCAGCCTCCACGCCGGCGTCGCGGGCAATCGCGCGCCTGTGTTCAGTGAACGTCTCCAGCAACCCTGACTGCGCCTGCGTCCCGCGAGCGCGCTGCTCCCAGGCCAGCAGCGGGGGCTTCCGATCGACCAGGGCTGTGGCAATGCGCGCGGTCATGCCGCGACCTGCGGGATCGGCGCGGCGCGCGGCTTCGTTCCAGAGCCAGTGATCGTCGAAGCTCCGGAACATGCCGTCGTCGAGTGCTTGGTGGAGGCCCGCCAGGGAGGTAAACGGCAATCGGTCACGAACGGCCAGCGATACCCAAAACGCGGCCACTAGCACCGAAAACGCCGTGACGGTCTTGTGAAAGATCACCTGGCTGTACATGAAGCGGCGGGCCAGCAGGTAGTGCTCGAGTGCCGGCTGGCCTCGCGTCTCGACGTACACGACATGGTTCCCAGCGCCGTCAGGCCCCAGCCGCATGCGGCGGATCAGGTGCTCGAGCTCGACCCCGCCGTAGCGCACGCCGGCGTTGTGCGCGTCGCGCAGCAGATAGTCGAGGCGGTCGACGTCGAAGTGCGACGAGACGAGCTGTCCGCGGTAGCGCGGACTGCTACAGCCTTGAAGGAGCGCCCGCACCTCGGCAGCCGCATCGGGCCGGCCCACGTAGGCGTCGATGCCGCGCTGCAGCCCAGGATCGCGCCGGATGATCTCGGCGGCCAGGCGCTCGTGGTGCATGTCGGACGTCGGGGCCGGTAGCGAGGCGGCTACCGCCGCCAGCTGCAGCCAGTCGGACTCGCAGCAGGGGTCTAACCCGAAGTCGAGGCGGTCGGTGGCGGGCTCATGCAGCCACGCCGCGATCGGCTCGACGACGTGCGAAAGCGGGTAGTGCCCTAGGTCGTGCAGCAGGGCCGCCGCTCGAAGCAGTCGGCCCTCGGCGTCGAGATCAACGCCCGGCGGCGGCTCCGTGGCCTTCAGCCGCCGCCACACCCGGCGCATGATCTCCTGCGCCCCGATCGAGTGGGCCAGGCGAGTATGCCGCGCGCCGGGGAACACGAGCGAGGCCGTGCCCAGCTGCTCCAACCGCCGGAGGCGCTGCACCGCCGGATGGTCCACCAGCGCCAGCAACGGCGCCTCGAGCTCGATTGGTCCGAGCACGTTGTCGTGAATGACCGTCGCCATCGCGTGCAGCGCATCCCCAGCCGGTACGGAGTCCGCGTCAGGATATCGGTCTCATGCCCCGCACCTGTCGCCAACCGTCCCGTCATTGCACCGCCCGCCTCGTCGTCGTAGCGTAGGGGCACCATGGCCACCGCGACTTCGACCTTCAGCGTGGGCCGGATCGCGCTTGCCGGCGCCCTGCGCCGCGCCATCGGCGACGACTGGGTCATGTCCGAGCCCGACGAGGTGGCCATCTACGCCTACGACGGCTCGGTGGAGCACGCGCTGCCCGACGCGGTCGTGTTCCCGCGGGACACTGCCGAAACTCAGGCGGTGGTGCGTATCGCCCACGAGCTCGGCGTGCCGATCATCGGCCGCGGCGCGGGCACCGGTCTCAGCGGCGGCGCTATTGCGGCGTGCGGCGGCATCGTGGTCAGCACGTCGCGCATGAACCGCATCCTCGAGGTGGACTACCGCAACATGCGCGCGGTGGTGGAGGCAGGCGTGGTGAACGCGGACCTGAGCGCGCACACCTCGAGCTACGGGTTCCACTACGCGCCCGACCCGTCCAGCCAGGCCGCCTGCACCATCGGCGGCAACATCGCCACCAACGCCGGCGGCCCACACACCCTGCTCCACGGCGTGACCACCAACCACGTGCTGGGGGTCGAGTTCGTCACCCTCGACGGGCGCATCGTCACCGCCGGCGGCGCGGCGCTGGATCATCCCGGCTACGACCTGGCGGGGCTCTTCTGCGGCAGCGAGGGCACGCTGGGCATCGCCACGAAAGCCGTGGTGCGATTGGTTCGCACGCCGGACCAGGTGCGCACGATGCTGGCGTCCTTCGCCGAGGTCGCGCAGTCCAGCGCCGCGGTCTCCGGGATCGTCGCCGCGGGCATCGTGCCGGCGGCCATGGAGATGATGGACCAGATTTCGCTGGAGGCCATCGCCCAGTACGTGCCGGCGGCCAACTTGCCCATCGACAAGGCCGCCGTGCTGCTAATCGAGCTGGAAGGCGTGGCCGCCGAGCTGGAGCCGCAGGAAGCGGCGATCCGCCGCGTGTTCGCCGAGCACGGGGCGGACGAGGTCCGCGTGGCCGCCGACGCGCGCGAGCGCGCGCTGCTCTGGCTGGGGCGCAAGAGCGCCTTCGGGGCGATGGGGCGAATCTCGCCCAACTACTACGTGCAGGACGGCGTGATCCCGCGGACGACGATCACCGACGTGCTGGCGCAGATCGCGGGCGTGAGCGACTTCTTCAACATCACCATCGCCAACGTCTTTCACGCCGGCGACGGGAACCTGCACCCGCTGCTGCTGTTCGACGACCGCGAGAACGGCGCCCTGGACCGCGTGATCGAGTGCGGCACGTCCGTGCTGAAGGTGTGCGCCGACGCCGGCGGCATGCTCAGCGGCGAGCACGGCATCGGCATGGAGAAGCACCGCAACATGGGGCTCGTGTACAGCGACGCCGACCTGGAGCGCATGCAGTGCCTGCGGCACGTCTTCAACCCGCGCAACCTGTTCAATCCGGGCAAGATCTTCCCCACCGCGGTCTCGTGCGCCGAGGTGAACAACCTGCGCCGCAGCGGCGCCGCCGACGCCCACCCATAGCCGCCCCGCCCGCGCCCAAGCTCTGCGCGGTGGTGCTGGCCGCCGGTCGCTCCGAGCGCTTCGGCTCGCCCAAGCCGCTGATCCCGTGGGGCGACCTCACGCTGGTGGCGCACCAGGTGCGGACGCTGGCGTCCCTGGATGAGGTGGCTGAGGTGATCGTCGTCACCGGCCATCGCGCCGAGGACGTGCGGGCGGCGCTGAACGGCCTTAGGGCGCGCACGGTGCACAACCCAGACTACGCGCAGGGCAGGGCCACGTCGGTCGCCCGCGCCGCCCGCGCGCTACCCGAGGACTGCGATGGCGTCCTGCTGGTCAGCGTCGACCAGCCGCTGCATCCGGACGCCCTGGCCGACCTGGTCGCCGGCTGGCGCGCGGCACCCGGCGACATTGTGCGGCCGCTCCACGAGGGAAAGCACGGACACCCCGTCATCTTTCCCGGCGATCTGCGCGCCGAGCTGGCCGCCGTGGACGACGCCACCGAAGGCCCCCGCGCTGTGGTCCGCCGCCACGCCGACCGCCTGCGCGACGCGCCGACCACTTACCCGCACGTCCTGCTCAACCTGAACACCCGCGCGGCTTACGACGCCGCTCGCGCCATGTTCGGCCTGTCAGACTCCGACGCCCCGCCCGCCAGCGGGGCATAATGTCGGCCCCGGGGCCCATAGCTCAGTTGGAAGAGCGCCTCAATGGCATTGAGGAGGTCGTCGGTTCGAGTCCGACTGGGTCCACCACACCGGATGAAATCAAGAGCCTTTCCTTTGATATGCGAGCTGGCGGTGTTGCCTGGAACGGTGCGCCGCGAGGTTCAATCCGCCGCCTCGGCCTCCGAATGGGCCTGATGAGACTCTTGAGACTGACGACCGTCCGGTTCTTGTTGCTGCTTGCGACGGCGGCTGCACTCATGGTCGCGGTGGCTTGTGACGGCGCCGATGACATGACGAAGACGGAACCGGTCGCATCGCCCACCGCGCCGTACGCAGCCGCTCCCTCATCCGATGCGCCCACGCCGACCGCCGACGAGCCCACAACCGGAGAAGCACTGAGCGAGATCGAGGCCGCGGCGCGGCGGCTCTTGGAGCAAGAGGTGGGCGAGGGTGACTACACGCCCATCAGTTCCGAAGCCATGGACTGGTCGGACGCCAGCCTCGGTTGCCCGCAGGAGGGATACGCCTACGCCCAGGTCATTACTCCGGGCTACAAGCTAATCTTCGACCGGGCGGGCACGTCCCACGCGGTGCACTCCAACGCCGACGGCTCCCACATGGTGATCTGCCCGGACGCGGATTCTCGCTAGCTAACACGTACCACGCTGGCCGTCAACGAGGCCGTCGCCAGGACACGGATAGCGATGTCGCCGCTGTGCCTGACAGCGAGAGATAATCTCGGCCCCACGGCCCATAGATCAGCTGAAAGAGCGCCTCAATGGCATTGAGGCGCTCTTTGGTTCGAGTCCGAATCGGTCCACCACATGTGCCGAGCCGTTCAGCGCCAACTCCCCGGCGACTCTCCCCGGTGGTGCGGAACCTGATGCCGCCAGACGTTGCGACGGTTGGTTTGACGGAATCCTATAGCATCCGGCACGGCTCGATCGTCTGATTGCCTCGATTCCCCGGCGCTTCCCAGGCCGCTTCATCGCTTGGCTGGCGACGGTGATCGTGAAGCTATTGCCATTAGCTGCGTCGCAAATGATATTCTATCCATCCTCACGGCCCAGAACATCTGCAT
Organism: Chloroflexota bacterium; assembly: GCA_026707285.1. Taxonomy (GTDB): domain Bacteria; phylum Chloroflexota; class UBA11872; order UBA11872; family UBA11872; genus JAJECS01. The sequence continues at coordinate 9,207 of JAPOXD010000007.1, read as the reverse complement.
GGCGCATTTGGCGCTACCCCCCGCAGTCCCGACACCCTTGAGCCTCACGCCCACTTCGAGCAGGAGGTGACAGTGTGACGCTTCCCAACCTAGTCCCCTTCCCGCGCCGGGGCCATTTGAGGGTAGGGCGACCACTCCCACGAGTCTACGGTCGTCATCCTAAGCCGAACAGGACTAGCATGGAGTTAGGCGATTGAGCGAAGCCGCATTTAAGCTATTCGAAGAGACCTTCAGAGATCAACAGAGCCGCTACCAAGCCAGGCGCATTCGATCGCAGGTGGAAGAGGCTCGCAAAAGCGTTGCGTCAGCCGGACTTCGTTGGCCGTTTGAATTGCTGCAGAACGCGCTCGACTTCGGCCCTCGTGCTGGCAGCAAATCTGTAGCGATTCGCCTGAGTTCCGAGCAGGCGAAAGTCTCATTCGAGCATGACGGTGTCCCATTCACATCCAGCGACCTGACCGCGTTGCTTTCCGGTGGATCCAATAAGCATTTCGAATCCGAACAGACGACCGGTCGCTTCGGTACGGGTTTCCTTGTCACACACGTCCTTGCTGAGCGCACAACCCTACGCGGACTACTCGATACTCCCGACGGGTCCGAACGATTTGGCCTGCTGTTGGATCGTGGAGGTGACGAAGACGCAATCCTGGAGAACATGGCAGCTTGCAGGGAAGCCATCCGATCGGCAAGCCGAGTGTCGAACTTGGATGGCGTCCCATCAGCAACGTTCGACTATCACATTCACGACGACAATCCGCTCACTTTGGGGGTCGAATCGCTTAGGTCCGCGTTGCCCTATCTCTATGCTACCCGGCCAGTGCTTGGCTGCGCTGAACTGCGAAATAGGAAAGACGACGGAGAGGTCTGGACGCCTACCGAGGTGACTGCGCAAGCCTTGGAAGACGGCTATGTTGAAGAACGTTCCATTCAAATCCTCCAGAATGGTACTCATCGACCTGAGATTCGTGTCTTTCGATTCAAGAGCAGCGAACATGGTCCGGCTTCGGCTCTCGTGCTAACGGAACATACCGAAAAAGGGTGGAGGGTCGTTCCACCGAATGGGAACGCTCCTCGGGTTTACCGGGAATACCCCCTGAGTGGATCAGGGTTCATTCCGACAAACTTCATACTCGACGGCAAGTTTAAGCCGGACCAAGACCGTAGTAGACTGCTTTTGGACGACGGAGATAAGAGCCTAGTTGAAGACGCCCTTTCCGCGGCCGTAGTCGCGGTCAAGCACGCATTTGACCAGGAATGGATAGACGCACATCTCCTTGCGCAGGCGTATGCTCCTACAAGGGGCTTCGATACTGCAAGTGCCGCCGAAAGGGACTGGTGGCACGAGCAACTCGCGTCATTTGCAGGGCGAGTTGCCAAATTGCCCATCGTCGATTGTTCATCAAGCATGTTGCCCGCGATTGCAGAGGACGGTGCTTTTGCCGACTTCATTGCCCCAAGACTTCTGACTGAATCGTCCGACGATGAGACAACCGTGGATCGCATGTGGCCCCTTCTTGAGGCGGCATCCGAATTATTCCCTCCTAGGAAAGAACTCGCTTTAGCCTGGAGTGATATAGCGAACGGATGGGACAGCCTGGGCTTATCACTCAATCGCATCAGCGTCAAAGAGATTCCCGATTGGGTCAAAGGAGAATCAGGTAAGCTTGAAGACCTAATGGTTGATGGGGATGTCAAGCAATGGATGGCGCATTTCTTGGATGTTACCGGTGAGTGTTGGCGGAAGCGTTCTGGGGTAGACCCAACGGTGCTTCACGGCATGCTTCCAGACCAGAATCAACGCCTTCGTTCGCCGTCAGACTTGAACCGCGACAACGGTATACCAGTTTCGCTAAAGAACATTTGCGCCGATATCGGTCTCGACATTCGCAGCCAGCTTCTTCTTGCTGGGTTTGACGAAACTGTTGCTGAGCATGGGCTGCCCCACCTTCACTACGCTCTTGAAAACGCGCTGCCGAATATCATGTCGGAGGATGACGTCATTCAGAAAGCAGTGGAGTCTCTGGCTAACTCGCTTCCTGAAGACGAGCGATGCGAAGATAAGCCTCCTGAAATACAGCAAGGAACTGTAAGGCTATTGTCATACCTCTGGGAATCTAGTCAGAGTCAGGCCCGTTCGACGGCCAGCCAAATACCGCTCATCACCCACGGCAAGACTGCGGTTCGCTGGAGCCGAGCGCGTATGATGATGGCCCCTATTCGATGTTGGCATAAGGCTGCTCAGCCATTCGCAAGCGCGTATCCACCCGACCGGGTCTTGGACGAGATGTATTCGGGCTCCCCCGCCAAAGACTTGCCCGACTGTGTTTCAGCGCTGATCGCATGGGGCATTGCAATCGCAGACCCAATCTGCGCCGACATACCGTCCGCTTTGACACCACGCCGTTTGGAAGAACTCAGTTCGATTGATACCAACGGACTCACGGTCCCGAGCAACAACGAAGTGTTCAGTCAGATCGCATTGCTCCAGCCTGAGGTTCTGAATCGGTGCCGAGAGGGATTTAACGAGGCGCGCGCGTTGCTTGGCCTGGTCTTGTGCCATGTGGCGCCACATGATTCCGCATGGCAGAGGGAGCAAATCGTGAGAGGTAGGAGGGCAGGTGAACCTACGGACGTTCCAGTCGCGGGCGCACTATGGCTAGCCGACCTGAGAATCCGACCATGGGTGCCGATACCTGACGAAGATGGCAAGCCCATGCCAATGCTTGCAAACGCAAAGACCCTCGATGAGCTCTTGGATCCAGGATGGTTGGAACACAACGACGCCGCAATCAGGCTGTTGAGTGACTGGTTTGAGTTTGACCGGCTGGAGTTACGACTGCTGGGCATTGAACCGGACACCGAACGACGCGAGGAATTGCGGAATGGTTTAGCCAGATTGGTTGAATCTGGCGGAGCCGACCTTGAGCTATATTCGTCGTTAGCAGAGGAAGTAGAGGCGCGAAAGTGTCAAGAGCGGGACATCCACCGTTTCAGGTGCATGGGCGTTGGTGTACAAGAAGCAATCAAGTCAGCAATGGAAGCCTACAGCCTGAATCTGGAGCTTGTAGATCACGGGGTCGATTACAAAGTCACGTCACCGACAGATAACGTTCTAGACGATGCATCGCAAAGGTTTTCGGTTGGCCCATACCTGCTTGAGGTTAAGGCTACGACCACAGGACAGGCCCGTCTCACACCTCTGCAAGCGGAGACGGCAAGTAAAGAACCCGATAACTACGTGCTCTGCGTAGTTGATCTTCGCTCCTTCAAGATCGAAGACTTGACGAGTGAATGGTCCGCGTCCATCGTAGAGCCCTTAGCCAAGATCGTCCCTGATATAGGCTCAAGAGTTGAAGGAACATATTCTCTAGTTGAAGCTGCGAGGACGAGGTCAATAGCCGTCCGCAACGAGTCCGCTCTCAGATATGAAGTGCCGGGCGAGGTGTGGGAATCAGGCGTATCAATTGGTGAGTGGGTCTCCAGAATTCGGTAGTGGGTCACTTTGCCTTGGGATGTGGCGATGGCGACCCACCGCAGGCGCGCGCTCTCTATTCGTCAGGCGACGCACGGACCTGGATTCCGGCCTGCGCCGGAATGACGGAACCAAAATCACCCACCACCGTTTACCGCGCCGCGATGGCAGTCGCACCGGTCAGGACCGGTTTGGAGCCGGAATCCAGCCGCGTTGGTGGCGCCAGTTGGGACTGACGTTGGCGAAGCGTCCCAGACCTAGGCCGCCGATGTCGATGTTCGTTTCGCCGTAGAGGACCAGGTCGCTGACGACCTTGCCCGTGGCTGGGGAGATGCCAAAGCCGTGGGCCGAGGCGGTGACGACCACGTAGTTGCTGGGGGAGTCCAGGATGTCGATGATCGGCATATAGTCCGGTGCCTGTTCCACCACCCCGGCCCAGCTTCGAATGACCGGCACGTCGGCCACTTCCGGCAGCAGCTCCGCGAGGCGCCTGGCGATGCTCCTGATGAGCGGCGTGTTGGGCTTGCCGGGCGTGGTGGTGAGGTCCACGTCGGCCCATTCGTGGGCGCCTCCGCCGAAGATCAGGTTTCCCCGCACGGCCTGGTGTCCGTAGAGGCCGTTCCCCACCAGGGCGATGCTGGTGAGCGGCTCAATGGGGGCGGTCGCCAGAATCTCGACCCTTGCCGGGGCCACGGGAATGTGCACGCCCACCAGCCCCGCCATCAGCCCGGTCTGGGGTCCGGCGGCGGCGACGACCATGTCGGCGGCGATTGGGCCGGCGGTCGTCTCCACCGCCGTCACCCTGTCGCCAACGACCTGGAAGCCCGTGACGGCCGTGTTCTGATAGAGCCGTCCGCCCAGGTCTTGAAGTGCCCAGGCGAACGCCTGGACCGCCAGCTGGGTGTTGGCGTGACCGCCCTTGCTGAAAAAGAGCCCGCCGAGCGTCCTTTCGGTGATGCCGGGAATCATGTCCCGAATCTCCGGGGGATCGACCATTTCCGCGTGCAGGCCGTGGCGTAGCGCGTTGTCCCGTTCGGAGTGGAGGGCGCCCATCTCCTCCTCCGTCACGGCGACCTGGAGCCGCCCCTGCTGGACGAACTCGGTGGGATAGCCCAGCTCATCGGCCAGCGTCTCCCAGGTCCTGGTGGCTTCCACGGCCAGCGGAATCAGCGCCGGCTCGTCGACCCGCTCGCTGACCATTCCGCCGTTTCGCCCGGACGCCTCGCCCCCGACGATCCCCTTGTCGACGACGACGACGTCCCGGCCCGCCTTGGCCAGGCGATAGGCCGAGCTGAGGCCCGAAACCCCAGCCCCGATGACGACTACGTCCGCGCTGTCCATGCGCCGCCTATCCCAGCACCCGATGCGTGGGGCTGAACCACTTGGGCCACTCGCTGCGCACCTGCTCCGGCTCGTCGTGGGGCCACATGACCCTGAGCGGGAGCGGCCGCACCGGCGGCCGGTAGGACATGACGGGTATGTCGGCGATGTCGGCGCCGGACTCCTCGGCGAGCAGCAGCGACACCTGCTCACGGCACAGCCGGCCCTGGCAGTGGCCCATTCCGGCCCGTGTCAGGCGCTTGACCTGATCGGCGTTGACCGGGTTATTCCTCGCTTGGGTCCGCAAGCTGCGACGGCTCGCCTGCTCCGAGCCCAGGCCTAGATAGCGCGGCGGCTGCAAGCCGATGATCTCGGCGCGCGTGACCTCCTCGCATGGGCACGCGAAGACATTCATCCCACCGGCGTTGACGAGGGATCGATGCCATCGCTGCCAGGCCGAGTGCCCATCGGCTGACGTTGCATCGACGGCCGCGGCTTGGAGCTCGCTTCTTCGGGCGAGCGTTTCGTCCCTGTCGATAGCGCCGAGCGACTCGGCGGCGGCGAGTCCGGCCAGGCGGCCCTGGTTTCGTGCAATCTCGGCGTCCAGGACCATTCCATCGTGGAAGCCGGCGGCGTCCCCGGCGACGAACACGGCGTCGACGCTGGTCCGCATCCGGTCGTCGTGGACCGGCGCCCAACCGCCGCGCTCGGACGCAAAGGCGAGGTCGCACCCCAGGAGACCAAGAAGCTCGACGTTGGGAACCAGGCCAATGGCGAGGCAGACGGCGTCGGCGGCAATGACCTTCTCGGTGCCGGCAACCGGCTGGCAGTCGTCGATCTCGACCAGCACGACGGATTCGATCTCGCCGGCGCTGCCGACGGCTTCCTTGACCGTGTGGGACATGCATAGCTCAACGCCCGTGGCCCTCAACCGCGACATGAGGACCTCGTCGCCGCGCACGGAGGGTGAGACGTCCACGACGGCGGCTACCTCGACGCCACTGTCCTGCGCCATCGCCGCGGTGTTGAGGCCCAGGTCACCGGATCCCAGGACCACCATGCGCCGCGAGGTCAACGTCCGGTAGCGACGCATCAGCGCGTGCGCGCCGTTGGCGCCCATGACGCCCGCCATCCCCGACCCGGGAAAGGACATCGCCAGGTCCCGGGCGCCGGCGGCCACGATGAGCCGGTCGTACTTGACCATCCACGACCGCTCGGCGTCGGCCAGCCCGAGCTGCGGGCCGTCGAGGACCCTGCTCGTGTCCGAATTTCGGAAGGCGCCCCAGACGCTGGTTCCAAGCTGAACCTCGACCCCGGCTTCCTCGGCTTCCGCCAGCGCGGAGTTGGCCGCGGCAACTCGCTCCAGCATTTCATCCCTGGCGGGGAGCGGGTCGATGGCCCGTCGGCCGAAGAACTGCGGGACGTCCAGCGCCATCATGGAAGCGCCAATGGGGTTCTCGTCGACGAGTGTGACCTGGACTCCGGCTCGGGCCGCCTCGATAGCGGCGGCCGTGCCCGCCGCCCCAGCCCCGACAACCACCAGCGGTTTCGAATCCAGCTGAAGTCCCTCCCGTCGATCCGGACGTCTGCTCTAGCTCAGAGGTGCTTGGATGTCTCTGGCTTACGCGCCGTTTCGCGGCGAGGCGATCCGGTCCGGCAGGACGCCCCGCAGCGCCTTGGTGTAGTTGGCGCCGAAACCGCAGCAGGTGCCAATGATCTGGGCGCCCATTTCGACCCAGGTGGCCGCCTCCTGCGTCAACTCCGCCACCGTCTGTTCGTTGGCCACGCTGGCGTCCTGCCAGGTCTCCAGATAGTCTTCCCGGCCGGCGTCCGGATAGACGACGACGGGCCCGGACCACCGGTCGAGCATGACCTGCAGGGCCGCCGCGGTTTCGTCAATCCGGCTGTGAAAGATTCCAAGGACGTCGGGACCGAGAGCCGCAATCTCGTCGATGCCTTGGGCCAGGCTCATGTCGTCGTCGACCGTTCGCCAAGTCGACGTCCACATGGGCATACCTAGGCCGGTGCTGTAGGCGCGGTCCTCGCCGAAACTCATCCGGACCGCCTGATCGTCAGATGACACGGAGGCCGTAAAGGCCACCCAAACCGGCAGGCCCGTGGCCTTGGCCGCTTCGGCGGCTATCGCCCTGGACTCGTTGTCGGCCCACAGATTCTCGATCAGAAAGAAATCCACGCCGGACTCCGCCAGGATGTTCGCCTGCTCTTTGGCGTGAGCGCTCAGTTCTTCCGCCGAAAGGCTGGCGCCATAGCCGTAGCCCGTGCCGCCCAACAGCGTCCCGGTCCTACGGTCCCGGATTGGGATGCGGCACGAGATGGAACCGGCGATGTAGACGGGCCGGTCGCCGGCGGACCGATCGATGGCTTCGAGAGCCGCGTCCACCGCGCGCACGTTGACTTCCCGGACCAACTCGCTGTAGCCGGACGCCTCCAGCGCGGGGCGCAGGGTGTTGAACGTATTGGTGGTGATGATGTCGGCCCCCGCCCGGATGTAGCGTTCGTGCATCTGTCGCACGGTGGCCGGGTGCGTGTAGTTGCCGGGGCCGCACCACGCGGCGGGGTCCATGGGCACGCCCATGGACTGCAGCTCGGTTCCGATGGCCCCGTCCAGGAGGATCACCTCACCCTGGTCGATACGGCTCTTCAGGTTCTGGTAGTCAGCCATGACGTCACGCTCCGTTGCGGATCGGAACTCAAACCGTCAAGCCCCATATTATCCGGCCTGGATTGGAGATACAGAGGGCGCGTTGCACGGGACAGGCGAGGCCATGAATCGCGCAACCACGGCCTTGATTATGGTTGCCGAGATCGAAGGTGGCGGATGGCTACAGAGTTCACAGTCCTACATTACTGCCGCCCGACCAGCTACATCCCGCCGCAAATCTCGTCGCAGACGTCGCGGACTGGCGTGGGCAGTACTCAGCCTGATTGAAGGGTACGGTGTATCGGCCAGCCAGAAGCAGGGCGTCGCTCGCCGGAATGCCGTCGCGTGAAGGCGGACCTCGTTTCGCTGCTGGTGGCCATGCTCACGGTCGGCGTCGCGCTCGCGGCCCTCATCGTGGTGCCTGGCGTGACGTGCGCGGGGGGATTCGCAGGCTGTGGGAGTCCGCCGAGGCGGACTGGCGGGCGCATGCGGCCCACCACGCCGCCGATATCCGCGAGTTGCGGACGACGCTCCGCGATGGGCGGGCCGACCGGGACGCCAGGACCGATGGGGGTTTTGAGCGTCGGCGCGGCGCAATGATTCTCGTCTTCAGGTTGGGCTGGTGCCTGGCGCTGGGAGGCCTGCTGCTCGCGAGCGCATGTGGGTCGGCCGATGACACCTGCCAGGAGGTGGAAGGGGTTGTCACCCAGTCGCACGCTGGGGGGACGACCATCACCTTCCCGGAGACGCCCGAGGGGATTCAGAGGGTCATCAAGGAAGCTCCGTCAGGTCGTACCGTCGCAGTGGGGACCGTCTTCATGTACTGCCAGGATGAGGATGGCTCCCTGCGGCGGCCCCGGTCTCCTTCGCCGTAGTCGCCGTGAGCTCGGTCCAGCGATCCACGAGAAGCAGGATGGCGCCGCCAGGGAGAACCTGGAAGACGGGCGCCTTATGGCTTTGCGGAGGTCGTCAGCTCGAGTCCGATTGGGTCGGCCGCCTCCAACTCGCGCGAGAGGGTTGCCGCGTCCGGCGGGTCCTCGACTTCCAGCCTGATCAATCGCTCGACGGCCTGTCGCCGACGCTCCCGCCGGATGTCCTCGTAAGCGTCGTCGATCAGGCCACGCACGATTTCGGAGATTGACTTGGCCTTCGCGGCGGCAAGCTCCTCCAGCCGCCGTCGTTGCTCGGCGTCGAGCCGTACATTCAGCTGGGCCATCGCCACACGCCGTTACGGACGTTCGTGTACCGCGACAAGTATCAGGCGCCCCAGGGGCTGTACCGGCCTTGATCGTCATGAACGTCAAGCGAGCGTGGCCGATCGAGATCCACGCCACGACGCGGTCGACTGCCGCGAACGGTCACGAGTTGAAACGGCGGCGCGGGGGTTGGCTCGCGGCGCTTGAGCGCATCGTCCAGGGTCTGCGCGATGAAGGCGCTCACGGTCAAGCCCCGCGCGGCGGCTTCCCGACGTACGCGTCGAGCCAGTTGGTCATCGAGCGAAATGGTGGTTTGCACTATGCAGAGCATGACATTACCGCGTAAGTGCATACCCACACGGCTGGCGGCTCGCGGCGCATGGGCCTGGATTCCGACTACGGCTGTGGCAATTGCGCAAGGGTCTCCTTGAGGAGGCCGCTGCGAAAGTGGGCGACATCCCGGGCCCGAGCCTCGGAGCCCCCTCACCCCAACCCTCTCCCTCTGTTTAGACCGGATAGATGGTTTACGGGTGTTCGGAGACATCGTTTACACATTT
>JAPOXD010000021.1 GCA_026707285.1 Chloroflexota bacterium | reverse complement strand
CCCGCTGCTTCCCCACGGACGATCCGAGGGGACTTGCAACATACAAGGGGCGGGTTTCAAACCCGCCCGTGCCTCCAACCGACTCGCGCTCTAGCCCATCAGGTCCGTGCGGTAGAGATAGCGGATGTCCCACAGCCCGTACAGCGTGGGGGTGGTGTTGCCGAAGACGTTGCGCACCGCGGTCAGCCGTTCGGTGAGTGTCGTGTAGATCACCGGCACGTTCTCGGCAGCGATGGCCTGCGCGCGGTGGTAGTAGGCCACGCGCTGGTCGCGGTCGAGTTCCTGGCTGGCCTTGATGTACAGCTCATCGATGTCGGCCTCCCACGCCGTCGCGGGCTCCGGCTGGTTCGGATTCCAGAGGTGCAGCGCCTCGCTGGAATGCCAGAAGGAGATGCCGCTGTGCGGGTCGGACCCGCCGGTGAAGCCGATGATCATGGCTTCCCAGTCATAGGTGCTGACCAGTTGGCCGACGAGCACGCCGAAGTCGATCAGCTCATAGTCCACCTGCAGGCCGATCGCGGTCAGACCCTGGTGGATGATCTCGCCGGCGCTGCTGCGCACGGTGTTGCCAGTGTTGGTCACCAGCGTGAACGAAATCGGATTGCCGGCATCGTCCTCGCGGACGCCGTCCCCGTCGGTGTCCACCCACCCCAGGTCGTCCAGCATGCGGTTGGCCCGCGCAATGTCGTAGGGATAGCGGCGGACATCAGAGTTGTGGAAGTCGCCGGCCGCCGGGCTGACGGACGACCACTGCGGATATCCCAGTCCGTGCAGCACGCCCTCGATGATCGCGTCCTTGTCGATGCTGTGCGCGACGGCCTGGCGGAATTGCACGTTTTGGAACCACTTCAGCTTCTCCGGCGCGAGATACGCCTCGCCGGTGTCCGGGTTGGCGCCGGGGTTCATGTTGAATCCGAGGAAGGTGGTCCCAAACGCCGGCCCGCGCCGGTGGATGGTGAAGTCGCCGTCGGTCTGCAGCGGCTCGAGGTCGGCGAACTCCTCGCCCAGCACGCCGTGAATGTCGGCCTCGCCCGCCAGGAACCTGGCGAGCTCGGATTCGAGATCTTCAACGATCGTGTATTCGATCGTCTCCAGGTAGGGCAGGGTGTTGCCGGCGGCGTCCTTGAGCCAGTAGCTCGGGTTGCGCCGCAGCACAATCTCCTCGCCCGGGACGTAGCTGGCGATGGTGAAGGGCCCGGTGCCGATGATCTCGGCCGGGTCGGTGTCGATGCCCCACACCTCGGCGAACGTGCCGTCGTCCACGTGCGGCTCGAGGATGTGCTTGGGGTAGATCGCGGTTCCCATTGAGCGCAGGAAGGTGGCGAACGGAACCGGCAGCACGCATTGGACCGTGTAGTCGTCCAGCGCGGTCACCGTCATCGGCGACTCCCGCCACGTAGCAGATTCCTCATCGAACACGCGGAATTCGAACGAGGGGCGGCTGCTGGCGCCGATGTCGTCGTTGTAGATGAGCCGGTTGAACGTGAAGTCCACGTCGTGGGCGGTGAAGGGTTCCCCGTCGTGCCAGGTGACGTCTCGGCGGAGGTGGAAGGTCCAGGTCAGGCCGTCCTCCGAATGTTCCCAGGACTCCGCCAGCGACGGCTCCACCTCGTCCGTCAGCCAGGACGTTTCCGTGAGGCCGTCGAAGAGGTATCCCAAGATGCCCGACGACGAGGCGTCGGTGGAGACAACCAAGTTGAAGGTCAGCGGCTCGGAAATGGTCGCCACGTTCAACGATCCCCCCGGCTGGCCGACGGCGTACTCGAAACTGGAGGCATTCAAGCGGAGCTGGGCGATGCGCTCCCAGTCGAGCAGCTCGGAGTCGAGGCGGGTTTGCAGCCCCTCAGGCCCGTGAATCCAGGTGCGCTGCCCGCCGCTGAATCCGGTCCAGTTGTCGGCCTTGCGCCAGACCATCAGGCCACCGGTGGTCTGCTGGTGCGCCTCGCCCAACACCGGGTTGAAGCGCTCATTTTCCACACAGTCGCCGACGACGTCCGGTCCCTCGGCGGCGTCGATCAGCGATTTGAGACTGGCGAACCCTAGGACGAACTCGCAGTCCTCAGTGGCGCCGACCGGCGCGGCGAGCGCCACCAGGAGCCCGACGACGAGCACTGCCATCAGCCTGTTTCGCACGACGTCACTCCCGATTCGGGGCCGGTGGGCCACCGGTCGGTGACCCTCTGAGCCATAGTTGACACAGGTTCGCAGCTTATCGTGGCGACTGTCCAAAGGGGGTCGACCCGCGACTGCAATCCGGGACCGAAGGCCCGTGTTCGCGGGATTCGGGGCGTGAGAGGTGTACTTCTCCTTCGAATGGGTCGCGGGGCGCCAGAAGTGGCCAATGGACCAGCCGAATTCGCTACAGTGACCACGCTTCTGGGCGAGATTGCGTGGATTCGCCTGCTTCTGTGCGCGGGGCGGCTGTCCGAGTTCAGCGAACCGCGAAGACGGCGAAGCAGGAGGGCCGACGATGGGACGACCCTACAAGATCCTCATGGTCGACGACGAGCCTGATCTCGAGCCGCTGGTGCTGCAGCGCATGCGGCGCAAGATTCAGGCCGGCGAATACTGTTTCGTCTTCGCCAACAACGGCGTCGACGCGCTTGACATGCTGCAAGACGACCAGGACATCGATATCGTCATCTCCGATATCAACATGCCGGTCATGGACGGCCTGACGCTGCTCGAGCAGATTCCGCGAGTCGATCCCTCGATCCGCGCCGTCATCCTGTCGGCCTACGGCGACATGAAGAACATCCGCACGGCAATGCGACGGGGCGCGTTTGACTTCATCATGAAACCGATCGATTTCGACGACCTGCAAGAAACCATCGAGCGCACGCGGCACCATCTCGACGCTTGGCGGATGGCCCTGTCGTCGCGCGACGCGCTGGTCACGGCGCAAGGCGAGACAAACCCTCAGCCGGCTCCAGACCCTGGAGCGGCGAACTGAGATGGTGATATGACTCTCGACATGAGCGCCATGAAGCGGCCCTACAACATTCTCGTCGTTGACGATGAGCCGGACCTGGAACCGCTGATCAAGCAGCGCATGCGGCGCCGGATTCGCCGCGGCACGCATAGCTTCGACTTTGCGAACGACGGAATCGAGGCGCTCGAAAAGCTGGACGCAAATCCCGAAATCGACATGGTCATCACGGACATCAACATGCCGCGCATGGACGGGCTCACGCTGCTCGACCAGATACCCAATGTCACCGACATCGACGTCAGATGCATCGTCGTCTCGGCCTACGGCGATATGCAGAACATTCGCACGGCGATGAACCGGGGGGCCTTCGACTTCGTCACCAAGCCGATCGACTTCGAAGACCTGCAAATCACCATGGAGCGCGCGCTGCACCATCTCGAGGAGTGGCGAGCCGCGCTCTCCTCGCGCGACGCGCTGGTGGCCCTGCAGAACGAGCTCGAAGTCGCGAGCAGCACGCAGCAGTCGATCCTGCCCAAGACTTTTCCCAAGAGTGACGAATACCAGGTCTTCGCCAACATGGAGCCGGCGCGAAACGTCGGCGGCGACTTCTACGACGTGATTCGTTTGGAGAGCGGCAAGGTCGGACTGGCGATAGCGGATGTCTCCGACAAGGGCGTTCCGGCCGCCCTGTTCATGATGTCCAGCCGGACTCTGCTCAAGGGCGCGGCGATCGGCCTCGGCGAGCCGGGCGACGCCCTGCGCGAGGTGAATGAGCTGCTCTACGAAGAAAACGAAACCATGATGTTCGTGACCGTGCTGTATTCGATTTTCGACCCGGCGAGCGGCACGTTTACCTATTCCAACGGCGGCCACGACGCGCCGGTGCTGGTACGAGCGGGTGGGGGAGCGGAACTCTTGTCGCTGACCGGCGGCGTTGCGCTTGGCGTGGCGCCCGACATCAGCTTTCCAAGCCAAACCGTCCAGCTCGAGCCGGGCGACACCATCGTGCTCTATACGGACGGCGTCACCGAAGCCATGAACGGCGACGGTGAACAGTTTGGCGTCGACCGTATTCAGGAGGTCTTCGAGGCGAACCCGCCCACCGACTCCGAGCAAGCCACGCATGCGCTGTTCGAGGCGGTGCGGGAATTCGTCGGCGACACGCCGCAATCCGACGACATCACCTGCTTGGTGCTGCGGCGCGCCGCGGACGGCGCCTAGGCCCGAGTCCGTCACCGGCGCCGGGGACACGACGGTGAACCAGCGCCGCTGGCGCTTTGGTAGCTTGCGCGGGCAAGTCTTGAGGAGGCCACCATGAGCCTGAGCCCATATCTGCACTTCAACGGCAACTGCCGCGAGGCGTTCGAGTTCTACCGGGCGGCCTTTGGGGGCGAATTCCTCGTCCTGCAGACGTTTGGCGACGGTCCCGCCGACATGCCCATTCCCGACGACGAGCGGAACAACGTCATGCACGTCTCGCTTCCCGTGGGAACGAGCGTGCTGATGGGCAGCGACGTGCCGACCACCTTCGGCCAACCGGCGCCGGCTGAAAGCAATGTCTCGATTTCCTACGCCGCGCAGAGCCGCGAGGAGACCGATGCACTATTCGCGAAGCTCTCGGACGGCGGCACCGTCACCATGCCGCTCCAGGACATGTTCTGGGGCGCCTACTTCGGCGCCTGCATCGACAGATTCGGCGTCAACTGGATGCTCAACTGCGAGGAGCCGCAGGGCTAGCCGCCGCTCTACCTGTTGACTCGCGCGTAGGGGCGACGCATGCGTCGCCCCTACCTCACTATTCACGAATCTCCAGGCGTGAGCTTCCCACGAGCGCCAGATGGCCGGAGCTCTCGCGGGTGACGTATCCTCGCCACGCCGCCGGCGGAAGGGGTAGCCAGTCATGATCGAGTGGCTTGGGATCGAACACCTGTTCGAGCTTTCCCCACCGGAAGCGATCCTCGGCTTCTTCACGCCGCTGATTATCTTCGCCGTATTCTTCGTCGTGCAGCTCGTCATGCCGGGTGTTCGCGTGCCCGGTTACGTCATCAATCCCCAGACCGGGGAGCCTCGAACATATCGGCTCAACGGGCTCTTGGTGTACGCACTCGCGGTGATCGTGTGGGCGACCGAAGTCACCGGAATGCCGCGTGATTGGTTCTATCGGTCGGCCATCCCTGCGTTTGCCGGCGGGACGATTACCGTCGCCGTGTTCACGTTGATCGCGGTGTTTACCCAGCCGCGAGACGAAACCAGGAACCCGATTGCGGCCTTCTGGCTTGGGCGAATCCAGGAGCTGTCGTTTCTGAGAGAACGCATTGATCTCAAGATGTACTTCTACGTCGTCGGTGGAACCATGTTTTCACTCAACGCCCTGTCCGGGGCGGCGTGGAACGTCGAGCGCTTTGGGGAATTCGCCAATCCAGGGGTGTTCCTGTGCGCGGCGTTCTATACCTTCTACGTGGTGGACTACTTTATCTTTGAGCGTGTTCAGCTCTATACCTTCGACGTGATATACGAAAAGCTTGGCTTCAAGATGTTCTGGGGTGGCCTCATGGTCTACGGCTGGCTCTACATCCTCCCGTGGTGGGGGATGGCCGCGCAGCCGACGCCAGGATTTTCAACGGAAGCAACCTATGGCTGGCTCATCGGCACGGCCTTGGTGTACCTGGCCGGATGGGCCATCTGCCGTGGCGCCAACATGCAGAAATACACCTTCAAGCGCTGGCCCGAACGCAAGTTCCTGGGACTCATCGAGCCTGAGTACATCCAGGCCGGTGACCGAAAAATCCTGGTGAGCGGCTTCTGGGGAAGGGCCCGCCACATGAACTACCTGGGCGAGTGGTTCCATTCGGCGGCGATCGCTCTGGCGTTCGGTCACTTCACCAATCTGTGGGCCTGGACCTACTTCATCTGGATCGTCGCGCTATTCGTTCTGCGCCAGCGCGAGGACGATCACTACTGCGCCGAGAAGTATGGGCCTGAGAAGTGGGCAGAGTACCAGGCCCGCGTGAAATACCGTATCTGCCCCTGGCTCTACTGAAACATCGGCCAGCAGTCGCCGTCGACCCGCTCCACTCGCGTGGATTCGACCGTGTTTCGGCTCCCGGTGCCTGATTGACCGACCTCTGGCCGGTGCCCATAATCACCGCATGACTAGGAGCCGGGATATTCGCCCATGATTGAATGGCTTGGTATCGAGCACCTATTCGAGCTGTCCGGGGCGGACGCCCTTTGGGGATTTTTCACCCCGCTGATTATCTTCGCCGTGTTCTTTGTCGCGCAGGTTGTCCTGCCCGCGCGGCGCGTTCCCGGCTATGTCATCAACCCGGAGACCGGCGAACCCCGCAACTATCGGCTCAACGGCCTCCTGGTATTCGCCATCGCGATCGCCGTGTGGGCGACCGAAGTCACCGGAATGCCGCGAGACTGGTTCTACCGGTCCGCGGTTTACGCGGTGGCTGGAGGAACGGTGGTCGCGGCGCTCATCGCGCTCGTCGCCATGCTGAGCCAGCCGCAAGGTGAGATAAAGAATCCGTTCCACGCGTTCTGGACCGGGCGATCTCTGGAGCACTCACTTTTCAACGAACGATTCGATCTCAAGATGTACCTGTACGTTGTCGGCGGGACGATGCTGACGCTCAACGCCCTGTCGGGCGCCGCCTGGCACGTCCAGCAATTCGGAGATAACGTCAATCCCGGCGTGTTTCTGTATGCGGGATTTTTTGGGCTCTACATCATGGACTACTTCATTTTCGAGCGCGTTCAGCTCTACACTTATGATCTGATTCATGAAAAGCTGGGGTTTAAGCTGATCTGGGGCGGGCTGATCATCTACGGCTGGCTGTACATTCTGCCGCTGTGGGGCATGGCTGCCTATCCGCACCCCGGGTTCTCGGAGCCATGGTCGTACGTGTGGCTGATCGGGTTAGGCTTGATGCTGTTCTTCGGATGGACCATCACGCGCGGGGGCAACTGGCAGAAGTACACCTTCAAGCGCTGGCCCGAGCGGAAGTTTCTGGGAATTATCGAGCCCGAGTACATCCAGGCCGGCGATCGAAAAATCCTCTGCAGCGGATTCTGGGGCGCGGCCCGCCACTTCAATTACATGGGCGAGGGCATCATCTGCCTTGGCATCAGCCTGTCGTTTGGGCACTTCGGCAACCTCTGGGCGTGGACGTATTTGATCTTCATCGTCTCCCTCTTCACCTGGCGTCAACGGGACGACGAGGAGCATTGCGTCGAGAAGTACGGTGAGGAGAAGTGGGCCGAATACAAGTCGCGGGTCAAGTACCGCATCTGTCCCTGGGTCTATTGATCCGGCGCTCCGTCGGCCGCCTTCAGATTCGGTAGATCTCCTCAGCCGTCCCGGAGAAGAGCCGGGCCTGCTCGTCGCGGCTGAAGTCCGCGATGATCTCCGTGTAGGCGTCGATCAACTCGTCGTAGGTGCTCCATAGCCAGTCCACCGGCCAGTTTGTCCCGAAGAAGCAGCGCTCGACGCCAAATGTCTCGATCGACGTCAGCACGTACGGCCGGATGCTGTCGACCGTCCAGTCGTTGTCGCCCATGCCCAGGCCCGAGATCTTCCAGCGGATGTTGTCGCAGCTGGCCGCGGTGGCCACGCCGCGCTTCCAGTTCGCGAAATACTCATCCGTCCGCTCCGTCGGCCATCCCGTGTGATCCACCACGATCGTGATGTTCGGAAACTTGCGCGCCAGGTCCCGCACCTGCTCCATGTCCTGCCATTGCACCGACAGGCTCGACACCAGGTTGAACGTCTCCAGCAGCGCGAAGCCCCGGTGGAAGTCCGGCTCCACCAGGTAGTCCCCGTAGGAGAAGTCCCGGATTCCCCGCATGTTGGGCGACTCAGCGTGACGTTCCAGCACCGCCCGCACGCCCGGGTCCCGCAAGTCCGCATTGGCCACGATCCCGTGCGGAAACCCCGTACGGTCCGCCGCCGCCTGCAGCCACTCCGTCTCGGTCACCGGATCCGGGCTGCCGATGGCCGCCTGCACGTGCACCGCCTTGGTAACGTTCGCGTTCCGCGTCTCGGCGATAAAGTCCTCGGCCACGTAGTTCCGCTCGGCCAGCTTCTGTAGCTTCCACCCCATCGTCGGGTGCGGAACTCCTGGCTTCCAGTGCTCGTACACCAACTCGGGATGCTGCAGGTCGTAGTAGTGAACGTGCGTGTCGACGAACGCCAGCTTGTCCATGAGCGAACCTCCTACCTCCTACGATATCGCGACACTGCTCCTGCAGTGACACCCGCGGCATTGAGGGACGTGGCGTCGTGATCCCGGCGACTGATCCGGAAGCCGACTACCGCGCGCTCGTGAGACGAGGATATGACGCGTGCGCTCGGGTCTATCACGAGTCCCGAAGGGCCCAGGCGCCGATTGAGATACGGGGACTCCTCGAGCCCCTGGAGGATGGAGCTGCGGTGCTCGACGTGGGCTGCGGGGCCGGCGTCCCGATCGCTAGGTCACTGGCCGAACGTCACCGTGTCACCGGAGTGGATGTCTCGCCGGAGATGGTCCGCCTGGCACGGCGCCACGTTCCATCCGGCGACTTCAGATGCGCTGACGTGATGTCGACCACCTTCGAGCCGTCCAGCTTTGATGCCGTTGTCGCCCTGTACTCGATCTTCCACGTTCCCAGGGAGGCGCAGCCGGCGCTGTTTCGGCGGTTGCACCGCTGGCTCAGGCTGGGCGGATATCTGCTGTGCACGCTGAGTCACCACAGCGAGCCGGGATACACCGAGAGTGACTTCCATGGAGTGACGATGTACTGGAGCAACTTCGGCCTCGGCGAATACCTCGGGACTCTGGCCGATTCCGGGTTCGTGGTGCTCGAGACGTCATCGACGGCGTGTGGTCGCGACGTGACGGGCGAGGGGGCCATCGAGGATCATCCCTTGGTCCTCGCAAAGCGCCAGTGACCCGGCCGGCTCATTCAGCCGCGCAGCAAATGTCCCTGCTAGCACGCTGCGAACACTTACTAATCGAACGTCACAGCGTGTCGAACCCGTCCCAGCCGGGCAGCGCGGCCGACTGCCGCACCCACTCCGTCATCTGGTCCTCGTCGAATCCGTCCTCGTAGATGTCGCACCAGCGCGCATCCGGGTCCTTGCCCGAGCCGGGGGGCGCGGGTTGCAGCGACGCACCGTTGAGGAATGTCACCTTTACATAACGTGTGAAGACGTGGGTGCTCAGGAACCAGCCCATGCCCTCGACGCCGTACCAGGGCGAGTTCCAGCGCACGGCCTTGCGCGCGTTGGGCACGGTGCGCACGATCAGCTCGTCCAGGCGGCGCCCGACGTCGCTCTTCCAGCCCGGCATCGCCGCAATGTAGGCCTGCACCGGGGCGTCGCCGTCGGCCTTGGCGATCTGCGGGTTGCCGCCCGAGAGGAGCACCACCTTCCCGTCGCCGCCCTTCGCGGCGGGTTTTTTCATGCCGGTCGATGCCCTCCTGGATCGTTTGCCCGCCAATGTGCTGACCCCGATCCGCACTGTGTCCGGCGAATTTGGCTCCGTTCGGCTCCGAGCGTCAAATCTCCGCGGGCCGGAAAGGCTCGAATTCGCGATCGTCTCACCGGGTTACCTCATCGCCTTTCGCATAGCACGGACGCATCTGCCGCGGGGCGGCGATTGCGGCTATGATATCGGGGCGGGCCACGAATTCTGAAAGTCCGCGCCAGTCGCTGAAGACTTCAAAGGACGGACCGACGATGACTTCCAATCAATACTGGTGGCCGGATCAGTTGAACCTGAAGGTTCTCCGGCATAACTCTCCGCTATCTGATCCGATGGACAACGACTTCAACTATGCCGAGGCGGTCAAGACTATTGACGTCGATGAGCTGAAGCAAGATGTCGAACAAGTTATGACGACATCGCAGGATTGGTGGCCGGCTGACTTCGGTCATTACGGTCCGCTTTTCATCCGCATGACGTGGCACGCGGCGGGCACCTATCGCATCAGCGACGGTCGCGGCGGCGGCGGTTCAGGCCACCAGCGTTTCGCGCCCCTCAACAGCTGGCCGGACAACGCCAGCCTCGACAAGGCGCGACGCCTGCTCTGGCCGGTCAAGCAGAAGTACGGCCGGAGCCTCTCCTGGGCGGACCTCATCATCTTCGCCGGCAACTGCGCCCTGGAGTCCATGGGGTTCAAGACCTTTGGCTTCGCCTTCGGCCGCGAGGACGTCTGGGAGGCCGACGAGACCGACTGGGGGTCCGAGGAGACGTGGCTGGGCGACGAGCGCCACGGCGACGACGGGGAAATCGAGGGACCCTACGGCGCCGACCACATGGGACTCATCTACGTGAATCCGGAAGGGCCGAGCGGCAACCCCGATCCGCTCGCGGCGGCGCCCTTCATTCGCAATACGTTCAAGCGTATGGCGATGAACGACGAGGAAACCGTCGCGCTGATCGCCGGCGGACACACGTTCGGCAAGGCGCATGGCGCCGGCGCCGAAAGCAATGTCGGCCCGGAGCCCGAAGGCGCCACGCTCGAGGAGCAAGGGTTCGGCTGGAAGAACAGCCACGGCAGCGGCAAGGGCGGCGACACCTTCACCAGCGGCCTGGAAGGCGCGTGGACCAACGACCCCGTGAAGTGGGACAACAACTTCTTCGAGAACCTGCACAACCACGAGTGGGAACTGACGAAGAGCCCCGCCGGCAAATCGCAATACGAACCCGCGAATGCCGCGTCGGTGGCCACCGTGCCCGATGCGCACGATCCCACCAAGAAGCACGCCCCCATGATGCTGACGACGGATCTCTCGCTGCGGGAGGACCCGGTGTACGGGCCGATCGCGAAGCGCTTCATGGAGAACTTCGAGGAGTTCGAGGATGCCTTCGCCAGGGCGTGGTTCAAGCTGATTCACCGCGACATGGGGCCCCGCAGCCGATATCTCGGGCCCTTGGTTCCCGCCGAGCCGCTGTTGTGGCAGGACCCGGTTCCCGCCGTCGACCACGAGCTGATCGGGGAGCCGGAAGTTGCCGAGCTCAAGGCGAAGGTCCTCGCTTCGGGACTGTCGGTTCGCCAGCTGGTCTCGACGGCGTGGGCGGCGGCTGCATCGTTCCGCGGCACCGACAAACGCGGCGGGGCCAACGGCGCGCGCCTCCGGCTTGCGCCGCAAAGGGATTGGGACGTCAACGACCCGGACGGCCTCAGCCAGGTGCTGGGAACGCTGGAGCAGATCCAGGCTGGGTTCAACGGCTCGCAGAACGGCGGCGCGACGGTCTCGCTGGCCGACTTGATCGTCTTGGCCGGATGCGCGGGCGTCGAGCAGGCGGCCCGGAGCGCCGGTCATGACGTGGAAGTCCCGTTCGCGCCGGGGCGCACGGACGCGTCGCAGGAGTGGACCGACGAGGAGTCGTTCGCCGTGCTCGAGCCCACCGCGGACGGATTCCGCAACTACCTCCAGGCGGGGCAGGACGGCGCGCCGGAGGAACTGCTGGTGGAGCGGGCCTACATGCTCACGCTCACGGCTCCCGAGATGACGGTGCTCGTTGGCGGCCTGCGCGCCCTGGACGCGAACACCGGGCAGTCCCAGCACGGAGTCCTCACCGATCGGCCCGGCGCGTTGACCAACGACTTCTTCGTCAACCTGCTCGACATGAGCACCGAGTGGAGCGAGGCCTCGGAGTCCGGCGGCGTGTTCGAAGGACGCGATGGCGCGACCGGCGAGCTCAAGTGGACCGGTACGCGAGTGGACCTGGTCTTCGGTTCGAATTCCGAGCTTCGAGCCCTCGCGGAGGTCTACGCCTGCGACGACGCGCAGGAGACCTTCGTCCGTGACTTTGTGAGCGCCTGGAACAAGGTGATGAGTCTGGATCGCTACGACCTCGCCTGATCTCGGCGGGCGCTCGATCGCCGGCCAACCCGCGGTGGGAAGAGTGAGAAGTGGCGAACCAGAGGCAATCGGCTCGCGCTAAGCGTTCAATGGCTTCCGGCGTCAAGAATCGGCGAATACTCGGCTGGCGGGAATGGGCATCCTTGCCGGGCCTCGGCATCGCGGCGATCAAGGCCAAGCTCGACACCGGCGCCAAGACCTCCGCCTTGCACGCGTGGGACCTCAGCCTTCGCATGGTCGAGGGTCGGCAATGGATACGGTTTCGCGTCCATCCCCTGCAGCGCGACAGGGTCACGTCGGTGGTCTGCGAGGCGCCGGTCAGCGATCGGCGATGGGTCACCAACTCGAGCGGTACGCGCGAGCGCCGATACATCATCACCACGAACCTTCAGATAGGTTCCAGCCGCTGGCCGATCGAATTGAGCCTGGCCAATCGTGACGCCATGGGCTTTCCCATGATTATCGGCCGGGAAGCCATGCGGGATCGCCTGATCGTCGATCCTCACGCCTCATACCGCGCGGGCAGGAAGCCAAAACAAGCTGTCAATGGTGCATCGAAGGATCAGGGCGGCCCCAAGGAAGGAAGGGCGGACACGTGAGAATCGCAATGCTGGCGCGCAATCCGGACCTCTATAGCCACAAGCGCCTGGTGGAAGCCGCGGAGGCCAGGGGTCACACCATCGACATCATCAATACGACCCAGTGCTACGCCAACAT
Organism: Chloroflexota bacterium; assembly: GCA_026707285.1. GTDB lineage: Bacteria > Chloroflexota > UBA11872 > UBA11872 > UBA11872 > JAJECS01. The sequence goes on along the minus strand of JAPOXD010000021.1, from coordinate 67,465 downwards.
TACCGCCGACCGCCCACAGGTGCTCTACCGGGGCGCCGTCCTTTCCGGCTATGACGCGGTGATTCCGCGCATCGGCGCGTCGATCACCTTCTACGGGCTGGCGGTGTTGCGCCAGTTCGAGACGATGGGCGTGTGGCCGCTCAACGAATCGGAGGCCATCGGTCGCGCCCGTGACAAGCTCTGGGCGCTGCAGATCATGTCTCGCCTGGGGATTGGGTTGCCGGTCACCGGTTTCGCAAACTCCGCGCGGCGCGCCGAGGACCTGATTCGGATGGTCGGCGGCCCACCGGTCGTCATCAAGCTGGTGGAAGGGACGCAAGGCTTGGGCGTGGTGCTTGGCGAGACCATGCCCTCCGCCAAGAGCACGTTCGAGGCGTTCCGGGAGGCCAACATCAACATCCTGGTTCAGGAATACGTGAAGGAAGCGGGCGGGGCTGACATTCGAGCGTTCGTCATCGGCGACCGCGTGGTTGGCGCCATGAAGCGCCAGAGCGGACCCGGCGAGTTTCGCTCCAACCTGCATCGCGGCGGCACGGCGGAGGAGCTCGAAATCACACCCGAAGAAGACTCGGCTGCCGTGCGCGCCTGCCGGGCATTGGGCCTCAACGTCGCCGGTGTGGACATGCTCCGATCCAGCCGCGGACCGGTGCTCATCGAGGTGAACTCAACCCCGGGCCTGAAGGGAATTGAAGAGGCGACGGGAATCGGCATCGCCGAGCGGATCATTGGATTCCTGGAAACGCATGCCAAGCCCGTGCCCATGGGGACGCCGGGGTAGCGAACGAGCGATGAGCACTCCCGCCAGCGGGTCATCCGATCCCATCACGATCGGCGATGTCGAAGTCGATCCTGGGTATCGGACCCAGGTGGACCTGCCAATCGCCGATCTGTCGATTCACGTCCCCCTGGCGATGCCGGTGCACGTCATCAACGGCGCCGAGGATGGGCCGGTCTTGTTCGTCTCGGCTGCCATCCACGGCGACGAGCTCAACGGGGTCGAGATCATCCGGCGCATCATCAAGCTGGCCGCCTTGAGGCGCCTCAAGGGAGCGCTGATCGCCGTTCCAATCGTGAACGTGCCCGGCTTCTTGAATCTCAGTCGATACCTGCCGGACCGGCGCGACCTCAACCGCTCCTTCCCCGGGTCCGCCAAAGGCTCGCTGGCCGCCCGCCTCGCCGAGATGTTCGTCGACCAGATCCTCTCGAGCGCCACGCACGGCATCGACCTCCACACCGGCGCCGTGCACCGGGAGAACTATCCGCAAATTCGCGTCGATCTGGACAATCCCGCGGCCGAGCCCATGGCGCGGGCGTTCGGCGCTCCGCTGGTGGTGAATTCCGCCTCCCGAGATGGGAGCCTGCGCGAGGCGGCCGACAAGCGAGACGTTCCCGTGATCGTCTACGAAGCCGGCGAAGCGCTCCGCTTCGATGAAACGGCGATACGCACTGGTCTATGGGGCGTGATCGGGGTCATGGAGCATCTCGGCATGTTGCCCAAGCAAAAGCGGGTCAGCGAAACGGAAGCTCCCGTGATCCTGCGCGAGAGCAGCTGGGTGCGGGCCCCGGCCAGCGGCGTGATCAGGATGCGACAGCCGATCGGCGCCGAGATCGAGGACGGAGCGCTGCTGGCCGTCGTCTCGGATCCGCTGGGCGAGACGGAAACCGACATCAAATCGCCCATGGACGGCGTGATCGTGGGCCGCACGAACCTCCCCCTCGCCCACGAAGGCGACGCACTCTTCCACATCGGCTTCACGGAGGAAGCCGAGCCGGAGACATCGTCCAAGCCCTTTCACCACCTGTTCGAATGACCGAGGGGGGCTGGAATCGTCCCCATCGTTGGAGCGATTTCGGGGCCGTCCGTCTAGCAAGACCTCTGCAAGCCTGTCCGTCATTCCGGCGGAGGCCGGAATCCAGTCCAGTCAAACCTTATGCCGGGCAGGGCGCCTCATGTAGGGGCGGGTTTCAAACCCGCCCATTCGCCAATTCCCAAAGGCCGCCCCAAGGAGACAACCCGCTCGGGCACCCACCGGGTCCGCCTCGAGGCCTACTGCGTAGCGTTCAGACGGCTCACCTGCCCCGACCATTCGAGAATCCGCCGGTCGGCGGTCACCAGCCGATGACCCTCCAGCGCGGTTGCCACGATCAAGCGGTCGGCCGGGTCGGCGTGGAACTCCGGGAGCGTCGCCGCGCGGATTCCAATCACGCCGTTCATGGGAATCTCGACGACTCCTTGCTCCAATTGCTCGCGGCGCCAAAGACCGACGTCCTCGGGAAACTGGATCCGCTGCTTCGCCTTGAGCAGGGCCGCTTCCCAGAACGAGACGGCGGAAACGCAGACCTCATCCGACTGCCAGGCCCGGTCGATGGCCGAGCGCGCGCCGGCTCCGAGCCGCGCATCGCCCAGTCGCAGCCACAGCATGACGTGCGTATCGAGCAGGATCACGGATTCAACACGCGGTCCGGGTCGGACTGGGCCTCCCATTCGACGTCGATCGGTTCGATGATGTCGCCCAGAATCTCGTACCGGCCTCGGTCAATGCCGAATAGGCTTGCGGGCCGTTCCCGGTAGGGCGTCAGCCGCGATACCGGACGGCCGTTCTTGGTGATGACGATCTCCTCGCCGCTCTCCGCCACCTCGTCCATGAGCTTCAGGCACTTGGCCTTGAACTCCGACGCCTTGATCGTCCGCGGCCCGGGCTTCCTAGGGGCTTCCGTCGTCATCGCCCTCTTCTCGACTGGATAGGTGGACACTATCCTACCATGGTCATGACCATGGTCATATCTGGTGGACTCTGCGGGCCTGTAGTCCGTGGCGCGCAAAGCAAGCTAGGGTGAGGTTGATCCGAGCCTTGGGCGAGCTATGTCGACTCATCACGCAAACATCGCCGGTGGAGGAACTCCAATGACTCCGGGCAATATCCACCCGGCCTCCGTGGATACATAACGTGAGTTTCCTCGGACGTTTCACCGATAAGCAGCTCGGCGGCTGGTCGTTGCTGCTGGGGATGGTGGTGGTGGGGGTGGGCTATGCGCTCTCGCCGGGTCGTGGGGCGGTGGACACGGTGCCGAGCACGAGCCTCAGCGACCTCACGCTGGCGATGGCGCGCAACGCGACGCTGTCCTACACCGTGCCGGTGGTCATCATCTGCGGCGCGCTGCTGATGCTGCACGGACTCCTGACGCTGCGGCGGTATGCCGGTCCGGTGGCTCGGCTCGGCCTGCTGGGGATGGTCATTGCCGCGACCTTGCAGATGATGATGCGGGGCCTCGACTACATGATCGTCGGCATGGGACTGGCGGCGCTGGAGAGCGAGGCGGCGAAGTCGCAGGAATGGCTCGATTCGGCGCTGGCCATGCAGCGGATGGTGTGGGGCTTCCACTTCACGTCCGGCGTCGTCGGCTCTGTCGGGACGGCGATCTTCGCGCTGGGCCTGGCTGCCCGGCCTGAACCCATTCGTCTGTCCCCGGTCCTGCATCCCATCGTGGCGGTGCTGGCCGTGGCGTCGCTGGTGGTGTTCATCGCCGCGTGGCATTCAAACGCCTTGGAGCTGGCGTTGGCGCCCGTGTTCGCCCTGATGTCCATCGCCGGCCTCGTCTACATGGGGCTGTTGGGCTGGGGGCTCGCACGATCGACAGACGACGGGGCGAGCCAACCCTAAGCGGACGTCCGGCCTAACTGACGTGAGCCGCCAACAGGTCCGCGACCTCTATGGCGGCGCTCTGGCCACTCGAGAGGGCGCCGTTGACCGACGGTACGGCCATGTAATCGCCCGCCAGGAACAGGTTGTCGATGCGTCCGGCGAGCTGCTCCGGGATCTTCGCCACCGCCGCCAGCATGCCGGGCGTGCCCATGCACAGCGCCTCTTCCCAGCGGTATACCCGATAGAAGAGGCCCTCGTCGTCGCCGGGAAGCGCTGAGCCGGGCGGCGCGTTACGGCGAGCGGCGCCCAGCATCTCGCGCTTGATCTCCTCGTCGTCGAGCGGGATGAGCTCCTTGGCGCGGTCGCGCCCGATGAGCAGGTCGAGAATGCCCTTGCCCGGCGGCGCGCAGGACGGCAGGAAGGCGGTCCGGTCCAGCAGCAGCGGGGCGTCGTCGTCCTCTGGGTAGAGCGCGCCGTGCCAGCCGGGAGGGAGCGGGGAGCGGTCGAGGCCGATCACCACCCGGCAACCGGTCGAGTAGCTGACGGTGCCGAGCGCGCGGCGCGTTTCGGCCGGCAGGTCGGGGATAAGGTCCGCGACCTTGGTGCCGGGGACGGCGCAGATGACGGCGTCCGCCTCGATCGTCTCGCCGTCCGTGACCACGCCGGTCGCCGACCCGTCCGCGACGACCACTTTCCTGACGGGGGTCGAGACGCGAATCGCGTCGGCGCAGTATGTGGCCAGCGTCTCGCTCAGGGAGCCGATGCCTCGCTCGGGCATGGAAACCTGGCCCTCGTGCAGCATCGTTTCGCCGATGTAGGCCCGCATCAGCGCCTGTCCCGCGGGCCGCGGATCGCCCAGAATCATCTTGAGAGGCGCCTCGAGCGTCAGCTGCAAGTTCTCGGGCACGTTGAGCCGCTGCATGTAGTCGCCGAAAGACTCGTCGTCGTCGATCTCGGCGATAGGGCTGTCGCTGGCGAAGCTCATGTACTCGGCCTGGCGATGGATCTCCCGCATCACCTTGAACCCCGCCCGCATGCCCGCGGGCGAGAGAAAGCCCATGGTGATGGCCGTCCGCAGGTGCCGGATGAAATTCCAGAGCGATTGGTCCGGCGTCGTGGTCACCCAGCGTCCATTGCGGTGGTGGCCGAACTTCATCATCGACGGCACGAGCGGCAGGCCCAGCTCTTCGCACATGCGGAAGGCGGTGTCGTAGGTGGAGGTGAAGACGAAGGCGCCCATGTCCAGGGAGAACCCGTCCACCCGCTCGCCGCGGCCGCGTCCGCCCACGCGCTCGTTGGCTTCCAGCAGGAGGGGCGTGATGCCCCGTTTCATGAGCGTGTAGGCGGCGCTGAGCCCGGCGAATCCCCCGCCAACAATGACGACCCGCCCGGTGCTCATGTGCACGGCTCCCGTCTCGCCGCCCGGCCTCTATCGCGCAGGCGTCTGGCGCGGCGGCAATAGCGCCTGGCTAGCTTGCTAATCCCTTTATAGCAGTTGGCAATTCCCTAAACGTATCGACCTTGGCGGTTGCTTTGGACAAGTCGTGAGATGCCGTGAACTCGTTCGCAACCACGATGCAGTCAATACCCGCCGCAATGGCCGACTCCAACCCTCTCGCCGAGTCTTCAATGACCACCGCTTCAGCGGCAGTGGCGCCGAAGCGCTCGAGCCCTCGCAGATAGGGTTCGGGATGTGGTTTGGCTCGTTCGTAGTCATCCCGAGCCAAATGGAATTCCATATAGTCCAGGATGGTTCGCCTCTTGTGTATTAGGGCGAAATCATCTGGTTTGGACGTGGTAATGATGCCCATCCTGAACGCACCTGCGAGAACGTCCAGCGTTTCCAAGACTCCATCGATCTCGATGTCCTCGGTTCGAAGATATTCCTGGTAATAGGCGTTACGGACCTCGCGCTGCCTGTCGATGATCTGTTCATCAACACCTGCCGCGATGGCTTGGGCCCAGGTGGCATTTCCCTGGGTCATGTCTCGGAGGTATTGGTCTCGATCCATGGCAAACCCAACGTCAGCCAGGGCGCGCTCGCCGGCCTTGAAATACCAGTATTCGGTTTCCACCAGAACCCCATCGTGGTCGAAGAGAATGTATTTCTTCACCGTTGGTCCCTACTGCACTCCGAACACCTTCATGCAATTCCTTGAAGGTTGCTGGCCAATCGCGTGTCGATGGGCTGGTCCGTCCCTGGAAACTCGAAAGAGCGACCGGTGATCTTCTCGTACAGGTAGATGTAGCGTCGTGAAAGCTCGACGACAAGGTCGTCCGGCGCCGGCGGGAGGACCTCATCCTCGTAGGGATTGCAATTCTCCGTGAACCATAGCCGGAGGAATTCCTTGTCGACGTTGTCGGGTTCCCGTCCCTCGCGCATGCGATGCTGATACGAGTCGGCGATCCAGTAGCGACTGGAGTCAGGGGTATGAATCTCGTCAATCAAAAGGATCTCACCGTTTTCGTCATGGCCCATTTCGTACTTGGTATCCACGAGAACCAGGCCGTGCTCGGCTGCCTTGGCTTGACCGAAAGCGAAGAGCTCGTGGGCGATGCGACTGCATTGTTCCCAATCATCGGCCGTCATCCAGTTCTCGGACACGATCTCGTCCGGGCTGATCGGACGGTCGTGATCCTCCGCCTTGGTGGTCGGTGTCAGATAATTCGTCGGAAGCTTCTGGTTTTTGACCAGGCCTTCGGGCAGGTCGATTCCACAATAGTTCCGCTGACCACTCTGGTAGACCGTCCAGAGGGCGGTGCTGGTGGTTCCGGTAATGTATCCACGCACCACGAACTCAATTGGGAAAACGGTGCATTTCTTCGCAATTGTGACGTTTGGGTCGGGAACGGATAAAACGTGATTTGGCACGATATGGCGGGTCTGTTCAAACCACCATGCGCTCGTCATGTTGAGGACCTGGCCTTTGAAGGGGATAGCGGCCAGCACCCGGTCGAAGGCACTCTGACGGTCGGTGGTGATGAGTGCTAAACGGTCCCCGAGATCGTACCGATCACGTACTTTGCCGATGAGCTTCTCACTTTGAGAAACACTCGTCTCGATGAGGCAGTTGCCGAGTACATGTCGTATTCGATCCGTGTAGCTTTCAGGTGTGTAAATGGAGCTTTCCATTGACTATTGCCTCCGCAAAGTTAAGAGCCTTTACGATGTGGCTCTATCGTACCAATACCCTACTGAACTGACGAAAGGAGCCCGTCCCATGGGAGGTCCGTGGCATCGGGCAATCGTTGGCGTGTTGCAACGGCATGTTCAAGAAGTGCTGGTGGACCGAATGGGACTCGAACCCACGACCTACGCAATGCGAGTGCGGCGCTCTTCCGACTGAGCTATCGGCCGCCTGGCCCCTCCGAACAAATCTCCGACAGCGCCGTAGATGCCTCAACCGTCCTCAACCAGCAGCCTAGAGTGGTTAGGGCACAAGTTGGGGACCTGTACCGGTCACCGTCTCCGGAATGGAGTCATAGGGCACCTGGCTGGGACTTGGATCGTCTGGAAGGATGGTTGGGACGAGGCCGAACACTAGCGCATGAAGATCTTCGAGGTGCAGGTGAATGGCGTCGGCCACATCGGATCGGTCTCGACCCTGTGCGCGCAACAGGTCAAACACCTGCCGATAAACCTTGGACGTCTCGCCTGGCCCTGAGTCGTCTAACGGGCGTCGGTTGTAGCCGATAAACAATGACCGGTAGCGCCACCGGGTCGTCATGCCGATTTCGTGCATACGATAGATGAGAGCCTGAACCGAAACGTTCCACGTGCGTGCGTGATGCTCAAGTTCTTTCAACGTGCTGTCCTTGGGCACACTATCAATGATGTTGTCTCGCGGCATTAGGAATGCGGAAGCAAACCGGTTAGCTTCCGCCTCGGTCGTCCGATGACCGGAAGGACCGAAGGCCCGATGGAGCAATAGGTGTCCAAGCTCGTGGGCCGCAGAAAATCGACTTCTGGCTGCTGGTTTAGTCGTATTGAGAAATACGTAAGGTGTCGAATCGTGCCAAAGCGACAGGCCATCGAGGTCTCGACACTCCTCGACCAACGAGAACACCCTTACGCCACGTGACTCCAACAAGTGGACCATATTGGGCAACGGGTCCATCCCCACGTCCCAATTCTGGCGAAGCCCCAACGCAGCTTCCTCCGGTGGTACAGACTGCCAGTCAGGTATCTTGGGCTTCGGTAAGACAAACTCCCCGTCAACCCAGGTGGCCAACTGAATGGCGATTGTCGCGGTCGCGACTGCCTTGTCGCGCACGCGCTGTGACATGCGATGCAGCGAGCGGAAACTAATGGACCTTGGTGCGAGTTTGTCAATCTCAGGAGCCGTCAGGAAGGCCTCCGGGAAATCAACAGCTTCACTTAGGCGCCGGACCGTGTCGGCAGTAGGCGTACGCTCACCACGCTGATAGGCCCTTAGACTCCATGCCGAGAGACTGACAGCTTCTGCGAGGGCCTTGCTAGTCAGGCCACGCCGCTTGCGGGCGACCTCCAGCCGTGTCGGGCTAAGCCGCGAAGCTGTATATTCGCTAATTGCGTCTCACTCTCACGTCGAAGCTGACGGGTCCTGGCTGTTTGATCGCAGGCGCACCCGACAGGTCGATTGGAGGAAGAATGTTCCGGCGATCCCAGCCGGCTAGGCGATTGGTGGAACCCATGAAAAGCGGTCGTGAAATCTCTAAGCGAATCTGCTTCCGGTCGATGTCATCGTAAAACAGCAGCAGATAGGTGTTACGCCGAAGCAGTGCCGGCTTGGGAAATGTCGGCGTGGTTTGATCAAACCGAAGATGGTTGGCGATCACCACCCGCCTGGTCATTTGACCTTTCGGGTACCGGGTACATGGGTCCCCTTGGCGAATCCCGGTGTCTTGATCGGCCGACGATACGCCGAAAGTAACCCCCGAATCGGGATGGGCAATCAATAGGTGATTCTTGCGTTCAAGCTCATTCCAACCTCGGTCGCGTAGGATGCTGCAAAGTCCGTGGAGGACTTCGTTGTGCGCGACGATGCCCGCATAGTTTGAGGCGTAGCCAACTTGCTTTTCCCGAGCCGTGCGCACTGCAACCCTGACGAAGGACCGAATTCGATCAGCGTCATCCGGATGGTCGAGCCCCAACTTCGCCAGCGCGGCGATGGCGTCGACGCCGGTCAACACAATGCACCCCGAGGATTCTCGGGGTGCTTCGAGTCCGCTTGGCATGTGCAACATTTCCTGACCGTATCTGTGGTACGGGAATGTAGCACACGCGAGCGGCCCAGCCTAGCGAGCGCAATGTGTGCACGCCTTAGAAGCATACGCGTAAGGTCGTCGGAATGGATTCTGGCGCCTACAAACGACATCACTTGGTGGACCGAATGGGACTCGAACCCACGACCTCCGCAATGCGAGTGCGGCGCTCTTCCGACTGAGCTATCGGCCCTGAAGCTGTAGTTTAGGCCGCGTCCGCCACGCGCACGCGGGTGCGCCCGCGCATGCGCTCGAAGACGACGTGGCCCTCGATGAGCGCGAAGAGCGTGTGGTCGCGGCCGACGCCGATGTTGGGTCCGGGCAGCAGCTTGGTGCCGCGCTGCCGCACGATGATCTCGCCCGGGCGCACGAACTCGCCGTCCGAGCGCTTGACGCCCAGCATCTTGGGGTTGCTGTCGCGTCCGTTGCGGCTGCTGCCGAGGCCTTTCTTATGTGCCATGAGGTTCCCCGCTTCTCTGTCTAGTCGCCCGCCGACGCCTCTCGGTCGATGCCGTCGATGCGAATCCGGGTATAGCGTTGCCGGTGGCCCATGCGCCGCCGGTGTCGTTTCTTGGCGTGGTAGGTGAAGATCCGCACCTTGCGCCCCTTGACCTCGCCCAGCGCCGTACCGCGCACGGTCGCGCCGTCCAGCGTGGGCGTGCCCACGTGCCGGCCGTCGTCGTCATCGATCAGCAGCACGTCCTCGAACGCCACCGGTCCGGACGACTCGTCCCGCAGCTCCACGTCGATCACGTCTCCGGGCTGCACGCGGAACTGCTGGCCACCCGAGCGGATCACCGCGAACGACATAGGACTCCTCGTGGATGCGTGGGGCGGGCGCCGGATGCCGGGCAAGGCGCGCCGTGCATATGGTATCAGTCGCGGTTGACCCGCGCCGGTGCCGGGCGCATGCTTCGCACGCAACGGGTCGGGGAAAGGGTGTGGGCGTGCAGTACCGCGAGATGGGAACGCCGGAGCTTCGGGTCAGCGTGGTCGGGTTTGGCGGCTGGCCCATGGGCGGGCGCTTCTACGGCGCGGACATGGACGCCGAGGCCACGTCCACGATTCACGCGGCGATCGACCAGGGCATCAACCTGTTCGACACCGCCGCCGGCTACGGCATGGGGCACTCCGAGGCGCTGATGGGCGCCGCGCTGCGCGGGCGGCGCGACGAGGTGATCGTGGTCACCAAGTTCGGCATATACCGGGATGAGTCCGTGCACGCCTACCGCCGCGACGGGCGCCCCTCGGCGGTCCGCCGGGGCTGCGAAAGCAGCCTGCGGCACCTGGGCATAGACCACATCGACGTGTTCCTGCACCACTGGCCGGACCCCGATACGCCCATCGCCGACACCATGGGCGTCGCCAAGGAGCTGGTCGACGAGGGCAAGGTCCGGTTCGTCGGCGTCTCCAACTACACGCCCGCGCAGATGGCCGAGGCGTCGGCGGTCCTGCCGATCGTCGCCAACCAGGTCGGCTACCACATGCTCGACCGGCGCCACGCCGAGCGGATCTTCCCGTCGTGCGAGGAGCACGGCGTCGGGGTGATGGCCTACGGGTCGCTGGCGCACGGCGTGCTGGCCGGGCAGTTCACGCTCGACACCAAGCTCAACGACGACGACTGGCGCGCCACGGGCTATGCCTTCGGCTTGCCGATCTTTCACGCCGACCACTTGCCGCAGAATTTGGATGTCGTGGACCAGGTGCGGGCGCTCGCCGAGCGGGCCGGACTGGACCTGCCGCAGCTGGCCCTGCGCTGGGTCATCGAGAATCCGACCGTCTCGACCGCGCTGGTTGGGTTCCGCAATCCAGACGAAGTCGCCGCGGCGGCGGCCGCGGCCGATGCGGACGTCCCTGCTGCCGTCATGCAAGAGGCTGAGGACGTTACCCGCGCGGCTTACGAGCGCATGCGGGCGGACGAGCAGCCGCCGGCCGGGGTCGGTCCGCTGCGACGGGAGGCTTAGGCGCGGGCGTGCAATACCGCGAGCTGGGGACGCCTGAGCTGCGCGTGAGCGTGGTCGGATTCGGGGGCTGGCCCATGGGCGGGCGCTTTTACGGCGCGGCCATGGACGACGAGGCCACGTCCACGATCCACGCCGCGCTCGACCAGGGAGTCAATCTGTTCGACACCGCCGCCGGCTACGGCTTCGGGCACTCCGAGAATCTGCTAGGCGCGGCCCTGCGCGGACGACGCGATGAAGCGATCGTGGTCACTAAGTTCGGCATCGAGTACGACGAGTCCGTGCAGGCCAACCGGCTGGACGCCCGGCCCGCGACGGTCCGCCGCAGTTGCGAGCGCAGCCTGCGGAACCTCGGCATGGACCACGTCGACGTGTTCCTGCACCACTGGCCGGACCCCGATACGCCCATCGCCGACACCATGGGCGCGGCCAAGGAGCTTGTCGACGAGGGCAAGGTCCGGTTCGTCGGCGTCTCCAACTACACGCCCGAGCAGATGGTCGAGGCTTCGGCCGTCCTGCCCATGGTCGCCAACCAGGTCGGCTATCACATGCTCGACCGGCGCCACGCCGAGCGCAGGTTTCCCGCCTGCGAGGAGCATGGCGTCGGGGTAATGGCCTATGGCTCCTTGGCGCACGGTGTGCTCGCCGGGCAGCTAACCGCCGACACCAAGCTCGATGAGGAGGATTGGCGGGGCACCGGCTATGCCTTCGGCCTCCCGCTGTTTCGCGCCGATCACCTGCCGCGGAACCTCGAGGTGGTGGACCAGGTGCGCGCGCTGGCGCAGCAGGCCGGACTGGACCTGCCGCAACTGGCGCTGCGCTGGGTCATCGAGAATCCGACCGTCTCGACCGCGCTGGTGGGTTTCCGCAATCCGGACGAGGTCGCCACGGCGGTGGCTGCAGCCGAGGCCGACATTCCCGCCGCCGTCATGGAGGAAGCCGACGCCGCCACGCGCGCGGCCTACGAGCGCATGCTGGCGGACGAGCTACCGCCGGCCGACCTCGGTCCGCTGCGCCGGAACGCCTAGGAGCGTCGCAGGGCCACGCCCAGCAGCCGCGCGCCAGCCTCGCGCAGCACCCTGGCGGCCTGCACCGTCGAATCGCGACGTGAGGTGCGCTGCGAGGCCACGAGCACGGTGGCGGTGCACGCCGCGGTGATGGCGCGCGTCTCGGCCACGTCGAGCACCGGCGGGCACGCCACCACCACCAGGTCGTTGGCGTCGGCGGTGTCGGCCAGCAGGTCCCGAAAGGCCTCGGCTACGAGCAGCGCTGGATTCGATTCGGAGACCGCCGGCGCGGTCTTGGTCGCGGTGCTTGCGGCCGCCGCCGTGCCGTCGCGCGGCTCGGACACGTCCGCGTCCACCAGCGCCACCCGGCGTCCGGTCTGCTCCACCGATGCCGCCAGCGCCGCTGCCACGTCCAGCCGCCGCGTATCGGCGCGGGGGCTGGTCACGGCCACGAGCGGATGCGGCGTGTCGGCCAGGGCCACGAGCACGTTGGTGCGCAGCTCGTCGATGCCGGGCATGGCTGCTCCGCCGCCGCTCTGCCCCATCAGGCGCCGCCTTCATTGCGCGCGCGTGGCATCGCCGGGGCGATGAGCCAGGCCACGGCGGCGCCCACCACGGCGCCCACGATGGCCGCGACCGGGATCACCACCTCGCCCCGCGGCCACGTCGGGGCGCCGGGCGCCTTCGCGGCGTCGATGACCGAGACCTCGAGTCCCTTCTCCGGGTCGTTCAAGCGCGCCGGCGTGGCCACTTCGGCCACCAGCGCGTCGGCCAGCCCGTTCACCACCGCCGCTGCGCGGTCGGCGTCCTCGTCCTCGGATTGAATGGTCACCACCAGCCGGTCGGAGTCGCCGTTGGTCCGCACGCGCTTGACGATCTCGGCGTCGGACAGGCCGCCCCGAATCTCCGGGCTCAGCCGCGCGGCGTAGCCCTCCGAGTCGACCCAGACCGCGTAGTTGCGGATCAAACGTGATGCGGCTTCCGAGGCTCCCAGGTCGGCGATCCTCGGTCGGATCGAGACGTCCGTCGACGCGCGGTAGACCGGCTCGGCCACCGCCACCACGATGGCGCTCACGATCACGGCGATCACCGCCGCCGCCGCGCCCGCGATGGCGACGAATGGCCAACGCATCGATCCGGGGTGGGCTTCCGTCACGGCAGGCGGCCGATCACCGGCGCGTCGATCAGGTCGGTCACGTCGGACTCGTGCAGCCGATTGAGCCGCCAATCCGCGACCAGCGCTACGGCAACGGCAAGAATCAGCGCCACCGCCGACTTGAGCACAACGTCAAGCGCCGCCAGCGCTCGCGGCGGGCGCTCGGGCTCGTCAGTCTTGTCGCTCAGCCGCAGCGTGCCAATCTCGCCCAGCGTGGGGTAGTAGGAATCCTGATTGTCGATCAGCAGCGTCACGATGCTGTCGATCAGCGCCTGCGCCGCCGGGCCGTCGCCCCAATCCAGCTCGATGCGCAGCCCGCGCGAGAGCGGATAGACGTCGATGGTCTCGAACATGGTCCGGAAGTCCATGGTGTGGCCGGCGTCGGTCACCTCCGCGTGCGCCAGCCGCAGCAACTCTCGGCCGCGCGTGAGACGCGCCAGGTCCTCTATCACGATTCCCGCCGCCTGCGCCCGGCTGCTCTCGGCGCCGTATTGCAGGCGCTGGCTTTCCTCCGGCAGGTTCAGCGTGAGGACGAGCTCGGCCTCGGCGCGCAGCCCCACCGGTCCCACGAGTTGCCACACGATGGCGGCGATGATCGTGGCGCCGGTGACGGCGGCGATGAATACCCACCAGCGCTGCACCACTCGCCCGAAGCGTGCCGACGACACCTAGGTCGCCGCCTCGGGCGCGCGCGCCCGCTCGACGGTCAGCTCGATGGCGCGCCGCAGCTTGGACCGAAACACGGAGGCGTCGAATTGCGCGGCATGTCGCACGAGACGCGCGGCATCGATGGGCATGTCGGTGACGCGCTCCAGGGCCTGCAGCAGGCTGGGCACGGTCGGTTCGGGAAACAGCACGCCCGTCTCGCCGTCGCGCACGGTCTCCAGCGCGCCGCCGGCGGCGTATGCCACCACCGGGCGGCCGGCGGCCTGGGCCTCTACCGGAGCGATGCCGAAATCCTCCTCACCGGGGAACACGAACGCGCGGCAGCGCGCCATGTGCCGTCGCACTTCGTCGTCGGACACGCGGCCGGCGAACCTGACGGTCGGCCCGGCCATCCGACGCAGGGAGTGTAGGTCGCGGCCGTCGCCCACGACCACAAGCGGCAGCGACGCCTCCGTGCACGCGCGCACGGCCAGGTCGATGCGCTTGTAGGGAATCAACCGCGACACGACCAGAAAGTAGTCGCCCACCTCCGTCGTGGGCGCGAACCGCGTCGTGTGCACCGGTGGGTGCACGACCATGGCCTCTCGCCCGTAGAAGCGGCGGATCCGCTCGGCCACGGCCTGCGAGATGGCGACGAACTGCGTCACCTTCTGCGCCGCCGCGCGGTCCCACCGCCGCATCCACCAGAGCAGCGGCGCCAGCGCGCGGGGCAGCCAGGCGGGATAGCCTTCGCGCAGCAGATACGCCTCCGGCATCCAGATGAATCGCGTCGGGGTGAGGCAGTAGCAGACGTGGATCGACCCTGGCGGCGTCTGAATGCCCTTGCAAAACGCGCTCACGTTGCTCACCACGACCTTGGCGTCTCGGACCCGCGTCGACTGAAACGCGAGCGGGTAGAGCGGGAGAAAGGCCTGATGCCGCGTGCGCCAGCCGGGCAGGCGTTGCAGCCAGTTGGTGCGAACGTCCAGTTGACGAAAGGCGGGGTCCACGAGGTCCTGGGCATAGAACGACGTGTATACGGGGGCGTCCGGATACATCGCGTGCAGTTGTTCCAGCACCACTTCGGCGCCGCCCTGCTGATTGAGCCAGTCGTGGACGAGGGCGACGCTCATTCCGGCACTCCGGCGACTCGGCGCGATCTCAGAATGCGCCGCGTCCGGACAGCACGGCCGGAATAGTCTTCACCAGGATCTTCAGGTCGAGGCCGAGCGACCAGTTGGCGACGTAGTACGTGTCGAGCATCACCATTTCCTCGAAGGGGAGGTCGCTGCGTCCGCTGACCTGCCACAGCCCGGTGAGGCCGGGATGCACGCGCAGGCGGTGTCGCGCCCACTCGTCGTACTGGGCCACCTCGTCGGATACCTGCGCCCGCGGTCCGATCAGGCTCATGCTGCCGGTCAGGACATTGAAGAGCTGCGGCAGCTCGTCCAGGCTCATGCGGCGCAGGACGCGTCCGACCCGGGTGCGACGCGAGTCGTCGCGAATCTTGAAAAGCGCGGGGTGCGGGCCGCCGGCGATCATTTGGCGCTTCAAGGCCTCCGCGTCCACCACCATCGACCGGAACTTGAAGAGGGTGAACTCGGCGCCGTCTTTGCCGATGCGCGTCTGGCGAAACAGGACCGGGCCCCGCGAATCCACCCGAATGGCAATCGCGATCACCAGACACAGCGGCGCGCTGATGATGAGCCCGAGCAGGCTCACCACGATGTCCAGCGCGCGCTTTTGCACGTATTTGAAGCCGACGATGGCGTTGTCGCTCAGTGTGACCAGGGGGATCCCCGCCAACGGGTGGATCTCCATGCGGCCAAACTGCGCCTCCAGCAGGTCGGGCACCACTCGGAAGCGCACGCCGTGGACCCGGCAGCGCTCGATGAGCGGTTCCAGGTTGTGCTGCGTCGTCGCCGACAACGCGATATACACCACGTCGATCGTCTCGGTTCGGATCAGCACTTCCAGGTCGTTGAGGTCGCCCAGTCGCTGAAACCGGCCGAATCCCGAGCCATTGCCTTGGTCGTCGCTCTCCTCCAGGTAGCCGATCACGCGGTTGCCCGATGCCGGCGACGCGGACAGCTGCTGCATCAGGTACTTGGCCACCACCCCGCTGCCCACGACTACGATGCGCTGGTTGTCGAAGCCGGCCCGGCGCACCACCTGCACCAGGCCCAGCCGCAATCCCAGCCACACCAGCGTGCCCACGGCCCCGGCCGCCCCGAGGTACATGAACATCAGGCGCGAGAAGAACAACGGCCGCGACACGAAGAACACGAAGACCACCGCCGCCGTGCCGATCACCACGCCCGCCGCAATCCGCGGCAACTCGTCCAGGAGCGACACGCTGCGCCGCCCCGAATAGCGCCCCAGCACGTAGAAGCTCAGCACTGTGACGGGGATGAAGAGGCCGGCGACGACCCAGTAGGCGTCGATGGGCGTGAACTGGAACTCGTTGAGCTCCGGGCCCAGACTCCAGACGTAGCGCAGGGCGTACGCGAACACGAAGGCGCCGAACAGTACGGCCACGTCGCCCAGGGCGGTGAGCCACGGTGACGTGAGGACGCGCCACGGCGACCCGCGGGCGCGGCCCACGGATTCGGGTGGGGGCGCCGGTGCGGTTACCGCGATTTCAGGACGCTCTGATACGCGTTGAGACATGTCTCAGCTGCCGATTGCCAACTGAATCGCTGGGCTTGGACGAGGCCCCGCGAGCGCATGGCGTCGCGGCGTTCGGGTGACTCCAGGACTCGGGCCATGGCGTCGGCGAGGGCGGCTTCATCCCGTGGTTCGACCGTGATCCCGGCGTCTCCCACGACTTCCGGCAAGGACGACCGGTTGGACGTGATCACAGGCGCGCCGCTGGCCATGGCTTCAAGCGGTGGCATGCCGAACCCCTCATAGCTGGAGGGGTACACCAGCAAGTCAGTTGCACTGTACCAAAAGGGAAGCTCCCGTTGATCGACGTAACCGAGCCAGCGCGCGCAATCGCCCACCTGTGCCGCTTGGATAAGGTCGGGCACATCCACGCCCATCCATCCACGTCCTCCAACGATGACCAGCGAGCCCGCGTAACGGCCCTCGCGTCTCAGACGGGCGAATGCTCGTATCAGTACGTCGACGTTCTTGCGGGGCTCGATGGTCCCTACGCTGAGCACGAAGGGCCGCCGCACGCCGTGCGCCGCGCAGAACGCCTCGACCTCGGCCTCGGGGCGCGGATGAAACTGAGGTTCCACACCGGCGTAGACCACGGAAATCTTGTCCGGCGGCACGCCGAACAGCTCAATGAGGTCGCGGCGCGTCGACTTGGAATCCGCCAGCACCGCGCTCGCTCGCCGGGTGGACAAGCGGGTGGCTGCATTCAGGTACCACCGTCGGTGGGACGGGTGGGTCTCGGGCGCCCGCAGAAAGGACAGGTCGTGAACCACCACCACATGCCGTCCCGGCGCGGCCAGCGGCGTCACGTTCAGAAACGAATGCACGACGTCGGCGCCGACCAGGGCCAGGTACCCCGGCGCCACCAGGTGCTCCCAGAGAATCCGCACCCAGGTGCGCGACGTTGGGAGCCGCGTGCGCCGCAGGCGGACTCCGGGCCGGGTACGAAACGGCGGCTCGCGCACGCTGTCATTGAGGAAGACCGAGTACCTATGCGTGGCGTCGGTCTCAAGCACGGCATCGATGAGGCGCGCGCTGAAGCGGCTCACGCCGGCGTTGCGAAATGTGGCTTCGGTGAATACCGGCAGCGCGTTGAGGGCGATGTGAGCCATCCCGGATGCCTACCCTACAACGCCGCGCCGGTGACGCATGTGTCTCTCAGGTGACGAATGTAACGTTCCTGCGGCGCCTTAGGCGCCCGCGCCGGCTCGAGGGGGCTCACCGCGCGCCATCGCGGCGGACACCGCCGAGCCGAACGCCGCTCCGGCCAGGAAGATCATGCTGCTGAAGTAGATCCAGATCAGCAGCAGGACAACCGTCGCAATCGGGCCGTAGATCGCGTTGAACGAACCGAAGTTGGCCGTGTACCAGACGAAGGCGTTCTTCCCGATCTCGAACCCGACGGCTCCCACCAGTCCGCCCGCCAGCGCCGGACGCCACGCCAGGCGCTCGGCCGGCACCAGGTGATACATCAGACCGAACACGCCGGTGGCGAAGAGGATCGGCAGCAGCACGCCAAGCCAGCGCAGCAGCCACCCGAGCCAGGCAAACGGCGAGCCGCCGCCGAGCAGCTCGGATTGCAGCAGAAACGTCAGCACGGCGGTCACGGTCACGGACACGCCGAGCAACACGCCGGTAGCCATGGTGGTGGCGAGATCCAGCGCGCGGCCCTGAACGAACGTGCGCCGCCGCGTCGCGCCGGTTGCCGCGTCGAGACCGCGGCGCAGCGCGCCGAAGAGATTGCTGCCGGTCCACAGGAGCGCGATGAGCGAGATGACGCCGACGCTCTCGCGCACGGCCGCCATCGACGGCAGCGTGCTTTCCAGAAAATCCTCCGCCCCGGGGGCCAGGTCACCGGACTGATCCGCGACGAATTGCACCAATACGTCGGGCTCCACCAGGAACGCCGCGATGGCGGTGACGAAGCCAATCAGCGGAAACAGGGAGACAAAGGTCTGAAAGCTGATGGCGGCGGCGAACGTGGGAAGCTGCTGGGTGCCAAACCGGTCCGCCGTCAGGTACAGCACGCGGAGCTGCGTATGGGCTTCGATCCACGCCATCGTGGCGCGAGTGGTCGCCTCAACGCTCTCGCCGACGTGATCCTGGGCGCGCCGCGCGGTGTCCGCAATGCTCCGCGACATGGTTCTCGCGGCCCGAGCCAGCCCGCCCACCCGCCGTCGGAATCCGCGCTGCTTCACGGGTGCGTCGCCATCCATGATCTGCGACCAAGAGTGCCAGAGTTTCGGGCGTGCGGCGGCGCGTCACACCGGGCGTGCGCCGGCGTTTGATCACCGGTGCCGCCGCCGTTCCGATGCTAGGCTAATCGCCTGTGAAATCCCCCCGCACTCGGTCCGCCATGCGCCGTGTGGCCGTGGCTCTCGTCCTCGCCCTCGCGCTGGCTGCGCTGCCCGTGCCGCTGGCGGCAGAGGTGCCCGAAGTACCGTTCGGCACGGCCTGCGGTTTCGGGCCCGACTTTCCGATCAACGGTGGCCGCTTCTTTACCCAGACGGGCGGCGACACCGGCGGCGGCTATCCCGTGCGGGATGACGACGCCGCCAAGTTCTGGACGGCGTTTCAGGAGCTCGGCGGCATCCAGGTGGTCGGCTACCCGGTGTCGCACCGCTTCCTCCTGCATGGCTTTCTCGTGCAAGCGTTTCAAAAGATGGTGCTGCAGTGGGACCCGTCCAAGGACGGCGTCAACGTGGCCAACACCATGGACGTCATGAATCGAGAGGGCCACGACGATTGGCTGGAATCGTTCCGGCAGGTGCCCAGGCACGCCACGCTGCCCGAGGACGCCGGCGTGCCGTTTTCCCAGATCATGGAGAACCACCTGGCGCTGCTGGACGTGAATCCGGCCATTCGCGACGCCTACTTCGCCGTGCCCAGCTGGCTCACGCGGCTCGGGCTGCCCATCGCCTACGGCGACTTCGGCAGCATGGTGGCGATGCGGACGCAGCGAGCCGTGCTGCAGCAGTGGCTGGTGGACGTGCCGTGGGCCCGCGCCGGCCAGGTCGTCTTCGCCAATTCGGGTGATTTGGCCAAGGAAGCCGGCCTCTATCCGGCGGCGGCGACCACGCCCATCGACCCCCACGCGCCGCCCGCCGATGCGGACCTTGTGACCATCAACTCCGAGACGCCGCAGCCGGGCGACGCGATCGGCATCCAAGTGCACACGGCGGCCCCCGGCGTGTCGGTGACCTGGAATGGGCAAGCCGCCCCGCTGCTCTGCCTCGACGGCACGTGGCACGCCATGGTTGGGACGGCCTCCACGGCCATGACAGGCCCGCAGGACCTGCAAGTGAGCGTCGGCGAGCGCATGGTCGACATCTCGGTCGAGCTTGCGGAGCGCGAGTACCCCTCGGCGGAGTTCCATATTCCGGAAAGCCACGAAGACTTGCTCGACGAGGCCGTCGCACAGGAAGAGCGCGAGTTTCTCCACACCATCGTGCAGCGGGTGAGCGGGGGGCCGCTGTGGTCCGGGCCGTTCCAGCGGCCCGGCGTCGGCCGGGTCACTTCGCCTTACGGCGAGCGCCGCACCTTGCAGCCCGGATCATTCATGTCGGTGCACGAAGGCGTCGACTACGCGGCGCCGACCGGAGCTCCAATCCCCGCGCCAAATCGAGGACGCGTCGCCTTTGTCGGGCCGCTCACGATCCGTGGCAACACGGTGATCCTGGATCACGGCTTCGGCGTCTACACGCTCTTCTATCACCTGCACGACTTCTCGGTCTTGCTCGGTCAGGTGGTCGAGCGCGGCGCCACCGTCGGTCTGGTGGGCTCAACCGGTCGCTCGACCGGTCCCCACATCCATTGGGAGATGTACGTCGCGGGCGCCGCCGTCGATCCCGTCCGGTGGATCGAAGGCCCCTTCGAGATGCTGGGCGACGCCGAATCCTATGTCCCCGCCCCGATCGGCGACGACGCACCCGTCGCCGGATAGCGCGCCTCGCTAGAATCGTCATGCCGCCAGGCGCCCGTAGCTCAGCGGATTAGAGCACTGGTCTTCGGAACCAGGGGTCGGGGGTTCGAATCCCTCCGGGCGTGCCATTTGTCCCAAACTTGTTGCGCGACCATCCGGTGATCGAGCCTCATCAGATGGCCGCATCGGGCCTTCTGAGGCGTCACTCTCCCACTTGGCCCCATCGTTGTAAGGCCGATCGGCGGGTTGCGACGATCGTGCGCCCGGGGAAAGATTGCGCGCCAGGACGGACCAAGGGGCGACACCATCCAGATGTCACGAACGCGAGCGCCGAGCCGGCGCTGGGTCGGCGGGGTCGCCATGCGGCGGAACGATCGGCGGCGCTAGACGATGCATCGCTCGCAGGATCGGTGGACGATCATTGCGAACGGACGCGCTGGGCGCGGCCGTGCCCTGGCGCGGGCGACTAGTCTGTCGTCCAGGCTGGACGCACAGGGCACGGAGGCCGACGTGCGCGCCACTGACGCTCCGGGAGCGGCCGCGAGGCTGGCCCGGGAAGCCGTCGAGGCGGGCTCGACGCGGATTGTGGCGTCTGGCGGCGACGGGACCGTGCACGAGGTCGTGAACGGCATCATGGCGGCGCCCGCGTCGTCCCGGCAGGAGCTCGAGTTGGGCATCCTGCCCGCCGGTCGCTGTAACGATCTGGCCCACGCGCTGGGCCTGCCGGCAGGGCCCGACGCGGCGATCACGGGCCTCCTGCACCACCGGACCCAGACGCTGGACCTGGGCCATGTGGTCGGCAGCGATCCGGTGAGCCAGGAACGCGGGAGCGCGTATTTCATCACGGTCGCGACGTTCGGGTTCGACAGTGAGGTCGCGGAGTTCGTGGCGGATGGGCGGGCCCCAGCCATCCTGGGCGCGTCGGGCGCGTACCTCTACGGCGCAGCCGTCACGCTTCGCACCTACGCGTGGCCCGACGCCACGGTGCGGGGCGACTTCGGCGCCTTCCGCGGGCAACTCCTCCTGGCGGCCGTGGGCAACACGAGCCGCTATGGCGGGCGGATCCGGGTCGCGCCGGACGCGCGTCCTGACGACGGTCGCCTGGATCTCTGCCTGGTCCGGCGCATGCCCAAGTGGGAGATCCTTCGGATGCTGCCCCGCGCTCTCGCCGGATCGCATGTGGGGCATCCCGCGGTGGCGTATCACCGGATCCGGCAGGTGCAGCTGGCGGCAAACCGGAAGGTCGGAGTCTGGGCCGACGGTGAGTTCGTTGCACACCCGCCGGTCACGATCACGGTCGTGCCCCAGGCCCTGCGCGTGATGCGGCCCGACCGCTAGCCGGGGAAGTCTGAGATTCCCCCTGCCCGCGCCAATTCCCCAGCGCTGCGGTGGCGACTGCAGACCAGTGCTGAGGCTCTCGAAGAGCGCTGATCTCCTGGAAGCAAGCCGGCGGAGATCCCCCGGGCTTTGCGCTAGTTTTGGATTGACTTTGACCGGACGAGGTCCCACGCCATCGGGCGAACGATCTTCGCTAACAGGTTTGGACCGATTCACATCGGGTCCAATCGAGCCTCATCAGATGGCCGGATCGGGCCTTCGGAACCAGGGGTCGGGGGTTCGAATCCCTCCGGGCGTGTTACGTATTCAGACCGGAAGAGCGCGGCAACCGCGAGCTCGGCGGCGCCGCGAACCGGCGGGAGAGGATGACGCTGCGGCGGATAGCCATCATCGGCGGAGGGATCTCAGGGCTAGCTGCCGCATGGGGCCTGCATCACCACCCGGACCGCTTCGATTTCCGTCTGTTCGAAGCGCGGGACCGGATCGGCGGAAACGCGATCACCGCCGATATGCCGCAGGATGACGGCAGCTCGATTCCGTTCGACATTTCCGTAACCGCCTGCATTCCGTCGGTGTACGACCACATCGTCCTGCTGATGAAGCAGTTCGGCATCGACTTGGTCGATACCAGGTTCAGCTACAGCGTGAAGTACCGCGGCCAAATCTACGCCCACGACTTTGACTCCGAGATCAGAGACCAGCTGCACGTCGAGATCGCAAAGTTCCAGCGCCTCTTGCGACGCCTGCACTGGATTGGCTGGCTGAGCCGTACCCAGTCGAAGTTGCTCAACGCGCTCAACCCGTTCAACTACATCAGCATGGGCACGGTGCTGAATCTGGGGGGATTCTCCGGCGACTTTCGGTACAAAATTCTCAAGCCCATGTTCGTCAATTTCCTGATGGCGACCAACGTGTTCGACATGCCCGCCGCGCTCTTCGCGAGGTACCTCGACTTCTTCGATATCGAAACCGCCACCCCAATGCAGACATGGGACCAGGGGACGCGCCGCATCTACGAGAACTTGTCAGCGGGTTTTCGAGACAAGCTCTACCTCAACCGTCCGGTCAGAAAGGTGTACCGGCAGTCCTCGGGCGTCGTCGTTGAGGACGAAGGCGGCGTGACGGAGGCGTTCGACGAGGTGGTATTCGCGTGCAATGCGAACCAGACCTTGATGATTCTCGATAAACCCACGCTGCTCGAGCGCTATATCCTGTCTTCGATTCGATATGAGAGCGAGCTCCACAATCACACGGTGATTCATTCGGATTCTTCAGTGCTTCCGGACAACGCCGTGAAACCGCTGGAGACGCGGAGCAACCATATTGAGCAGTATGGCGCGCGACCCGACAACTATGAAATTACGTACATCATGCACAACCAGCAACCATGGGCCAATCGGTCAGACAAACCGTGTCTGGTTACCTACAATCCAATCAGCGAGATCGATGGTCAAAAGATCGTTGGAAGATGGTGGTTCCAACACATCGTGCACGACGTGCGCCACGTGGCCTGGCTTGTGAACCTCTTCCAGTTCATTCAGGGCAGAAGGCGGACGTGGCACTGCGGCGCGCACACGCTGGTCAATAGTCAGGAAACTTGCTTTGTGAGTGGTCTCGCCGCGGCAACGCAGATCGGGGCCGTCTATCCATTTGACGACGCCAGGGCAAGGCGGTCATTCAACCATTACGGCAGCATCATGCACGGTTGGCGGTTCAAGAAGGCAAAAGGCTAATACTCGAACGTCGGTCGACTGAATATGAGTCGCTTGAGTGTATGAGTTTTGTTGAAGTGACTCCCGAAGATATGTCGAAATACTAATCCTGCTTTATCGTTGATTCGTCTTTTGATATCTCGTTGCCGCTGGGCAGTCGCGGTTGTATAATGCGATACAGGGACGACAGGCCCTTGCGAGCTTAGGGCAAGCACAAGGACTAAGTCGGATGGCCGTCGCAGACAGTACGTCGACCCGTCAGTTAAGCCTTTCCGAAGAGCTTCTCCTGATGCTCCTCAATGAGGAGAGCGGCTACTTTCACCAGGTTCCAGGATGGCGTCTGAACTGCGCCGTCGTCGGCGCGGCGCTCGCCGAGCTCTCGCTCATGTCGCGCATCGACACGGATATCGAGTCGCTGTTTCTCGTCGATGCGGCGGAAACGGGCGACCCGACGCTGGACCCCATCCTCGAGGAGATTGCGAGCGAGCCGGGCCGGCATAACGCCCAGTATTGGATCGAACGGCTGGCGCCCCGCGCCGAATCGATCATCGATCTCACGCTGGATCGCTTGGTTGACATGGGGATTCTGGATCATCACGAGGGCGGGTTCTGGACGCTTGCCCGGGCCGCGCGGCAGGGGGATATGTTCGAAAGCTCCCCAGAGCGATCCGCGGCGCAGTTTGTGAAGACCCGCATCGGCAAGGCGATCTTCAACAACGAAATTCCCGATCCGCGAGACGTGATCATCATCTGCCTGGTCAATACCTGTGATGTGTTTCGCTTCATCTTCCAGCTTGAAGAACAGGATGAGGAGCGCATTCACTTCATCTGCAATATGGACTTGATCGGCCGGTCGATCGCCGATGCCGTGTCACAGAGCCTTGCCGCACCGCTGCTCCAGCATTCCGCCCTGTCCAAGAAGATTCCGACCGTCCCGCTGTGGCGGCTGCTGCTGAATCGGCACGTTCGCAACGGGAACTTTCCCGCCCTATTCGCGCAGCTCACCGAAGAGTACGGGCCGGTGTTCATGATCCGTCCGCCTCTTGTGGAACCAATGATCTTCGTTGGCGGCCTCGAGGTGAACCGCTGGGTCCATCGGAGCGGGCGCAGGTACCTGCGGACGAGGGACTATTTTGCGGACTTCGAGAAGGTCTATGGCGCCTCGGGCGTATTGCCGTCCCTGGATGGCGCCGATCACTTTCGGCTTCGCAAGTCGTTGGGCCCGGGGTATTCCCGCGGCAGGCTCGCGGGACAGCTAGACCAGGTGTACCGGCATGCACGGGGCTATATGGCGGACTGGGAGGTTGGGGAAACTTACCAGGCAACGGAGATGTGCCGGCGAATGATCAACGCGCAGCTTTCGCCGCTCCTTATCAGCGTTGATTCCCAGGATGTCTTTGCGGATTTGGCGCGGTTCAAGGAACGGGCGCTCAGCGTTCACGTCGCAAAGGTGCTGCCCAAGTTCATGCTGCGGACCCCAGGCATGAAACGCCGGATGAGGTCTTTGGACACACTGCTGAACCGGGTGCGGATTGGCCACACGCCCGCGCAGCGGGCTGGATGTCCGCGCGATCTTGCGGACGACCTTCTCGGCCTGCACGCGACCGATCCGCAGTTCGTCCCGGAGTCGAATCTGCCCTTCGCGCTGTCAGCCGCGCTGATCGCGAGCGTCTACCTTGGCGACATGTTCAGCTTCGTGTTGTATGCCATGGCGTCGAAGCCGGAGATCTACGCGAAGATCCGCGACGAAGCCGATGCGTTGTTCGCCAACGGCGACCCAAGTGGAGAGGCATTCAGGCCACGAGAGATCGACGTCACCCATCGCTTTCTCATGGAGTGCCTGCGGGTCTACCCGATCGTCCCGATGTCCATTCGGAACGTGATGAATTCGTGCGTGGTCGAAGGCTACGAGCTGCCCGTCGGGTCCCGGCTTCACATTGCCCAGACGGCCACGCACTACACGGAAAGCGTGTTTCCCGAACCCTTCAAATTTGACATCGACCGCTACCAGCCGCCGCGCAATGAGCATCGCGGTCCTGGTTACGCCCCGTATGGGCTGGGCACGCACCGGTGCCTCGGGACGGGGTGGGTGGAACTGCAACTGGCGGCCAACGTGCTGATGATCGCGCGCCACTTCGATATCGAGGTGTCGCCGCCGAACTTCGAGCTCGGGTTTAGCCCGCTGCCGTCGAGCAAACCGAGCAAGAAGCTGAAGTTCCGCATTGCCAAGCAGCGACGCGAACTGACCGCTTAAGGCGCCGAGCCTCGCCCGAGTGACGCGGCGAGCCTACCCGGGTTTGCGCGCCAGAAAACAGTACAGCGGCGTGAAAATCCCGGCCCTGCCGCCGGCGACATAGGCGTTGGCGGTGCGATGCATCAGGGCGACGACGTCGGTGGCGCCCTTCGGAAAGACTCCCACCGCCTCGACCAGCCTCGACGCCCCCATGAACGCCTTGCGGCCGATGGGCGTCCGGTGCAGGGCGTTGCCGAGCGTTTGGCGCCGATTCACCATGGGCTGGTACCACGGAGTGGTCGGACCGTTCCCCGCGACCGCCAAATCCCGGCCCTCGATGACCTGAAATCCCGCCGATTCGAGGTCGCGGTTGACCTGGCCCATCGTCGCGATGTCCTTGAGCGCGATGGAGTACTTCAGCTCCTGTTCGATGTGCCGGTGTCGCTTGTCGTAAGGATCGAACGCGTCCGTCAGGCACATTTCCTGTCCCCAGAAGAGCGCGCCGGGCTTTAGCACGCGGCAAATTTCGGCGAACGCGCCGGCCTTGTCCGGGGCGTGGCACGTCGACTCAATGGCGTAGCCCCGGTCGAACGTGTCGTCCGCGATCGCCTCCATGTCCATGAAGCTGCACGCGAGGTAGTCGGCCATGTGGTCGAGCCCCGCGTCGGCGTCGAGCGACTTGGCCTTCTCCAACTGGATCTCGTTGCTGTTGACCCCGAGGACGCTCACGCCGGCCTCGCGGATGACCCGACGCAGCGGGCCGCCGATGCCGCAGCCCACGTCGATCACCGTCATGCCCTCGCGCAGCTCCAGCTTGGCGATCATCAACCGCTGATGCCTGGTCTTGGAGTCCTGCAGGCTTTCGTGAGGCGCCAGCGGCGCGAAGTGGAGCGATTCGCCCCAGCCGAACACCATGAACTCGCCGCAGAGGTCGTAGTACTCCTTCACGGTTTTGGCGTGGTCGTAGCCGCTCGCGCCGTCGTCATCCGCCGTTGCTCGGCGCAGCCATCCGCTGAAGTGCCGCACCCGACGGTTGGCGTCTCCCCCGCGGTACGCGCCTTTCAGCCCCCTGGAGAGGTCGCGGAGCTGTCCAAGCTCCTTGGCTAGCGGGAGTTGCACGCCTGGTTCAAGCAGCGGCTCGGCGACTGGGGACACGCGAGCGCGCCCGGCCTGTCATGAATCTGTCGTCGGCGAAGCCTGTTCGTCGTCCTCGTGGCGCCGATACACCTCTTCGATAGCCACGTCCAGGTCGGCCCACTCGCGCTCGACCATCGAGCGCAGCCGCATGTTTTGATAGGCGCCCCACACCGTCATGGCCGGCGGCACCAGCACGATGCTGACGATGAGCGAGTAGGCGATCGTGATCGCCGCGGTGATACCGAACTGCTGGGAAGCAAGGAGCGGCGAAGCCGCCAGGACGCCCAGGCCGAGCGCCGTGGTCATCGCCGATCCCAGCAGCGCCGATCCCGTGGTCGCCAGCGTGCGCACCGCCGCTTCCTCCGGGTTGCGCAGACGCGCGAATTCCTCCCGATAGCGGTGGATCACGTGAATGGTGTAGTCCACGCCGATTCCGATCGATAGCGCGGTGATGATCGACGTGATGAGCGAGTAGGGGATTCCCAGCAGCGCCATCGTGCCCAGCACACAGATCAGCACGAGCACGATGGGCCCGACGGCGACAACCGCCAGCGCCGGCTGCCGCACCGTCAAGTAGAAGAAGACGGCCAGCACCGTGAGGGCCGCCGCGACCGTCGTGGCGATCGCCTCGGTTTGTCGCTCGGTAATCGAGTCCGTGACTGTGATCGAGATGATGCTTTCCGATGTTGCGGTGATGTCCTCGTCGTCGCCGGCCCACAGGTCCTCGAGGTCCTGCTGCAGCGCCGTCGTCAGGTTGGGGTCGCCCCCGTAGCTCTGAAATTGAACCAGCAGGGAGTCGACGCCCTGCGGATCGTTGACCAGCAGGCGACCAACGGCCGGGTCCATGGCCTCGAGCCGGTCGAGGATTTCCTGCATCAGCTCAGGATCGAGCTGCAGGCCCGCCGAGGCCTCCTGGAAGAGAGCGGCGATCTCGGGGTCGTACTTGTCGCCCGGCACGCCGCTGTCGGTCGTCCAGTCGCGCAGCAGCAATTCAAACGAGGTCTGAATCGGCCCTGCGGCCGCCGGCGGGCGCCGGGTCTCGTCCGCGAAGGCGGTCGTCAGGTCCTGCATGTTCAGCAGGGTGCGTGTCTCGGTGGCCTCGGCCTTGATGAGCACATTGGTCACCTCGGCCGTGCCGCCGATGGCCGCTTCCAGGGTGTCCAAATCCGCCAGCACGGCCCCGCCCCGGGGCAGCACATCGCGGATGTTGAATTCAGACTTCAGCCCGGTTGACGCGATTCCGAGCCCGATCGTGACCGCGGCCACGGCGATGATGTAGTACGCCGGCCGGCGGGTCACGCTGCGGCCCAGCAGGCCGGCCAGTCGCTCGATGCCCGGCAAGGCGTGCACGATTGGACGCGGCGGCTTCAACGTACCCTTCTTCTCGCGTCGCCGGTCCATGATCGTCCGGCTGGCCGGGACAAGCGTCAGCATGACGATCAGGCTCATCGCGATGCCCAGGCCCGCGACGACGCCGAAGTCACGCACGATACCGATCGGGGAAAACAGGCTGGCCAACATTCCGACGATCGTCGTGATGGCCGCCAGCATCAGCGGGACGGACACAATGCGCAGTCCCGTGCGAATGGCCTCGCGCACCTCGCCGCCCTCGAGACGTTGCTCGCGGTAGTGCGAGATGGTCTGAATGGCGTAGTCCACCGTGAGGCCGATCACGATGATCGGCACCATGGTGGTCAGCGAGTTCGGCGGGCCGATGAGCCCCAGCGCATTCGGACCGAGCCAGCCTTCGGCGCCAATGATCCAGATGATCGACACGAGTAGTCCGCCCAGCGTCAGCAACATGTCGGACACCGTGCGCATGAAAAGCACCAGCAGCAACGCGATCAGAATGAACGCCACGCCGATGAGGGGACCCATTCCCGTCTCCGTGGCCTCTGTGTACTCGTCCTCGAGGATGATGAACGACACGCTGCTTGCGCTTAGCGGACCCTCAGAAGATTTAGACAGTGCATTGATCGTTCGCTCGGCGGTCTTCAGGCGCTCGTCGCCGGTGTCGAGCAAGCTGATACTGCCGATCGCGACCCGCGTGCCGTCGGTGTCGGTGCCGGTCATTGCCGCCAGGGCCGGTTGAATCTCCGGGAGTACGCGGACGGCATCGATTTGGGCCTGTGTCACCGCATCGAAGCTGTCGGTCTGGAGCGCGAACTTGATCAGCCCCGACGGCGCAAAGACCGGATTGGTCGGAGCCAGGAGCTCCTGCACCCCCGCGTCGCCGACGATGTCGTTGATCAGTGCATCCATCTGGGCGAGCCCGGTGGGCGTGAGCGCGTCTCCGCGGAAAATGAGGGTGACGGCGCTGATCTCGCCGTGGTCCCCGAAGAGCTCATTGATCTCGGCCATCGCGTCGGAAATGGGACTGTTGTCGGGGAGCGTCTCGGCGGTCGTCGGAGGCGGCGCGCGGACGACCGCTCCGGCTCCCAGCGCGAGGGTGACGAGAAGAAGGACGAGGAGCGTGATCCACGGGCGGGCCGTGACCAGCGAGCTCAGCTTGCCGAGTACCTGATTCATTGCCTGCCCTTCAATCTCGATTTGGTTCGGGAAGCGTTGCGCATGGCGTCCCGATTCGGTACCTGGGAGTCAGGGCCAATTTGGCCGGTCATTGTAGGGTTTCGCCGGATTGCTTGGGGAGTGAAGTCGTAACCTCAGGCGAGTCGGAATAGAACTGCGCACAGTACGTTCGAAACGGCATGATCTCACCGTCCGAACGACACAGGCGGGGCAGGGAGCGATGCTGCTTGCGCTCCCAGATGACCACGTCCTGCAAGACATCCCGGTTTTGCATGGCCGCGATGAATCTGTTCATCAGGGGCGCGCGAAGCTTCACCGGGAGAAACCCCAGACCGGCAATCCGGCGCTTCGGTCTGCGTATCTCCCGCATCTGCGAGACCAACGACATGTCGATCAGCGTGCCGTCGACCGGCGTCGACAGCACCCAAAACCGTAAATCCATCCCGATGGAGTGCTCGCGAATCTTCACGTACGAATACCCCAGCCCGAAGATCCGAGTTTTGGCGGTGATGTCGAACGTCAGCTTGGCGACCTTGGCAATCGTCCGAACCCGCTTGAAGTCGAAGTCGCTCTTCAGACAGGGCCCGTCGACCGACAACCGCTCGACCCGGTCGACGTTGTCATAGCCGTGGACGTACCGCAGGTGGCCCAGGTCCACGGAGTTCTCCGTCGTCTCCTGGGGGTGGCCGGCGAAGCGCAGGGTCCTGATCTTGAAATTGGTCCAGCCGGGCTCCTCCCGCGGGTACGGCGGCAGACTCCATTGCGGCGCCCGTCCCTCGATCCCCCACCAGGCGAAGACCAGGCCGATCACTTCCTGCGTCTCGAAGACCCGCAGTTTCGCGGTCTTGGGTGGATCGGCATAGGGTGTGGCGACGCACTGGCCGCCGGCGTCGAACTCATAGCCGTGGAACGGACACACGAGCCGGCCGTCGCAGATCCGGCCTCCGGCTTCGGGCCCCAGGTCGGCTCCCAGGTGCGGGCAAAAGGCCTCGGCGACGCAGACGCGCCCGTCGGCGTCACACCAGGCGACAATGTTCTCGCCCATCCACGTCCGCTGGATGAGTCTGGACTTGACTAGGTCCGCCCGGCTGGCGATGAAATACCAGCCCTCGGGAAATGGGGAGGGCAAGGGAGCGTTCTCGATCCGCCTACGTCGGGTCGCCAACTGTCAAGACTCTGCGATGAGCCGCTCGCACTCTAGCACGGTTTGAAATTGGATCGAGATTCGTTGGCCTAACCTCCAACTGGTATCTTATAACACTACACGCATGGATTGATTATGGAAGGCGCAACATTGTGCGCTACTTGATTCGTGACTCATTGGCAACGAACAACTCCGATATAAGAGAATAAATGTTCATAAGGTCTAGAAGATATGATAGATAGCAAATACGACTATAGTGGCCCCTGGTATCACGGATCCGATCAAATGCTGACCACGCTCAGAACCGGAAGCTCGATCACCAAAGACAAGAATGTCGCGAAGGCATTCTCCCACCAACCGTCACACGTCTCATGGTCCAGCACAGCCCGGATTCGGCATGACGGAGCGGCGCCGGGGTTTCTCTACCTGGTGGCCGAAGAGATCGGTCCTGACGATGTTTACCCGCATCCGCACCCGGTGAATGTCGATCGCTGGGAATGGCTGACCGAACGGGAGCTGAAGCTCGAGCTCATCGCAGAGACGGTGTCGACGGCTGAGGAGCGACTGACCGACGAGGAGATCGCCGAGTTGAGGCGCAAGCAGAGGGAGCGAGGAGAGATGTCATTTCTCGAGTGGTCGGCCTGTCCGCCGCGCTGAGCGAGAGGCCCGGCCTCAAGTAACGTCGGGAGGCCTCGGCCTCACATGGGCTCGGGCTCCTCCCCGGAGTAGAACGCGGTCGTCTGCCGCGCTGCCGCAGCCGCGGCTTCGGGGTCCGTACCGGCCGCCACCGACGCTCGTCGCCAGCCCTCGCTACTGCCGGCGATGAACGCCTTGCCATCCGCCGAGGCGGCGAACTCCATCTCGTCGGGCTTCAGCCAGTCGGGCTCCGCGAGATGCAGCGCGAGCCCCAGGAAACCCATTTCCCAACCGACGCCCGCCGCTCCCGGCCCGTAAGTGTCCCAGTGTTCCGACAGATGCGCCGTGTGCGTGAGCGCGAGCCGCGCGCGGCCCGACCCTTCATCCGCCACGCGCACGTCCACCCAGCTCACCCACTCGCCAAACACCCACGTGAGCGCGTAGTGCGAATGTCGTTCGCACGCCGTGATCTCGCCTCCGGCGTTGCCTGCCACCTGATAGCGTCCGCCAAGCCGGAGCTCTCCGCTCACCGGAGCGAACCAACGCGGAATGCGGTCGACGTTCGTCGTGGCGTCCCACAGGTCCTCCAGCGTCGTCTCGTAACTGCGGGCCAGCCTGACCGCGCTGGCGGGCAGTCCATCGCGATCCAGCAAAGACACCGAGCGCTCCATCGCACCGAGGTGCTGGACGACATCGAACTTCATGGGCTCTCACCGGCCGTTCGCGTGCGGAGAGACGGTCCGCAGCGTAGTCGAGGTCTGGGAGCCTGGCCGCAAGTAGGTCGTGGCCGCCCAATGAGGCCCGATGCGGAATCTCCGTTTCGGCCCTTACCCTATGGGCGCGGGACCGTCGGGTTTCGCTCGTGCGGAAACGGAGCGCATGGCGGGATGAAGCCGCACCGACTGATCCTTTGTAACGACGGTGGAACGCTGGTCGCTCCGACCATGGAGGCGCCGATTGGCGCCGAAGGGCTGGCCCGGCTCGCGATCGACCCCCTCCGCGGCACCCAGGTCGACACCATCTATTGGCAGCTTGGCACCGATCCCTACCTCGGCACGCCGACCCATCGCCTGTCCGACCACTACAGCCATGACACCGCGGTGGGTCCGCGCTGGGGACAGGACGGGTCGCCGTTCACGACCGCCTCCAACTGGCGCATCTACGAGAACGCCCGGCAAATGACCGAGGCGGGGGCGGATCCCGCCGCGGTCGTCATCGAGCACGGTCACCGAGCCGGGCTGGAAGTGTTCCTCTCGATGCGCGTCAACGACGTGCACGACCTCAGGCTCCCCGGTGGGCTGGACGATCCGCTGATGTCGCCCATGAAACGCGCCCATCCCGACTGGCTTCTCGGGCAGGATGCTCCCGAGCGCGCGGTCGATCGGCCCTACGCCGGGGTTCAACAGCGGGCCAAGACGGCCTACGACTTCGCCGTGCCGGAGGTGCGGGACTACAAGCTGGCCCTGGCCCGGGAGGCCATCGCCAACTACGACCTGGACGGCCTTGACTGGGATTTCTGCCGCTACCCCAGGCTGTTCCGCGACGGCGAGGAGCAGGCCGGCGCGGTACTGCTCACCGATTTGATGCGCGAACTCAAGGCCGCCCTCGACGCCAAGCGCCGGCAGGTCGGACGACCCGTCTATTTCTCCGCCCGGATCCCAGGCTCGCTGGACCAGGCCATGACCGCGGGAATCGACGTGCGCGCGTGGCTGGCCGAAGGCTTGCTCGATATCCTCGTCGTCGGCCAAGCCATGGGCAACAGGCACCGGCTTCCCGTTGAGGGGTATGTCGAGGCCGCGCGGGGTACCGGCGTGCAGGTCATCGCGCAAAACCTCGGGTTGTTCGGCCAGAACCGATCGTTTTCGGCGGCGATGCTGTGGAACGAGCGCAACTACTACTCCACGGAAATGTGCCGAGCCGTGGCCGCAGCCCACTGGCGGGCCGGCGCCGATGGCATCTACCTCTTCAACAACCACCTCATCCCCTTCACCCGCGATCTTGACTACGACCGCCAGCCCTGGAAGGAGATGGCCGACCCGGACCTCATCGCGCGCAAGGACAAGCACTACCTGGTGGATCAGCGGGAATGGGGCGAGGGGCCACTGCCGGCGACGCTCGAGAAGCCCGGAGACGAGGTGGAGGTTTCGGTCGACGTCGCGGACGATCTCGACGCAGCCGCGAAGGACGGGGCGCTCGAGTCGGTCACCTTGCGCCTGCTCATCGAGCAGCTCACGGCGCCCGACGAGCTTCAATTCGACCTCAACGGCCACAGCCTCGACACGTCCCAGGCCCGCGCGCGCCAGCTCTACAACGACACCTGGCTCGACTTCGACGTGTCCCCGCCCCTTGCGCGACAGGGCTGGAACCGGCTGCGCGTGAAGTTGATCGGGCGCAACCCCATGGTCGATTGCCAACTGGCGCTCGCCAGTGTCGAGATGCTCGTCAGCTATCGGATGGAGTCTGCCGACCAGCCTGGCCCGTCGTAGTTCCTCCGCGCGGCGCCTTGGCGCCAGTGCGCGTGAGAGCGGTAAGACGAGCGGCCCCGACGTGCTTCATTCGGCGGCGGCTATGAGTCGGAGACGTTGAACCTGATTTGATGCCAGCCCTCGGCGCCGTTCGGCGCCGGCGGCCTCGGAGCCTCGGGTTGCACTTCGCCGTTGGCCTCGGTGGCGCGCACCCGGACAACGTGCGAGCCGGGGGTGGCGTCCCACTCGTGCACCCACTGCACCCAGGTGTGCTTGCTGATCGGCAGGGCGAGCCTGGCTTCGTTCCAGTCGCCGCCGTCAATCTGCACCTCCACCTTGCTGATGCCGCGGTTCTGCGCCCACGCCACACCGGCGATGGGTTGCCGGCCGGGGCTTATCGTCGCTGAGCGCCTGGGAACGTCGATCCGGGATTGCAGCTTGACGGGACCGCGCTTGGACCAGCCTCGCGGGATCCAGTAGCCGTCGAACCCTTCCCAGGTGGTGAGCTCGATCTCCTGCAGCCATTTCGTGGCCGAGACGTAGCCGTAGAGGCCCGACACGATGAGACGCGCCGGAAAGCCATGCTTGAACGGCAGCGCTTCGCCATTCATTCCCACGGCCACCAGCGCCGGACGTCCATCGAATGCCACGTCGCGCGGAAATCCGACCGTGAAGCCGTCAACCGACCGTCCGACGATCTGGGTGGCTTCCGGCTTCACCCCGGCGTGGTTGATCAGGTGCCAAATCGGCACGCCCTGCCACTTGGCATTGCCGATCAGGTTTCCGCCCACCTGGTTGGAGACGCAGCACAGCGTGATGAACTCCTCGAACGTCGAGAGCCCTAGCAACTCGTCGAAGGAAATGCTGTACGGACGCTCGACCAGGCCCCCAATGCTGAGCCGCCAGGTGTTGACGTCGACGCGTGGAATCGAGAACGCGGTGTCAATCCGGTAGAAGTCGTTGTTCGGCGTGACCAGCGGCGTCATCCCGTCCACGGGAACCGTCGTCGTTGTCAGCGGCTGAACTGGCGCGGGCGTGGGGGGCGGCGTAGGTGTGGGCGTCGGCTCCGGCGTGGGAGTCGGGGTTGGCTCCGGCGTGGGAGTCGGGGTTGGCTCGGGCGTGGGCGTGGGCGTGGGCTCCGGCGTGGGCTCCGGCGTGGGGGTGGGAGTCGGCTCCGGCGTAGGCGTTGGCGTTGGCTCTGGAGTCGGCGTGGCCGTGGGCTCCGGTGTCGGAGTGGGTGTCGGCTCGGGTGTGGGCGTCGGGGTTGCCTGCGACGCGGCTGCCTGCTCCGCGCGGGCCACGGTTGCGGGCGTGGGCTCGGGCGTAGGAGTTGGCGTGGGCTCGGGTGTGGGCGTCGGCGTCGGTTCGGGGGTTGGCGTCGGCGTGGGCGTCGAGGTGGGCTCGGGCGTGGCGGTTGGGGTGGGTTCGGGCGTTGGAGTGGGCGTGGGCTCCCGCGTCGGAGTGGGTGTCGGCTCGGGTGTAGGAGTCGATGTCGGCTCGGGTGCGGGGGTGGGCGTGGGCTCGGGGGTTGGCGTGGGCGCGAGCGCCTCCGCGACGGTGATCGTCGGCGCCGGCCCCGGCAGCGTCACCGCCGCGCGGTCGCTCACCGGCGGCAGCACCACATCCTCGCGCTTGGCCACGACGACCTTGGCGCGCTCGATCAGATTGCGCCCAACGATGCCGGTCGCGACCGAGGCCGCTGCAACCACCGTGGCCGTACCAAGAAAGAGCCGTCGCTGTCGCCGCATCCGGCTCGCCGACATCGCTACCGTGGCCGTCGTGGGCTCCCGGATTAGGCGGATGAGCCACAAGAGCGCCGCCACCGGCAGCCCCACCGAAATCGCCGCCGCCGCCGCGGTATGGGCCGGTGTTGACTGGGCGTCGAAGGCGTTTGCCAGACCTGCCAGGACTCCGAACGCCACAAAGCCCGCCACCGCCACCGGTCGAGACCGCAGGGCCACGACGCCGAGCGTGGCGCTGAAGATTGCGGTGAGCACCACGAGGAAGATGACGAGCGCCAGCTTGTCGCTGGTGCCGAACACGCTGATCGCGAACTCTTCCATGGCCCGCGGACTCAGGTCGACGATCCGGCCGCTGATGGAGACGAGCAGCGATGGCAGACCACCGAAAATCCCGGCGTAGAGCTCGCTCACGCCCACGGCCAGCAGTCCGGACAAGACCCCCGCCAGGCCGGCGGGCGCCCACGACTTCAATGTGCGGGCCAGCCGCCGGGCGATCTCGTCAGCCATCCGTATCTCCTAGGCGCACAGCGCTCCCAACCACCTATACGTGCATGCGGTTGGCTCGGATGCCGAGTGCGCCGCATGTTCGGGGCAGAACTTGCCCTGCTTCCCATCGCCGGGTCGATGCACGGCGCCGCCCTTCGAATTTATGCACAGCCGCCGCAAGCGACCTCTCAGCCCCACGTCATTTTATGGTGTATTCGAGCGATTCGAGCCCATTTCGGTAAGTCTTTGCACGGTCCGCGCGTCAGGTTTGACGGTCTCTTGACCCTGTAGAAAACTAATGGTCCCTTCTCACCCGCCACGGTGGCGGATGAAACCGGAGAAAGGCTTGCTCCATTGATTCGTACCAGTTCCGTGCCCGCGCCGTGGCGCGCGCTGATGCTCTTGGTCGTCGTCAGTGCATTGGTCCTCGCCACCTTGTCGCCGGCACTGGCGGATATGCATCCGGCCGCAAAGGATGGCCAGCGGCTCGAAGACCAGTCGGCGGATGTGCAGGCGACCTACCGCGCGATCTACGGCGATGACGCCGCGGGTCAGTGGATCCACGATCACAACGCCGAGCTCGACGCGATGATGATGATGGACTCCCCGACCGACAACATGTACTACGACCGCATCGTCGCCGTGGCCGAAGCTCGAATCGCTGCGGGCATGGCCATGATGGGCGATGACATGTCCATGGACGACGACATGTCGATGGACGACGACATGAGCATGGACGACGACATGGGCATGGGTCTGTCGCACCGCATCGCGGTTGACGTGATCAGTCGCGGCACCGAGGCCGAGTTCCTGGCCGGCACCGACGAGGGTGTGATTTACGGCGTGGGGACCTCGGAGGACGAGCTCAACAAGATGAGCGACATGTCGATGGACATGATGTAGCGCCGGTCTAGCGCACACGGTCCACTTCCGACCCCGGCCGCGCGTCGCGCGGCCGGGGTCGGGGACTATCGCGGCGCGGCCGGTGGTGATCGGGCGCCGGCGGCCCCACCGGTCGGCACAGCCGGCCGAGGCGCTATAACGGCCAACCACGCCGGCCGCAGCGTTCGTCGGCTATATCGCATGGTGTGTACCTGATGAGCGACTTCGACGACTACCTGATGGAGTCCTACGAGCTGCGGGAGAAGCTGGTCGCGGACAAATTCCGGCCCAGGTACCACTTCGTCCCGCCGGAAGGCCGCTGGAACGACATCAACGGCGCCATCTACTGGAAGGGCCGATATCACCTCGGCTACCTGCAGAAGATCGCCAATGGGCCGGGCCAGATCTACTTCTCGAGCTGGCAGCACATCAGCAGCCGAGACCTGCTCCACTGGCGCTTCCACAAAGCCTCGCTGCGTGAGCCCC
Source organism: Chloroflexota bacterium (assembly GCA_026707285.1). Taxonomy (GTDB): domain Bacteria; phylum Chloroflexota; class UBA11872; order UBA11872; family UBA11872; genus JAJECS01. Next base: position 30,432 of record JAPOXD010000021.1, on the reverse strand, counting down.
TGGCGGGCGCCAAGGGCGACTACTTCAACAGCGGCGATGTGATGGAGGGCACGGACCCGCCCGCCATCATCACCAACATGCCCACGCGGGGCATCTGCATCTACCAGTGCCACGACGACAACTTGGATCACTGGGTCCCACTGGCCGAGAACCCCGTCATACCCCTGGACCCGCCCCGGGAGGGCGCACCGCCCAAGTCCTCCAGCAAATTCGCGGAGTGCGTGATCTTCGATCCCAGCGGCTGGAAAGAGGGCGATTTCTACTTCGCCCTCGTCGGAAACAAGAACCACCGCCCCGGCTACGAGGGAGACTCAACAAGCCTCTTCAAGTCCAAGGACCTCAAGCAGTGGGAGTACGTCGGTCCCTTCTACAAGTCCGATCGACGGTGGACGGCGGAAGTCGAGGACTGCGCCTGCTCCAACTTCTTTCCGTTCGGCGACAAGCACATGCTGCTGATGCATACCCACTGGCCCTACAACAAGGCCCAGTACTACATCGGGCGCTACGCGCACGAGCAGTTCATCCCCGAGATCCACGGGCAACTGAGCCATCTGGGCAGCCTGGTCGCCGGACCCGAGACGCTGGTGGACGACCGGGGCCGGAGGATTTTCTGGGGCTGGATCAGGGACGCGCGGGAGCACCAATGGGAGAAACATGGGTGGGCCGGCGTCATGACCCTGCCCTGGCATTTCACGCCTGCGGCCGACAACAGCCTCCGCATCGATCCGGTCACCGAGCTTCGCGCCTTGCGCTGCGACGAGCGGCGGCATGTCGACGTCACCCTGTCTGAGGGCGAGGAACGGACGGTCCAGGGCTTCGCGTCGGACTGTATGGAGATCGAGCTGACCATCGAGGCCAACGACGCCGCTCGGTTCGGGCTCAAGGTGCTGTGCTCGCCTGGAGGCCGGGAGGAAACGGTGGTGACCTACGACGCCGAGCGGCAGCAGTTCGTGGTCGACTTCGAGCGGGCCAGCGAAGACCAGGGCTTGACCTACGGCTATGACGCCGGGCGGTACTCCAGGGGCGTCCGCCGGCAAGTCGTGCCCTTCACCCTGGAGGGCGGCGGCCGACTCGACATCGACCTGTTCGTCGACCGCTCCGTCATCGAGATGTTCGTCAATTCGCGGATCTGCATCGTCCAGCGGGTCTACCCAACCAGGGACGACAGCAAGCAATTCAAGCTCTTCACCGAGGATCGGCCCGTCCGGGTCACGAACCTCGTCAAGTGGGAGATGGACGCCACCAACCCCTGGTGAATGCCGGGAGTGTCAAGTCGCCCCGACATCCGCGCCGAAGACCAATTCCGGCACGCTGGTGGGGCAGGGAAGGCGGAGCTCACAGCGCTTTGCTGGGAGCTCCCCACATGAGGAATCCGACTCTGGACCTTATCGAGCCTTCAGCCGTCGCATTTCAGAGGATGCGCGAGGGATACGTTAGTGGCCACCGACGCCCCACGAGACGAACGTCGCGGGTGATGCAGCTCTTTGGGGGCAGGTCGCTTCCCGATTGCCACGCCACAACATTTGCGTCACGATGTCTGCCAGGAGGGATCGAACCCAATGGATCTTGCTCAGGGCAGCACATAAAGGAGATTCGAACATGGGCGCAATATCCGTAAACCGGCTGGCGGGTCTGTCCCTCATATTTGGCCCGACAATCGCCTTCGTCTTCTTTCTCATTGAGCCGGGCGGACTCTTCATCGACAGCGCCCCGGTGTCAGACGCCGTTGGCTCCGTCACGGCCAAAGGCGCCAACGCCGCGCTCACCAACGTCACCAACATCGGGATCATTCTTGGCCTGAGCCTCATTCTCTCGGGCCTCTATGCGCTCATGCGGAACGTGACCTTGCAGGGCAATGGCAAGGCGCTGGTTCAGATGGGCTTCTTCATGATGTTCGTCGGACTGACCGGTTGGATTCTTTCCGGCGGCGTGGACTTCATACTGGCCGATGCTGAAACCAGTGATCAGATCAGCGGAAGCATTCCCGTCTACTACGCCGGCTCTGCGCTCGTCTACGCCGGTGGAATTGCCCTTGGCTTTGGCGGCTTCATTTTCGCGCTGGGCCTCTCCACGAGAGACGACCACAACCGGATCGTCGCCCTGTTGGCCGCCCTTGTCAGCCTGGCCATCATGGTCTTCTTCGCGATAGCCATACTCCACAACGACGGCCGCGACACCTTCATCTCGTTGGCCCGGAGCTTCTACGTGCTCCTGGTGATCTGGTTCGGATATCTGGGCTTCGGACTGATGAGGCGCCCCGATCCCCTGCTGTGGCAATAGACTGAAGCTGGGACCTGCCGCCGGCCGGCCTCTGGTCAGGGGACGGTGGCGGCACACGAGCCGCAGTTAGAGCGAGTCTGGGCCAGGACAACTCCGGAGACTGGTAGTTGGTGAGTGCCCGTGTGAAGAGGCCGCGCCGCAAGCCGGACCAGAAATAACTGAAAGCCAATCGTTGACCGACGGTTGGGCTTGGATGGTCATGACACCGAATCCTGTCCAGCCTTGGACGGTTTGAAGTCGCCTATAGATGATTTGGTACTCGGCGCTGAGGTTCGCTATCACTTACCGTGAGTTTTGCCGTGGGAAGGCCTATGGTGGTGGGCCGGGTGGGACTCGAACCCACGACCTTCGGATTAAAAGTCCGCTGCTCTACCAACTGAGCTACCGACCCGGCCAAGTCTAGCGGTCGAGCGGGTCCGGCCGGCGCGCAGCCTGCGCCAGACTGAACGGCTTGCCTACTCCGCCTGACCGTTCGTGATCTGGCCGTCGAGCATCTCGACGATGCGGCCGCACGCCTCACCCACGCGCGGGTCGTGCGTGACCATCAGGATGGTCTGCCCGCGCTCGGTGTTGAACCGGCGCAGCAGGTCCAGCACCTCGTTCGTGCTCTCCGAGTCCAGGTTGCCCGTCGGCTCGTCGGCCAGCATCAGGTCGGGCTGGGTCACCAAGGCGCGAGCGACGGCGACTCGTTGCTGCTGACCGCCTGAGAGTTCCGTCGGCCGGTGGTCGCCGCGATCCGCGAGCCCGACCCAATTCAGAGCCTCTGCCGCCGCTTTCATGGCCTCGGAGCGGCGGCGGCCCGCGTATTCAGCGGGGAGCGCCACATTCTCGATGGCCGTCAGCGTCGGCACCAGGTTGAAGGCCTGGAAGACGAAGCCCATCCGCTCCGCCCGCATCTTGGTCCGCTCGCGGTCCGACAGGTCGGCCACGTCGTTGCCGCCGATCACCAGGCTCGCCGGCGGGTCCGTGTCGTCGGGCGCGTGCAGCAGACCCAGGATGTGCATCAGGGTGCTCTTGCCGCAGCCCGACGGCCCCATGATCCCCACCATCTCTCCGGCTTCGATGGCGATGTCGGCGCCCCGCAACGCGTGCACGAGGTTCTGGCGCCCGAGCCGATAGGTCTTGTGCAGGTGACGGGCTTCGAGGAATGCCATGCGCGTCTACTCGTACCTGAGCGCTTGGACCGGATCGAGCCGGGCGGCGTTCCAGGCTGGCAGCAGCCCGGCCACCGCGCCGAGCACGGTGGCGAACGCCAGCGCCACCACCGCGGTCGGCGCCGTCAGTTGGAACAGGATGTTCCCCGAATCGCGTCCAAGCTCGTTCGCCACGGTCACCACGAGGGCGCCGAGCCCCAGTCCCAGCAGTCCCCCGAGCAGGCCGATGCTGGCGGCCTCGATAACGATCTCCCGCATGATGCGTCCGCGCGTGGCCCCAATCGCTCGCTTGATGCCAATTTCGCGCGTCCGTTCCGCCACGCTCATGGCCATGGTGTTGATCACCGACAGGCCGCCCACGACTAGGCTGATGAGGCCAATGCCCACCACGATGGCGTTGAAGATCTCCGTTGCCGAGGTGATCTCCCGGTCGAAGTCCGCCCCCGTCAACGTCCCCACTTGCGCCACGCTCGCCTCGATGGCGTCGGCGAGGACTTCCGTGTCCATGCCCGCCTCTGGGTAGACCGTCACCTGGGAGATCAATTGGTCGGCCCCCAGACCGGCCGTGGCCAGGATGGGCGCGTCGGCGGTGAGCAGCGCCTGGGCCGCCTGGAGCGGGATGTACGCCAGGGTGTCCGGCGCGGTCAGGGTGGGTTCGAGCACGCCGATGACCTCGAATTCCACCTGGCGCAGTTCGATGGAGTCTCCGGCGCGCTTGCCAAACTTGCGGGCCAGATCGGCGCCCAGGACCACCACGTTCGCTCCTTCGTCGTCTGGCGTCGTGAGCCGCCCTTGGGCCGCTCGGACCTGCAACGCTTCACGCCCCTGGTCGGCGTCTGCGACGGCGCCGACGATGAAGTCCGGCAGGCCGAATCCTCCGCCCCCCGCCTCGTTCGGGTCGAGCAGCAGTTGGACTTCGGGAACTACGACCGCCGCACCCGGGACGCTGGCGATCTCGTCGGCCACGCTGAGCGGCATCGGCGTGGACCCGAGGCCAAACGCGGGATTCGTAGCGTCGCTCACGATGATCTTGTCCTGGTAGTAGGTCGCACCACCGTCCACGATGAAGTTGATCCGGTTCGCCATCGAGCTCATCACGACCAGCACCCATATGCCGATAGTGATTCCAATCACGGTGAGCGCCGTGCGGAATCTCCGGCGGGTCAGGTTGCGCAGAATGCGGACCACGTACATCAGGTTGCGTGCTCGGCAAAGGCCTCAGAATGCAGCCAGGCGCGACGGTACCGCACGGACCGGCCTTGAGATGTAGCAACGGTTACTCACCACCCAGCGCTACCTACCCAAGTGCGTGTCCTCGCGTCCTTCCGCGCCCCCCTGTCTGTCATTCCGAGCGCAGCGAGGAATCTCAGACGTTCATCCGCGGCCGCACGGAAGGGCAGCACCAACGCACGGCCCGCCCTTGCGCGCGCCTCAGCTCCCGTCCAGCGTCCCCTCCACCTCGAGAATCGCGTCCAGAATCGTGTTGAGCGACGGACGGTCGCCGATGCCCTCGCCCACCTGCCGCCAGTGCACCACGCGCCACTTCCCGATCAGGAGCACCGCCGGCGCGGCCACATCGTCGTTCAGCAGATTGAACACGCCGAAACTCTCGGCAACCGTGTGATCCGGGTCGGCGAGGATTGGGTATTCGGCTCGCACGTACTGCGCCATATCCGCGGCCCCCTCGACATCGTCCGTGCTGATCGCGACCGGTCGGTACCCCACTTCGGCGAAGAGGGGGATGGCTCCCTGCAGCTCCACGAGCTGCGCGCGGCAGATCCCTCAGAAGAAGCCCCGGTAGAACACCAGAATGACGCCCTGACCGTCCTCGACCAGGCCCGAGAGCGTCACCGCGTTCCCGTGCGCGTCCTGCACGGTGAAGTCCGGCGCGATCTCCGCGCCCTCGGGTGGACCCTCCTCGCCGCACGCCAGCAGCAAGCTGCCGACCAGCGCGAGAGCAACCAGAGCGAACAGAGATTTCATGCGGCAAGGATACGGCAGCGCCGCCACCGAAAGTAGCCCGCGCTCGACCGTCATTCTCGCGCCCCCTCCGTCATTCCCGCGGAGGCGGGAATCCACCCCTCCATGACCTCCGTGCCAACCGGGCATTTCCCGCTCCCGCTATAGACTGGACCCCACCCGCGGCCCTCGGGCCTCACCTGGACCCCGCCATGCGCATCACCCGCGTGCGGCTCTTCGAGCTTCACGGCGAGCTGGACTACGACGGCGAGCTCTGGGAAGAACGCGTCGTCCGTCCCATCGACGTCTATCCCGAGCACAAGCACGAGCGCGGCTATCCCATCGCCAGCGGCGGTGTCGGGCAGCAGCGCAACGCGCGCGGTGCCTACCCCGTCTCGTCGATCTTCGTCTCGGTCGAGACCGACGAGGGCGTCAGCGGTTTGGCGGGCACCATCGACCGGCAAACGGCCTTCGTCATCGACACTGACGTCGCGCCGCTCGTTGTCGGCGAAGACCCACTGGCCATTGAGCGCATCTGGGACAAGCTCTACCGCCAGCTCATCCACGCCCGCAAGGGCCAGCCGATGTTCGCCATCAGCGCGCTGGACGTGGCGCTGTGGGACCTTAAGGGCAAGTGGCTCGGCCAGCCGGTCTACCGGCTGCTCGGCGGCCCGGTGCGCGACAGCATCCCGGCCTACGCCAGCATGCTGGGCTATTCGCTGGAGCCCGACCGCGTCACCGCCCGCGCGCGCCAGGTCGTGGATGCCGGCTTCTCCGCCACCAAGTGGTTCATGCGCCACGGTCCCGACGACGGCGAGCCGGGCGCTCGCGCCAACGTGGAGCTTGCGCGCACCGTGCGCGAGGCCGTGGGTGATGAGGTCGAGGTGATGCTCGACGCCTGGAATAGCTGGAACGCGCGCTACGCCATCGACATGGCCCACCGTATGGCCGAATACCGCCCCCGCTGGATCGAGGAGCCGGTCAAGCCCGACGACATTCCGGCCTACGCCCGCATCCGGGCCGCCTCACCGGTCCCCATCGCCGGCGGCGAGCACGAATACACCCGCTGGGGTACGCGCGACTACATGCGCGCCGGCGCCGTCGACGTCTTCCAGCCCGACACCATGTGGTGCGGCGGCATCAGCGAGACCATGAAGATGGCCACCATCTGCTCGGTCTACGACATCCCAATCGTGTTCCACGGTTCGAGCGTGCCGGTGAACGTCCACCTCAGCGCCGCGCTGCCGCCCACCCTCTGCCCCTACGTCGAATACCTCATCAAGTGGAACGACATCCGCCAGCTGCACCTCGAGCACAAGACCCAACCCGTCAACGGCCGCATCGCCCCCACCAACACCCCAGGCCTCGGCCTCGACATCGACGAATCAACCGTTACCGATAGGCGGGAGCTTTCGTGGCGGTAGGCTAAACCGTAAATGCTCAGCAGATTGGCGTGATGAGAGGCGTACGTGACAGCGAAGCTCGGAACGACCTCTACGCGCTAGTAGATGATGTCCGTCGCGGTGAGTCCGTGATCGTCACGCACAACGGCGAACCTGTGGCGCGAATCGAGCAATATCTCGCCTCCGCGATGAGGCTGGATGAAGCGGCGGAGCGGCTGGTAGGGCGGCAGGTAGCGGACCGGCCGCGGGCCGTGCTCGACGTCGAGCGATTCCTAGCCAAACCCGCGCCGCTGCTAGGCGAGGGTTTCAGCGCGAGCGGCACCATCGCGAAGGAGCGGGATCAGAGCCGCTGAGGTGTTTGGTCTTGCCGGCGCTGGTCGTGCTGCCGGTCGAGTCCCTCCCCCTTCGGGCCCCGACCTTCCACTCGTGATGGAGACCTGCGCGTAGTCTCTCCGTCATTCGCGCGAGGGCGGGAATCTACCCCTGCGTCCATGGGTGTCCGCCGTATAGGCAACCGTAGTCGTTGCCCTTTTTGCGACTGCGCCTAGCGCCCCGCCTCCGACGGTCTAGCCACCGCCCTCGGCCAGCGCCGGCGCAAACTGCTCAACCTCCAACTGCGCCGTACGCTCGCGCGCCTGCCACAAGTCGAAAGCCGTCTGCATCCCCAGCCACGTCTCGGGCGTCGAGCCGAATGCCTTGGACAACCGCACCGCCATCTCCACCGATATCCCCGCTCGTTCGTTCACCAACTCCGACAGTGCCTGCCGAGTCACGCCAAGGCCCAGAGCCGCTCGCGTCACCGACAACCCAAGGGGCTCCAGGCACTGCCGCTTCACAATCCCACCCGGATGCGGTGGCGCATGCATGGTCAAGACTTCTCCTTTCAGTGATAGTCCGTGTAGTCGACGTCGACCGCGTGACCATTCTCAAAGCGGAAGGTCACTCGCCAGTTTCCCGACACCGAGACGGCGTAGTGATTTCGCAGGTCGCCCTTCAATCGATGCAGCCGAAACCCTGGAAGATCCATGTCGTGGGGCCCGCGACTTTGGTCCAGCACCGCCAGAATGTCCCGCAGTTTGCGGACGTGAGCCGGTGCCACACGCTGTGCGCCTCGACCAAGATAGAGCGCCCGAAGTCCTCCGTGCTTGAACGAAACGATCACGCCAAATCATTGTGAAGTGTCGCCCGTCGCTTGTCAATTGACACTCCTGCCAATTGGGCTGCAATCGCGACGCGGCGAATCATCCGCGGCGTGGGCTCTATCAACGAAGTTCCGAATCGCCTTCTGACGAACGACCTATCCCTACCCCGGCGTCTCGTAGGCGAAATCCCAGCCGTCCCATTTGCGCAGGGGCTTGATGGTGCGCGGCAGGTCGGGCTCGCCGGCGGCTTGCCAGGCGGCGATTTCGTCCTGGTGGCCCAGGCGTTTCAGGCCGCTCCACATGGGCTGGTGGTTGGCCCGGCCGCAGCCGCCGGCGGCGTCCCAGAAGAACATGTGTCCGGCGCCGGCCTCGTAGACGGTCGACGCCCGGCGGCGAAAGTCCTCCGGCGACTGATGCCTCGGCATCAGGTTCGGCGCCAGCACGCAGTCGGTGCCGCGCACCAGGTCCACGAAGAACGCCAGCTGTGACGGATCCGTCCACGACGGATGGTGGCTGTCGTAGACCGGCTCCGAGCTATAGGGGATTAGCGTGTCGATCAGTCCCTCGTCCATCCAGGCGCGCAGGTCGATGCCGTCCTGCAGGTTCTCCTGCTCGGTGGCCGCCACCACGGCGCCCACGTCGATCCGCGACCCCCGCGCCTCGCCCGCCTCGTTCATTGCCGCGCGCACCTCGCGCATGAAGCCCGTCAGCGTCCGCGCGCGGTAGGCGAGCCAGCGCGGGTCGTCCGCCGCAAGCTCGCGCGGGTCGAGCCCGTATTCCTGCTGGAACCCCTCCACCACCGGCGGCTCGTACTCCACCAACGGCATGCGCCGGTTGAACAGCAGGCACACGCCGTCCACGGGCCGCTCCACGATCTCGCGCAGCAGCGAGACCACGAACTCCCGCACCGCGGGATAGCTGTAGGCCATGCGCGGCGTGCGGTTGCCCGCGCGGTCCTCGCCGCGGCATTCGGGATGCCGGTCGAAGAAGACCTCCCCCAGGCTGGCGCCATCCAGCGGCGGCGGGTACTTGAACCCCGCCACGCGATAGCACGCGTGGAATTCCATGCCCAGCGCGTGCGTGTGCGCCAACGCCACGTCGAACGGGTCCACGCCCTGCTGCTGGAAGTCTCGCCAGCTTTCGGCGTGCATGCGGTCGCCGCGCCGCCCGAAATCCTCCTGCCCCTCCATGACCTCGGCGCGGGCGACGCGGCTGAAAAAGCGCGTGCGGTCGCCGCCGCCGGCCTCCCAGTAGATGCGCGAGACGTCGGTGTCGCGATAGGGCTCGATCTCGCGCCGCACCTCTTCCTCGGTGGTGAGGCGGAACAGGTAGTGCGGCCCGTGCGAGTCGTTGTGGGCGAACAGGCGGCGCGTATCCGTCCGCGCCTGGTCCGCCTGCCAGGTCTCGATTTCGTCGTCGGTCAGCGGCACCAGCTTCACGTAGGCCACGCGCGCCGCCGGGCCGCTGAACGACCCCGGCGCGTCCCCCGGCGCCACCCGCCGGACCATCTGGCAGATATCGAGGCTCATGTCCGTGAGGTCGGCAATCTTCCAGAACATCTCGGCCACCGCCGGCCCGTGCCAATCCGGCAGCAGCCGGGTTTGCAGCGAGGACAGGTTCAGCGTGAGCAACGAGTAGGTGTCGTCGCTGCTGAGCTTGACCGGTACCGCCACCGTGGCGGTGTCATCGGTGCACTTGAAGTTCGGCACGATGCCCACCGACACCGCGTGCCAGCCGCTGGCGCGCAGCGGAAAGCTCACCGCCGGCGCGGCCGTCTCCGGCCCCGCCGCGATCATGGTGCCCGCCACGTCGTCGGTCTCGAACGACATCGTCCGCCAATGTCCGCGCTTGCCCGTGGCGCTCAGCGCCGAGGCCGGCTCGCAGCGATCCAGGTCCGCGCGGTATTGCGGCGGGCTGCTGAGCCAGCCGTCGGCAAAGAGATCGGTAGTGGCTGCCGTCATGCCTAGCTCCTTCTAGCGCTCATCGGAGGTTCCGCGCATCGTCCAGCCGGGTAGGGGCGGCCCTTGTGGCCGCCCGCTTGGCGTCGTTCGGCGGTGCGGCGGAACCAGGGACCGCCCCCCTCTCCCTTGACGGGAGAGGGCTGGGGTGAGGGTGATCCGACCCAAGTCCCACGCCCGTCATCATCCCGGCGTCGTGTAGGACAGGTCCCAATCGTCCAGCACGTCCACGTCGTGGGCGGTGGGTTGCAGCGAGGGCTCCCCCGCCGCGCGCCAGGCCTCGATCTCGTCGCGGTGCCCCAGCCGCCGCAGCGCGTTCCACATCGCGCCGTGGTTCGCCCGCCCGGAGCCTCCCGCCGCGTCCCAGAAAAACAGGTGATCGGCGCCCGCGCCGTAGATGCCCGCTGCCTGGCGGCGCACGTCCTCGGGCGGGCGGTGCCGCGGCATCATCCCCGGGGCCAGCACGCAATCCGTCCCGCGCACCAGCTCCACGAAATACGCCAGATCCGCCGGATCCTCCCACGACACCGCGTGCGAGTCTCCGCCGGGGACCGAGGTGTAGGGAATCAGCGTGTCGACGATGCCTTCCTCCACCCACGCTCCCAGGTCGATGGCGTTTTGGAGATTCTCCTGCTCGCTGCTCATCACCACGGCGGAGACGCCAAGCCGCTTGCCGTGCACCGCGCCCATCTCGTCCATCGCCTGCCGCACCTCGCGCACGAACTGGGTCAGCTCGCGCGCGCGGAACCGCAGCCAGCGGTCGTCGTCCGCCGGCAGCGCGTGCGGATCGAGGCCGTATTCGTCCTGGAAGGCCGCGACCACCGGCGGCTCGTACTCCACCAGGGGCAGGCGTCGGTTGTAAAGCAGGCACACCCCGTCGATGGGCCGCTCGGCCATCTCGCGCAGCAGCGACACTATGTAGGCCCGCACTTCGGGATAGGAATAGGCAATGCGCGGCGTCGTCTGGCCGTTGCGGTCCCGCCCGCGCCATTCCGGGTGCGCCGCGGCGAAAGTGTCGCCCAGGTTGAAATGATCGATTGGCGGCGGATACCAGAAGCCCGCCACGCGATATGACGCGTGAATCTCCAGCCCGGCGTCGTGACAGTGCTCGATGGCGACATCGAGCGGATCCACGCCCAGGTCGCGAAACTCCCGCCAGCTCTCGGCGTGCAGCCGGTCGCCCACGCGCGCGAAGTCCTCGGCCTCGTCGAACGTGCACCAGCGCGCAATCTTGCTGAAGTAGTAGCTGATGTCGCCTTCGCCGGCTTCCCAATACATGCGGGAGAAGTCGCTGTCGCGATAGGGCTCGATCTCGCGCCGGATGCCCTCGGCATCGTTCAACCGCCACAGGTAGTGCGGTCCGTGCGCGTCCTGGTGGGCGAAGAGCCGGCGGGTGTCGGTGCGCCGGCGCTCGGCTTGCGCCTCCGCCACTTCGGCGTCGGTCAACGGCACCAGCTTGACATAAGCAATGCGCACGATCTCCGACCGCCAGGCGCCCACCGCGTCCACCGGCGCCGTCTGCCACTGCGGCTGCCCCAGCACCAGCTGCCGGCCGGTCAAATCGGCCGTGCGCCAATAGAGCTCCACGAGTTGCAAGTCATGCCCAATCTCGGGATGCGCCGGCTGCGCCGTGAGCATCGTCGGCGTCGCGTCGCCGCTCAGGCGCGCCAGCACTTTCAATGGGGCGCCTTCGTAACCCGGCGGCGGCATCAGACCCAGCGTGACTGCATGCCACCCGCTCGCGTTCAGGTCCAGCGTCACGTCCGGCGCGGCCGTCTCGGGACCCGCCAGCAGCATCCGGCCGCTGAGCTCCCCGGCGGTGTAGGCCATCGAGCGCCAGCGGTGAAACGCCGGCACCGGACCCACGGCGTCGGCCGGCTCCACCGCGCTCAGGTCGGTGATGTAGACCGGGTCGTTGACCAACCCGCGGTCGGCGATGCGGTCCGTCATACGCACCTCGCCCTCAGCAAGGACCGCGGTCGCTCAGGCCCCAGCCGCGCGGCAGGCCCCGGCGCCACGGAGATTGCCGCACCTTACGCCCCGCCGTTCCCGCAGCACAAATCCGACGCTGTTGACTTCGGGAGTCCCGCACGTCGTACCCTGCCGGGTCGCACCGAGCACCCGACCTCTACGTCATTTCGGCGGAGCCCGGAATCCAGCCACTCGGCGCATCGGCATCCCGAACCGCTGGTCCCCCGGCTCAGTCGCCCCCAGCCATAGCGAGCAGCTTGCCGACCGTGCGCCAGTTGCGAATCGTGATCGTCGTTCCCAAGGTGCGGTCGAAATAGTCAACCGTCAGCTTCGACCGCGCCGTGCCATTCGGAAAGTGCAGGTAGACCTCGCGTCCTCTCACCTCCAAGGCGTCCTGCGGCGAGCGGTTTGGGTCTAGCTCCGCGATGCGGGCCGTGCCCGGTTCCTCGGCCAGGAATCCCACGTGGAGCTGCGCCGGGTCGGCGCCGGCCGCCAGAAACGGATTGCCGCTCACGACCGCGCTCCACTCCGCCGCCGACCGCGTTACAACGGGAACTTGGAACCCCTTGCTGGCGGCGATCTCCCCTTCAATGAGTTCTGGAATACGCTCCGCCAGCGCCGGGTCCGCCCGGAATACCACGTTGCCGCTCTGGATGTATGTCCGCACCTCCGTGCACCCCGCCGCCTCGAACATCGCCCGCAGGTCGGCCATCAGCAGCTTCTTGGTGCCGCCGACGTTGATGGCCCGCAGCAGCGCGATGTAGACGCCGTTGTCCATGCATCACTCCTCCGCGATCGTCGGCGTCTGGCAAGACTCCGCCAAGTATCGGCCATCCGCTCGGCGCCCGCGCCGCCCGTAGGCGACCCTTACATTGTCCTTCGTCATTCCCGCGAAGAGCCTGCCCCGTACTTGATACGGGGCGGGAATCCACCCTGCATTGAACCTGGGGGCGGACAGTATTCGCGCGGTCATCCCCAAGCTTGGCTGGATTCCGCAGGGGTCTCAATAGGGGGGAGTTTCAAACTCGCCCGTTCACAGCCGCGCCGCCCACCCGTTCGTGGTGAGCGCTTCGGCAAGCTCAGGACAGGCTCCACGAACCACTGCAGGTGGGTGCCACCGAATGAGTGCTCGAAAGCGGCACGGTTGCCCGCCTTAGAGCCTCGCCTTGGTCATCACCTCAATCAGTCGACCCCGCAACGGCCTCGGGGCTTGCAGCAGCTCGTAGAGCCGCTCCTCGACCTCAGCCTTGTTTGGCACCTTCCAGTCGGGATATCCGCCGATCCTCCGCTTGAGGAACTGCCGCAGCTCACCCGGCCCGCTGAACATCTCCTTCGCCGCCAACAGCTCCGCCAGGTACGCCCGGTGATGGGCGTAGGCGTGGGATCGCCCCGCCAGCTTATGTCCGATCTCAACGTGCTCATGCAGCACCACCAGGTAGGCGAACTCCGGTTCGGCGTTCACGAAGCTCTCAGGGAGATAGATGTTGCCATCCTCGTCGTACATCGCCAGGTCCGCCCACTCAGGCCACGGATCGCAGATGAAATACCGGACCTCGGTCCCGTCCACCTCGCAGGCACCCACGCGGGTCACGTTGGCCTGGAGGACCGCCACGAGTTCTTGAAGCTCCGGATGCGGCAGCTTGAGCTTCTTGGTTGGCTTGGGCATTGCTCGTTTCTCCTTCGATTGCTCCCGCGCCCCGGCAGCTCTATCCCCATGTAGAACGCGCCGCAGGGTCCTTGCGCCACGCGTTCACGATCGGAACGTGGCAGTGACCACAGTCCATGCGATCCGCCAGCCCGTTCGTGGTGAGCCCTTCGGCAAGCTCAGGGCAGGCTCGGTCCAACCGTTCGTGGTGATCCCGTCGAACCACAACGGGTTTGCGCCGCCGTTCGATCATCCCCCTAGTCGTCCATACCGAAGGCCCGCGATGTAAAACATGCCGCGCATGCCCAATGCTGATGCTGACGTGCCCGCGCACGTGAGGCACGATTCGTCCATGCCCAACGACCGTCTCCGCCTCAACCCCGCCTGGCCCGTGCTGCGCGCCTATCGTGGCGAGCACTTGCGGCGCGTGGCCATGCCCATCGGCGGCATCGGCACGGGCACCGTCTCGCTGGGCGGACGCGGCGATCTACGCGATTGGGAAATCGTCAACCGCCCGGCCAAGGGCTTTGTCCCCAACGTGCCGATCACGCGCAACATGACCGAGCCCCGCGCCTTCTTCGCCGTCCGCGTACAAGCCCAGGGCCGCCCGCCCGCCACCCGGCTGCTCGAAGGCGATCTCGACCGGGCCGATTACGAGGGGACTCTCGGCTCGCCCGCGCCCCACCACGGCCTGCCGCGATTCGCCGACGCGTCGTTCCACGCCGCCTATCCGCTGGCGCAAGTGAGTCTCGAGGACCCCGATGTCCCGGTCGACCTGCGGCTCGAAGCCTTCAACCCGCTCATCCCCGGCCGCGCCGACGACAGCGGCCTTCCCGTGGCCGTGCTGCGCTGGGTGGCCGCCAACCCGACGGACGTTCCCCTGCAAGTCGCCGTCTGCGCGACTCTGGCCAACTTCATCGGCACGGACGGCAAGCACGGCGAGCCCAAGCGCAACGTCAACCGCTGGCGCCTGGGCAATGGCCTCCGTGGCCTCGACATGCGCTCCGACGGCGTGCCCGACCACGCCGAGCAGTGGGGCACCCTGGCCCTCACGGTCCTCGACGCCCGCCACCAGACCGTCACCGCCCGCACGTCCTGGTACGACGTCCCCTGGGGCGACGCCCTGCTCGAATTCTGGGACGACTTCAGCGCCGACGGCCGGCTCGAGGACCGCCCACCCGGCGACGCCGATTCACCCACGGCATCGCTGGCCGCTGCCGTCGACCTGGATCCGGGCGAAGAGCGCGCCGTCACCTTCTTGCTCGCCTGGCACTTCCCCAACCGCCTCACCTGGGACGTCATGCGCACCGGCGACGCCCGCGCCGACCGGGTCGGCAATCACTACGCCACCCGCGTCCCCGACGCCTGGGCCGCCGCCGAGGCCGCCGCCGCCCATCTGCCGGACCTCGAGCGCGACACGGTCCGGTTCGTGCGCGCGTTCTGCGCTGCCGACATCCCCGACGCGATCAAGGAGGCCGCGCTCTTCAACCTCAGCACCCTGCGCTCCCAGACCGCCTTTCGCAGCGCCGACGGCGGCTTCTACGGCTTCGAAGGCTGCTTCGACGACGCCGGCGCGGGCTTCGGCACCTGCACCCACGTCTGGAACTACGAGCACGTCACGGGCTTTCTCTTTGGCGACCTGGCGCGGGGCATGCGCGAGATCGAGTTCAACGAGTCCACCGGCAGCGACGGTCACATGGAGTTCCGCGCGGCGCTCCCTCGCGGGCGCTCGTCCGACTGGGGTCTGGCGGCGGCCGACGGCCAGCTTGGCTGCCTGGTCAAGCTCTACCGCGACTGGCAGCTCAGCGGCGACGACGACTTTCTGCGGCGCGTCTGGCCCGGCGCCCGCCGCGCGCTCGAGTTCTGCTGGATCGAGGGCGGCTGGGACGCCGACCGCGACGGCGTCATGGAGGGCTGCCAGCACAACACCATGGACGTGGAGTACTTCGGCCCCAACCCCGAGATCGGCGGCTGGTACCTGGCGGCGCTGCGCGCGGGGGAGGAGATGGCCGCCCACCTCGGCGAGACCGGCTTTGCCGCTGAGTGCCGCCGCCTGTTTGAGCAGGGCCGTGCCTGGATCGACGCCAGCCTCTTCAACGGCGACTACTACGAGCACCAGATCCGGCCCCAGCCCGAGCGCTTGCGCATCGCCCCCGGGCTGCGCCGGCCCGAGAAGTACGCCGCCCAGAACCTGGAAGCCCCCGAGCACCAGGTCGGCAGCGGCTGCCTCGTGGGCCAGCTCGTCGGCCAGGCCGCCGCCCGCCTCAGTGGCCTCGGCCCGCTGCTCGATCCCGACCACGTGGCGACGACGCTGCAGTCGATCATGCGCCACAACTTCCGCCCGTCCATGCGGGGCCACGTGAACCACTTTCGCAGCTACGCCCTCGCCGACGAGGCCGGCCTGGTCATCGCCGCCTATCCCCACGGCGACCGCCCCGAGCGCCCATTCCCCTATTGCAACGAAGTCTGGTCGGGCCTCGAATACACCGCCGCCGTCGGCATGCTCCAGGAGGGGCAGCCCGACGCCGCGCTACGAGTGATCGAGGCCGTGCGCGCCCGCCACGATGGCGCCCGGCGGAATCCGTTCGACGAGCCGGAATACGGCCATCACTACGCCCGGGCCATGGCCGCCTGGGGCGCCGTGGTCGCCGTCGCCGGCTTCGGCTACTCCGCCGTCCGCGGAGAGATGCGCTTCGCCGCCGCCCCCGGCACGGTCTTCTGGTCCAACGGCTCCGCCTGGGGCACCTGCACCCGTACCCCGAGCGCCCACGGCTGGCACGTGCGCCTGGATATCCTCGGCGGCGAGGTTCGGTTGCGGGCCCTGGAACTCACCGACGTGGGATGCGCCGAGCTTGCCGCTGCGCGCCTAGTCGGAGCGGGCGATCACTTGACGCTGCGCATCACCGCCTAGAGCCACTCAGTCAGCCGATGAATCGTGGTCGAATCGTTCCAACAGGCCGGACAGGTCCGGCAATGGCACGACCTGGCCATCGGTGCGGGATTGACTATCGGCGCCGCCGTAGACCATCGCCTTGCCTGCGATGGTCGGAATCAAGTCTGCAACGCGATTCAGTGCATGGAAGGCGTCGGATGGCACGGTTGATCCGGCCTTGATCTCGATGGCGCCAATACCGTGGCCGGTCTCGTACAAGAGATCGCACTCCAGGCCCCTGGCGTCGCGGAAAAAAGACAGATTTGGCTGGCGGCCTCGATTGAGACGGTGCTTTAGCGCCTCCGCCACGACCAAGTTCTCGAACAGCGCACCGCGCAGCGGATGCGTGACGAGCTGTTTCGGGTCTTCGATGCCGATGAGATAGCTGGCCAGTCCAACGTCGCAGAAATAGAGCTTTGGCGACTTGATCAGACGCTTTCGGATGTTGGCGTGAAACGGTGGCAGTTGAAAGATGATGTAGCTTGCTTCGAGCACCGTCAGCCAGTGTCGCGCCGTGGAGTGGGACACGCCGGCGTCCGATCCCAGCGAGCTCAAGTTGACGAGTTGCCCAACGCGGCCTGCACATAGCCGCACGAAGCGCCGGAAGCTCGATAGGTTGCGGATCTCGCCCATCCGGCGCACGTCGCGCTCCACGTAGGTCTCGAAGTAGTCGCCCAGCGCTTGCCGTGGCTCCAGCCGCTGGTCGAGAATCCGGGGATAGAACCCCGTATACAGCAGGTTGTCAATTGTCGCGCTCGCGCCGGTGCGTTGGCGTTCCGCCAGGGAAAACGGCAGCAGCCGCAGCAGCGCCGTTCGCCCGGCGAGCGACTGGCTGATGCTGCTCGGGAGTCGGAATTGCTCGCTGCCCGTGAGCACGAACAGGCTGTTGCGGCCTAGGTCGTCGGCCAGCACCTGCAGGTACGACAGCAGGTCCGGAACGTGCTGGATCTCATCAATGATCGCGCCCTCGGGGAACTGCGCCAGGAACCCTCGGGGATCGGATTCGGCGAACTCTCGCTGGTCGGGCGCTTCCAGGTTGACATAGGCCAGGTCGGGAAAGGTCGCCCGGCACAGCGTGGTCTTTCCCGACTGCCGTGGTCCCGTCACCGTCACAAACGGGTACTGCGCAAACAGCCGCGCGAGTTGATCGCCAATCTCGCGTTCAATCATACACAGTACGCTATCAGTGAAGTGCATACATTGCAAGTAGCACTTTCAATCTGTGCAGACAGGCTGCCCCTACGGATGACTCGATGCCGGGTTTCTGCGCTGGTGACTCTTGCGAATCCCCTCCGTCATTCGTACGGAGGCGGGGATCCAATGGCCGCTCAACCCGTCAACCCATGAATAGGGCCCGGTCGCGACCGGCCCCTACCTCTATCGGTCGAGGACTCCACTGTGGGCGCGGCGTCGCCGCCCCCTCACCTCACTCCGGCACCGGCATCTCCGCCAGCATCTCGTCCGTGATGTAGCGCCCCAGCCCGAACACCTTGCGGTCGGAGTACCAGAAGATCCGCTCGCCGTTCAGCTCCGTCAGGCTGGCGTACATCGAGAGCCACCATTTGTAGAACGGCGGCACGCCCACGCAGTTGGTGTCGAAGAGCAGCACCGGATCGCTGAACCAGATCGGCTGGTGCGCGCCGGGGCGGTACTCGCCCAGCGAAATGAACTGCGGCCGGCGGCTGCTGTTCGAGTCGCCGATGCCCACCGAGCCGTAGCCGTACCCGTCGTGATTCTGGAGCAGTTGGAGATAGCGGCCGTCGTTGAGGCGGTAGAGCGGCGTCGGTGACACCGGATTCTCCATCGGCTCGCCGCCGTCCTTGTAGCGCAGCATCTCCGTGGGCCGCCACGAGCGGCCGTGGTCGTCCGAAACCGTGTACCAAATCTGCCCGTTGCGCGTGCGCATCACCGTGAACAGCCGGCCGTCAGGCAGCAGCGCCGGCGCCGGCTCCTGGCAGAATGACGAGCCCTCCGGGGCCTCCGGGTCGCTTTGGAGCGGGACGGTGATCAGCTCTTCGTGGTCCGGCAGCCAGGTGATCTGCACGTCCTTCGGATCCGGGTCCTCGTCGATGTTGTCGAAGCGCATGAACTGGCAGCGGCAGTCGCTGCGGTAGTACTGCACCTTGCCGTCCGGCCGGCGCACCCCGGTTACCTGCCGCGCCGCCGGCGAGGCCCACTCCGTATAGCCCACCAGCACGCGATCCAGCGCGTCCCGGATCGGCTTCTGCCACACGATCGAGTTCGTGCCAATGCTCGGGTCGGGATGGCTCAGGATCGTGCGGCGGTAGGAAATGTCCACGCCGCCCGGTGTCCAGGTGCGTCCGTCGTCGTCGGAGTAGCTGCAGCGCAGGAAACTCGTCTGATAGCTGAGCCCGATGCCCGTCCCCTTGTTGTAGAAGGCATAGATGCGGCCCGTGCGGCTGATCACCGGAAACCCGAAGCAGCTTGCCTGGCCGGGCTTGGGTCCCGGCGGGTCGAACTCGCCCGGCTCGGACCAGCTGCGCCCACCGTCCTCGCTGCGCGCGTAAAGCACCGTGTGGTCCGAGGCGTCCGCCTTGGTGCCATAGGTCCAGATCGCCAGCAGATCGCCGCCCGGCGTCTCCGACACCAGCACGTGATCCACCGCCTCCACCCACTCCGGCGGCTGCTTGGGCAGGAAGAAGACCAGGTCAGGATTCGTGCGGCGCCAATCGTCGCTAAAGCACTCGTAGTCGCCCTCGACCGGCATGACACACCCCGCTAGCCATCACCCCGGACGCGCACCGCCCAGGTAGCCGCAGCCTAGTCCGTCCCCCGCCCCCGCGCGAACGTTCCAGCGCGCCCCACGCCCGCGTTCCCACGCGGGTACCATGCGCGGCACGTGGTGGCGGCGTTGTGGGGGTGCGGCGATGGCCCAGGACAACCGATTCGGCATCCCCGGCGTGCCGTTTCCCGTCGGGGTGGAGTACTACCGCCCGCCCACGCCCAAGCCCGAGGTCTGGGATGAGGACTTTGCGCGCCTGAGCGCTGCTGGGCTGCGCATCGTGCGCTCGTTTCCATACTGGCAGTGGTTCGAGCCGAGCCCGGGCCACTACGAGATGGACGACATCGACCTGCTTTTCGACACCGCCGAGAAGCACGGGCTCTACGTCTGGCTGGACGTGCCCACGGCCACTCACGGCGCCGGTCCCGACTGGCTGCTGCGTCACTACCCCGACATGCAGGTCGTCAACTACCGCAACGAGCTGGTCGTGCAGGACGCGCACCCGGCGTATGCCCAGGGCGCCCAGGTCCATTGCTTCGACCACCCCGAGTTTCGCCGCCTGGCGGGCGACTTTCTGCGGCACGCCATCAACCGCTACAAGGACCGGCCCAATCTGCTCATCTGGGGCATCTGGGACGGGCCGAACCTGTCGTCGGCCTGGGCGGCCCAGGGCGAAGGCTTCCCCTGCTACTGCGTGCACACCTTGGCGTTGTACAAGGCGTGGCTGCGGAAGCAGTTCACCCTGGATGAGCTCAACGAGGTGTTCGACCGCCGCTTCCGCCGCTGGGAAGACGTTGAGCCGCCGCGATCCAACCGCAACGTCGTCGAAATGCGCTGGTACCGGCGCTTCCATCACGAGAACATCGCCGACTATCTGAAATGGATGATGGACCTGGCCAACTCCATCGACCCGGTGCACGAGAAGCGCGCCCACGGCGGCTGGCGCCCGCAGCCCAAGGACGAGTACTGCGCGCCACTGGTGGACAGCTGGGGCATGTCCATGGCCTCAAACCACCTGCTCACCGTGGACGATCCGAACCTCATCGCCGACCGGGCCCTTGGCTTCGACTGGTCGCGCCAGGTGGGCCGCAACGGGCGCTGGTGGAACGAGGAGATCTACGCCGGCATGTCGCGCGGGGGCGTGACCTGGAAGAAGCAGTCGCATCCGTGCGAGCAGACCATGCTGCTTTGGATGACGCTCATCGGCGGCGCGGCCGGCGCCATGTTCTGGCAGTACCGCCCTGAGTACCTGAGCTTCGAGTCGCCCGGCTACAACATGGTGGCCCTGGACGGCGAACCCACACCCCGGTTCCGCGCGGTGGTTGAGGCCCTGGAGCAGATCGAGGGCCTGAGCGACCACCTGCCACTGGAGGTGCCGCGCGCCGACGTAGCCATCGTCTACGACGCCCACGCGCACGAGCTGTTCCAGTTCGGCCAGCAGGACGAGCGCTTTATGGCCGACTTTCGCGGCGTCTACCGCACGCTCTGGCTGCGGGGCATCCCGGCGGACCCGGTGACGCCCAAGATGGATTGGTCCGGCTACCGGCTGCTGGTGCTGCCGAACGTGGCGCTGATGGACGATGCGACGCGCGACCGCCTGGCGCGGACGCTTGACGAGAATCCGGAAGTGCAGGTGCTGATCGAGGGCAGCTTCGGGACCTACTCCCATGACGGCCAGTCCAGCTACAACCCGCCGGAGGGCTTCGCCGACCGGATCGGCGTGCGTGTGGCGGACTTCTCGGCCGTGACCGAGAGCGACATCGCGAACGGGAGGAACGTCCTGGAGACCCCTCACGGCCCGGTGCCCGTCACTACGACGTGCGGCTACGCCCTCCTCGAGCCCCACGGCTCGACCGAGGCCATCGCCCGAATCGGCAATCACACCGTGGCCGTGCGCAGCGGCGACGGCCGCATCACGTGGTACGGCCTCACGCTGTCGGCCGGCTTCGACGATGTCGCCATACCCGCCGTCGTGCAGGCGGCGGTCGACGACGCGGAAGTCAGCGCTCCGGTCGCGGTCGACGGCGATCCCATCGTGCCGGTGCTGCGGCGCTCGCGGCAGGGCGGATGGCTCGTCTTCGTGCAGAACCTGGCGCGGCAGAAAGCCGCCGCCACGCTGCGTCCGGCGTGGGCGGTGTCGGAGGTCACGGACCTCATCGCGCATGCCCCGGTCGCCCTCGACGACAACGGCTTCCCGGTCACCATGGAGCCCTGGAGCGTCGGCGTGTTCCACTGCGACGAGGCCTAGCCCGAGGAAGGGAAAACGCCGATGCCGGTTGAAGGCGACTACGCCTGCTACAGCAAGGACTGGCGGCGCACGGACCCGGACCTGGTGCTTCACCTGCCCACGCGGGTGCCTGAACACCCCGAGCACCAGGACCACGTGCTGGTGGACTACACGCCCGGCGGCGACCTGCTCGCCATCTGGACCCTGGCCTACGAGCCCGACGCGCGCGACTACGGCGTCTATTTCGCCCGCAGCTCCGACCACGGCCACACCTGGACCGAGCCGGCGCAGATTCACGAGGCCGGGACGGCCGGCCAGGTCAGCAGCTTCGGATTTCCCGTCATTGCGTCCAGCGGGCGCATCTATTGCTACTACAACCGCTCGGTCGGCTACGGCGAAAACGCCCTCAACGCGGTGCTGCGCTGCCGCTACTCGGACGACGACGGCCACACCTGGATCGACGGCGCGGTCGACATCGAGTACCGCCGCACGCCCATCGATCACCCCGACCCCGCGGTGCCGCCCATGGGAATCGTGTGGCAGAAACCAATTCGCGACGCCAAGGGCCGTCACGTCGTGGCGCTCACTCGCTGGGCCGCGCAATACATCACGCCCAAGCCCTACGTGCCGCACATGGGCGACCGGCCCAACGGCATGTTCCGCGAGTTTCGCTGCGAGTTCCTGCGTTTCGAGAACATCGACGACGGCCCCGACCCCAAGGACGTCCAGATCACCTGGCTGCCCGAGGACGAGAACCTCATCCAGGTGCCGGTCAGCTTCGAGCCGCAGGCGTCCGACGGCTATACCTTCTGCGAGGAGCCGGGGCTGGTGCTGTTGCCGGACGGCCGACTGTTTGCCGAGATGCGCACCGCCAACGGCGAGCTCTGGTACACGGTGTCCGACGACGCCGAGGCCCTCACCTGGCGTCCCACGGAGGTGCTGCGCTTCAAGGACGGCGGCGAGCCCATGCTCAACCCCAACTCCCCGTCGCCGATGTATCGGATGGAGGACGGGCGCTACCTGCTGCTCTTCCAGAACCACGACGGCTGGGGCTATGGCGGCAAGGGTCCGCTGGCATTGGAGAGCCGCCGCCCGCAGTTCCTGGCCGTCGGCGAGTACCGGCCGAACGCCAATCAGCCGGTGTGGTTCAGCCAGCCGCTGCTGCTGTTCGACACGCAGAAGGTCGGCGTATTTCCGCTCTTCATGTGGTGGCTGTCGATGTATTCCAGCCTCACTGAGCGCGACGGGCGCCGCATCCTCTGGTACACCGACCGCAAGCTCTTTTCGCTGGGCAAGTACATCACCGACGAGATGCTGGCGCCTCTGACCGTCCCGGAGTGACTCGTAGCGTCCGAATCAAGGCAAGTTTCGCGACCCTGGCCCCGTCGCCCGGTTGACGTTCGGTGGCAAGATAGGCGGCATGACTCGGCTTCCGGTCGACGGCGACCGGCCAGTGCGTGAGGAACGGGCGATGCAGGAAATCTGGGAACGCACAAGGGCCAACGGAGATTCGATCCTGGCGACCGTCGCCGGCATCCTCGCGATCGTCGCGCTCATCATTGCGATCGCCGGGACGACGGGGGTTAGCCGCGACGAGTCCCAGGAGATGATCGACGACGCGGTGATGCGCGTGGCCGATCCGGCCGGCTACACCCAGCACGTCGTGCAGGAGGCCATCGATCGCTACGACGCCGACGGGCGTGAGGCCTCGATCGCCTATCACCAATCCAAGGAGAGCATCGACGGGCCGTGGTACGTGTTCCTGCTCGACGAGAACGGCTACGTCCTGGCCAATCCCGCCCGCCCGGACTTCGTGGGCACGACGCCGGCGGTGCGCTCCGACATCACCGGCAAGCCCTACGGGCTGGAAGTGGTGGCGGCGGATGAGAACGGGCGCTGGGTGGACTACGTGTTCGTCAACCCGGTCACCGGCGAGCCGGAGCGCAAGCACACCTGGGTCATCAAGCACGACGGGTTGTCGTTCGCGTCCGGCTGGTACGAACCCATCTCGCGCGAGGGCGATCCGGCGACCTACACGCAGGCCGTGGTGGCCTCCGCCATCAGTCGCTACAACGCCGGCGGGCGCGAAGCGTCCATCGCCTATCACCAGTCCACCGAGAGCATTGACGGCCCGTGGTACGTGTTCCTGCTGGACGAAGACGGCTACGTGCTGGCCAATCCCGCCCGCCCGGACTTCGTGGGGACCACGCCGGCCGTGCGCTCCGACATCACCGGCAAGCCATATGGGCTGGAGGTGGTGGCGGCCGACGAGAACGGGCGCTGGGTGGACTACGTGTTCGTCAACCCAGTCACCGGCGAGCCGGAGCGGAAGCACACGTGGGTCATCAAGCATGACGGCTTGTCGTTCGCTTCCGGCTGGTATGAGCCCATTTCGCGCGAAGACGATCCGGCGACGTTTACCCAGGCGTTCGTCGCCCGTGCCGTCAGCCGCTACAACGCCGAGGGACTGGACGCGACCGTGGCGCACTACAACACGCCCGAGAGCCTCGAGGGCCAGTGGTACGTCTTCATCTTCGACGAAGCCGACCGCATGCTGACGCATCCGGACCCGAGTCTGCGCGGTGACGACCTGAAGGGGCCGTTGGGGACGGACATCACGGGGCGCATCTATGGTCTCGAGATGCTGGAGGCCGACGAGCACGGTATCTGGGTGGACTACGTATTCGTGAATCCGGATACCGGGCGGCACCAGGTCAAGCACTCCTGGGTGATTCGGCACGACGGATTGCTCTTCGGGTCGGGGTGGTACGAGGAGTAGGCGAGAGGGCATCCTTGAGCCGTCCGGCGCGTTGGCCGGGCGGTTAGGGATGGTGGCTCCATGCTGAACGTCGGGATCATCGGACTGGGCGGCATCGCGCGCTCGCACTGTGAGGCGATCGCCACGCTGGACGACGTGCGCGTCATTGCCGTGGCCGACCTGCTGGAAGAGCCGCGGCAGCGCTACATGCGCCAATACGACATTCCCCGGGGCTACGTCTCACACACCGAGCTGCTGCAGGACGACGATGTCGACGCAGTGGCGGTGGTGCTGGGACACCAGCTGCACCATCGCCTGACGGTCGACTCACTGAACGCCGGCAAGCACGTGCTGGTCGAGAAGCCCATGGCCCTCAGCCTGGACCAGTGCGACGCCATGATCGCCGCCGCCGACGCCAACAACCGCAAGCTCATGGTCGGGCTCACGCAGCACTTCTATCCGACCAGCATCACCGCCAAGTCGATTCTCGATTCGGGTCAGCTCGGACCAGTCATCACCGCGGTCTGCTACATGTCCAAGAACTGGAACCATGCGGACCGCCGGCCGCAATACCGCAGCCGCTTCCACGGCGGCGGCATGTTGCTGGCAAACGGCATGCATGTCGTCGACCGCCTCACGTGGCTCATGGGCTCGCAGGCCATGTCCGTGTCGGCAGCCGTCGGCACCCACGCGCACTACCAGGCCAGCGACGACTCGGACGTGATCTTCGTGCGCTACAAGAACGGTCGGGCGGGCGTGGCGGTCGCCGTGGGCTTTGCCGACGGCGCGTCGGACTATTCGAGCCACGTGATCTGCGCCAACGGCACGCTGAAGTTCAGCCACCACTACGAGGAGTACCTGCGCGTCGGCAAGGACGACGTGTGGGAAGACGTGCCGTTCACGCACCCGCCCGCCGAGTTCACCGATGAATGGCGGACCTTCGCCGAGAGCATCGCGCGCGACATCGAGCCGCCCACGCACGGGCCGTATGCGCGTCACATTATGGAGATCCTGTTCGCTGCCGAGCAGTCCGCGATCACGGGCCGGGAAGTCGTGCTGGAAGGCGGCACGGAGTGGACCCACCAAACCAGCGGCACGCCGATTCACCCCGATCACGGGTGGGTCTAGGAAACGCCATTCGGAGAGCCAGGTCATGAGGCTCGGCGGCTCGCAGGCGGCCTATCGCTGGGTGTCCTATCCGGGCCTGCGCATCGACCGGCCCGAGTTCGGCTTCCGTGGCATGCGCTATCCCTACGGCACCACCACCGTGGGACCGGCGGGGCTCGACGACCACGTGGACTGGTGGATCGACCGCTGCGTGGAGCACAGGTTCGAAGCGCTGCACATGGGGAGCAGCTGGTTCGACGACACCGAGGCCAGCGCAGCCACCGGGCGCCGCATGGCCGAGCGCGGTCTCGAGTGGGTCGGGTCGGTCAGCGGCGCTTGGGCGGTCGAACCCGACGAATGGCCGGCCGTGCGCGCGGAGGCCGTCCGCAGCCTCGAGATTCTGCACGCCGGCGGCTGCCGCCTCACCGAAATCGTCAACGCCGATCCGCCGGGACCGCCCGGGCAGCCCGTGCCCAACGGCGGATTGCGCTTCGGGCACTTCAGCCGTGAAGTGCCGATCGCCGTCCAGATCGACTGCATGATCGCGAACCTGCGGGACCTCGTGCGCGTCGCGGAAGACCTGGGAATCGTGCTGGCCTTCGAGAACCACATGGACTACCGCATCAGCGAGATCGTGCCGGTGGTCCAAGGCGTCGCGTCGCCGTGGCTGCGGATCAACTACGACTTCGCCAACAGCCTGGCGGTTGTCGAGGACCAGGTCGAGGCGGCCCGGCTCGCCGCGCCGTATGTCGCGATGGCGCACCTGCGCGACATGCGCGTGCAATCCATCACTACCACCGGCGAGCCCAAGTTCTTCCACGCGCCGGTAGGCTACGGCAGCGTCGAGATCGCCGAAATCTTCGCGATTCTGCAAGCCGGCGCGCCCGACCCCGACGCCATTCCCGTCTGCCTGGAGCCGCCCTGCCTCCCCGACCGCGACCCGCAGCTCTGGGTGCGGCTCAGTGTCGAGTGGTTGGGGGAGCACTGCGCCCGGTACTTCCCGACGTACTTTGCCGGTGCCGCGGGAGCAGGACTCATCCAGTAGTCGGCTAGTCCTACCCCTCGCTCAGCTGCACGTCCAGCACGGCCCGTCGGATCTTCTGATTCGGCAGGGCGTGGGTACCCATTTCGCGGGTGAAGTCGGAGTGGGAGAACATCACGTGCAGCTTGCCGTCGCGCTGCATGGTGGTTGTGTAGGAGCAGCCGGGGCCGGTGTGGAAGTAGAACGGCGATTCCCAGTGGTTGCCCGTGCCGTCGAGGCTCAGCATCACGTGGGTCACCTGGGGGTTGCCGTAGGCGCCGCGTCCCGCCGCGCAGGCCAGCACGCCGTTTGGCAGCACTTCCAGCCGCGGCTTCACGCCCTGCCAGCCGGTCGACTCCGGCTCGCTCCAGGTGTGGCCGCCGTCGCGTGAGCGCGCCTGGAACATCGGCGCATACGAGTCCGTGCGCATCACGCAGAGGATGTCGCCGTTCGGCAGCACGGCCAGGTCGGCCTCGTCCAGGCCCTCGTCCACCCCGCGGTCGAAAATGCCGTAGACCGGGTTGACCACCGCCGGATCGAACGTCGCGACTGATTTCCACGTCCGCCCGCGGTCGCTGGAGCGCACGATGAAGGTGCCGAAACGGAACTTGCGCACGCGCCCGCTCCCGTCGATGTGCTGCTCGGACTCGGACAGCAGGTCGACCCACTCCAGCGCCACAAGGATGTCGCCGTCGTCCAGCTCCAGGATGCGGGAATAGCACTGGTAGGACGCCCGCTCGCGCGGCGTCTCGTCGACCTTGAACGTCCAGTGCTCCAGCTTGGAGCCGTCGCGGGCGTAGCGGTGCCAGCGAAACTCCGGGTCTTCCTGCTGGAAGCGCTCGTGCATGTGCCCCTGCGAGCGGTCGTGGCCCAGCGTGTGCTGCTTGTGCGTGTTGTGATCGACGCGGGCGATCGAGCCGTCGCGCAGGTACCCCCACGCGCCCGAGTCCCAGTTCTCGGTCATCCAACCGGTGCGGGGGTCGCGGGTGACCATGGGGAAGTCTCGCGGGGCTTCGGACCACGTCTCGCCGGCGTCATCGGAAAGGTAGGCGCGGGTGGGGTCGCCAAACTTGCCCTCGTCGCCGTGCCGCGACCAGTGAATGGTCATGAACAGCCGGTCGCCGTCGAGCGGGACGACGCCGGGGAAGTTGATGACCGTTTGGTCCTCTTCGAGCCAGGTGTCGATGCGCTCGAGGGTGATGGTGGCGGTGCGGGTGCCGTCGCTGTAGCTGGCCTGGTTGATCATGGCTGCTCCCTGCATGGGGCTGAATGAGCGGTGCTCATGCGGCGTCGGTCGAGATATCGATCACGGCCCGGCGAATGCGTTGCACGGGGAGTCCGTGCGTCCCCATGTCGCGGGTGAAGTCGGAGTCCGAGAAGATCACGTGCAGCTTGCCGTCGCGCTGCATGGTGGTCGTGTAAGAGCAGCCCGGGCCGGTGTGGAAGCAGAACGGCGGCTCCCAGCGCTGCCCGGTGCCGTCGATGCTGATCATCACGTGCGTCACCTGGGGATGGCCGTAGGCCCCGCGCCCGGATGAGCACGCCAGCACGCCGTTCGGCAACACCTGCAACTGCGGCTTGACTGCCTGCCACCCGGTCGACTCGGGCGCGTCCCAGGTCCGACCGCCGTCCCGCGACCGCGCCTGCCACAGGGGCGAATACGAGCCGGTCCGGAGCATGCAGAGGATATCGCCGTTGGGCAGCTTGGCCATGTGGGCTTCGTCGAACCCCTCGTCCACGGACCGGTCGCTGATGCCGTAGACCGGCTTGACCTCGTCGGGATCGAACTGGGTCACGTACTCCCAGGTATGCCCGCCGTCAGCCGAGCGCACGATGAAGACGCCGAAGAGGTATTTCCAGACGCGGCCGTGGGCCTCATGGCGCCACCGCTCCTCCGGCAGCATCTTGACCCACTCCATGGCCGCCAGCAGGTCGCCGTCGTCCAATTCAACGATGGGCGAGTAGACCTGGTAGGACCTTCGTCCCCACGGCATACCGGCCACCTTGAACTTGATCGTCTCGAGCAGCTGGCCGTCGCCCGAGGCCCGCTGAAAGCGAAAGGTGGGGTCGTCCTGCTGGAACCGGTCGTGCATGCGGGACCCGGCGTAGCCCACGTCGTGCTGCAACTGCGTGTTGTGGCCGATATGCACGATGGTTCCGTCTCGGAGATAGCCGATGGATCCGCCGAAGGCGTCGATCTGGCGGCCCGTCATCGGATCCTTGAACGAGAGCGGAAAGTCGTCCGGGGCGGGTTGCCAGGTCTCGCCGTCGTCATAGGACTCCAGGATGCGATTGGGGTCCTCGTCGGCAGTGTGCTCGGCGCCGTGGCGCGAGCGCGCATGGTAGAGCACCAGCCGGTCGTCCAGCTCCAGGATTCCCGGGAAGTTCACGATGCTCTCGGCGTCTTCGACCCAGGTGTCGATCCGCTCCAGGGTGACGGTGGCGCTGCGGGTCCCGTCGTTGTAGCGGGCTTGGCGGATCATGTCGGCTCCCTGAGTGGACGGTGGCGAGCGGCGCTCACGCGTCGGTGGAGATGTCGATGACGGCGCGGCGAATGCGTTGCACCGGCAGCCCGTGCGTCCCCATGTCGCGAGTAAAGTCGGAGTCCGAGTAGATCACGTGCAGTTTGCCGTCGCGCTGCATGGTCGTGGTGTAGGAGCAGCCGGGGCCGGTGTGGAAGTTGAAGGGCGCTTCCCACTGATGCCCGGTGCCGTCGATGCTGATCATCACGTGCGTCACCTGCGGGTGGCCGTAGGACCCGCGTCCCGAGGCGCACGCGAGCACGCCGTTCGGCAGGACCTCCAGCTGCGGCTTGACCCCGGGCCACCCCATGGACTCGGGCGCGTCCCAGGTCCGACCGCCGTCGCGCGATCGCGCTTGCCACAGGGGCGAATACGCGCCGGTGCGCATCACGCAGAGGATGTCGCCGTTCGGCAGCTTGGCCATGTGGGCTTCGTCGATGCCATCGTCTAAGGGCCTGTCGGTGATGCCGTAGACCGGCTTGACCTCGTCGGGATCGAACTGGGTCACGTAGTCCCAGCTGCGACCGCCGTCGCCGGAGCGCACGATGAATGTGCCGATGAGGAGTTTCCAGATGCGGCCGTGGGCCTCGTGGCGCCACCGTTCCTCCGGGAGCAGCTTGACCCACTCCATGGCCGCCAGCAGATCGCCGTCGTCCATTTCGAGGATCGGCGAGTAGACCTGATACGACCGGCGCCCCCAGGGCATGCCGGAGACCTTGAATGGAAATCGCTCGAGCAGCTGACCGTCGCTCGAGGCCCGCTGAAAGCGGAACGTGGGGTCGTCCTGCTGGAACTGCTCGTGCATGTGACCCTTGGCGCGGTCATAGCCGTTCTCGAAGTGCATCATCGTGTTGTGGCTGATGTGGACGATCGTGCCGTCGCGAAGACGTCCGGACCCGACGACGCCGAAGTCGTCATTCTTGTGGCCGCTGAATCGGTCGTAGGTGACGAGCGGCGCCAGGCAGGGTCGCACCGAGCAGGCGATTGCCATCCGCGCGATGGTGCAAGGCATCGTCGACCCACCGGTGGCACGCCGCAATCGGCCGGCAACTGCGACGCGGCGCACGGTGAGGACTTTGCTTCCCGACGAACGGCACGGTAGCGGCCTGAGCCTTTCGCAGCCTAGGTGTGATCTGTCGGAATGCCCCAAGGGTGCCGGAACTTCGCCGCGCCCGGAAGACAGGATTCCGTAAGCCGCCAGTTTCCCCTTGATCGTTCGAGACGCCCGAGGCAGCCACTCCTGGCACGTAGCCAAGATTCACCGGCCATCGCCTCGAAAGTGCCGACATGCGTCCATCAAGCGCCACTGAACTGGAGAGTCCAGAAACCTGGAGTGAGGCGTAGCGTCTGGTAACTGAGGAGCACCTGGCCTATCGTTAGGCGTCTTATAGTCGCGGGCCGAGAAGACGAGCTGCTTCGTCAACGACATTGCCTCGTAGCGGACAGTTGGGGAAAGACATGGCCAACCGGATTCGACTACCGCACGAGGGCGAATGGGTGGATCGACTATTGCGCGAGGTCAAAGATGCCGTCCGAGAAACCCGGACAGTGGTAGTCGCCGACGTCAAGGTCACGTATTCGATCTGCGACCCATGGCCACTTGGCGGAGA
>JAPOXD010000055.1 GCA_026707285.1 Chloroflexota bacterium | reverse complement strand
CCCGCTGCTTCCCCACGGACGATCCGAGGGGACTTGCAACATACAAGGGGCGGGTCTCAGACCCGCCCGACGCCAAGCATCCGGCGTGCTTCCAGATTTGACCGAACTGGATTCCGGCCTCCGCCGGAATGACGGAGCTCTGCAACCGCCGCCGGGCGGTCGGGTCAGACCCAGGCAGGCATGATTAGTGAATCCTTGAAGTGCTCCCACTAGCACCCGCCCATGCCTGACATTCCCGCCGACGCGGCGTCCATCGACGCCGCCTGGCTCACGCGCGCGCTGCGGTCGAACGGGGTGCTGACGGACGGAGCGGTCGCGTCCGTCCAGGTCGAGCCACTCGGCGGCAGCCAGGGATTCGCCGGGCAGTTGCGGCGCCTGCGCCTGACCTACGACGGCGAGGCCCACGGAGCCCCGCCAAGCTACATCGTCAAGCTGCACAGCCCCAACGCCATCACGCGTGAGCTGATCCAGCGCATCGGCGCGGCATCGCGCGAGATCCGCTTCTACCGCGAGCTGGCCGATCGAGCGGGCGTTCCCACCGCCGCGCTGCACTTTGCGGCCCGCGAGGGCGAGCGCTACGTGCTGCTGCTGGAAGACCTCGCCCCGGCCCGCGCCGGCGATCCGGCCGCGGGGTGCTCGCCGGAGCAGGTCCGGGCAGCCGTCGCCGTCGTGGCCGGCATGCACGCCGCGTGGTGGGAAAGCCCGGCGCTCGCCGCGCTCGACTGGATTCCCGAGTTCGCCGAGCTGACCGCCACGCGCCACGCCATCTGCCGCGAGGCCTGG
This sequence comes from Chloroflexota bacterium, assembly GCA_026707285.1. GTDB lineage: Bacteria > Chloroflexota > UBA11872 > UBA11872 > UBA11872 > JAJECS01. The sequence goes on along the minus strand of JAPOXD010000055.1, from coordinate 80,894 downwards.
CCGGAGTTCGTGGAGCGGTACCAAGGCCGCTTGCCCGACCTGTGCAACCGCGTCGGCCCGGCGCTGATCGATGGCCTCGACACCGTGCGCCACGTCTTGTCCCAAGCGCCCCCCACCCTGCTGCACGGCGACTTCCGCCCCGACAACGTGATGTTCGCCGCGGACGGCGCCGGCACTCCGGCGGCATTCGTCGACTGGCAGGTGATGCTCCGCGGGCCGGGGCTGATGGACGTGGCCTATTTCCTGGTGTCGGCGACCGAACGCGATAGTCGGCGGGCGGTGGAAAGGGACGTCCTGCGCGCCTATCGCGAGGCTCTGGCCCGGCGCGGCGTGACCGGTTACACCGCCGAGCAGTGCCAGACCGACTACCGCCTTGCGATGGCGGACGTGCTCTCGCGCATCGTCGTGCTCACGACGCGGGTCTTGCCCGAAGGCGCGGCCGGCTGGTCGGTCTTCGACATCCTGGCCGAACGCATAGACGGCGCGCTCGTCGATCTGGACTGCATGGCGCTGGTCACGTCGTAGTCGGAGCCGTCGCGCCCGCTTGCGTAGACTGCCTCGCAATCGACCGACGCGATCAGGACAGCCATGCCCACGTACGAGGTATTCGAGCGCCAGCGCCAGTTGAAGGTCTACGCCGACGGGCGTTACCTGGCGGCGGTGCAGCAGGGGCTCTACCGGCCATACGTGTTTCCGGTGCGCACCGTGCGGGGGCACGTGGTCACGCAGGCCGGGCCGGCGGATCACCCGCATCATCTGTCGATCTGGATCGGGCACGCGGATGTCAACGGCCTCAACTTTTGGGCGCCCGAGACGCTGGGCATCTTTCCTCCGCCGCGGATTCTGGTGCGCGACACCCGGACCGACATCTCGGCGGACGGCGTCTCCTTCGACCAGCGCATCGAGTGGCTTGACGGCGACGGCGGGTTGGTGTTGGGCGAGCGGCGTCGCACCGGCGTGCGCCTCTGGGCGGGACACGTAGCCGTGGACGTGTCAACCACCCTGTCCGCGATCGACGCCGCGGTTGAGTTCGGCCAGGACAAGGACGCTGGGTTGGCGCTGCGCATCGCCGACCAGATCGACGTGCTGGACGGCGGCGAGATTCGCAGCGCCACGGGCGCCCGCAACGAGGCCGCGACGTTCGACACGCACGCCGACTGGGTGGACTACTCCGGTCCGGTGACCCACGACCACGTCGCCGGAGTCGCGATCTTTCCCTATCCCGAAGTCGCGGACACGCCCTGGTTCACGCGCGACTATGGCCCCATCTACGTGGGACCGTGGCGGCACAGCGCCATGACGCTGGAACCCGGGGAGTCCTTCACGCTGGGCGCGCGGTTCGTGGCCCACGACGGCGGCCCGGACGACGTGGACATCGACGGGCTGTTCCAGCGCTTCCACGCTGAGCAGGGCGAGTAGGAGATCCTTCCGTCATTCCGGCGGAGGCCGGAATCCAGACCGGTCGAATCTCGTGGCGCGCCGGATGCTAGTCGTCGGGCGGGTCTCAGACCTGCCCCTACCGGATCCTGCGAAGGTCTCTTTGCCGGGGAAGCGTCCTGACCGGAGCTCTATGTCGCTCCCCTGAGCTCCGCGATCTCCTTGGCGCTCAGGTGCGGCGGGTCGCCCGCGGGCGCGTTGCGTTGGATGTCCAGCTCGCTCGAGATGCCCACGATGGAGCACGACACCGCCTCGTGGCCGAGCACGTAGCGAATGGCCGTCTCGTGCGCGGGCTCGTCGCGGGCGTCCGCCGTGGCATGCAGGCGTTCGCGCAGCCCGGCCAGTTGACGCACGCGGTTGCGGAATGACTCGCGGCGGCGCCAATCGGTGACCGGGAGGCGGTCGATGCCCGCCTCGTCGAGCATGAGGACGCCGCTGCCGAACGGCGACCTTGCCAGCACGCCGGTGCCGCGCTCGGCGGCCAGCGGCAGCACGTGTTGGGCGACGCCGTCGTCCGCGAGGCTGAACGGCGACTCGACGACCGGCGCGTCCCATAGCCGGATGGCCTCGGCCGCGGCGGGGGCTGACGCCGACACGCCCCACCAGCGAATCTTGCCGGCCTGCTGCAGGCGCCGAAGCGCCTCGAACGGCTCGGGCTGCCGCACGATTTGCAGCGGCGGGTCGTGCAGCAGCAGCGCGTCGATGTACGACGTGCGCAAACGCCGCAGGGACAGCTCGCACGCCTGTTGAATGCGTGACGGGGAAAAGTCCTGGGGTTCGAAGTCCAGGTGCAGGTCTTGCGCGCCGTCGCTGCCGGGCAGGTAGCCGACCTTCGTCACGAGGACCGTCTCGCCGCGCACGCCCTCCAGCGCCTTGCCCAGCACGGTTTCGCTGCGCCCGCCGCCGTACTGCTCCGCGGTATCGAAGGTCGTGATGCCCGCGTCGAACGCCGCGCGCACCAGTGCCACCGCGTCCAGCGAGGCCATCGGCCCCCACGACAACCCGCCGATCTCCCAGCACCCCATGCAGAGGCTGCTCACGCGTGCGCCGGTCGTCCCGAGCTCTCGTTTCGTCATGGCGTTCTCCAGTCCTCGTCATTCCGGCGAACGCCGGAATCCAGGCCAAGGTCTCTCGCGCAGGTTTCGTGTTGCACGGCGCCCACGTTTCCGGGACTACTCGCTCCCAAACCGGAAGCTATACAGCTCGGCCCCGCGCAGGTGGAAGCGCAGCTTTAAGCCCCCGCGCAGGTCACCGGGCGCGCCGCCCGACCAGGTGAGGTTGTGGCGGATGCTGTCGCCCTCGAACCGCTGGCAGGCCGATCGCTCGAATCCGGGCCACACGTCGTTGTAGGGGTCCATCACCTCGGCCTCCACGTAGCCGCCGGGCTCGCAGCGGGCGTTGATGAAGAGCTGGCCGCCCGTCGGCCGCACTGGCTTAGTCTCCACATAGCCCTCGCGCACCGTGGCGTCCAGCGACACGTAGCCGTCGTAGCGCAGCGTGGCCAGGCACAGGTGGTGGCCGTTCGCCGCGATGCTCGGGTCGTGGACTTCCGGCACGTCCAGGCCCTGCCCGCTGCCGATGATCCACCAGTCGTGATGAATGTTGTTGCCGCCGTAGTAGAACCACAGCTCATCCCCGACCACCAGCGGCTGCACCGTCGTCTCGTTGTCCAGCGCGTCGTAGGACCCTTCGGGACCGCGGGGAATGAACGGCCGGTGATCGTTAAACCGATGCCAGTCGCGCCCGTCGCGGCTGTAGTGCAGGTACATGTCCAGGGTGTCGTCCACCGTGTGCAGCATGTTGAGGATGCCCAGGTGCATCTCGCCCGCGCGCCAGGGCACGAAGCTGTAATGCCCGTCGTCCAGGTTGTCCGCCGGACCCGGTTCGAAGATCAGCTCCGCGGTCGACCAGTTGACCAGGTCCTGGCTCTCCTGCCGCCAGACCCGGCGGCGCGTGCCCCACACGCCCTCGGGCTGGCTGGGCCACACCGGGGCGAACCAGTGGTCGAACTCGGGGTGCCAGGCCTCGCCCGCGGAGTCGCCGTAGCGGCCCCAGAGCACGTATTTCTCATCGATCGAGTCGTAGGTCAGCACCTGGCAGTCCGCCGCCCACTCCGGGATGATCGGGTTGGCGGGATGGCGGGTCCAGTCGAGGCCGTTGCCCGACATCGCCAGGCCCAGCCCCATCCCGCGCCTGCCGACGCGGTAGACGTGGACCTTCTTGAACCGGCGGCTGTGGTCCGTCTCGATCGGGTCCAGCATGATCGACGGGAATAGCGTGGACTCGTCGTTGGCATCGGGCGAGACGATGAGCGTGTTCGTGTCCCGGCCGTCGATCGCGTGGCGCCCCAGCAGCGGCTTCTCCCAGGTGATGCCGTCGGTCGACTGCGCGTAGTAGATGCGGCTGCCGAGCCGCGGCACGCCCTTGCTGCCCCAGTAGTTCGGATAGTCCTCGTACCAGCACTTGAAAAGCCCGTCCTCCGGATCCTGCAGGACGTTGAACGAGCAGCTGCGGAAGTAGGGCACCACTTCCCACGGCTGGTCGTTTTCGATCAGCGGGTTGGCGGGGTGCTTGACCGGATGATGGAAGCGGCGGGTGACGTTCTTGACCACCGCGACCACGTCGTCGTCGATGAAGAGCTGGCGATCGTCGCCGATGTCCTTCGCGATCCGATCGGGGGAGTAGGCGAGAAACATGGCGCCTCGGAGGTGGTGGAAGCAACGCCCCAGCGTAGCGTTCGGCCGCGGGGTCCAGTTCGGCTGGGGTGCATTGGCGCGGCGCGCGCAAGATTGTGGCGCAACGCGTCTGTGTCAGTCTGTCGCAATGGTCCTATGTCGCCGAGGGTTGCACGACGGGCGCGGCGGCGCGGCGGGATTCTCGGTGACCGTTCGCGCAGCTGCGGTCGCGCTCGCGATCGTCTTTGCGCTGGCAGCGGCGGCCTGCGGTGATGCGATCGACACGCCGGAACCAACGCCCGCGCCCAGTCCGTTAGTTCCGAGCCCCACGCCCACGCCCGAAACGACGCCGACGCCGAGCCCGACCGCAACCGCCTCGCCCGCGCCGAGTCCGGTGACGGAGGCCGCGCCAGTCGCGGTCAATTCACCCGCCTCCGACCGCGAAGCGCTGATCGCCTTTTACCACGCGACCGACGGACCGAACTGGGCGGACAACACCAACTGGCTCAGCGAGGCGCCGCTCTTCACCTGGCACGGCGTAACGACGGACGACGACGACGGGCGGGTCACGAAGCTGCTGCTCGGGGAGAACCGGCTGCGAGGTGCGATTCCGGCTGAACTGGGTCAGCTATCCGAACTCGAGTGGCTTGCGCTCTGGGGCAACCATTTGCAGGGGGCAATACCAGCCGAGCTGGGCAATCTTGCCGGCTTGGAGGGACTGGTGCTTGGGGGCAACGAGTTAAGCGGACCGATACCGCCCGAGCTTGGTCGCCTGGCCTACCTCGAATCGCTCCTGCTCGAAAACAACCAGCTCAGCGGAACGATCCCGCCCGAACTGGGCGACCTTGCCAGCCTCTTGCACCTGGTGCTCAGAGGCAACCAGCTCACCGGCCCAATACCGCCCGAGCTGGGCGACCTCGATAGGCTGACCTTTCTGGCGCTCGAGAGCAACTGGCTCAGCGGCGAGATTCCGCCCGAGCTGGGCAACCTGTCCGGACTCAGGCAGTTGCGTCTCAACGCGAACAAGCTGAGCGGCCCCATTCCAGCCGAGTTGGGGCGTCTCTCCAACCTGTTGGAGTTGGCGCTCAATCACAACGAGCTTTCCGGGTCCATTCCGCCCGAGCTCGGCGGGCTCGCCAGCGTGAGCAGGCTGTTTCTCCATGAAAACAACTTGACTGGACTGATTCCGCCCGAGCTTGGCGGCCTCCCTCGGCTGGTACGGCTGCTGCTCCATCGCAACTCGTTGACAGGCGCCATCCCGCCGGAGTTGGGCAATCTTGCCGGTCGGGCATACGTGAGCCTGAGTGGAGGCAACCAATTCACGGGCTGCGTCCCGGAAGCAGTGCGAAACGTCGAGGGCGATCTCGAGTCGCTCGGGCTGCCATTCTGCCAGTCTGGCGGAAACCAAGGTCGCCAAACCACAACCCCGGCGGCATCGTCCCGGCCGACCCCCTCGCCGGCCCCAACACCCACGCCGACCCCAGTGCCTCGGCCGACCGCAACGCCGACGCCCACACCCACGCCGACGCCTACACCCACACCCACGCCGACGCCTACACCGACGCCCGCGCCCCAGTCCAGCTTGGACCGAGACGTTCTACTTGCGCTCTACCGCGCGACCGGTGGCCCGAACTGGACGCACAACGCCAACTGGCTCAGCGACGCGCCGCTCAGCGAGTGGCACGGCGTTCGCACGAATGACCGCGGTCGAGTGACCGAGCTGCAACTCAGTCAGAACGGGCTGCGGGGGGAGCTGCCGCCGGAATTGGGCGAGCTGTCACGACTGGAGATCTTGAGGCTCGAGTCCAACGAGTTGTCTGGGGAGATCCCGCCGGAATTGGGAAACCTGGCCAGGTTGCGGGAACTGTGGCTGAGCGACAACGTGTTGAGCGGGTCGATTCCCCGCGAGTTGAGCTTTCTCACGCACCTCGAAGAACTCGCGCTCATGCACAACCAGTTGGGTGGGACGATCCCTCCCGATCTGGGCAGCCTCGACAACCTGCGCGCGCTGGCGCTCTTTGACAACCAGCTCCAAGGGTCGATTCCGCCTGAGTTGGGCAACCTCACCCATCTCGACGCGCTGGTGCTTTGGGGCAACCAGCTCCAGGGATCGATTCCGCCCGAGTTGGGCAAGCTCTCCAAGCTGCGACAATTGGGACTCGCAGGAAACCAGCTCAGCGGCGCGATTCCGCCCGAGCTGGGTCGCCTTGCCAACCTGCGATGGCTCAGCCTCAGCGGTGGCAACCAGCTGACGGGGTGCATCCCTGTCGGGCTGCGGGATATCGAGGACGGCGACCTCGACATGCTTGGCTTGCCGCTTTGCGCAGCGACCGGATCCGCGCGCGGCGAAACCGAAGACCGCCGGCCCGCCACCGACCACGACGTGCTGGTCGCCTTTTACCACGCCACCGACGGCCCCAATTGGACGAACAGCACCAACTGGCTCAGCGACGCGCCGCTCAGCGACTGGCACGGCGTCGCCACCAACGGCGGCCGGGTCTCGAAACTGCAACTCGAAGGTAACCGGCTGCGTGGCTACATCCTCCCTGCGCTGGGCGGCCTCGCCAATCTCACGGTGCTGGACTTCGGCGACAACCAGCTGCGCGGCGGAATCCCGCCCGAGCTCGGCAACCTCGCCAAGTTGAAAGAGCTGCGGCTCGACAACAACGCCCTACGTGGTGACCTCCCACCCGCGTTGGGCGACCTCGCCAATCTCACCGTTCTGGATTTGGCGAATAACCGCCTGAGCGGTGCGATCCCGCCGGAATTGCGTAATCTCGTCAATCTCGAAGAGTTGGTGCTGTTGGCCAACGAGTTCAGCGGAATGATCCCGCCGGCGTTGGGCCGACTCAGCAATCTGACCAAGCTGAGCCTGTCGTTCAACGAATTGCAGGGGCCGATCCCCGCCGAGCTCGGGAACCTCGCCAACCTGCAAAACCTGTTGCTCGAGGGCAATCAGCTCAGCGGCGAGATTCCACCTGGGCTGGGAGACCTCGCCCATCTCAGGTGGGTGCAACTCGCCGGCAACGAATTCACGGGGTGCATTCCCGACGGTCTGCTTGATCTCGTCTTTAGCGATTTCAATCGGCTGGGCCTGCCGTTCTGCGGAACCAATTGAATCCGGCGCGCATGGTTGGGCGCGTCGGTGAGTTGCCGGAGCCGCAGTTGATCGCGGGCGGGTGATGCCGCTCGATGCCCTGGCGCGGCCCGCGGACCGACTTCAACGACGCCGTCCTGTGTCAACCTGTCGCCATGGTTCTGAGTCGGCGAGTGATTGACGGCGCGCGTGGCGCCGCGAACGAACTGCCTGCGACGCTTCGCGCCGCCGCGCTGTCGGTCCTGGTTGGACTTGCGCTGGCCGCGGCGGCCTGCGGCGACATTCCCGCCGAGAGGGCTGAGCCGGCGGACGTGTCGCCAACGCCAGTTCCGGCTGAGGCGCCTTCGCCCTCGGCCACGCCCGACCCGACCGCCACGCCGACCGCGTCGCCCACGCCCACGCCTACGGCCAACCCAACCCCAACCCCAACGCCAGCGCCCACGGTCGCGCCTCCACCCACCGTGAGGACCACGCCAACGCCAACACCGGCGCCCGCGGTCGTGTCAACGTTCACGCCCACGCCTCAGCCAACGCCAACCCCCACGGCTGCCCCGACGCCCACGCCTCAGCCAACCCCTACCCCCACGGCTGTGCCGTCGCCGACGCCCGACCCAACCCCGACGCCGGCCGCCACGCCGACCGCTGCTCCCAGCCGCGACCGGACGGCGCTCATTGCCTTCTACCGGGCAACGGACGGGCCCAACTGGACCAACAACGCCAACTGGCTAACCGACGCGCCGCTCCGCCAGTGGCACGGCGTCACCGCGAACCCCGACGGACGGGTCACGGAACTCTGGCTTCCCGGCAACCAGCTCCGGGGAAGGATCCCGCCAGAACTGGGCCAGCTCCCCCAATTGACGTCGCTGGGGCTCAGCGAAAACCAGCTCGCCGGAGCGATCCCGCGCGAGCTCGGCCGCCTCGCCAAGCTCCAACAGCTATTGCTCGACGACAACCAGTTGAGCGGGACGATCCCGCCCGAACTGGGTGATCTCGCCGACCTGCGACTGCTCGATCTTCAGAAGAATCTGCTGCGCGGCGTTATCCCGCCCGAGCTCGGCCGGCTTTCACAACTGACGTTGCTGGAACTCAGCGAAAACCAACTCACTGGGACGATCCCGCGTGAGCTAGGCCAGCTCGCCAACCTGGAAGAGCTGCGGCTCCACGACAACGAATTGCGCGGGGAAGTCCCGCCCGACCTGGGCAATCTCGCCGCCCTGAAAATGCTCGCGCTGCAAAGGAACCAACTCGGCGGAACAATCCCGCCCGAGCTGGGCCGCCTCACGCAATTGCGAGATCTGGTGCTGGCGGCCAACCAGCTGCACGGGACTATTCCGCCTGAACTGAGCCAGCTCCACCATCTCGAGCTTCTGATGCTCAGCGAAAACCGGCTGAGCGGAGAGATTCCGCCCCAGTTGGGCCGCCTCGGCGCGCTGAAGCATCTGTGGCTGGACCACAACCAGCTTGGTGGAAGCATTCCAGCCACGCTGGCCGACCTCGCCGCCCTCGAAGCTCTGGCGTTGAGCGACAACCGACTGACCGGGGCAATCCCGCCCGAATTGAGCCGTCTCGCCAATCTTCAATACCTCTTGCTCGGCGAGAACGCGTTGAGCGGAGAGATTCCTTCTGAGCTGGGCCGCCTCGGCAACTTGCGGCAGCTGGCGCTCGGCGACAACCAGCTGCGAGGAGCGATACCAACGTCCCTAGCCGATCTCACCTTCTTGCAGAATCTCGGGCTCGGCAACAACGGGCTGAGCGGCACGATTCCGCCTGGCTTGAGCCGCCTTGGCGACCTGCAAATCCTCTCGCTGGACCAGAATCGGCTGAGCGGCGAAATTCCGTCCGAGTTGGGACGGCTCACCAAGCTGCGGCAGCTCTGGCTGGACGCCAACCAACTAGAGGGCGAAATCCCGCAATCGCTCACCGAACTGGCCACGCTGGAGGTCCTCGCACTCAGAAGCAACCAGTTGCGGGGGACGATCCCGGCTGGGTTGGGCCGCCTCGGCAGGTTGTTTTACCTCACGCTTGGTGAGAACCAGTTGACCGGAGTGATCCCCGCCGAGTTGGGCAACCTCGACGCCCTGACAACGCTTGATCTGGCCGCGAACCAGCTCAGCGGCTCGATACCGCCGGAGCTGGGACGCCTGGTCAACCTCGAGGGGCTGGGTGTTAGCGACAACCAGTTGAGCGGGGAAATCCCGCCCGAACTGGGCCGGCTGATCAATCTCGAGGCGCTGTGGCTCGGCGGAAGCAACCGGTTGACCGGGTGCATCCCACAGGCATTGGCACAGGTGGAAGTCAACGATTTCGCCGGTCTTGGCCTGCCGATCTGCGGGGCGGCTCAGCGCGCGCGCGGCGAAACCGCGGTTCGCCAGCTCGAGTCGGACCGAGAAGTGCTCGTCGCGCTCTACCACGCGACCGACGGGCCCAGGTGGGCGAATAGCTCCGGATGGCTGAGCGAGTCGCCGCTCGATGCATGGCACGGCGTCAACACCGACGCGAGTGGCCGGGTCACGGAGCTGGCGCTCAATGGCAATCTGCTGCGGGGCGAGTTACCGCCGGAGTTGGGCCAGCTGTCGCAACTCGTGGCCCTTGACCTCCGCGAGAACCAGCTGCATGGCGAAATCCCGGCCGAGCTCGGCAATCTCACGCGCCTGGAGGGATTGGGGTTGGGGGCCAATCAATTCAGCGGAGGCATTCCCCCCGAGTTGGGCCGTCTCGGCAATTTGCAGATTCTCGCGCTTGACAACGGCCAACTCACCGGAGCGATCCCGCCCGAGCTGGGCCAGCTTGCCCACCTGGAGATTCTGTTGCTCCTCAACAACCAGCTCACCGGCGCCATACCGCCCGAACTGGGCAGTCTCGCCAACCTGGGATTCCTGGTGCTGAGTGGCAACCAGCTCACCGGTTCGATTCCGCCGGCGTTGGGCAGTCTCGCCAACTTGGAATACTTGATGCTCGACGACAACCGACTCTCCGGTCCGATACCGCCGGAGCTGGGCCGTCTCGCCAAGCTGGCAAACCTCTTGCTCCACGGCAACCAACTCACCGGTGCGATTCCAACCGAGTTGGAGGGGCTCGTCAGCCTGTCGGCGCTGCTGCTCGACGACAACCAGCTCACCGGAGCAATCCCGCCAGAGTTGGGCAACATTTCGACCCTCGTGGTGCTGCGGCTCGGTGACAACGAACTAACGGGGGAGATTCCGGCCGAGCTGGGCATCCTCGTCAACTTGGGGGAGCTGAGCCTTCGTGGCAACAATCTCACCGGCGCCATTCCGCCGGCGCTGGGGCGACTTCTGAGTCTGCACACGCTGAGTCTCGCGGCGAACCAGTTGACGGGGTCGATTCCGCCCGAGCTCGGCAACCTATCCGGCCTGTTGAATCTGTCGCTGCGGGAGAACATGCTGGTTGGGGGAATTCCGCCTGAGCTCGGGGAATTGACCGAGCTGACGCTTCTGTTCCTCGGCGGAGGCAATCAGCTGACCGGGTGCATACCCGAGTGGATGCGGCAGATTCAGTTCAACGATCTCGACGAACTGGGCCTGCCGACCTGCGTCCCGAACTGAATCCCAAGGCTCACCTCGGACGTGACTGCGGCACGCCGCGCTGGGGTCGACGACGGTCGATTGACGCGCCGTGGTCCGCTGGCGTGGCCCGCGCAAGGACTTCCGCCAGACGTGCCTGTGTCAACCTGTCGCCATGGTCCTGGATCGGCGAGTGCTTGACGGTGCGCGTGACGCCGTGGAGGGATTGCGGGTGAACGTTCGGGTGGCTGCACTTGCACTCACTGTCGGCCTTGCCCTGGCCGCGGCGGCGTGCGGCGACGCGGCCGTGACGCCGGACCCAACACCCACGCCCAGTCCTTCACTCCCCAGCCCCACGCCCGAATCGATGCCCACGCCGAGCCCGACGTCCACGCCTGCAACGACGGCAATGCCCAGCCCCTCTCCAACTGCCACATCCGCGCCGAGTCCGGAGACAGAATCGACGCGAATCCCAGTCGATGCACCCGCCACCGACCGCGACGTGCTGGTCGCCTTCTACCACGCAACCGACGGACCCAATTGGACAACCAACACCAACTGGCTCAGCGAGTCGCCGCTCTTCACCTGGCACGGCATAACGACGGACGACGACGGCGGCCGGGTCACGGAACTGGTGCTCAACGACAACCAGCTTCGAGGAATGCTGCCGGCGGAGCTGGGGCGCCTATCGCAACTCGTCGGGCTTGGCCTCCGCGAGAATCAACTGAGTGGTCGAATCCCGCCAGAGCTCGCAGATCTTTCCCGCCTGGAAAGTTTGGGATTGGGGACAAATCAGCTCGTTGGCGCCATCCCCCCTGAGCTGGCCCGCCTCGGCAACTTGCAGACTCTAGCCCTTGACGACAACCAGCTCACCGGCTCGATTCCGCCCGCGCTGGGTAGCCTTGCCAAGCTGAAATACCTGGTGCTCAACGACAATCAACTCACCGGCTCGATTCCGCCCGAGCTGGGTAGCCTTGCCGATCTCGAATTCCTGGTGCTCAACGACAATCAGCTCACCGGCTCAATTCCGCGCGAACTGGGGGGTCTGTCCGGCCTGCAGCTGCTGGTCCTCGAGAGCAACCGCCTCAGTGGGAACATACCGCCAGAATTGGGCAATCTCCCCAGCCTGACGGTGTTGGATCTGGATGAGAACGAGCTCACGGGCACGATTCCCCCCGAGTTGGGGCGTCTCTACAACTTGGTTGAGCTGTCGCTCAGCCGGAACCAGCTCACCGGATCGATTCCGCCGGAGCTTGGCGCTCTTCGCGGCCTCCTCAGGTTGCATCTCAATGCCAACGAGTTGACGGGGGAGATCCCGCCCGAGCTGGGCGGATTCATCTGGCTGGAACACCTGTTGCTCCAGGAAAACCAGTTGACGGGCGCCATTCCGCCCGAGTTGGGCCGCCTGGTCCACCTGCTGCTGTTCGACCTCAGCGCAAACGAGCTCGTGAGCGAAGTACCCGCCGCTTTCAGCGACCTCTCGAAACTCATGCTTCTGTTCCTGGGTGACGGCAACCAACTGACGGGATGCATACCCAAAGGGATGCCGCCCATACGCTTCAACGATCTCGACAAACTCGGGCTGCCGATCTGCGGCGCAAACTGACGCGCGGACTTGGCGAATACGCCGGCTCTGACGTCCTGGGTTTGGCCGTCCACCGGCGAACGCGCGCGGCGTGTGAAGTAACATCCACGGCACCGCGCCGGTCGGTAGAACGCGAGTATCCCGGTCGGCCTGCCGCAATATGAAGGGCGCCATGCGGCGACGTTGCTGGGGACATTGGGGGCGAATGCCGCGCACGGCGCTCGTGGCGATCGCCATCGCCGCCGCAATTGCGGTGGGCGCCTGGTCAAACGCAGCCGCCTTGGAGTGCGAAGGCATCCCGCTCGACGACGGCTGCCTCTTCACCATCACCGGCGGCGACACCCCGGAACCCGACGATGGCTACGCCGTCACCAACGCCGACGGCGTGCCGCTGTGGGACTACGTCCGCGCGCGGGACCTCCAGGCCCTCGGCTATCCCATCAGCCAACGCTGGGTCAACGGGCCGTTCACCTTCCAGGCCTTTCAGAAGGTGATCTTGCAGTGGGACCGCGGCAACAGCCGCATGAACTACTACAACACCCTGGACGTCCTGGCGAACCGCTATCCCGAGATCGAGCTGCCCAACGTGCCGCCGCATTTGGTGCTGCAAGCGGATGAGGGCGCCGACTTCGCCACCATCAAGCAAAATCATCTGTTGCTCCTGGATCAGAATCTGACGATCAAGGAGCGGTTCCTCAGCGAGCCCGACTGGCTCAACCTCTACGGGCTTCCCATCCGCTACGAGGAGCGGGAGGCCGAGGGGCATCCGCGGGGCCTGATGATGCTGCGCGCCCAGCGGACGGTCTTCGTGATTTGGAACGTGCCGGCCCCGGGCATCACCGTCGGCCGGGTGAACCTGCAGAACGTGCCCGACAAGGTCAAGAAGCTGAGCAACGTGATCATCCCGGACGCCGCCAAGGCGCCGGTGACGCGCGACGCGGTGGCGGGGTTGCCGGCATTCACCCTGCCCGCGCCCACGCCGGCCCCGACGCCCACCCCGGCGCCGACGCCGGCGCCTCCGCCGCCACCACCCGCGCCGGCCCCTGGGCCCCGCCCGGAATGGCTCTCACAGTGGCAAGTGCTGGTTGACTTCTACCACGCCACCGGCGGGCCGAACTGGACCACGAAAACCAACTGGCTGAGCTCAAGGCCAGTCAGCGAATGGCACGGCGTGGTGACGACCGGCGGCAAGGTCACGGAGCTGCAATTCTGGGGCAACAACCTCCGCGGGACGATCCCCTGGCAACTGGGCTATCTGCCCAGCCTGCGCGTGCTCAATCTCCCCGCCAACGACTTGACCGGCGGGATCCCGCCCGAGCTTGCCCGCCTCTCCAATCTCACCGTGCTGAACCTCAGCGTCAACGAGCTCAGCGGCGCAATTCCAGATTGGCTGGCCAATCGTTTCGGTCTCACCGAGCTGGATCTCGCCTATAACAACTTCAGCGGTACGATTCCACACGGGATGGGTCGCCTCATAAACCTGGAACGGCTGGCTCTCACCGGCAACCAGTTCAGCGGGACGATCCCGGACGCGCTGGGCAGCCTCTCCAAATTGACCGACCTGGGTCTCGCGCACAACCAGTTGCAGGGACCTGTTCCCCCCGTATTGGGACACCTCACCAAGCTGGAGTCGCTTGGGCTCAACGACAACCAGCTCAGTGGACCAATTCCCGCGGCGCTGGGACGCCTGGCAAACCTGAGATTCCTGCGGCTCGGGGGCAGCAACCAACTCACCGGCTGCGTCCCCGCTGAGCTGCGCGGTGTCCAGTTCAACGACTTTGCCGAGCTGGGTCTGCCGTTCTGTTGAACCGCGGAGGTTTTCCAGACAGCCGCTAGCTCTACCGCCGCCTCGGGATCCCGCCGCTACGCAATCGCCTCCTGCGTCGCGCGGTCGAACAGGTGCATGCGGTCCATCTCGAACGCCAGCTCGAAGGGCTGATTGGCCTGCGCCGTGGTCCGCGGGTCGACGCGGGCGACGAATGAGTCCGAGCCCGCCAGCATGTAGAGGATGACCTCGCTGCCCAGCGGCTCCATCACGTCGACGGTGGCCGTGATGGTCGCCTCGTGGTTCACGCCGCCCGCTGCGAATTGCGGGTCGGCGATGTTCTCGGGTCGTATGCCGAAGATCACGTCCTTGCCGGCATGGGGCGCGACGGCATCGCGCCGGTCGGGCGGCACGGGAATCCGCAGCGTTTCCGTTTCCACCCACAGGCCGTCCTCGCCGGAGATGCGCGCGTCGAAGAAGTTCATCGCCGGGCTGCCGATGAATCCGCCCACGAACACGTTGCTCGGCGACGCATAGACCTCCTGCGGCGGCCCAAGCTGCTGCAAGACGCCGTCCCGCAGCACCGCGATGCGCGTGCCCATGGTCATGGCTTCCATCTGATCGTGCGTCACGTAGATCACCGTGGCCTGCAAACGCTCGTGCAGGCGAATCAGCTCGGCCCGCGTCTGCACGCGCAGCTTGGCGTCCAGGTTGGACAGCGGCTCGTCCATCAGGAACACGGCAGGGTCGCGCACGATGGCCCGCCCCACCGCCACGCGCTGCCGCTGACCGCCGGACAGCGCGCGCGGCTTGCGGTCCATCAGTTCGCTGATATTGAGCATGTCGGCGGCCTCGGCCACGCGCCGCTGAATCTCGGCCTTGGGCGTCTTGCGCAGCTTCAAGCCAAACGCCAGGTTGTCGTAGACGCTCATGTGGGGATACAGCGCGTAGCTCTGGAACACCATGGCGATGTCGCGGTCCTTGGGCGGCACGTCGTTCACCAGGCGGTCGCCGATGTAGATGTTGCCGCCCGTCAGCTCCTCGAGCCCCGCGACCATGCGCAGCGTGGTGGATTTGCCGCAGCCCGACGGCCCCACGAGCACGAGAAACTCTCGGTCCTGGACCTCGATGGACACGTCGTCGACGGCGACAACGTCGCCAAACCGTTTCGTGACGTTATCAAGCGTGACGCTGGCCATCGGCATGCTCCCCGCCCTGCCGATGCCGCGGCGGCGCCACGGAGTCAGGCAAGGACAGAACTGTTCGGCAAAAGCCGTTCCTCACCCCGCCGGTCCGCCCAACCAGCTTGCCCGCACGCTACCCAACGCTGCGCGGCGCGTCAAAGCGACGGGTGGGGCCCACGTTGAGTCCGTCGTTCCCGCGGAGGGAAACCTTCGCCCAACCACTCGTCATTCCCGCGAAGCGAGACCTTTGCGCAATCCCTCCGTCATTCCGGCGAAAGCCGGAATCCAGTCCGGTCGAATCTGGAAGCGCGCCGAATGCTCGGTGTCAGGTGAGTCTCAGACCCGCCCCTACCTCTCTATTCAAGAGTCTCCGGAGGCGGGAATCCATGCCCCATCTCACCTGCGACCCGATCAACGGCGCCGAGAGGCTCGCCCTGCCCCACAACTCAAGGCGCCGCACCTTCAGGCAAAGTGACCGACCACCCGCATCTTGCTGGGCCCGGCTGTTAGTCATATTCTTAGTCAAGCACACGGGTGAGGCGCCCGGGGAGTCGCCAATGGCCACGGTAAACGTCCACGAAGCGAAGACCCATCTTTCCCGCCTGCTAGCGCAGGTCGAGGCGGGCGAAGAAGTCACCATCGCCCGCAACGGCAGGCCCGTGGCCCGGCTGGTGGCCTGCAAGCCGAAGGGCAAGCGGAAATTTGGTTCGATGAAGGGGAAGATCACAGTCGACGACAGCTTCTTCGACCCGCTCCCCGAGGAGGAATTGCGTTTGTGGGAAGGCGGCTGAACCGTGCGACTGCTGCTCGATACCCATGCGTTCCTTTGGTGGTTCGAGGGGAGCAGCCGCCTGTCGGCGCCCGCGCGACAGGCGATTGAGAATGAACGCGCCAACGAGGTGCTGGTTAGCGCGGCGTCGGCTTGGGAAATCACCACGAAGCAGCGACTGGGCGAGCTGCCGGGCGCCGACCCGATCGCCTACGACGTTCCCGGCGCCATTGCCGCCCAGGGCTTTGAAGAACTGCCCATAGCCGTCTCGGACGCCGCCCGCGCCGGCGCCCTTTTGGGCCCGCTCAACGACCCCTTCGACCGCATGCTCATCGCCCAGGCGATCTCACGCGACCTCGTGCTCGTCTCCAACGAATCGACCTTTGACTGGTACGCAATTCGCCGCCTCTGGTGAGGCGCCACCCGCCGGACTAGTCTGTCTGCAAGCTTCCGAATCGCATCCACTGCGGCATCGGGACCCCAGCGAATCAGACGACGTCAGCCCGTGAGCCCAGGCGTGGCGACCACGATGGCGTCCGCCTGCGCGCTCGTGCGCTCGGCCCACGCCGGATCGGCGGTGAAGAGGAACACTTGCCGCGACCGGCCGATCTCGCGCAGCACGGCCATGCCGCGGCCGGTGCGGGACGGGTCCCAGTTCACGAACATCTCGTCCATGAACAGCGGCAGCCGCTCGGCGTCCTCGCCCTCTACCTGGTCCACCATCGCCAGGCGCAGCGCCAGGTAGATCTGCTGCAGGGTGCCGCGGCTGAGCGGATGCCCCACTACGACGGGAAAGTCCTCGCCGCGGCGCCGCACGTGCAGCCGCACGCCGTCGCCGGTCGAGTCGTCCGCGATCAGTCGGTCGTAGCGCCCGTCGGTGATGCTGGCCAGGTGGCCGCTCGCCGCCTCGAGCAGGGGCGATTGGTGCGCGTCCCGATAGGCCCGCTCGGCGGCGGAAACCGCCGTCGCCAGCAGCGCCAGCCGGTCGTGCGTGCGGTGAACGTCTTCCAGCTCCGCCTGCGCCTCCTCGATGGCGCCCTGCACGTGCGCCGGGCCGGGAAGCGCTTCCATCTCCTGGACATCCCGGCTGAGGCCGCCGCGCTCGTTGCTCAGCCGCTGCGCTTCCTCCCGCAGCTCGTCGCGACGGCGCCGCAGCTCGACGCGGCGGTCGTCCGAAAGCTCGATGTCCTCGCCCTCGGCCTCCAGCCGGTCGGCCTCGGTCAGGCGTTCGCCCCAATTGGGCGTCTCGCGGTCCAGGTCGGCACGCGCGCGCTTGGCCTCGTCGCGCGCGGCCCGCGCTCGCTCCAAGCGATCCAGACCCACGTCGGGATCGGCGTCCACGGGATCCAACTGCGCCAACCGCGCCTCCAGTTGCCCAAGCGCGCCGTCGGCGGCGTCTCGCGCGTCACCGACCTGCCGCCGCTCGTCGCGCAGCTTGGCAATCGCCGCGGCGGCGGCCTCGGATTCGCTCTTGGCCGTCTCCGCGGCGGCCAGCTTGCGACCAAGCTCGGCGACCGCGGGCACGACGTCCGCGGCGGGGTCGAGCTCCAGCTCGTCACGCAGGGCTTGCAGGCGCTGGAGGCGCTGGTCGACGCGCCGCCGCACGATGTCGCGGTCCTCTTGGAGCACGTTCGTGCGCGCCAGCGAATCGTGCAGCTCCTGAACGTCGCGCAGCAGGGCCTCGCGGGGACGCTGGAGGTGCACCGGGGCAATCGGAACCCGGGGGAGCAGCGCGATCCAGGCGGCGCGCGCCGCGGCGGCGGCCTCCTTGGCCTCGTCTGCGCGCCGCGCGGCGTCTTCGATCAAGACTTTGGCCGCTTCCAGCTGCTGGTCGAGGTCGGCCGCACGCCGCGCCGCATCGCGCTGGCGCATGGCGTCATCCAGGGCGTCGGCGGCGCGCACGCCAGGCGCAAGTTCCGCCCGTCGCCGCAGCGCCTCGGCAGCGACCGATCGGCTTTCCGAACGGCGCCGCATCATCACGGTCCTGGTGAGGTCGACCGCCGCACCGGCGGTCAACGAGGCGCCCACGCCGGCAACGATCGGGTCGCGCACCGCCACACCCACAATGATCGCCGCCACCCCGGCTAGCGCCACCAGTGGGGCAATCCAGGTACGCCAAGCGGGCATCGACGGCTGGTCGCCCGCGCCCGACAGAGCTTCGGCTCGGTCGAGCTTGAGCAGCGTCTGCACGCGTCCATGGGCCTGCGCTAGGTCTAGGCCGTCTCCCAGCGCCTCGCGCTCCCGCTGCGTGCGCTCCGCCGTTTCCGCCGCGTGCCGCCGCTCCACGGCTCGGTAGTCAACGTCGGCCACGGCCACGGTCCAGGCCTCGAACCGTCCCCGCGATTCGGCGATGCGCAGTGTCCGCAGCGTCGCCAGGGCATCGGCGCCTAGTTCGCCGTCCAGCACACGTGCACCGAGTTGCGCGAAGCCTCCGCTCTCCTGCTGCAGGGCGCTGGACATCTGCTCGATCCGTCTGTCGTCCTCGACGTGCAGCGGAATCTCGGCCTGCAATTCCAGGATCAGGTCGCGGCGAGCGAGCGCCGTTTGGTGGGCGGGGTCAATCTCAAGCGTCTCGGATAGCTGCTCGACTTCGTCGTCGATCTCTCCGATGCGGCCCTCACCGGACGTGACGGCGTCCCGCAGCTCCGTACGCATAGCGCGTGGGTCTGGGCCGAAGTCGTCGTTCGCGACGAGCGATGCGGCCTGGGCATCCAAGGATCCCGCCCGGCGCGCGCGGCGCACGATCGGCGCCAGCGTGGCGTCGCGCTCCAGCATGACCTCGATGGCTTGCAACCCCTGCGATCCCAGTTCGATCGCCTCCAGCAGTTCGGCAATCTCAGCCAGACGCGCCTGCTTCGATTCGATCTCCGCGCGGCGTCCGCTGGCCGGACGCAGCTCCTCACGCAACGCGCTCAGCCGCTCCCGAATCTCGACGGCCCTGGGCCGGCCCCGACGATCGGGCCGCCAGAGCGTCTGGCGGTCCTGGTCGAGCTGCTGCACCACTTCGCGCGCGGGCAAAAGGAAGTCGAACGACGACCCGCCCAACATTCGGTCCTCGACGCTCTGCCAGGTGCGCGGGTCCATGCCCAGCGCGTCTTCCTGGGTTACGGCATGGAGGTTGGTGAAGATCACGCGTGCCAGCCCGCCGACCCATGTGACGGGACGGTTCGCCAGGTCGCGCAGCTGACCGTCAATATCGATCGTCCCCTGGGGTCGCGACGTTAACCGCCGCGCAAGGCGCACGCGGCGCCCGTCACTCAAGCTCGCCAGCAGCGCCCCGCCGGGGAAGCCGCCGGCCCAGGGACTGTAGGGATGGCTCGCGGCCGTGGCGGGCGCGAAGCCGAACAACGCGGTGGTCAGGAACTCGAAGAGCGCCGACTTGCCAGTCTCGTTGTCACCGGCGATCACCACCACGCCGTGCTCGGCCAGACCGTTCTGAGACCAGCCGCTGATTGGACCGAAGGCGTCGATCTCCCAGCCGTCGATTCTCATGCAGACTCCGACTTACGCAACAGCCGCACGGCGGCCTCGGCGTCCAGGTCTTGGAGCAATTCGCGGAGGTACGCGCGGAGCTCAGCCATCTCAGCGCCGTCGCCGCCGGCCACCTGGACCGGCGTGATGCCGTCAAGCGCCGCGTCGTCGGCTCTGGCCCGCTCGAGCAGCGCCAGGGTCTGACCGAGCAGATGCGGCTGATCGCGGTGGGACTCGATGTCCACCGGCCGGTGCAATCCACGGTCGCGCACCTCCACGTCCAGCACGCCCAGGTCTTCCCGCACCTGCGCGGCCAGCTCGGCGCGTTCGTCGGCATCGGCGAGCAGCGGCGCCAATTCACTGGCTCCGCGCAGGTCCACGCGCAAAATCCACTCCTGGTCGGCAGGGGCGTCGCCCTGGGGACGGCGGAACGCCGCGACCACCGCGGCTTTTGCGTCCGGCAAGGTGTGCGCCGCGTCGAGTCCGCCCGGCTCCAACGTCTCCCAGCGCACCGGCGCCAGTGGCTCGAACTCAATCTCGGGTGCGGCGCCACGATCCAGCGTCGCCACCAACGCACCCTTGGCGCCGTCCTCACCGAAGTGCCGGCCCTGCACGTTGCCCGAATAATGAACCGGCGGATCGGGCCGCACCTGCTGGCGCTGATGGATGTGGCCCAGCGCCCAATAGGCGTAGCTGGGGTCAAGGCTGTCCAGCGCGGCGGGGGCGTAGCGATCGTGGTGCTCGGCCGCGGCGGCGCTCATCACCTGCGCGTGTAGCAGCCCCACGGCCGGTTCCGGCCCCGGCGCAGGCGGAAACGCCGCGGCCAGGTCGCGGTCCTCGCGGGGCGTCTGGTGTCCCGCCGCCACCACCCAGCCCACGACTTCGCCGCCGCGCTCGATGGCAATCCGCCGCGGCTGGCGCGACGCCACCAGGTGAAAGCGCTCCTTGGGCCAGTCAATGCCCATGGCCCGGTAGTTGGCCCGCCCCGGATCGTGATTGCCCGTGGCGTAGACCACGGTAAGCCCGGCGCTGGTGGCGCGGGTCAACTCGTCGACAAGCACGCGCTCCGTCGCCAGCGTCAGCCAGTCGTTGTCGAAGAGGTCCCCGGCGATCAATAGCGCGTCGGCCTGACGCTCCAGCGCCAGGTCGATTAGCCGAACGAACGCCTCGCGCCCCGCCTCGCGCAACCGCGCGCGCACCGCCTCGTCGTGACGCCGATAGGGCGTGTCGAGGTGAATATCGGCGGCGTGGACGATGCACAGCATTGGGCGGTTCGCTCAACGAGATATCGCGTCGCGCCACAGGATATCCGGGCCGCGCCAAGCCCCGATCGCAGCCCGATCCGGTCCCTGTAGGGGCAGCCCTCGTGGCTGCCCGTCCTCTTTCGCTGTAAAGGCGGCGCTTGTGGCCGCCCGCAGCTAGACCCTTGAATGGTAGGGGCGGGTTTCAAACCCGCCCTACTCGGCCGTTCAATCACCCAACGGTTGTCAGATTCCCGCGGAGGCGGGAATCTAGTCGTCGTCCGCCGACAATCCCGAGCCACGCCGTGAACGCCGCCGAAGTCCTCGTTGACGCGCTCGAACGCCACGGCGTGCGCTACGTCTTCGGCATTCCCGGACACGGCAACACCAACATCCTGGACGCCATCCACGGCTCGGACCAGATCGACTTCATGCTCGTTCGCCACGAGCAGGCGGCGGCCCACATCGCCGACGGCTACGCCCGCGTCAGCGGCCAGGTGGGCGTGTGCTGCTCGTCGGTGGGGCCGGGCGCGGCCAACATGATCATGGGCATCGCCACGGCCATGTCCACCTCCAGCCCCGTGCTGGCCATCGTGGGAGCGCCCATCCAGCGCTGGTACGGCCGCGGCCAGCTGCAGGAGACCTCGCGCCCGGACACCGCGCCGGCGGACCAGGCGTTCATGCAGATGCTGCAACCGATCACCAAGCGCGTCTGGTCGATCGCCGACCCGCGGACCATTCCGATCGCCGTGCGCAAGGCGTTCACGGCGGCGCAGGTGGGGCGGCCGGGGCCGGTTGGCCTGGAGATTCCCTGGGACCTGCAAGCCTCCGAGGTCGAGACCCTGCCCGAGGACCCCGACCCGTTTCCGGCGCGTGCGCGACCGCGGGCCGACGCCGAGCTGACAAACCGAGCGGCGCAGTTGCTCATCGACGCGGAGTTCCCCGTCATCATCGCCGGCAACGGGGCGCTCATTTCCGGCGCGGGAGAGGCGGTCGCCGCGCTGGCCGAAAGCCTGGGCGCGGCCATCGCCTCGTCGTTCGTCTCCAAGGGCGTGGTGCCCGAGGACCACCCGCTGGCGGTGGGCATGGTCGGCTGGCTGGGGCATCCCGTGGCGCACGAGCTGATCCGTGAGCGCGCCGACCTGATCCTGGCGGTGGGATATCGCTTCGCCGACGAGTCCACCAGTTGGTGGACCGAGGGCAAGCCCTTCGTGCCGCAGAACCGCATCGTCCAGATCGACATCGAGGCCCGCGAGATGGGCCGTGCCGGACCGATCGAGCTGGGGCTGGAGGGCGACGCGCTGGCAGTGGTCAACGACCTGCGCGAGGCCATCGAGCGGCTCGGCGGGCGGCCATCCGCCGCGGCCGACACCGCGCTGATCCGCCGCGCCAAGGATGCCTACGAACTAGAGCTCACTCCGCCCGACGCCACGCCCATGGAACCCTTGCGCGTGGCCGAGCAGGTCCGCCGCGTCGTGCCCGACGACTCGATCATCTCCGTCGACACCGGCAACCACGCGCACTACTTCGCCGCCTTCTATCCCATTCGCGCCGGCGGGCGCTTTCTGAATCCGGGCGGCTGGACGCCGATGGGCTGGGGACCCACGGCGATCATCGGCGCCAAGCTGGCCCAGCCCGACAAGGCCTGCGTGGCCGTCACCGGCGATGGCGGTTTTCTCATGGTCAACCAGGAGGTGTCCACGGCGGTCGAGTGGGGCCTGCCGGTGGTCTGGCTGGTGTTCAACAACTCCTCGCTGGCCGCCATCCGCGACGGCCAGGTGGCCGACTTCGGCGGACGCATCATCGGCACCGAGTACAGCGTCGAAGTGGACTACGCCGAACTGGGACGCGCCCTGGGCGGCGAGGGCGTGCGCGTCACGAGCCACGACGAGGTCGAGGACGCCATTGGCTGGGCGCTGGACTGCGGCAAGCCGTGCGTGGTGGACCTGGTGGTCGCCGCCGACGCCGTGCGACCGCCGATTGCCGGCGCATGGTTCGAGCCCGGCCGCGGCGAGCCGCCCCCCATGCCGCGCGGCTCCGAGGTGCGATACTCGGCGCCCCAGCCCGAGGATTCGGTCTGATGCGGCGATTCAAGTACGCCTACAGCGCCCTGGTCTACTACGGCGAAGACATCGGAACCTCCATCGACCGCGTGGCGCGGTTCGGCTACGACGGCATCGAGCTGTTGGGCCAGCCCGAGACCTACGACGCCCCCGCCGTGCGGCGCCGGGTCGCCGACGCGGGCATTGCCGTCAGCTCGATCAGCTCGGTCATCAGCGCCGACCGCGACTTCGCCCACCCCGACCCGGAGATCCGCGCCAACGCGCTGGCCTACCTCAATTCGCTCACCGATCTGGCGGTTGACGTCGGCGCGCCGGTGATCGTGGGACGCCCCAGCGCCTCGATGAAGCTGCTGCCGCTGGCCGACCCCGACGACGAGTGGCGCTGGGCGGAGGACGGCCTGCGCGCCGCGGGCGAGTACGCCGCCGAGCGCGGCGTGAGCGTAGCGCTGGAGTGCTGGACGCGCTTCGAGACCTACTTCCTCAACCGCCTGGAGCAGGCCGTCGAGCTGTGGGAGGCCATCGGCCTAAGCAACGGCGGCGTCATGGGCGACACCTTCCACATGAACATCGAGGAATCGTCCCTGGGCGACGCCATCCGCCGCGCCGGCCCGCACCTGGCGCACATGCACCTGGCCGACTCCAACCGGCTGCCGCCCGGCTATGGACACGCCGACTTCCACGAGGTGCTGCGAGCGCTCGACGAGGTCGACTACACCGGCTGGCTGGCGTTCGAGCTGCTGCCCGACACCGCCGACCCCTTCACCGTCTTCCGCGCCGGCGGCCACGCCGACTTCTTCGACCGCTACACCCGCGACGCCATCACCCACATGCGTCGGCTCGAAGCCGAGCTAGGCGCCGCCTGAGCGCGGGGCACCCTGGCTGCTTGGGGTGCAGGCGGCACGGTATGGTTTAGGGAAAGCGAGCCTATGGGAGGTCTGGACGCGTGCCGCAGCAACTAGAGGCGACGACTGAAATCGCTGTTGGCGATGTCCGCGCATTGCGCCGCAAGCTTCGCCGGCGCATTTCGCTCTTTGAGAGACGCTACGAAATGACGACGGACACCATGCGCGTGTGCGTGCGCGCCGGGACCTTTCCCGAGACCGCCGAGATTTCACAATGGCTCCTCGACGACGCGACGCTGACGCACCTGGAGGGCGCAGGCGCGAAAAGCACAGCTGGCTCGCGCTCGAACGCTACCTCCTGATTCACCGGGAGAAGCTGGCAGCGCGCCCGTTCGTCATCGCCGACGGGACCGAGTTTGTGCGGTATGAGGCTGAGGGCGTTGAGTTCGTGCGCTGCGTTGGCATCCTCAGCTGCCAGAGGGCGGTACGAATCGCGGTTACCAAGCTGATGGCGACTCGCGTGTCACGCGCGCAACTCCAGGTTCGGTCGATCCACTTCAACTACCACGTCACGCAGCGGCGCGACGGCCGTACCCGGAATCTCCTGCGCTACGACAATTCGCACGTGGACACCCCCGAGGAGTATCACCGCCATCTCTATGACCCTAGGTCCGGCGAGCAGACCCGCACAATCCTGACGCGGGAACAGTTTCCGGACCTCGCTGAGGTAGTCGATGAGGCCGATCGACTCTCGCGCTGGAGGTGAAGATCGCCGCAAAGCCTGCGTCGGCGCTAAGACGACCTCGGTGCCGCGACTGAGCCTACGGTGAGCGCGGCTAGCGGCAGCGTTATCCGCACCGCTGCGGAGCTCACGGCCGACCTCGAGCGGCTCGGCTTCCCGCGCGGGGGCCTGGTGATGTTCCACAGCTCGCTGCGCAGCATTGGGACGGTGGGGGGCGGGGCCGCAACCGTCGTCGACGCGCTGCTGGCGGCGGCGGGACCCGACGGAACGTTGGTCGCGCCCACCTTCACGGGCCAATACGACGATCCGGGCTTCATCTTCGACCCGGCGGAGACGCCGGTCACCACCGGCGCCATTCCCAATCACTTCTTCCGCCGTCCGGAGGCGCGCCGCACGGTCCACATCGTGCAGACCGTGGCCGCCATCGGGCCGCTGCGCGACACAATTATCGACGCCGGCGGCCACGACGGCTGGGACGCACAGCCGTGCATGCGCGCGATCTTCGATCTCGACGGGTGGTTCCTGCTGCTGGGCGTGCCCTATCAAAACCTCACCGCCGGTCACTTCATGGAGCAGGAGATCGGGTCCCACCGGAGCCCGCGGATGGCGGAAGGACTCCAGCGCCTGCCAGACGGCCGCGTGGTGCCGCTTCGCAGCGAGACTTGGGGACCCGACCCAAGCTTTCCCGGCATGCCCGAGCGCAGCTACGACTTCAACCGCCTTGGCGAGGGCCTGGAGCAGCGCGGCCTGGTGAGGCGCGGCGCCGTGGGCAATGCCATCGCGCGACTCTTCCGCGCCCGCGACCTCGAACGCACCGCGCGCGAGATGTTCGCCGCCGACCCGGAGCTGTTCTTCAAAGTCGAAGGCCGGGTGACGCCGCTGCACTACGGCGTGACCTGGACCATTCCCGACGGCCGCCACGCCGGGGCCGACCTCTGCGTGGTCGATCCGGCGGGGGTGTATCAAGAGCCCGCGAAGTAGGGGCTAGAGTTCCCCCGGGTGCTGCCTGACAGCCCTTAGATTCCTCGCTGCGCTCGGAATAACGAATCTGAGGCATCGCGAATGCCCAGCCTCGGAGCCGGGATGGGGCGCCTTAGGTTCCTCGCCGTGCTCGAATGACGGAACTGGCGCCAAGTGCCTGTCTCACGCAACGCATTGCCCGGACCTTCCTACAATGCGGCTCTCAAAGAGGGACGGGGGACGGCCTGATGCCGACGCTCTGGGGACGTGACTACACCCGCGCGGAGTTGATGGCGCGCGTTGGCGACCTGTCCCAGGTCGGCGGCGTCCGCGAATACCGTTTGGACGGCGGCTCGGGCGACGGCGTGGAAGCGGTTGATTTCGACACGGGATCGGGTCTGCGATTCACCGTGCTGCCGGGGCGGGCCTTGGATATCTCGAGCGCTTCGTACCGCGGCATCCCCCTGGCGTTCCGCACGCCAACGGGCGACGTGCAGGGCGCGCGCTATGAGCCCGGCGGTCAGGGCTGGATTCGCACCACGGTGCTCGGCCTGCTGGTTACCGGCGGCCTCACCAACGTGGGCGACCCGGTGGACGACGACGACGAGGGGGGCGAGGAGGGCCTGCACGGGCGGCTGTCCAACCTGGGCGCGACGAACGTCTGGGCGGACGGCGCCTGGGACGGCGACGAGTACCGCATGTGGGTGCAGGGCCGCGTGCGCCAGGCGATTCTCTATGGCGAAAACCTGGAGCTCGTCCGCCGAATCGAGACCGCGCTGGGCTCCAGCACCATCGAGATCCACGACACGGTGACCAATCATGGTCACCGCACCCAGCACATGATGATCCTGTACCACATCAATCCGGGGCATCCGCTGCTCGACGAGGGCACGCGGTTCCACGTGCGCAGCCTGTCGCGCCGGTTTCACGACATCTACACCGGGGCAAGCCCGGACTGGTGGGAGGTCTACGAAGGCCCCTCCGTCGACTGGCAGGTGCAGGTGTTGATTCACGACGTGGAGGCGGCGGCCGACGGCACCGTCCACGCGGCGCTGGTGAATCGCGGGCTGGGCGACGGGCTCGGGCTGGGGTTCACCTGGAACAAGAACCAGCTGCCGTACCTCAACCACTGGCGCAACACCACGCCCGGCGACTACGTGACCGGCATCGAGCCCGGCAACGCCACCGTGCTCGGCCGCGCGCGCAACCGCGCCGACGGCACCTTGCACTCCCTCGAGCCAGGCGAGACGGCGTCGTTCGACGTGCGCCTCCAGGTGCTCGACGGAGCGGACGCGATCGACGACTTCCTCGCGCTCGTCGGGGCGTAGTCCGCCGCAAGGTCCAATGCCCCGCGAACGCCGGGACGCCACCGATGCGCCGCCCGCTCACCGCGAGACCCTGCGCGTGCGCTATTCCGATACCGACGCGCAGGGCATCGCGCACCATTCGAGCTACCTCCTCTGGCTCGAAGAGGCGCGGCTCGGGTGGCTGCGGGCGATCGATCTGGGCTACGCGGACCTCACCGCCGGCGGCCTGTTTCTGTCGTTGGTGGAATGCAGCTGCCGCTATATCTCACCGGCACTCGGCGAGGATGTGGTGACCGTGGACGTGTGGGTGGACGAGGTCTCACGGCTGCGGGTGCGGCTGCGCTACGAGATTCGACGGGACGACACGTTGCTCGCCACCGCCACCACGCAAAACGCCTTCGTGGACGGGGAGGGCCGCCCGCGACGGCTTCCAGCCGACCACCCCACGTGGGGGAAACTGCGGGAGCTTTGAGCGGCTGATCGCGACCTGTTAGTCCGAGCACCAGCCATTCGTCATTCCGAGCGGCAGCGAGAGATCCAAGGGGCGGAGAGAAGGCACAACGTCCTTAGATTCCTCACTTCGTTTGGAATGACATTCAGAGTGGGCAAGCACGGAGCTTGGGGCCGCATGGAGCCAGACCACTCAATGAAATTCAGCCTTGCTCGGGCGAGGCGTCCATCTACGCGCGTGGCGGCGTGATGAAGTCGCACCTCGGTCCGGTGGCGCGGCTGAGCCTGCGGTCGAGCGTCACGAGCGGGTAGTCGAGGGACTCGGCCAGCGCGACGTACCACGCGTCGTAGCTGGTGACGTTTGCGCGCAGCGCCCACACGCGCTCGGCGTACGGGGCGAACGAAAACAGCGCAATGTCAAACCGCAGCATGTCGCGGTGACTGGCGGTGGCTTGCAGCGTTGATATCCGGCCGGATCGCTCCATCCGTCGCAGGATGTTGCTGGTCTCGGCCAAGACGAACTCCGGTCCGGCCAGAGGCCCATCGACGACCGTTGCTCTGGCCCACTCACCCTCGGGTCCTGCATCGACTAGGGTCGCGGTGAGGACGGACGCGTCAACGACGGCCCTCACTTCCGGTCCGCGTCGCGGGCCTCAAGGATTTCTGCCGCCGTCACGCGCGTGCCTGACGCTTCCACGCGTCGACGCACCTCTTGCAGCAAGACGTCGTTCGAGGGCCGCGACGCGATGCGCTCCAACTCCCCGCGCAGGAACTCCTGCATGGACTGGCCGCGACGGGCCGCGCGCGACGCCAACTCGTTGCGCACGTCGTCGGGAACGTCCCGAATCGTGATTTGGACTGGCATGACAGCATATTGCCAGCAGTGCTGGCAATATGCAAGCACCGAAGCGCTTTGCGGGCGGCCCTTTGCAGCGTCGCTGCCCAGTCGCGAAAGGTCGCGACGCCCCCGAGCCTCGGCTAGTTCAGATCCGACGACCCGTAGCCTGACAGCGTGTGGATGGGCATGTTGTGCCGAATCGACGCGTCGGTAATGACGCGCTGGCTGCGAGATGACGTCGCAGAGTCATCCAGCAGAAGATGCGCGGTTGCCCTCGCTGCCCCGTTCAGACCGCGCCGGGCCACTTGCAAGCCCGTCACCGCCAGTCCCAGCCACCGGAATGGAGCGGCGGGACGCCCTTGTGACGACGCCTCCGCCGCAAGGACCGGCTGATAGCGACCGATCGCGGCGGAGGGCGCGTAGCGGCGTGCGCCTGCCGCCTTGCGAAAGTCGGAATGGCCATTGGCCCTCGATACAGAGAACCGATTCGGCCCTGAGAAGTCGGCGTTCGGCGGATGGCCCCACGCAGTCGCCCGCTCACGCCTTTTTCGTGCGACCCACTCGCCGAGACGGTCGGCAAGACTCCGCAGACGCTCGGCAGAGGTCGTTCCCGAACCGCCCCCAGCGCATGCCACGAGGGCGCCGGGAGACTCGACCAGACTGAAGTCCGGTCGGCGCCGGAATGACGAAGAAGTACGCACGAGTCTCGCTAGCCCACCGTGCCGTCGTGTCGCTGGTGCAGCACCACCAGGTTGCCCTCCGGGTCCCGGATCGCGGCGCTGGCGCACCATTCGTTGCCCTGGGGTCCCACGACGACCTCAACGCCCTTGGCCCGCAGCTCCTCGACCGCGTCGCTCACGCTATCGACGGACAGCGCCACGCTCACGCCCTCGACCTCCGCCGCCAGCGCGATCGTGGTGTCGCCGGCCGCCAGCTCCACCCATTCGTCGCCCCACGCCTGGCCGACCGGCATCCCCAGGGCGTCGCGATAGAAGCCCAGGGCCCGGTCCATGTCGCGCACCTGGATCTGAACGAAGTCGACCGCTCGAACCTTCATGCCTCGCTCGCATCCCGCGCCCAAGTATCACGATCCGATGCTACATCGGATCGCCATTCGAGCTCGTCTTGTAGGGGCAATCCCTTGTGGCTGCCCGATTCACCGGCCGCCCGGGCGCCCACAAGGGGCGCCCCTACCCGGAGGGCGGCAACCGGTCGGACGCATCTTGTAGGGGCAGCCCTTGTGGCTGCCCGACTCATCGGCCGCCCGGGCGCCCATGAGGGACGCCCCTACGCGAAGGGCGGCCACCGCAAGGGGGCGCCTTGTAGGGGCAGCCCGTGCGGCTGCTCGTCCTCAGTCAGTCGAGGGGGTCGAAGTAGGTGAAGTCCGTGCCGAAGCTGTCCATGGCCTCAACCGCGGCCCCGCGCAACCGCACGCGGATGTCGCGGGTGCGGTGCTTGAGCACCAGCTCCCGCGTGGGCAACGCCGCGTGCAGGGTGATGGCCTGATCCGGCGTTGCGTTCGGAAACTCCAGGTAGCCGTCCGCGAATCGGCGCTCGAGCTCGGCCGGCTCGACCTCGATATCGCCGGATCTGAGCCAATCCGGAATGCGAATCGCGACCGGCCCACCGCGCAGTGGCGTGACCCGCAGCATGCCTTCGGAATACCTCGACTCCACGCGCGCGTCGGCAGTGGCGTGATCGAACCATAGGTTCACGCGGGTTACCTCGCCATCCCAGCGCACCGCGTCAGCGAACGCCTCGCAGAGCGAACCCGTGGTGCCGGCGACGATGTCCCAGCTGGGCGCGACTTCCGAAATTCCGATGGGCCGGTGCGCGTAGGGCGCGCAGAAGCCGAACATCCCCAGCGCGCGATCGGCCACGTCGCGGCGCGCGTCGCTGTCGTCGGGTTCCGGCGCCGGCCCCGTGAACGACGTGTCCCGAAATTGCGACGGCAGGATGTGCGCCCGCAGCATCTGCTCGGCGTCGTCGTAGTAGCTCGGATAGCCCCGCCGCGCCAGAATCAGCGCCGTCTCCAGCATGTCGCCGGTGTTGTTCAACTCGCCCTGGTCCGGGTTGCGGCCCGGATCGCTGCGCTCCATCACCCAGCCGATCTCGTCGCGAATCGTCCACAGGCCCTGGTCGTAGAACGTGCGGACGCGTTCGAGCAACGCGGCGTCGTCGGTCAGGTCGGCCAGCTGCGCCAGCGAGGACATGACGCACGTCGTCGAGTGCCCGTGCGCCCCGAAGCGCTCGGTTTCGTAGGAGCCGTCCGGCAGGAAGAACTTGTCGAGCGCGTGATCTTTCAGGGTCTGCGCCAGCTCCAGCGCCGCGTCCGATCCGGTCGTGCGGACGTACTTGACCAGCGGCCCGATGGCCCGCCCCACGCCCTCGACAAAGGTCGGCCGCGCCTGAAAGTCGAGGCCGGACCGGGCGTTGAGCGACGCCAGGTCCCAGCCTTGCTCGGGCGACCAGAACTCCCGGATCTCGGCGATGCATTGCTCGGTCAATTCGGCCGCCTGGTCGTTGCCTCGGTGGCGCACCAGCGCGTTGAGCCCGTGGAATCCCTCGCGAATGCTGTGCTCGTCCACCTCGACCAGCGGTCCGCCCATCTCGCGCCGGTTGCAGGGCAGCGGCACCGGCCCGGTGAAGGAGAACAACGCCCCCCGCGTGTGCTTGGCGATGGCTTCCTCATCAACCGGCGAGCCGGTGACCTCCGCGGCCCGCAGCATCGACTCCAGGTGGCGGCCCGACACCTGCACGGCGCAGTGCCACGGGCTGAACCCGAACCACCCGTCGGGCCACAGGCGGGAGTACATGAAGGGCAGATCGTCGTCGTCCGCGTTGAAGCAGCGCGCCATGGCGCGTGTGCCCAGCTCAATGGCGCTGCGCAGGTCCGTGGTGTTGACGTTCGCGACGCGACGCGGGCCGCGCCCGTGCGCCGCGGCCGCCGGGGCGTCGTGCGGCTGGGCGTCGTCGGAGGCGGACCGGACCGTCATTCCCTCACCTGCCCGCGGCGCCTATGACTCGTCGGTTGCGGTGTGCGCGGCCAACACGGCTTCCGCCCGCTCGCGCAGATCGGGATCGTCGCGCTCGATGATTCGCTCCAACGCGCCGAGCGATTTGTTCACCAGTTCGGGCGGCAGCGTGCCGTCTTCGAACTCCTCGAGCGTCAGAGCGTCCACCTGCTCCAGATGGACATCGTTGACCTCGGCGATCGTGGTCTCGAGGTCGGACCAGTAGTACTTCAAGTCGTCGGACTCCCAGCCGGCGTAGACCTCTTCCCAGGTCGTCACGCCCATATGCGGCAGCAGGGTCCGTTGGAGCACGGGCTCGCGGGCGCATTGGTAGCGGCCGTCGACGGACATGCGAACCCGGTTGCCCGTGACCGGGAGGCCGCGGTGCACCGTCAGGCTGTGAAAGATGAGGACGTCGCCCTGCCGAAACTCGTTGGTCGCCCAGGTGCCTTCCAGCGGATCGATCACGGCGATGCCGCCCGCGCCGAGCGCCGGTCGGTAGTCGTAGACGCCCCGGCGGTGCGAGCCGGCCGCGACCGCCAGCCCACCCATCGAGGCCGGCAGGTCGTGCAGGGGAAACCACGCCGTGTAGACGTCGGCCGAACCCTGGACGTGCGGGAAGTCCTGGTGCGGCGGCGTGGTGAACATCTCGCGCTGCGGGAACATCACGCGCGAGATGATGCTGGGATGCGCCAGCACCGGGGGGTCGAGCAGCGCCTCCATGACCGCCAGCAACACCGGCTCGAGCTGCAGCGCGTGGAACGATTCGAGCAGGTAGAGCCGCGCGTAGGTGTCGTTGGGGATGCTCCCGCGACCCTCGGGGATGCCGGCGGGGTTCACCTGCTGGTCCCGGTAGCCCGCCGCATCGACATAGCCCAAGTCGCGCAGGACCTCGAGAAACTCCAGCCGCACGCGCTCCAAATTTTCGGCGGGCACCAGGTCGCGAATGAAGAGATAGCCGTCCGCTTCGGCGCGGGCGCGCAGGCGATCGCCGTCGCCGACGAGGTCAGTCGAGTCGCGAAACTCGTTCATGGCGCTGAGGGACTTGCGGGCGGTGACGGCAGCGATGATAGCGCCGCGCCGGCTCAGTCGCTCGCGTCTCCCGCGGGCGGCCAGTCGGACTTGAGGACCGCGTAGTAGGCGTCGTCGACGCGCAGGCCATGCGCGACGCGGTTGTCGCGCACCTCGCCGACCTGGACCATGCCCACCTTCTCCAGGACCCGCCGCGAGGCGGCGTTGCGCACGTCCGCGCGGGCGTACACGCGTTCGAAGTCGGTGGTGCTGAACACCGCGTGAACCACGGCGCTCACGACCTCGGTGGCGTAGCCCTGGCCCCACCGCGGCCTGGCGATGGCATAGCCGACCTCTGCGTGGCGATTCTGCGGGTCGGGCCACAGCCCGATGTGACCGATCAACTCCCCGTCCAGATCGGCTGCCCACCACGACGGGTCTTTGCCCCATTCGTCCACCAGCCGCCCGACCACAAATTCCTCCGCATCACGGCGGGTATAGGGGAGCGGAAGGGGGAAATAGCGGGCCCACTCGGCGTCGTTGCAATAGGCCTGGCGGGGCTCGATGTCGCGCAGCTCGAACGGCCGAAGGGTCAGGCGCGGCGTGCGGATCGTGCGCGGAAGGCGGTCCATTGCGGGCTAGCGTACGGCATTCGGTCGTGCTGTGGTCCGGTGGCCCCGTTCCGTCATTCCGAGCCGCAGGCGAGGAATCTAAGTGGCGGGGAGAACGCACAACGTCCTTAGATTCCTCACGTTCGTTCGGAATGACATTTCTGTTCGCTTGGTCAGGCGTCGCCCGCCATCCCCGGGACAACAGTTGCCTTGAGCGCGGTCATTGTCGTGGCCGCCGTGATCGCGGCCGCCACGCCCTCCACACTCAGGGCGAAGTTGGTGTGCAGGCGCGGCCAGTCGTGGTCGGATTGAATGGCGTGCAGGTCGCGCATAGCCTGGGCCACCTCGTTGGGCGTGAAGGCCCAGCTGCCGAGCAGCTGGATCTCCTTGGTGCAGAACCGATGCCAACTGGTGTCGAAGCTGCCGGCGTCCGTGAACTGGCCCATCTCCACGAAGGTCCCGCCGTCGCGCAGCATCTCCACGCCTTCGGGTCCGGCGGCCGGATTGCCCGAGCACCCGATCACGATGTCCGCGCCGCTGCCGCCGACCGCCGCGTGCACTGCCGCTATGCGATCCGCCGCGTCCGGCGTCGCCGCGAGCGACACGGTGGCATCGGCGCCAAATGCACGTGCGAGCGCCAATCTGGGTGTTTCCGGATCGCCGACGGTCACCACCGTCGCGGCCCCGCGCTGGCGCGCGGCGACCGTGGCGAGCAAGCCGATGGGTCCGGCGCCCTGAATCACCACCGACGCGCCCGCGGTAGCCGCCCCGATACCCAGCGCGTCCACTCGATTGAAGGCCCGCGTCACCGAGCTGTAGGGCTCGACCAGCGTGCCCACCGTCAGCGGCATGTCGTCCGGCAGCCGAAAAAGCTTGGTGGCGGGAAAGGCGTCCAGGTCCACGAACAGCATGTCTGCCCAACCGCCCCAAAGGTGCGGCGGACGCTTGAAGGGGATCTTGCGCCCGTAGTAAGTCGGGTTGAGGCACTTGTTGGCGCGTTCGGGGGTGTCGACGCAGACCTCGCACACGCCGCAGGCGTTAAGCGGCGGCAGCATGACGTGGTCGCCCTCGCGGAGCGCCGCGCCGGTGGCGTCCGTGCGGAGATCCGGTCCGATCTCCTCCACCACGCCCGCCAGCTCGTGGCCCAGCGTTAGCGGCCAGGGCAACGCACCCGGCCAGTGCCCCTGGAGGATGTGCAGATCGGTGCCACAGACGCCGCAGGCCTCGATGCGAATCAGCGCGCCTCGCGGCGGAATCGAGGGCCGAGGCACCCGCCGCAGCACCGGGGGCGTGCCGGGACCGTCGAAGGTGACTACGCGGATGTCGGCGGCGGCGCTGGTCATTGGCTTCAGTATGCCCCTCCGGCGTCCTTTGCTAACAATGCCGGAGAGCAATCTCTCAGAGCCTTTGGCCATGGCCGATATCCGCGGCGTCATTCCCATTCTCAAAACGCCCTTCGATCTCGAGGACCGGGTGGACGAGGACAGTCTGCGCCGCGAGGTGGACTATTGCGTCGACGCCGGCGCTCATGGCCTGGGAATCGCGTTCGGCAGCGAAATGCCCAAGCTGAGCGAGGCCGAGCGCACGCTGGTGGCGAGCGTCACCATTGACCAGTCGCACGGGCGGATTCCAATTGTTATGTCAACTGGATACCCCGCCACCGTCCTTGCCGTGCGCGCCAGCCAGGAGGCGGAAGCGCTCGGGGCGTCGGCGGTGATGCTGATTCCGCCGGCCAACGGCCTTCCAGAAGCGGAGCTCCACGGATATTTCGAAGCCGTTGCCGCCGCCATTTGCATTCCCATCGTGGCCCAGGTGATGACCGGCGCTCACCTTTCGGGCGACGAGCTGGCGGCGCTGGCCCGGGCGGTGCCGCAAATCCAATACGCCAAGGTCGAGAGCGCCCCGCCGGCGGAATCCGTGGCCGAGGCCATCGCCGCGGCCGGCGATCGGGTCACGATCATCGGCGGCGCCAGCGGCAGCGCGCTGATCGAGGAGCTGGAAATCGGATCGAAGGGCACCATGCCCCACGCCGCCCTGGTCGGCTCGTTCGCGCGCATCTGGGACCTGTGGCACGCGGGCAATCGCGACGCCGCGCGTGAGACTTGGCAGCGCGAGATCGTGCCCCTGAATGCCATCGGTGGGGCGGTCTACAAGGAGATGCTGCGGCGTGAGGGCGTGATCGCCCACAGCCATTTCCGCGCACCGGCTGAGAGCCGCCTGGACGCCGAGGCGCTGCGGCGGCTGGATCGACTCTGTGAGACGCTTGGCATCGGCTGAGCGCCTACATCCGGCATGATGCGCCCATGATCGAGACGATCGTCTTCTTTGTGATCGTGGGGACGATCGTGCTCGGGATCGGGCTCGATCTGGGGTATCGCGTGTGGTGCGTCGTGACGCGGCGTCAGACTAGCGACGCGCCCGCAGGCGTTGCCCCGGAGTTGCCGCTCGACGACGGCTAGGCCGGGCCTGGATCCCCGCCTGCGGAGACCATCGAAAGAATGGTCAACAGCTCGCGCCCAAGCCCCGGATCACCCTCACCCTAGCCCTCTCCCTTCAAGGGAGAGGGAACCAGACCCGCTCCCCACTCCTTACTGTTGCGGATTTGCGGGGGTCTCCCACCTTGGGAATGACGGAGGGACTGCCGGGAGGCCGCGACCTACGCGAACGGGTCCATGCGCATCGGCAGCCCTGCGGCTACCAGCTCGCGCTTGACGCGCTCGATGCTGATCATCTTGAAGTGAAAGATCGACGCCGCGAGCGCGGCGTGGGCGCGGCCTTCGACCAACGCCGCGCGGATGTGCTCGATCGACCCGGCGCCGCCCGAGGCGACGACCGGCACCGGCACGGCGTCGCACACGGCGCGCAACTGGTCCAGGTCGTATCCCGCGCGGGTGCCGTCGGCGTCGATGCTGTTCATCACGATCTCGCCTGCGCCAAGCTCGACGCCGCGCTGGGCGACCTCGATGGCGTCCAGGCCGGTGGGCGTACGGCCGCCGTCCAGCACTACCTCCCACCACGGCGACGCGCGGTCGGTTCGAAGCCGCGCATCGACGGAGAGCACAATGCACTGCGACCCAAACCGGTCGGCGCCGATGCGAATCAAGTCGGGATCGCGATGGGCGGCGCTGTTGATCGACACCTTTTCCGCTCCCCGCCGCAGCATGGCGTACATGTCGTCGGCATTGCGCAGCCCGCCGCCCACGGTGAGCGGAATGAAAACCTCCGACGCCACCCGCTCGACCAGGTCGCCCATGATGTCGCGGCCCTCGGCGGAGGCCGTGATGTCGTAGAAGACCAACTCGTCGGCGCCCTCGCGGTCGTAGCGCGCGGCAAGCTCGACGGGATCCCCGGCATCCACGTCGGCCGAGAACTTCACGCCGCGCACGTTGCGTCCGTTCTTCACGTCGAGACAGGGAATGATGCGGCGGGTCAGCATCGGGCTTCACCAGCGGCGGCCTGGATGGCTTCGGCGAGTGAGAACGCTCCGCGGTACAGGGCGCTGCCGATGATGACGCCCGCCGCCCCGGCCTCGCGCAGCCGGACGATGTCGTCGAGCGACGCCACGCCCCCCGAGGCGACCACCGGCAGGTGTTCACCGACCTGTTCGACCAGGTCGCGCGTGCCCGCGACGTTCGGTCCCTTGAGCATGCCCTCGACGACCACGTCGGTGTACATGATGGCCGCGGCCCCGGCGTCCACCGCCCGCGCCGCCAGTTCTGTGACCGTCAGCGTGGACTCCTTCGCCCAGGCATCGGTGACAGCCATGCCCCGGCGTCCCTCCACCGCCACGGCGATCTGGCCGGGGTGGTCGGCGGCGGCGCGCGCCAGCATTTCGGGATCGCGCACGGCCGCAGTTCCCAGCACGATCCTTGCGGCCCCATGCCCAAGCACCCGCTCGACATCGGCCGGCGAACGGAGGCCGCCCGCGACCTGCACCGGGACATCACCCGCGACATTGATGATGTCCTCGATGATCGCGGCATTCGTGCTGACGCCGCCGCGTGCCCCGTTGAGATCGACGACGTGCAGCCACGCGGCGCCCTGCGCCAGCCAGCGCCGGGCCGCCTCTACCGGATCTTCGAAGAAGACCGTCTCGCGGTCGAAATCGCCCTGCACGAGCTGCACGCAGCGACCGCCGCGGATATCGACGGGAGGATAGACCTCCATCACGGGCCGGCGTCGTCAGGCGGGTGCTGGCCCGCCGAGCGCGCGAAGTTGGCGTAGAGCCGCAAGCCCGCGCCGCCGCTTTTCTCCGGGTGGAACTGCGTGGCGAAGATGTTGTCGCGCAGCAGCGCGCTGGTGAAGGTGACGCTGTAGTCGGTGGTCGCGGCCACGTGCGCGTCTCCGTCAACGGGCGCGAAGTACGAGTGCACGAAGTAGAAGTTGGCGTCCTGGGGGATACCCGCGAACAGCGGCGACTCGACCTGCTGGCGGACCTGGTTCCAGCCCATGTGCGGCACGTGCTGCCTGGGCGGGAAACGCACCACGCGGCCCGGCACCACGCCGAGGCAGGTGGTGCCGCCGTCCTCGTCGCTGGCCTCATAGAGCACCTGGAGCCCCATGCAGATGCCCAGGTAGGGCACGCCGCGGTCGATCGCATCCAGGATGGCCGGGATCACGCCGGCGCGCTCCAAGCCGCGCATGGTATCCGCGGCGGCCCCGACGCCGGGCAGGACGACGCCGGCGGCATCGGCAATCTCCGATGGGTCGTGAGTCACGGTGATCTCGGCGCCGACGTGCCGCAACGCGCGCTCCACGCTGTGCAGATTGCCGGCCCCGTAGTCCACGACCGCGATCATGCGTCGCCACCGGTCGCTCGACCGGCGAGGACGGCCTGCGTGGACGACACGACGTCGTCGAGCGCCACGTCGACCTGGTCGCCGCCGCCGAGGGGCTTGAGAGTCACACGCCCGGCCTCGACCTCGCGATTGCCGACGATCAGCGCCACCCGCGCGCCGATGGCGTTGGCGCGGCGCAGGTGGGAGCGTGGGCTGGCGGCGGCGTAGCCGACCTCGGTAGCGACGCCCGCCTGCCGCAGTCCCGCGGCGACGGTGGTCACGACCGTCAGCGCCGCATCGGCCAGGGGCGCCACGTACACATCAGGGACGTGCGTCGCGGCTTCCTCGAGCCCGACGCGCCGACGATTGAGCAGGATGCGCTCGATGCCGCTGCCGAACCCGACGCCCGGCAGGTGCGGTCCGCCGAGCGTCTCGGCCAGGTAGTCGTAGCGCCCACCGCCGCCGACGGTGCTCTGCGCGCTGCCGTGGGGCGGCACGATCTCGAACACGGTGCGGTTGTAGTAGTCCAGGCCGCGGGCCAGCCGGTGGTCCAGGGTGCAGGGAATGTCCAGCGCCCCAAGGAGGCGCCGCAGCGTGTCGAAGTGCTCACGCGCGGCGTCGCCGAGGTAGTCGAGCGAACGCGGCGCGTCGGCGCTCACTCGCTCGCACGGCGGCTTCTTGCAATCCAGCAGCCGCAGCGGGTTTTGCGTCAGCCGCTGCTGGCAATCGGCGCAAATCTTGTCCGCGTGCGGCGTGAAGAAGGCCACCAGCGCGGCGCGGTACGCCGGCCGTGACTCCGGGTCCCCGAGCGAGTTGACGTGCAGCGCCAGGTCCGAGATCCCAAGCGCGCGAAGCGTGCTCCAGAGCAGGTCGATCACCTCGGCGTCGACGGCCGGGTTGGGGTCGCCCAGGGCCTCGGCGCCGATCTGGTGGTGCTCGCGCAAACGGCCGGCCTGCGGCCGGTCATAGCGGAACACCGGCAGGACGTAGTAGAGCTTCACCGGCTGCGGCAGCACGTGCATGCCGTGCTGCTGGTAGGCGCGCACGATGGACGGCGTGCCCTCCGGCCGCAGGGTCAGCGAGTCGCCCCCGCGGTCGTCGAAGGTGTACATCTCCCTCTGCACGATGTCCGTGGTGGCGCCGGTGCCCTTGTCGAACAGCTCGGTGGTCTCGAAGGTCGGCGTGCTGATGGGCTGAAAGTTGCGCAGCCGGCACTCGCGCGCGAATGCGCGCAGGACGCCGTCCCACGCG
Organism: Chloroflexota bacterium; assembly: GCA_026707285.1. Classification (GTDB taxonomy): domain Bacteria; phylum Chloroflexota; class UBA11872; order UBA11872; family UBA11872; genus JAJECS01. The sequence goes on along the minus strand of JAPOXD010000055.1, from coordinate 42,282 downwards.
GGCGCGTCGGCCGGCAGGCGATCGGCCGTGCCGCGCGGTCGCTGGAGGCCCGGGCTAGGCACTGGCGAAGCGCGTCGCCCGGGTGCGGCGGGGAATCATGCGGGCGATACCAATCCGAGGCACAGGCAGGGTCATCTGGGCCGCACCAGCGGCGTCAGGCAGCACGGAAGCAACGCCACGGCGCTACTGCGATGTTGCGATCGCCACAATCAACTGCCAGACGATCTGAATGACCAGGATCGCAATCAGCGGTGAGAGGTCGATCATCCAGGACGACGGCAAGCGATTGCGGATCGGCGCCAAAATCGGCTCGGTGACGTCGATGAGCAGACGCATCAGCGGATGGCTCGGGTCTTGGACGAACCAGGACAGCAGCGCCCGGCCCACGATCGCGAACACCAGGATCGTGACCAAGATGTTCAAGAAGTCGAGGAGACCGGTCAGCATGGCGAGTCCGTTGACGGTGGCGCGGGCACGGCGGTTGCGGCCGCAGGGCGACTGCCAAAGATAGCCCGTCCCACGCGAATCATCGTTGAGCCCTCGGCAATCGCCGCGCCGAAATCGTCCGTCATACCCATGGACAGCTCGGTCAGCGGTTGATTGGGGAGCCGCGCCCGCAGCGCGTCGCGCGCCTCGCGCAGCTCGCGGAAGCAGGCGTGCAGCGCGGCGAGATCGCCCCCCAGCGGACCGATGGTCATCAGGCCGCGCAGGGTCAGACCGGTCTCGCGGTCAATCACCGCGCACAACCCATCCAGGTCCGCTGGCGCCGCGCCCTCTTGGGTCGACGCGCCGGTGAGGTTCACCTGCGCCAACACGTCCACGGGCCGACCCTCGCGCACCGCATCCAGCCGGCGCGCCAGTCGCGGGGAGTCCACGCTCTGGATGCAGGCGAAGCGCTGGACCGCCGTGCGCGCCTTGTTGCGTTGCAGGTGCCCGATGAGATGCCATGTCCCGCCGCCCACCTGGGGAATCTTGGCGTCGGCCTCCTGGACTCGATTCTCACCGAACGTCGTGAGCCCCGCGGCGAGCGCCGCGCGCACCACGTCGGCGGGCACGGTCTTGGTCACCGCCACCAGCTCGACGGATTCGGGCGAACGGCCGGCCGCGACGCAGGCTGCCGCGATCTCCTGCCGCACCGACGCGATGCGCAGGCGGAGTCCGTCGTCGACCGTGGGAGCACCCTGCATCCCGCCATTCTAGGCGCGGACGAGCGCCGGCGGCGGTTGGCGGTCGGTCGTGCGCCTATCCGGCGGACCGACGCCGCAGGAATGCCGGAATCTCGATCTCGGGCTGGTCCTCGGGACCGGGTGAGAAGTCCAGCTCGCGCACACGGGGCGAGGCGGGCGTTCGCACGCGCGACCGCGTGGCGGGTCGCACTTCCTTGCGCTCGAGCTGAAAGCCCGTCGCGATCACGGTGACGTGAATTCGGCCTTCGAGCGACTCGTCGACCACGGTGCCGAAGATGATGTTGGCGTTCGGATCGGCCGTCTTGGCCACGATCTCCGCCGCCTCGTTCACCTCGTACAGCGTCATGTCGGAGCCGCCCGTGAAGTTCAGCAGCACGCCGCGCGCGCCGTCCATGGAGGTGTCGAGCAGCGGGCTGTTGAGGGCCTGGGTGATGGCGTCGGTGGCGCGGGTCTCGCCCTGGCCCTCGCCCATGGCCATGAGCGCGGTGCCGGCGTCGGTCATGACGGCCCGCACGTCGTTGAAGTCCAGGTTGATCAGGCCGGGCATGGTGATGAGGTCCGAGACGCCCTGGATCGCCTGTCGCAGCACGTCGTCGGCCAGCGCGAAGGCCTCGCTGATCGTGGATTTGGCGTCGGCCACGTTGAGCAGCCGGTCGTTGGGAATCACCACCAGCGTGTCGACGCGCTCGCCGAGGTCTTGGATGCCTTCATCGGCCACGCGCGCGCGCGCCGTGCCTTCGAACGCGAACGGACGGGTGACGACGCCCACGGTCAGCGCGTCGCTTTCCTGCGCGATCTCGGCCACGACCGGAGCGCCGCCCGTGCCCGTGCCGCCGCCCATGCCGGCGGCGATGAAGATCATGTCGGCCCCTTCGAGCGACTGACGCAGATCCTCGGCGGATTCTTCCGCCGCCTTGTGGCCCAGCGCCGGGTTGCCGCCGGATCCGAGCCCGCGGGTGGCCTTTTCGCCAATGTGCACGCGCACCGAAGCTTGCGAGCGCATCAGCGCCTGCGCGTCGGTGTTGACGGTGATGAAATCCACGCCACTGACGTCCACGTCGATCATCCGGTCGACGGCGTTGCTCCCGCCCCCGCCCACGCCGACCACCTTGATGGTGGCGGATTGCTCGCTGGGAGGCTGGGATGCCCCGCGCCGCGGCGTCGTGAGTCGTGTAATGCGGCCCGTGCTGCCGGTATCGTCGTTCATGTCTTGGTCCCCTGTCGCCGGAGTCCAGCGCTGGCGGACGTCATACGGTCAGCTCGCGCGTTCGGCTACTCATTATGCACAACAGTAAAGCGTCTGTGGGACATTTCATCAGGCCGCGGCCGGCGAGGCCAGGCCTCGCAGCCACGACCCGAAGCTGGTGAGCACCCCGCCGGCCCGTCGCACGGGCCGCTGATCCAACCACCCGTGATCCGGGCGCGGTGTCGCGCCCATGAGCGTCAGGCCGATGGCGGTGCTGAACTGCGGCTCGCGCATGCCCTCGTCCAGACCCCAGAGCGCCTGCGGCCGGCCCAGCGTGACGGGCAGCTCCAGAATCTCCGACGCCTTGGCCGCCAGACCCGGGATCATCGACCCGCCGCCCGTCAAGGCGACGCCGGCCGTGAGCACGTCGTAGTACCCGCTGCGCACGATTTCATCCTTCACGTGCGTGAAGATCTCCTCCATGCGCGCGTCGATGACCTGAGCCAGGTCGCGGCGGCGAACCGCGACCGGCGCGCCGTAGTCGAAGCCCGGCACTTCGACGGCCGACTCGTCGGCATCGACGTAGGGATCGGCCCGGCCATGCTGGATCTTGAGGGCCTCGGCCACTCGCAGCGGCAGGCGTAGACCGCGGGCGATGTCGGACGTGACGAGCGCGCCGCCCATGGGCAGCACGGCAATGTGCCAGCAGGCGTCGCCCACGTAGATCGCCACGTCGGTCGTGCCGCCGCCGATGTCGACCACCGCCGCGCCTTCCCGCCGCTGGTCCTCGGTGAGACAGGACGCAGCCGACGCCAGCGGCTGCAGGACGCGGTCGCGGACCTCGCAGCCGGCCCCCGTCACGCAGCGCTCCAGGTTAGTCATGGCGTTGGTGGCGCCCGTCACCACGTGGGCCTCGACCTTCAGGCACCGCCCGGTGAGCCCGCGCGGGTCCAGCACGTCGGTCAGGTGGTCCACGCTGAAAGTCTTCGGAATCACGGCGGCGATCTCGCGCTCGGCCGGCAGCGAGATAGCCGCCGCCGTGCGCACGATGCTGTTCATGTGCCGCGGCCGCACCGTCGGATCGTCGGCGCCGAGCCGCAACTCGGCGTGCTGGCTATGGGACTGCAGATGCCCCCCGGCGATGCCGGCCACCACGTGGCGCACCCGCGTCTGTGATGCCTCCTCGGCACGCATCACCGCCTCGTCGATCGCCTTGATCGTCTGCACGATGTCGACCACCTGCCCGCCCTTGAGGCCAAGGGACGGCGCCGTGCCAATGCCCAGCACATGCAGCTGCGTGTCCCGATATTCCCGACCAACGACCACGCAGGTCTTGGTCGTGCCTACGTCCAACCCGACGACCGTTCGATTACGTGCCAACGTCTGTCTCTCCAGTGCCCCCCGGATGTCTGCTGACTCAGCCAATCCCAGCGCCGCTATCTCACGGGGAATCCCCGATCGTGCTGATCAGCGGCGGGGCGTTGGTGGTGCGATAGGTCGGGCGATCCACGGGGCGCAGGTCCACCGAGGCGATGCGCTCGCCGCGGCGGTTGGCTCGCTCGAGCACGGCCTGCAGCGCCACGAGCTTCGGCTCGAGCCGCTCGATGCCGCCAAATTGCAGCTCACGGCCGGAGTGATCGATGACCGTGATGTTGCCGGCCGCGTATTGGATCCGGTTGGGAAACACCCGCAGCAGCGGCAAGTTGCTCTGCAACTGATGGGCGGCGAGCAAGGCGGGCAGATTGACATGCTCGCCCGGAGCGGTCTCGCGCGCGCCGGTGTCCTCGATGGTCAGCTCGAGGTCGGGCCGGTAGCGCGCCGCCAATATCTGGCCGTCGGCGTCGACCAGGTAGCTCTGCCCGCCGACAATCCAGTTCGCCACCGGCGCGTCGTAGGCGATGGTCACCGTCAGGTGTCCATCGACCGCGACGTCGACGAGCGCGTCGGCGACGCCCGGAATCTCGAGCAACTCGTCGCGGATGGCGGCGGTATCGACGCGAAACACGCTGGCCCCGACGTACTGGCCGACCAATGACTCGATCTGCTCCGCGCTCACCACCGGCGGCGGTGACGATGCGGCGCGGTGCACGGTGATGTTGCGCACCTTCAGCACCGGCGACGTGAGCATCCAGACCAGCAGGATGGTGGTCAGGCCGGCAATGGCCAGCGACAGCAGATGGACGTGCCACGGACGAGGGTCGGTCGTCATGCCATCAGCTCCGAGACCGCGGCCTCCCAGCGACCCAGCACGCGAACTTCCGGCTCCAGGCGAACGCCGTGCCGCTGCTGGACGGTGGTCTGCACGTGCAACGCCAGCGCCAGGATGTCCGCTGCCGTGGCGGTGCCGTCGTTGCTGATGAAATTGGCGTGTATCGGGGACACGAAGGCCCCGCCGCGAGCGCATCCCTTGAGTCCCGAAGACTCGATGAGGCGCCCCGCGTAGTCGCCGCTCGGGTTCTTGAAGAACGAGCCGGCGTTTTGTCCGCGTGGCTGGGTGTCCAACCGGCGGCGCGCGAAGGTCTCCAGCTGCGCCTGCAGCGCGTCGGGGTCGCCGGGCTGGATGGCGAGGGAGGCGCTCAGCACCACCGGCGTTTGGGGATCGTGCTGCAAGGCGCTGTGCCGATAGGCGAACGCCAGGTCGTCCGGGCCAAGCTGCCGCACGCCGTCGGGATACCAGACCTCGGCTGACGTCAGCACCGCCGCGATATCGCTGCCCCAGGCCCCGGCATTGCCAAACACGGCGCCGCCAACGGTGCCTGGCACTCCGATCGCGAATCCAAGCCCCGCATGCCCGCCGGCGGCGGCCTGCCGGGCGAGCCGCGCCATCGTGTGTCCCGATTCGACGCGCGCCAGGCCGGCGGCCGCGTCGAACGACAATCCGACGCAGTTGTTGCTGACCACCAGGCCCTCGATGCCGGCGTCGGCGACCAGCAGGTTCGTGCCGTGTCCCACCACCGTGCGCGGCGCCCCGGCCGCCTCGGCGGCGTCGAGCACCGCCACGAAGTCGTCCACGGCGTGCACCTCGACCCAAAGGTCTGCCGGGCCGCCCACGCCGAAGGTGGAGTGCCGCGCCAGGGGTTCGCGCTCGCGCACGGCGAGGTGCCCCGGGAGCGCCAGCGACGCGCTCATGCCGCGGCCCGCGTGTTGACCCAGCCGCTGATTCGATCGGCCAGCGGGGTCACGGAGTCGGGCCCCATCACCAGGATCACGTCACCGTCGGCCGCCTCGGCGGCGACCAGGTCGGCGATGGCGTCGAAGGACGGGAGGAAGCTTGCGTCGGGATGTCGCACCCGGGCGGCCAGCAACGCCGCGCTGGCCTCGATTCCGCGTTCGCGGCCGGGTGGCGAATAGATTTCGGCAAAGGTGACGCGGTCGGCGCCCGCAAACGCATCGACAAAGTCGTCCAGCAGGTCGAGCGTGCGGCTACGGAGCAGCGGCTGGTAGATCGCCCAGAGCCGCCGATGGGTGAACTCGCGCGCGGCCGCGATGGTGGCGCGCACGGCGGTCGGGTGGTGGGCGTAGTCCTCCAGCACCCGCACGCCGCCGCCGCAGGCGCGCAGCTGCAAGCGGCGCTCCACCCCGCCAAACGACTCGAGCGCGCGCGCCGCCTCGACCACGGGTACCCCGGCCAGCGTGCAGGCCATCAGCGCCGCCAGCGCGTTCCAGGCGTTGTGACGCCCGCGCAGCGGCAGCCGGCAGGCCACCGGCCCCTGCGGCGTGCGGAACTCCACGTCGCATCCGTCGGTGACCGCCGTGTAGGACTCCAGGTCCCACGCTTCGCCCGGGCCGAACCACAGCGCCGGCGTGGGCGCGCCGGCCGCGACGTGCCGCAGATCCGCCACGTCGCCGCGGGCGATCAAGCGGGCGTCGGCGTGGAGACCGGCGGCGAAGGCGGCGAAGGCCTCCACCATGCGCGCCTCGGTCCCAAAGTAATCCAGGTGATCGCGCTCGAGGTTGGTGACAACGGCAATCTCAGGCCGATAGGCGAGAAACGCCGAGTCGAACTCGTCGGCTTCCACCACCATCCAGCTGTCGCGCCGGTAGCGCCCGTTGGCGTGATCGAGCGACGGGCTGGCGGCGCCGAGGAGGAAGCTGGGATCGCGCCCGGTCGTCTGCAGCACCGCCGCAATCATGGCGCTCGTGGTGGATTTGCCATGCGTGCCGGCGACGGCGATGCCGCGGGACGCGTTGAAGAGCTCAGCGATGATCGCCGCGCGCGAGGCCACGGGCACGCCGCGGGACCCGGCCTCGACAAGCTCCGGATTGTCGGCGGGAACGGCGGCGGAATGCACCACCAGGTCGGCGCCGGCCAGGTTGTTTGCGTCGTGGCCGCGATGAATCCGCGCGCCGCGCGCCTGCAGCTGTTTCGTCGCGGCCGTGGCGCGCAGGTCGCTGCCGCTGACCTGAAGCTCGAGATCGAGCAGCGCGGCCGCCACGCCGGACATGCCCGCGCCGGCAATGCCGACCACGTGCACGCGGCGCACGTCGGCGCCGAGCAGCCGGCCGGACGCGGCGCTCATGCCGGGGCCGCCTGCCAGGTCGGATCGGCAAGCCCGATCGCGAGCCGGGCCACGGCGTCCGCGGCGCCCGGTCGGCCTCGCGCGGCGGAGGCGCCGCGCATCTGGTCCAGGCGCGGGGTGTCGGCCAAGAGGTCGGCGATCGTCGACGCCAGATTGCCGCCGGCCAGGTCATCCTCCAGCAGGACGACCGCCGCGCCGGACGCGGCGACGGCGTTCGCCGTGGCGATTTGGTGCCCGGCCCCGAACGCGCCGGGTGCGATCACCGCCGGGGCGCCGACGGCGCCAAGCTCCGCCACCGCCGTCGCGCCGGAGCGCGTCACGATCAGGTCGGCGGCGGCCATGAGGTCGGCGAAGCCCTCATTGATGAAGGCGTGGACGTGGTAGCGCGCGCGCCGCTCGGGGGACAGGCGCTCACGCACCGACGCAAGCCACTCGAAATCGCCGCGCCCGGTCACGTGCACGATGACGGCGCGGTCGAGCAGGTGGGTGAGATCCCGCGCGATAGCGGCGTTGACCGCGTGCGCGCCCTGGCTGCCGCCCACCACCAGCACCAGGGGCTCGCCCAACGCCACCCCGACGCGAGCCCGGCCCGCGTCGCGATCTGGATTGGTAAAGGCTTCCCGCAGGGGATACCCCGTGAACTCGACGCGCGTGCCGCGCAGCTGCCCCACCGCCTCGCGGAATGCCACCGTGGCGACGGTTGCCAATGGGGCCAGCGCCTTGGTGGCCCATCCCAGCTGCGCGTCGCCCGAGAAGATCAGGCGGGGAATGCCCCGTAGCCACCCGGCCAGCATGACGGGCACGCTGACGTAGCCGCCGCTCAGGACGATCGCGTCGGGCGGTCGGGCGCCAAGGTCGCGCCACACGGCAACCGTCGAGACGCCAAGGCGCCACAGCCGTGCCGGGAGCCGGGCGAATCCCACGCCCACGATGCCGCGGACGCGGATCGGGAAGAGGTCGAACTCCACGCTGCGGTACAGCTCGCGGTCGAGCTCACGCGCGCCGCAGACGATGGTGAGGTCGGCCTCCGCGTCGCCCAGCAGCTTGCGCAAGCGCCGCGCGACGGCCAGGGTCGGAAAGATATGTCCGGCGGTGCCTCCGCCGGCCAGCACGATTCTCATTCGCGCCGCTGCAACGCGGACTTCCGCGCCACGTTGAGCAGGATGCCCATCATCAGCAGCGAGGCGAGGAGCGACGAGCCGCCCAGGCTCACGAACGGCAGCGTGAGGCCCGTGACCGGGATCAATCCCGTGACCACGCCCATGTTCACGAATGCCTGGAATGTGAGCTGGGTGACGATGCCGACGGCTAGCAGGCGGCCGAAGGGATCCTCGGTCGAGCCCGCGATCTGAATGCCACGCACGAACAACGCGAGAAAGAGCACCAGCACCAAGCCGGTGCCGACGAGGCCGAACTCCTCGCCAATCACGGCGAAGATGGAGTCGGAGTCGGGCACCGGCAGCAGGAATTTCTGCGTGCCCGCGCCGAGTCCACGCCCGGTGACGCCGCCGGCGCCGAGGGCGATCTTGGCCTGCGCGGCCTGATAGCCGGTATTGGTGACCTCGGGGTCGCGCGTGAGGAAGGCCAGCACGCGCGCCCGCTGGTACTCGTGCACGGCGATGGAGACGGCGCCGGCCAGCGCCGCGCCGATCGGCAGCACCGCCAGGTGCCGCAGCCGGACCCCGGCCACAAACAGCATGGCCAGGCCCACCGCCGACATCGTGACGGCCGTGCCCAGGTCGGGCTCGGCGATCACGGGCAGCACCACCGCCGCGAGCAGCCCGCCGCCGCCCAGCAGGCCAATGCGCCAGTCCCGCACGCGGGCGCCGAAGAGCTTGGCTAGCTTCGCCAAGGCCAGAATCAGGGCCAGCTTGGCGAACTCGCTGGGCTGCAGCGTGAAGTCGCCGATGACGAACCAGCGTCGGGCCGCCAGCTGCGGCGGCGCGTTCGAGAAGAAGTAGACCCCAAGCAGGAGCAGCCAGGCAATGCCCAGGGCGGGAAGGGCAACCCGCTCGTAGCGCTGGTAGTCCACGGCGCTCAGACCTAGTGCCAAGACCAGGCCCGTGATGCCGAAGATCATTTGCTGAATCGTGTCGGCGTCGAGGGGCGCCCCCTCGCCAAGCACCGCCGGAATGCGCGCGCTGGCGACCATGACGGCACCGCCCAGGGGCAGCAGCACCGTGAGCAGGAGCAGAATCGGGTCCTGCGGAGGCCAGCGGAGCCCACGCGCCGCGGGCCGTGCCTGCGTCGCCATCAGCTCAGGCAGCCCGCGCCGGGATTCGCAGGTACGAGAACACGCGAGTCATGATGCGCTGGAACGTGGGCGACGCCACGAAGGCGCCGAAATAGCCCTCTTGGGGACGGTTGATGACCACTAGCGTGAGCAGCTGAGGGTCCTCCAGCGGGCCGAATCCCACGTAGGACGCGATCGAGAGATCGGATTGAAAGCGCCCGCCGACCGGGATTTCCGAGGTGCCGGTCTTGCCGGCGGTGCGATATCCGGCCACGGTCGCGGGGTTGTTCGGAATCCCGCCCTCGGCGCTCTCCATCATCCGCATCAGCTCGTGCGCCGCTTCGACCGATACGACCCGCCGCACCTCCTGCGGCTGCACGAAGCCGCGCCGGCCGTCGGGGTGCTCAACCGCCCGCACGATGTGGGGACGCATGAGCACGCCGTCGTTGGCGACGGCGCCGATGGCGGCTGCAATCTGGAGCGCGGTCACCCCGATCCCATGGCCGAACGAGTTGGCCGCCAGATCGGCCTGGAACCACCCACGGTCGCCGCGCCGGCGCACGATGCCCGGCACCTCACCGCTGAGGTCCACGCCGCTGATCTCACCGAAGCCAAACTTGTCGATGTAGCTGTAGAACCGGTCCGGACCGGTCTTGTCCGCCACGAAGATGGCGCCGGTGTTGCTCGAGTGACGCAAGACGCTGGTCATGTTTTGGTCGGGATAGGTCTGCAGGTCCCAGTTCTTGAACTCCTCGCCGAAGTAGCGAATGGTTCCCGGCAGGTCATGGGTCGATTCGGTCGTGATGGACCTGCTGTCCAGCCCGGCGGCCATGGTGACGAGCTTGAATGTGCTGCCCGGCTCGTAGACGTGGCTAAGCGCGCGGTTGGCGAACTCCGGGCCGAAGGACTGGTATTCGTGCACCCGCGCCGGGTCGTAGTCCGGCACGTTGGCCAGCGCGAGGATCGCCCCGGTGCGCGGGTCCAGCATGATCACTGAGCCCGACGCCGCGCTGAAGCGCTCGACCGCGACCTCGAGCTCCTCCTCCACGATGTGCTGAATGGTGCGGTTGAGGGTGAGCGTGAGATGCGATCCGTGGCGGGCCGGCAGCAGGTTGTGACGTCCGATCGGGATCTCGCGGCCCAGGCGGTCGAGGTCCGACGTGCGCAGGCCGGGGCTGCCGCTCAGCAGGTCGTCGTAGTGCGCCTCCACCCCTGCCTGTCCCACGACGTCGCCGGGTCGATCGACGCGCTCGCCGAGAAAGCCCAGCACGTGGGCGCCGAGCCGGCCATTGGGATAGACGCGCACGCGATCCGGCTCGAGCCGGATGCCCGGCAGCTCATCGGCCGCGACGGCGCTACGCAACCGCCGATGCTCGTCGTCCAAGATGCCGCGCGCCAGCAGCGCATAGCGGGATCGCGGGTTGCTGATCGCGTTGGCGACCGAAATAGGATCAAGACCCAGGATGTCCTCGAGGCGGTTGGCGATGTCGAAGGGGGCGCTCTCCTCGTGCACCACGCTCGGGTCCGCCACCACGCTGATCGCGCTGCGCTCGATCGCCAGCACGTCGCCGGAGATGTCGAAAATCGTCCCTCGGCGCGGGTGCAGCTCGGTCCGCGCCAGCAGCTCACCGGCGCCGCGGGCGGCGAGATCCGCCGCCTGGTTGACATGCCAGTCGTACAGGCGCCAACCGAGGACGCCGGCGCCGAGCGCCGCCCCCCCAAGCATCACCGCCAGGCGCCGGCTCGGGTCGGCCGGCGCATCGGCGCGAGCGGAGACCGGGCGCCTACTCTCGGAAGCTGGTGATCTTGGCACTGATCGCTCGCAGGAAAGATTCCCACCACGGCATCGCGTACAGCCGCTGGCTCGGCGCCGCCCAGACCGGCAGGTCCAACGACACGCCGGGCGGCAGGGCCTGACTGTTGACGTAGAGGGAGTTCGTCGGTTCGCGCATGTCCAGGTCCCTGAAGGCCACCCGCTGCACGGTTGGCAGATCGTTTTCGGTGGCCAGCTGCGCGCGAAGGTCCTGTTGGGTCTGGAGCAGCCCTTCGAGTCGCCGTTCCAGCGACTGCACCTCGCCACCCACGCGCACGATCGCCTGCGTCTGCTGCACCCAGACCATGGCGAGCACGAAGGCCGCCACGATGAGCGCCAGCACCAGGCGCGACGGGCTGATCGGCCGCAGGACCACCTGCACGAACTGCGCCGGCAGCGCCACGCGGCGCTGGATCCGCGCCTCACGGACGGCCATGGCGTACCTCGGTGGAAGCGGCCATCAGTGGGGCAGCGTCAGACGCGCGGCGCGCAGCTTGGCGCTGCGCGCCCGCCGATTGGCCGTCACTTCCGCGGCGTCGGCGCGCAGCGGCGAGCGCGTGAGAATCTCGGCCGTTCCCGCGTCGGACCAGGCGCGGAACCGGTGCTTGACGATGCGGTCCTCGTGGCTGTGGAACGCGATTACCGCCACGCGGCCATCCGGGGCGGCCAGATCGTGCGCGGCCTGCAGGCCGGCCGTCAGGGCGCCCAGCTCGTCGTTGACGGCCATGCGCAACGCCTGAAACGTGCGGGTGGCCGGATGGATTCGCTGGCGACCGGGGATGGCGCGTTTCACCGTCGCCGCCAGCACCGCGGTGCTGGTGATCGGACGGCGCTGCACGATGCGGCGGGCAATGCGCCCGGCGCGTCGCTCGTCGCCATAGCGGCGCAGCAGCTCCGCCAGCTCGGGTTCCGGCAGGCGGTTGACGAGGTCCAGAGCGGGTCGGCCGTCATTCGGATCGAAGCGCATGTCGAGCGGCCCGTCGTGCTGAAACGAGAATCCGCGCGACGGATCGTCGAGCTGATCGCTGGAGAGTCCGAGGTCGAAAATCACCCCGTCGGCGCGGTCGAAGCCATGGGCCGGGGCGATGCGCGCCAGGTCACGGAAGTTCGCCTGCACGGGTGACACGCGGGAATCGTGATTGAATCTGTCGCGAAGCCGCTCCACGGCGTGAGGATCGGCATCCAGGGCCAGGACGCGTGCGGCTCCGGCGGCTAGGAGTGCTTGGGTGTGCCCCCCGGCGCCGGCCGTCGCGTCCACGTAGCTCCCCCCGCGTGAAACTCCCGTGAGATCAATGACCGCCGCAACGAGCACTGGAGCGTGAACTGCCGACGCTCCCTTCGGAGGTTTGGTGTATGGGGGACGCAGGGGAGGCACTGCGTCCCCCATAGAACACCCGAAAGTTAGTGTGGGGCGCCTCCACCGGCTCGCCGCATGATGGCGACGGCGTCCGCGTCGATACGGTCGCGCTGATCGCGCCAGGTATCGGCGTCCCAGATTTCAATGACATCGCCGGTGCCAATCACGGCGACTTTCTTTGCCAGTCCAGCGAAAGCGATGAGGTGCGCCGGAATGTTGATCCGTCCCTGCCCATCGAAGTCCACGCGCTCGGCCATGCCGAAGACGCGTCGCTTGGTGTCGCGCACGTCGGGGTCGAGGGGATCCATGTCCGCCAGTCGTTCCTCGATCTGGCGCCAGCGCTCGCTCGGATAAAATGTGAGGCACCGCTCGGCGCCCACCGTGAGCACGCCGCCGCCGGGAAGCAAGGCGCGAAACTTGCTGGGGAAGGCCAAACGCCCCTTGGCGTCGAGCTGGTGGACTCGAAGTCCAGTGATGCCGTGCATTGCTCATGACGTTCGCGAGATTGCCTATGGCCCGCCGTCATCCTCCCCACGTTCCCCCACAAATCACCACTTCAGTAGTGATTCAACGGCGGAAGTAAACCATAGGCCCCACCCTGCGTCAAGTGATTTGCCGAAAAATTCCTGAGAATTTTGGGCGGCCGCCGCCGGCGCGTCCGCGCCGCCGCTAGTCCGGCGTGGCGTCCGCCGGATCGATGCGGTCCAGCGCCCAGTTCGCCAGCCGGTCCGCCAGGACATTGGCTTCTCGGCCGACATGGGCGTACCGCACCCGTGTCCCGTCCGGCTGGGCGGCCCGAACGCGTTCCGCCAGCGGGCGCAGGCCGGCGTGCTTGATGCGCCACTCGCCGCTGAGCTGCCGCACCACCAGCTCGCTGTCCAACCGAAACTCGATCTCCGTGGCCCCGAGCTGCCCGGCCAGCTGCATGCCGGTCCACACGGCGTGATACTCGGCCTGGTTGTTGGTCATCACGCCCAGCCGCACCGCGGCCCGGGCCACGATTTCGTAGTGCTCGTCAAGCGCGACCACGCCGGCCGCCGCCGGTCCCGGATTGCCGCGGCTGGCGCCGTCGCAATGAATCGTGAGCTTGATGGTCGCCCTCGCCAATCGTGCGTGGCTCGCGGGCGTGATCGTACCTATCGACGCGCTCGGGCTCGGCAATGACCGATCACGCGCCGCTGCACGCCGCCCGGCCGTTCGAGCGCTATCGGGCCGAGCTGGCCCTCGGCGCGCATTGGTACCCGGCGGCGCTCCGCGCGGCCGGCGTCTGGACGCTTCGCTCCGAGATCGTGCGGCAGCGGCGTCTGGTATATCTCATCGACGGGCAGGCGCTGGACCTGTTGCTGGTCATCGAACGGCTGGTTGCCATGGGCGGCGGCGCCGAGCGCGACGAGCTCGATCGACTCCTATTCACCGGCGCACCGCCGATCACGCTGACCGAGGCCGAGTTCCGCGAAGCCCTGGGGCCGGAGGGCTACTCCGCTTACCTCAACTACTTCTACGGCGTCACCGTTGAGGAGGCGCTTCACTGCGCCGTCGAGCTCGAGGCGGCGAAGGCTCATTCGTTGGACGCGTCCGCGAGCCTTGGAATCTACGAGCGGATCTATGGTCGCTCGCTGTCGGACCTGGTGGCCGCCTACGCGGAGGAGCGCGGCGACGATCCGCCGCGGCGCCTGGCCTGGCCGGCGTATAAGTCCTTCATCTACTGGCTCTTTCGCCTGCGGGTGCGCACCTCGGTCGCTCCGCGCATCGCCAGCGATACGCGCAAAGCGCTTGACTACCTGCGCCGGCTGCGCGGACCCGGCGGATCTCCGGACCCGCTGCGCCCGGATGCGGACGCAAGCTCCGATCCCACGGCGGCGCCGCCGACCATCATCGACATCAGGCGGCCGGCCTAGAAGATTCGGCCGATGAACCCGCGTCGGCGCCACCGGGCCCGCGGGCCAGCGAGGCGACCAGCGCCAGCAGGGTGACGGCCGCGGCCGCGGCCCAGGTCACGCGAAAGGCGTCGAAGGCCGTGTCCAGCGGTTGATCCCCGACGACCGCGACGCCCAATAGCCCCGCGGCAAGCACGCCCCACAGCGTGCCCCACAGCGCCTGGCCCACCGACTGCCCCGTATTCCGCGCGAGCGACATGGTGGCGCTGGCCTGGCCGCGATGGCGCGGCGCCGCGGCCCCCATGAGTGAGCTGGCGTTGGCGCTGTTGAACAGCGCCAGCCCCACGCCGGTCACCAGCGTTCGCACCACCACGTCGCCCGGGCCGGCCGCGTCGCCCAGGGTGGCCATCAGCGCCAGCCCAACGGCAGTAAGCGCCACGCCCACCGAAGCGACGGGTCGCGGCCCCAGGCGATCGGCGAGCGCCCCGGACGGTGGCCCGAGCAATCCCATGAGCGCCGGAATCGTCGCCAGCACCAGTCCGACCTGCACCGGAGTCAGCCCAAGACCGCGCTGCAGATAAAACGGCAGCAGCAGGACGAGCGACGACAGCCCGGCGAACGCCAGGAAGGCCGCCAGCGTGGCGGCGCTCAGCTCGCGTACGCGGAACATCCCGAGGTCGACCGTCGGCGCCGGCGAGCGGCGCTGCCAGGCCAGGAACCCGCCGAGCAGCACAATCCCCGTCAGCAATGGCGCCAGCACCAGCGGCGCCGCCACACCCGCGACTTGCACCCGATTGAGCCCAAACAGCACCAGCATGACGCCGGCCACCAGCGACGCCGCCCCGGCGAAGTCGAACCGCCGAGGTCCAACGGGCGCGGCGTAGGGAAGCGACCGCAGCCCCAACGCCAGGCTGATGAGGCCGACCGGAACGTTGAGGTAGAAGATCCAGCGCCAGCCGATGGTGCCCACGAGCACACCTCCGGCCAGCGGCCCGGTGATGAGACCCGCCGAAACCGCGCTGAGCACCCAGCCCATGGCACGGCCGCGCTCGTTTTCCGGGAACGCGTCGATCACCAGCGCGGCGCCGATGGCCTGCGTGGCGGCGCTGCCAAGACCCTGCAGGACCCGACACGCCACCAGCATCCACACGTTGACCGCCATGCCCGACAGCAGCGAGCCGGCCACGAAGATCGCGAGCCCGGCCACGAAGAACCGCCGCCGCCCCAGCACGTCCGCCGCGCGACCGAACGGCAGCAGCAACCCGGTGATGACCAGCAGGTACGCCAGCACCACCCACTGCAGCGCGTCGAACGTGGCGTCCAGCTCGACGGCCAGCGTGGGCAGCGTGATGTTGACGGCGCTGGAGTCGAGCGTGGCCATGAACACACTGGTCATGACCACGACGAGCGTGGTCCACTTGCGTGAGCGCGGTATCCGGTTCATGACGCGCCGCGGGTCAGCTGAGCGAACGCGCGAACTGCACCAGCACGCCCGCGAGCCGCTCGGCGTCTTCCGTCGAGTGCGAGCTTGTGATCGTCACGGTCGCGAGGCCCGCGGCGCTCTCGGCGTCCACATAGTGGTCCAGGCGCTCGCGCAGCGCCTCGAGGTCCTCCGCGGGCACGCCGCGGCGGCGCAGCAAATCGAGGGCAACCTCCAGGCGCGGCTCTCGATGCCGCGCGTCGGGCGCGTAGACCCACGCAATGCTCTGCAGCCGCTCCTCCAGCGGCGCCTGCATGGCGAACCCCCGCGCGGTCGGCCGCAGCGGCAATCCCGCGTCCTGCCAGCGGCCCAGCAGGTGCTCGCAGATGGGGAACAGCTCCGAGGGCATCCGGCGCTGGAGCGCCCGCACCTCGTCGTCGTCGCTGCGGTAGACGCGGAACTCAGCCTCCACCAGCCGCCCCCAATGCTCGGGCCGCGGATCGGCGCCTTTTCCGGGTAGGGGCGGTTCGCAAACCGCCCTGCCCGGTGGCCCATGCTGCGTGCAGCATGGGAGTCCGAAGTCTCATCTAGCGAACCCGCTGCGGTTCGGCGCGCTATCCAGGGTAGCGGCGCAGCCCTACTTCAGCAGCCGCCCGATCAGGCGCGCCGCGAGCGTCGACAGCCCCAGGGCCACGCCGAAGGCCACGGCCGCCCGCGGCCCGAATAGCGCCCGCACGTTGCCCTGGATATTGGCGCCCACCACGGCCAGCGTCAGCACCCGGTCGGCCTGCACGTTGCCCGCCACGACCCACGACGCCGCCACGTTTTCCAGCTTCGCGTTGGCGGTCACGGCGCCCGCGACGGCGCTGTTGCGCACGGTGGCCTCCCGCGCGGCCACGCCTCCCACCAACGTCTGTCCGGTGGCGAGGGCATCGGCCTGCGCGACGCCGATGGCCGAGGCGTCGCTTTGGAGAACATCGGTCTGAATGCGGCGCACCGACCCGCCGCGCACGATGGCGTTTTCGGCGCGCACCACGCCCACCGGCTGGCGGTTCAGGCGCACGGTCTCGCCTCGGGTCTGCTGCAGCGGCTGGTGATCGTTACGATCGGTCATCTGGGCCTCCCGTTGCCGGCTGAGTTGGGGACGCAGCCTCCCATGCGGCAGCCCGAGCCGCATCGTAAACCGTCTGCAAGCGAACGTCGCGGTCACGCGCCGCGCGGGCGCAGTCGTCGGCCTCCGGCGCCACGTCGCGCAGGCGTCCGTCGACGTACGAAGCCTTGACCGCAATCTCCCCATAGGGCGTGTTTACCCGCAGCGAATGCCGCGGCACTTTCACGCGCCGCGCGTCATGAAGCCGCACGCCCAGCGTCGACGTCTCGCGTAGCAGGACGTCGACCGCGGTGTCGGTCGATTCCGGCGGCGCCAGAACGCGGATCAGCGTTCCGGGTCGCCCCTTCTTCATCACCAACGGCGTCAGGGTGACGTCCAGCGCGCCGGCCTGGAAGAGCCGATCGCTGACCGAGGGGTAGTGCTCCGGATTCATGTCGTCCACATTCGCCTCGATCACCGTCACCACGTCCGCGCCGAGCGTGCTAGCAGACTCTCCCAGCGTGACCCGCAGCACATTGGGGATGGCGAGGTCGGCGGTGCCCGCGCCATACCCGGTCGCCAACACCCGCATGGGCGGGGCATGTCCGGCGTGGGTCGTGAACTCCGTCAGCACCAGCGCGCCCGTCGGCGTGAGCAGCTCCGCATCGACGTCGTTTGCGTAGATCTCGAGCGGCGACCCCTCGAGGAGTTGCAGCGTCGCCGGCGCCGGAACCGGCAGCACGCCGTGCGAGGTCTTGACGGTTCCCGTGCCCGCGTTGATGGCCGACGTGCTCATGGCCGTGATGTCCAGCAGGTCCACCGCCACGCACGCGCCCGCGATGTCCAGCACCGCGTCAACCGCGCCCAACTCATGGAAGTGCGCGTGGTCCGGGTCCACGCCGTGAACCGCCGCCTCGGCCTCAGCCAGCCGCCGCACCATCCCCTGCGCCCGGTCCTTGATCGGCGCTCGCAGCCCGCTCGCCCCAATGACCGCCGCCATCGACGCGGGATCGCTCAGCGTTCCATGCCCGGCGGCGGCCTCGATCTCGAAATCCATGTGCGTGGCCGCGATCGGACCCTTGCGCACCGACTGGCGGACCAGGCGCCACGGTGGCAGATCGAGCGTGCGCAGCTCGGCCTCCAGCGCGGCCTCGTCCAGCCCCGCGTCGAGCATCGCACCCAGAAACATGTTGCCACTGGCGCCCGACGGGCAATCGACGCGGGCGATGGTCATTCGGTTGTCGTTCCGCCGGCGCGACGCGCGATCAGCGCCGCCTGGAAGCCCGCGCCGAAACCGTTGTCGATGTTCACCACCGACACGCCGGGCGCGCACCCGCTGAGCATGGCCAGCAGCGCCGCGATCCCGCCCAGCGACGCGCCGTAGCCCACGCTCGTAGGCACGGCGATCACCGGCCGGTCCGTCAGCCCGCCAACGACGCTGGGCAGCGCGCCCTCCATGCCCGCGACCGCCACGATGGCGTCGGCCGCGTCCAAATGCTCGCGCTGGGCGAGCAATCGATG
This sequence comes from Chloroflexota bacterium, assembly GCA_026707285.1. GTDB lineage: Bacteria > Chloroflexota > UBA11872 > UBA11872 > UBA11872 > JAJECS01. Next base: position 24,078 of record JAPOXD010000055.1, on the reverse strand, counting down.
CAATCCCGCCACGCCCACGTCGCCGATGATGGACGCGTTGGCGCCGAGAGCCCGGGCCGTCACGTGGGCCTCCGCCGCCACCGCCGCGTCGGACGTGCCGCCGGTGAGCACGAGCACGCGCCCGCGGGGTTCAGGCCGCGGGTCGGGCGCACGGGTGATCATGCGCGCGTCCTCGTGGAATACCGCGTCCGGCAGCTCGACGCGCACGGCCTCGAAGGCCGCCGCGTCGGTCTTGGTGACGAGCACCGGCTGCGCGTGTCCCGCCAGCGTCGCCGCGATGGTGGCGATCTGGGCCGGCGTCTTGCCCGCGCCGTAAATGACTTCCGGCATGCCGGTGCGCAGCGCGCGGTGGGTATCGACGCGCGCGAATCCCAGGTCGTCGATGGGCTGATAGCGCAGCCGTTGCATCGCGGCGTCGGCGGTGATCGCGCCGCCGGCGACCTGCTCCAGCAGGTCCCGCAGATCGTCGGGCGTCACACCAGGACTCGGCGAATGCTCGTGAACGCCTGCGGACCGGCGTAGCGCCCCGCCGCGCCCAGGTCCTCCTCGATGCGCAGCAGGGCGTTGTACTTGGCCACGCGATCGGTGCGGCAGGGCGCCCCGGCCTTGATCTGACCGGCGTTCGTGGCGACGGCGAGGTCGGCGATAGTCGTGTCCTCGGTCTCGCCGGAGCGGTGCGAGACGACCACGCTGAAACCCGCGCGCTGGGCCATCTCGATCGCGGCCTGGGTCTCCGAGAGCGAGCCGACCTGGTTGACCTTGATCAGAATGCTGTTCGCCGCCTGCTCCTCGACGGCGCGCTCCAAACGCTCGGTGCTCGTGACCAGCAGGTCGTCGCCCACGAGTTGCACGCGGTCGCCCAGCGCCGCCGTCAGGTCGCGCCAGCCCGCCCAGTCGTCCTCGCCCATGCCGTCCTCGATCGACAGCAACGGGAAACGGTCGGCCCACTCGACCCACAGCTCGACCAACTCCGCACGGGTGAGCGTGCGGTCCTCGCGATCCAGGCGATAGGTCCCGTCGGGCTGAATCAGCTCGGTGGCGGCGGCATCGATGCCGAGGCATACGTCCGCCCCAGGCTGATACCCGGCGGACTCGATGGCCTGCACGAGCAGCTCCATCGCCGCGGCGTTGGAGGGCAACGAGGGCGCAAAGCCGCCCTCGTCGCCGACGCTGGTCGACAGCCCGCGGCGCGACAGCTCGTCGTGCAGGGCGTGGTAGACCTCGGCGCCCGCCCGCAGCGCCTCGCTGAACGTCGGGCGGCCCACCGGCATGACCATGAACTCCTGGAAATCGGTGCTGCCGGCGGCGTGCTGGCCGCCGTTGAGCAGATTCATCATCGGCACAGGCAGCGTGTTTCCGAACGGTCCGCCCAGGTAGCGGTAAAGCGGCAGCCCCACCTCATCCGCCGCCGCATGCGCCACGGCGAGCGAGACGCCCAGGATGGCGTTGGCGCCCAGCGAGGATTTGTTCGGCGTGCCGTCCGCCGACAGCAGCATTGCGTCCACGGCGGTCTGGTTGGTGGCGTCCTCGCCCTCGATCTCCGGTCCGAGAACGCCGAGGATGTGGTGGACGGCCTTCTGCACCCCGCGACCGTGATAGCGCTCGGGGTCCTGGTCGCGCAGTTCGAGGGCCTCGTGAGCGCCGGTGGACGCGCCCGAAGGCACCGCCGCACGGCCAATGGCGCCGCTCTCCAGCGCGACGTCAACCTCGACCGTGGGGTTGCCCCGCGAATCGAGAATCTCCCGCGCGCGAACGTTCGCAATGGCCGTCACGGCTGGTTCCTTGGGTGGCTACACAACTTGGACGTCGATCACGATCCGGCGGATCGACTGCGTCGGCAGCTCGTTCGTGCCCAGCTCGCGCGTGAAGTCCGAGTGCGAGTACGCCACGTGCAGCTGGTCGCCCCGCTGTATCACCGAGGTGTACGAGCAGCCGGGACCGGTGTGGAAGGCGAACGGGTACTCCCAATGCTCGCCGGTGCCGTCCAGGCTCAGCGTCACGTGCGTGATCTGGGGATGTCCGTAGGCCCCGCGCCCCGCCACGCAGGCCAGCACGCCGTTGGGCAGTTTTTGCAGGCGAGGCTTGACGCCCTGCCAGCCGACCGACTTCGGCGCGGACCAGGTCTCGCCGCCGTCCGTCGAGCGTGACTGGAACATGGGCGAGTAGCTGCCGGTCCGCATCATGCAGAGGATGTCGCCGTTGTCGAGCTGGATGACGTCCGGCTCGTCGAACCCTTCGTCCACCGCCCGATCCGCCGGGCCGTAGACCGGCTTGTGGTCGCCGGGATGGAAGTGCTCGACGAACTTCCAGGTGCGCCCACGGTCTGGCGAGCGGACCACGGAGCTCGAAAAGCTGTATTGCATCATGGGCCGTCCGCTGGGACTGATTTGGTCGAGCACCTCGGGCGGGCCGACCTGCTGCTCGAACACCGTCATGTAGTCCCCGTTGTCCAGCTCGATCAGGCGAGAGTAGTTCTCATACGACGCCTCGTCCCACGGAAACCCCTCGACCTTGAACGGGTGAAGCTCTAGCAGCTCACCCGACTTCGACCAGCGGCGCAGCTGAAACGTCGAGTCCGCGCGCTGCTGGACGAGGTGATACGGTCCCTCGGCGCTCAGCCAGGGCTCCTGGTAGTTCTCGAGGGGATAGGTGTCGATGCGCGTGATCGTGCCGTCGCTGGGATAGCCGATGATTCCCGAGCCGAAGTCCATGGTGTTGAGGCCGGTGTCGGGATGCCGGTCGATGAACGGCGAGTCGTCCGGCGCCGGCTGCCAGGTTGCGCCCAGATCGCTGGAGACCATCCCGGCCAGCGGTTCCACGCCGCCGTGCCGGCCCCGGTGATACGACATGAAGAGGTTGTCGCCCTCGAGCTCCACGAGGCCCGGAAAGTTGACGACGCTGTCGGTGACCTCCAGCCACACGTCCGGCTCCGACGCGCTGATCACCACCTCGCGCGATCCGTTGCTGTATCTCGCCTGCTTGATCATTGCTGCACCCCGCCACCGCTCAGGCCGCGACACACGCGGCTACGTGCATCGTAGGAGGCTCGGGCCACGAGCGCACGGGAGCTTCGCGCAACCGAGCGCGGTGCGCTTCAAGACCAGCGCGGTGTCAAATCCCGGCAGACCCCAACTAGTCTCGGCGCTATAATCGCAGTGCCGGTGAAGGCGCAGAAGCAATCGATGGACGTAAAGCAGGCTGTCGGCCAAGCCAAGAACTACGTTGCCCGAGTCTTCGGCGACGAAGATATTGGCAGTATCAGCCTCGAAGAAGTTGAGTTCGACTACGATGCTGACGTTTGGAAGATTACGGTCAGCTTCACACGTCCGAGCGATCGATATGATCCAATCGAGGCAGTGCTCCCAAATCACCCATTATCGGGTGGGAAAAAGGTGCGATGGTCCTACAAGACCGTAAACATCAATGACAATTCTGGAGCGGTCATCTCTGTAAAGCATCGCGAGCTAATCGGCGCGGATTGACCTCTTGTCCATCGGATGCTTCATCGATTCCAATCTGTTAGCGCTATTTGTTGTAGGATTCACGGATCAAGATCTAATCAGCAAGCATCGACGGCTACGAGAGTTTACAGCGGAAGACTACAGGCTCCTGACAGATTTCATTGGCAGATTCGGACCGGTACTAGTGACTCCGAATACACTTACTGAGAGTTCCAACCTACTTGCCTATCACCGAGAACCTGAGCGTTCCCGACTCTTCGACGCGCTTCGATTGTAGATCGAAAATAACAGGGATATCATCGTCGCAAGCGTAGATGCCTCACAGAATGCATCGTTCAGTCGGCTGGGATTGACCGATGCTGCGCTTCTGGAGGCAGTTTCGGCAGAGACTCCGCTCGTCACGGTGGACTTCGATCTCTATTGGGCGGCATCGGCCAAAGAGCCAGACGCTGCCGTGAACTTCTCGCATCTTCAAGACCGCTAGCCACCCGCCACCTCGACGCGCGTCACATAGACTTCGTCGTGAATCCGACGTTGCATCTCGTCGGCGGAAGCCGCCTCGTAGAAGAGCTCAAGCGCTTCCTTGAGATTGGCGCGAGCCTCGGACACGCTCGCTCCCTGGCTGGCAATGTCCAGCTCGGGGCAGGGCGCGACGTAAGACTCCCCTTCCCGCTCGATAATCGCGGTCACTTGCCTAAGCATGGCCTGGCCTCCTGGTTAGCCGGCTCGCATTCCTGCACAGTTCTTTCGTACTCCTAGAGCCGTGCGTTCGTGTCGAAAATGCCCTCAGCGCTCGTTCATCTCGTCTCGCGTGAACCGGCGACCGCCGGTCGCAATCTCGCCGCGCAGCAGGTGGATGGTGGCAATGGCCGCGTCGGCCTGGTGTTTGCGCCCGGCGTGGTCCTTCAACCATCGACGAAACTGAGCGTTCAGCGTCGTCCGATTGGCCGCGGCGCGGCGTCGCTCAGACACGGACGGCGTGAGCCTCGCTGCTGTTCGGCGCCTGAACGTCCATGCGTTGCCCCGGGCTGGTTGCCGCCCCTCTAGATCGTGTGCATGAACGGCACGTGCTCCGTGCCGTTGATCACCGCCAGCGCCAGGTCGCGGAAGCGAATCGTTTCCGCCGTGTTGTCCACCTGGTTGCAGTTCCAGATCGCGGTCCAGACGAATTCCACGCCGAACCAGCCGCCGTAGCCGACTTCCTGCATCTTTTCGATGATGCGTCGGTAGTCGATCACGTTTTCGTCGAAGTCCACCTGCATCCGATCCGGCGCGCAGCCGCGGCAGTGGAAGTGGCGCGCGTGGGGCAGCAGCGGGTCCACGCTGGTCTGCTCCATGCCCTGGTAGACGAAGTGGCAATAGTCGAGCGTGAGCTTGAGGCCCGGCACCAGGTCCAGCATCTCCAGCGCCAGGTCCACGGTGTTGGCGTTGGTGCCGACCGCGGGCTCCACGGAAACCGCGATGCCGTACTTGTCACCCTGATCGACGCGCCATTTGAGCTCTTCGGCGGAGTTCTGCAGCGACTCGGAGGGCGATTCGCCCTCGAACGGCACGCCACAGGTCGAGGAGATGCCCTTGGCTTCGAGGCGGCGCGACAGCTCCACCACGTCGTTGAAGTACATGCGCCCCGCTTCCCGCTGGGCCGGGTCGGGGTTGTTCGGCACCATGCCGCCGGGCTCGGTGCTCGGGATCAGGAACACGTCCGCGGGCTCGAGGTTGTTCCGCTCCAGCCGCTCGCGCAGGATGCCGGCCCACATGGGCACGTCGCCGTGGATCATCTCGGGGCGAATGTGCGAGCGGTTGCCGAAGATCCCAAGATCGACGCCCTCGAAGCCGAGGGTGGAGATCAGGGCCAGGGATTGCTCGTGGCGGAGCAGAGGCCAGGTGAAATCGGCGCAGGCGAGCCTAATGGACATGGAATCACCTCCCGCGGGTGCGTGGGCCTATGTTCGCAAACTCGGCGCAAGCGCGCCCGGCTGCCGGCGGCCGTGCCGACGTAGAGGCGTGCGCCGACCCGCGGTGCCCCCGAGCGGCATACACTCCGGCAGACGGTGATCGAGGGAGGCGTCGACTCCTGGACCTGAATCGCCGAGCCTTGCTTCGAATGGACATGGGCGCCGCCCGGCGTCTCGGCCCTGCGCTGGCGGCCCTCGTCGTCTGCGGCGCAGTCGTCGTTGGGTTCACCGCCTGCGATCCGGTCGAGCCGCCCGCCGACGCCACGCCCACGCTCGCGCCCGATCCCCGGGCCGAGACACAGGACCCCATGGTGCCGGTGGTTCGGGGGCGGCTCGAGAACCGCCTGCGGATTCCGGGGCTCGTCGAGGCTCGGGGACAGGAGATCCTGACGTTCGACGTGCCCGGTGTCGTGGGCGCCGTGCGCGGCCAGCGCGGGGTGATGGTGCAGGCGGGCAGTGTGTTGATTTCGCTCGATGCGGAGTCGCTAAACGCCGAGATCGGCGCCGCGCGCGAGGCCCAGGTGGCGATCCTGGAGGAGCTTGCGGCCGTCGAGGCTCGTTTGGCCGCCGAACGGATCGCCTCCGAACGCGCCGTGCTCGCGGCGGCGGCCGAGCTCGCCGAGCGCCAGCGGGTGTGGGACGCGCTCACCGCGCCGGCGCCCGACCATGAGGTGAACCTCCACCACGCGCGCATCGCGTTGCTCGCGCAGGTGCTCGCCGACCGCCACGCGACGGTCGAGGCCACCGAGGGTTCGGTCGACGCGCTGGTGGCAAGTGCGCGCGCGGAGGTTGCGCTGCGCGAGGCGGATCTGGCTGAAGCCCAGGCGGAGCGCGACGCGCTGCCCGAGGATTCCTCGGCACACGCAATTGCCGCGGCCGACGCGAAACTGGCCGCGGCCGCGCTCGCGGTCGCCGAGGCGCGCACGCTCGAGGAGCAAGCGGCCGGTCCCGACGGGCCTCTTCAGCTGCGCGCGGCCCGGCGGGAACGGGCCGCCGCCGAGTTGGACCTGTTGACCGCGCAGGCCGACCTCGGCCGCCTGGAGGCCGGCCCGCCGCCCGCTGAGCTGGCCGCCGCCGAGGCGGCGCTCGCTTCGGCCCGATACGAATATGACCTGGTGGCCGAGGCTCGGGCGGCGCTGGATGCCGGCACCTCGCCGCTTGCCGTGGACGCCGAGCGGCTGAGGGCCGAGGCCGAGCGCATCGACGAGCGAATCGCCCTGCTCGAGAGCCGCTCCACGCAGCTCGACATTGCGGCGCCCTACGACGCGATCATCTCGCGCGTGCTCACCGTGCGCGGGCGAGAGGTCGCCCCCGGCGACCCGGCCGTCGAGCTGGCCAAAGCCACCGACCTGGTCTTCGAGGCCGTGGCCGGCCCGACGCAAGCCGCGAATTTGCGCATCGATCAAAAGGTCAACGTCACGTTGCGCGAGTTTGCCCAGACGCCCTTCGAGGGAACGGTCGTCACGCTGCCGCTGGACACGGGCGATGCGTCGGACAAGCCCTTCATCCAGCTGGCGGTCGATTGGGGCGACCAACCGGTGACCATCGGCCTGCAGGGCGTCATCAGCGTGTTGCTGGGCGCGTCCGACGGGGTGCTCAAGGTGCCGGCAACCGCCGTGTGGACGGTCAACGGTCGCTCGTTCGTCGAGACCCTGATCGACGGCCGCCGCCGGACGCTGCCGGTGACCCTGGGCATGGAGACCGATGACGAGGTCGAGATCGTCCACGGCCTGTCCGAAGGCGACATGATCTTCGCCACCGTTCGCTCGTGATCCTCTCGGAGGTCGGCGCCGCCGCGCGCACCGTGCTGGCCCTCGTGGGATTCGCCGCGCGGCGGCTGCGCAGCAATCCTATCCACGCGCTGACCACGCTGCTGGGACTCTCGCTCACCGTCGGCGTGGTCACCGCCGTGCCGCTCTATGCGGAGGGCATGAGCACCCGCCTGCTGCGGGAGCACTTGCGCGCCTCGCCGGGGCCGCTCGATCTGGGCGTGGTGATCGAGCACGGCGAAGCGCAGCTGCCGGACGATCCCACGACGTCGCTGGCGGCGTATCGCCGCGCCGACCGGTTCTTGGGCGAGGCCGTCGCCACCCACCTCGGGGTTCCGCCCGATGCCATCGTGCGTTTGGTCCGGTCCGACAACCGGCACCTGCTGTTCACCTCCGACGACCCGGACACACCCCTGCGCGAGGGCGTTCCCTGGGGCGGGCTGGCCGCGATCAGCGGGCTGACGGAAAACGTCGATTTGCTGGAAGGCCGCGCACCCGTCGACAAGGTCTACACGCTGCGCCTGCCGTCCGGTGCGCTGGCGCCGCTGGTGGAGGCGGTTGCCGCGACGAATATGCTGGACGCTGGCGGCCTGGTGGTCGGCGACCAGGTGCAGCTGCGTTTCGGCGACCCGCGGGAGCTTGACACGCCCCAGGCGGTCGTCGCTGTGGACATCGTGGGGCGCTTCGCACCCATCGACGGGCGCCACGCCTATTGGCCCGAGGATGTCGACGAGCTGACGAAGAACACGCTCTTCACGCCGCCGGGCGCATTCATCGACGGTCTGCTGGCGCGCTATCCCGAGGTGTCGCATCCACGGCTCCTGGACCGCGCGGTGTGGTTTGCTCCACTGGACGCCGTCGCGCTGCAGGCGTCGACCGCCGGCCGCACGAACGAGGGAATCTTCGCCGTGCGGACGATTGCCGAGCGGGTGCTGCCCTACATGGGCGTGAAGACCCGCCTGGAGCGCGACCTCGAACGGTTTGAGAGCCGCCTGATGGTGCTCACCGTGGCCCTGCTGGCCCTCAGCGTGCCCATTGTCCTGATGGTGCTGGGCTTCATGCGGCTCTCGGTGTCGCTGGCCATCGAACGGCAGCGTCAGGAGGTGGCGCTGCTCCGCAGCCGCGGCGTCGGCGTGGTCCAGTTGGTCGGCGTGTTTGTCGTCGAGGGGCTGCTGATTGGGGCGCCGGCGCTGGCGATCGGCCTGGCGCTGGGCGCGGGCTTTGCCCAGGCCATCGGACAGGCGGCGAGCTTCCTGGCCTTCGATGCGCGCGCGCCGTTGGACGTTGCCCTGACCGGCGGCCAGGCGGCCGTCGGGGCGGCGGCGATCGGGGTCAGCCTGCTGGCCATGCTGGGGCCGGTCGTGGCGGCGGCCCGGCTGAGCATCGTGGGCGCCAAGCAGCAGGCCTCGCGCAGCCTGGACCGACCGCTCTATCAGCGGCGGCTGCTGGACGTGCTGCTGCTGGCGGCGGCGGTTGCTGGGTTCTACCTGCTGCGCAGCGTGGACGCGCTGCCCGGCGAGACCGAGGACGACCTCCTGCTGGCCGACACGCTGCTGGTCCTGGCGCCGATTCTCTTCATCTTCGCGGTCTCGGTCTTCGCCCTCCGCGCCTTTCCCTATCTCGTGCGCGCGCTCGCGGTGCTGACGTCGCGGGTGTCCGGCGTCAGCGCCTTCGTGGCCCTGCGCCAGGTCGGCCGCAGCCCGACCCACTACACCAGCCTGGTCTTGCTGCTCTCGCTGACCTTCGCCCTGGGGGCCTTCAGCGCGTCGTTCGCCGCGACGATCGATCGCAACATCATCGATCGCGTCTATTTCGCCACTGGCGCCGACGCCCAGATCGTCGAGAGCGGGCACTTCGACGCGGACGCGAGGTCCTGGTACATCGCGCCGGTCGATCGCCACCTGGACGTGGTGGACGACGGCGGCCGGCAGGTCGTCACGGAAGCGGCGCGACACCGGGTCAAGAACGCGCTGCTGCATGTCGACACGCCGTCGGTGAACGCCCTGCGCGAGGTGCGGCTGCACGCGGTCGATCCGATTCCGTTCGCCCGGACCATAGTCTGGCGCGACGACTACGCGGCGACGTCGCTCAATGCGCTGGCCAACGCACTGGCGGCGGACGATCGCGGCGTGATCCTGGAGCGCGCACCGTTTCACGAGACCATGGGCGTGCAGCTTGGCGATTCCGTGACCATGGAGATCGATCGGGTGGTGGTGCCCTTCACGGTGGTGGGGTGGATGGACGCGCTGCCGGGCCACAATCGAGGTCTAGGCTCATTCGCGCTCGCCAATCTCACCTACGTCGACCGCGTGGTTGGGCGCTCGCCGTGGAACACCTATGCGCGACTGCTGCCCGATGCGCCGGCTCAGGAGCTCATCCAGCCGCTGAACAATCTCGATATCCGGGCGCTGCGCACCGTGGACGCCAGGGACGAAGTCGTCCAAGCGCGCAGCGACCCCGTGCTGGTCGGCACGTTCGGCCTGCTGACGCTGGCGTTCATCGTCGCCGCGGGCCTCACGCTCAGCGGCTTTGGCATGCACGCGGTCCTGTCGTTTCGCCGGCGCGTGCAGGAGTTCGGCATCCTGCGCGCCATGGGGATTTCCACGCGCCAGATGGCCGCCATCGTGGCGTTGGAGCAAGGGTTCCTGGTGCTGCTCGGCACGGCCGTGGGGACGGCCATCGGCATGGTGACTGCCGCCCTCTTCGTGCCGTTTCTCGAGCTGAGCGCGGGCGAGCGCGATGCGTTTCCACCCTTCATCGTCGATACCGCCTGGGACGACATCGCCAAGATCTACGTGGTGTTCGGCGTGCTCATCGCCGCGGCGTTGCCGCTCTCGATTTGGCTCCTGCGGCGCGTGCGCACGCACGAGGCCATCAAGTTCGGCGAGGAAACCGGATGAGCGCCGCGGTTCACGTGCGCTGCCAGGACCTGGTGCGTATCTACAAGGTCGCCGAGCTTGAGGTCGTGGCGCTGCGCGGACTCAATCTCGAAGTTGCCCCGGGCGAAATGATGGCTATCGTGGGCAACAGCGGCAGCGGCAAGAGCACGCTGCTCAACATCCTGGGCGGCCTCGACCGGCCGTCGGCGGGCGCGTGCAGCGTCGGCGGGCTCGACCTGGTCAACGCCTCGGGCGCGGAATTGGCGGAATACAAGCGCTACGACGTGGGCTTCGTGTGGCAGCAGAGCGCGCGCAACCTCATTCCCTACCTCAGCGCCCTGGACAACGTGCTGGCGCCCATGCTGTTCGCGGGTGGCGCGGGGTCGACGGAGCAGCGGCGGGCGCGGGAGCTGCTGGCGGCGTGCGGCCTGTCGGAACGGATGGGCCATCGGCCGCCGCAGCTTTCGGGCGGCGAGCAACAGCGCGTGGCGATTGCCGTGGCGCTCGCCAACGAGCCCGAGCTGCTGCTGGCGGACGAGCCCACGGGCGAGGTCGACAATCAGACGGCCGGCGACATCTACGAGCTGCTGCGGCGGCTCAATGTGGACCGGCGGCTGACGGTGATGATCGTGACCCACGACCGGGACGTCACGCGCCACGTGGGCCGGGTGGTGGCCATTCGTGACGGGCAGACCAGCTCGGAGATCGTGCGGCGCGTGGGGCTGCCGGGCGCCGACGAGCCGGCGCACGAGGAATATGTGATCGTCGACGAGACCGGTCGCCTCCAAATTCCCCGCGACTACCTCGAGGAGCTGGGCATTGCGGGGCGCGCGACGGTGGACGTCGACGCCGCCGAGGGACGGCTGGTGGTACGTCCGGCGGACCCCTCCGGCGAGCGCGGCGGAACCGAGGCCAAGTCATGACACCGGTCGTGCAACTGCTCAACGTCTCGCGCCGCTACGGCGAGGGCGCCTCCGCGGTGACGGCCGTCGCCGGCGCGACCTGGGACATCTGCCGCGGCGAACTCCATGCGCTGCGCGGACGGTCCGGCTCGGGCAAGACGACCTTGCTGAACCTGATCGGCGGCCTCGATGTCCCCACCGAGGGGCAGGTGATGTTCCACGGCGCCGACCTCGGGGCGATGAGCGAGGACGAGCTGGCCGCCATTCGCCGCCGCAGCCTGGGTTTCGTATTCCAGACGTTTGCCCTGCTGCCGGTGCTTTCGGCGCGGGAGAACGTGGAGTTGGCCATGCGCGTGGCGGGCGCGCCGTCGGCGACATGGAGTGAGCGCACGCGAGAGGTGCTGCGGCTTGTTGGACTGGAGTCACGCGCGGATCACCGCCCGTTCGAGCTGAGCGGCGGCGAGCAGCAGCGGGTGGCCATCGCCCGCGCCATCGCCAATCGACCCGACGTGCTGCTGGCCGACGAGCCCACCGGCGAGCTGGACAGCAACACCGGGCTCGAGATCATGCTGCTCTTCCGCCACATCGTGGCCGCCGAGGGCGTGACCGCCGTGGTGGCGACGCACGACCCCGCGCTGAGCCAGATTGCCGACCAGACGATGGTCATGCGCGACGGGCATCTCGCCGAAGCCGAAGGACCGCTGGACTTCGACCTTCCCGACCTGATCCAGCATGTCGAGATCGTTGATCCGGCGACCGATCACTAGATCGCCGTCGCGGTCGAGCAGTGGAAGAGACCAAAAGGGGAGTTGAGATACAGTGCACGAACCGGCGCACTACAGAGGTGCCGGGGCTAACGGTCTCCAGTCATTGGATGCGCGACTATACGAGGATTCAACAGGTAATGTTCGATAGCACAGGATCTACGTTTACAGCCACCGGCATACTGTTGGCAGCTATCGTTATTATATGTGGTTCTTTTCTTTATTTTTCCCCGTCCATAGTCGCTCACCTCAAAGAGCATAAGCGGACGGCGTCTATTTTCCTTGTAAATTTGATTCTTGGATGGACCGTAATTGGCTGGGTCGTGGTCTGGATCTGGATGCTTAGGACGATGCCGAAGACAACCGAATCCGGGCGACGGAGTCTCCAGCCATCGGTGCGGACGATGCCCGGCTCATCACTTCCGAGTAAGGGGGATGCCGCTCGCGGCGAGAGCCGTGAGGGAACCGAGTCCAAACGGAGAACGTGACCCCGTCCGCCCCCGGCCGGATGGCTGGCGCGCGTGCCAACGTGGGAGGAGAGAAATTATGCAACCAGCCCTGATCGCACTGCCGCCGGACGTCGAGCGGCCAATGGTGGCCCGACGCCGCGATGGCCGCCTCGACGGCTTTTTTCTAAAGGACGCGGACATCCCGACTCCCCGCATCGCGCGCATCGTCTCGCACGACGACGGGCGCACCTGGGACGAAGCGCCCGACGTGCTGACGCTGCCCGAAACCGGCGGGCTGTGGGGCGGCCTGGAAGTGCTGGCGGACTCCGACGACGAGGTCCATTGCTTCTTCATGCACGACCGCGGCTCCGGAGTCTTCGGCGCGCCGCTGGCGGGCGAAGGCATGGCCCACGAGGGCCCTTACCACGGCAAGTTCCTGGACATCTGGCATCTCAGGTCGCGCGAACACGGCGAGGCGTGGACCGAGCCGAAGCGGATCTGGGAGGGCTTCACCGGCGCGCTGAACAGCGTCATCCAGCTTCGCAATGGCCGCATCGTGCTGCCGTATGCCTCGGCGACGGGTCAGACCTGGGCGCACCGGGTCGACACCGGGCTGGACGCGTTCAGCTTCGCTGGCGCCTTCTACTCGACGGTGGTCTACTCCGACGACGCGGGGAAAACGTGGCGCCAGGGCACGCGCGACATCAAGTCCTGGGCGCCGATTCCCGCATATGGCGCCGACGAGCCGGTCATCATCCAGAAGCTCGATGGGCGCGTCTGGATGCTGCTGCGCACGCAGACCGGCCGGCTCTACGAGTCCTTCTCGGACGACGGCGCTGAGTGGTCCGTCGCGCGACCGACCCCGCTCGTCTCGTCCGACTCGCCCGTGGGCCTCGTGCGCCTCAGCGACGACCGCCTGGTGCTGCTCTGGAACTGCTGCCAGCGGTTCCCCTACGCCTATGGCGGGCGTCACGTGCTGCACGCGGCGATCTCGGAAGACGACGGCCTGACCTGGCGTGGCGCCCGTGAGGTGCTGCGCGATCCGCGCCGCCACGATCCGCCGCCCACCAAGGGAGACTTCGGCACCGCCTATCCCTTCCCCGTGGTGACGAGCGACGACGCGGTCATCATCGTGTCGGGGCAGGGGGAAGGCCGCGTGCTGATGGTGCGGCTGGATCCGGCCTGGCTCTACGAGACGCAGCAGTCCAGCGATTTCGCGGACGGGCACGAGGACTGGTCGATCTTCGGCACGGCAGGCGTCCAGCGGCAGCCGCACCCGGATCGCGCCGTCGCCTTCGCCCTGCGCCTCACCAAGCAACAGCCGGGCCGCACGGCCGCGGCGGTCTGGAACTTTCCGGCCGGACGGCGGGGACGCGTGGAAGTCCGGCTGCGCCTGGAACCGGGCGCCGGTCCGTTTCGGCTGAGCCTCACGGACCACTTCTCGACCCCGTTCGATCCCCAGGACCAGTTCCACAACACCTTCAACGTCCAAGTCGCGCCGGAAGGCCGGATCGCCGACGAACCCGCGCTCGACGCCGGGCGCTGGCGCACGGTCGAGCTGGCCTGGGATACGCAGGAGGACCGCACGTGCCGCGTTTCGGTCGACGGTCGGCACGTCACGACAGCGCCGCAGCTGCACGAGACGCTGGGGGTGAACTACCTGCGCGTTGTGGCCCTAGCCGAGCCCCACGACCATGCCGGACTGTGGATCGAGTCAGCCGCCGCCGAGGTGGAGCCTTAGTCTAGCGTTCGGCGGGCGTCGCTTCAGGTCAGAATGAGGCGGAATGTGATGACCGAATTTGACATCCAGCAAGTCGGCTACGGCCACTCGTCCAGTGATCGGTAGACATCCTCGCTGGTGATGGGCTCGGCGTCGACCGGGACGGCGAACATTGTTAGATCTCGGTCGATCCCAGCAGTGGACGCGCTCTTGAATCCGCGCCGGGCCAACACCGACTAGGCGCCGCCGAGGCTGCTTCCGTTTTGGTCGGCCAAGACCCGGGCAGCGGCAAGAACGTCGTCGTCGATGGTTACGGTCACTCGCATAAATGCATGATCGCATCAAGCAGGCAACTCGACCGGCGCACGCCGCCTCCACGGCAGGTCGCCCACGACCCGCCAACCAACGATGCCCGCCAGTCCCATGAGCACGGCCATGGCAATGCCCACGAGCTGGTAGCCCTGGACGTCGAGCAGGAAGCCCACCGCCGGCGCGACGCCGAGTTGGACCACCGAGCCCATGGTCAGCAGCACGCCCAGCGACCGTCCCACGTAGGCCTTGGGCACGCGGTCGCCGATGAGCACCGACGGCAGCACCGCTCCCAGTCCGGTAACCGCCGACAGCGCGCCCGCGGCGATGAACACGCCCAATCCCAGCGGCAGCGTGAGCAGCACCGCGGCCCCGAACGCGCCCAGCACCATGGCGTAGAACGCGCTGCCGCGCCCGGCGCGGTCCATCAGGTTGCCGCTCACAAAGGTAAGGACGGCGCGGGCGGCGCTCATGGCGGAAATCGCCACCCCCACGACGGCGGGCGTGAACTCGAGTCCCTCGCCGGCGTAGAGCGGCAGGATCACGCGGCTCTGCCCGATGACCGGACCGGTGAGCAGCATGGCCAAGGCGATGATCGGCCAGACCACGCGGGGCAGGCGCAGGTCGTTGAGGCTGAACATGCGAGATCTTGGCTCGGAACGCGCCGGGGCTCCGCCGCGAATGACGGGCAGCACGGCAGCCGCGACGCACAGGCTGAGCACGGCCGGCACAATCAGCGCCGCCCGCCAGTCAAACGCGGCGGCGACCACGCCCGCCAGCGCCGGACCGATGAACGCGCCCACCTGGACGCCGGACATGACGCGTGAGGTCGCCCGGCCACGCTGCTCGGGGTCGGCCTGCGAAACGGTATAGGCGATGCCGCTGGTGATCATGAACGTGGCGCCCACCGTGCCGACGAGACTGCCCGCCAGAAGCACCGGGTAGCCCGGGGCCAGCGCCATGAGCAGCGTGCCGGCGCCGAGTCCCAGTCCGCCGGCGGCAATCGGCACGCGGGTGGGCAAGCGATCGGCGACCATCCCCGCCGGAATGTTGGTGAGCATGCCCGCCAGCGCCTGCGCCGAGAAGATCAGCCCAAGCTGCGCGAAGCTGAGCCCGAACTCGTCGCGGATCACAACGAGCAAAGGGCCGGGGGAGGTGGCCACGACGGCCGTCACCGCCAGGACGGCGAACATCGTCACGAAGTCGGCGCGGGGGCGTGCCATGGGCGCGCGGTTTCGAGGGCCGTGAAGGGTTGCGGCTAGGCCATGCTACGCCGCGCGGCCACAGCAATTGGGCGCGGGCGGGTTTGAAACCCGCCCTACGGCCGCCAGAGTCTGGTAGGGGCAGGTTTCAAACCTGCCCTTTCGGCGCTAGAGGCGGGTCCTATGCCAGAAGGTCTCGCAGCCGCTGCTCGAGGTCGGCCTTGGCCTCTGGCTGCGGTTCCATGAGCCGCGCATCGCGCAGGCTGCCGGCAACCGGCTGGTGGTCGGTGACCAGGTGGGGATCGCCGCCTTCCTCGTTGATCAGCTCGATGAGGAGGCGCTCCACGAGCTCCGCCCGCACGCCGGCGTGGCCCGAGTCGTCCCAGAGGTTGTTCAGGTCCTCGGGGTCGTCCTCGACGTTGTAGAGCTCGCCGTACTCGGTGGTGCCGTAGTGCAGCAGCTTCCAGTCCTCCGTCACGAGCATCTTGACTCGCTGCGTGATGGGCGCCGGGTGCGCCTTGCCCAGGCCGACGAGTTCCGGCCGGCCGCTGCCGAAGATGGCGATGCGCTCCACGATGACGGCGTCCCGGTGCGTGTCGGTCTCGCCGCGCAGCAGCGGGGCAAAGCTGCGGCCTTCCTGGCCGACCAGCGGATCCGCGCCCGC
This sequence comes from Chloroflexota bacterium, assembly GCA_026707285.1. Classification (GTDB taxonomy): domain Bacteria; phylum Chloroflexota; class UBA11872; order UBA11872; family UBA11872; genus JAJECS01. The sequence goes on along the minus strand of JAPOXD010000055.1, from coordinate 8,004 downwards.
GAGATCGAGCCAGGTGGGCACGAGGTCTAGCTGCGTCATCACGCCGGCATGCACGCGACCCGCCTCGACGGTCAGCGGGTGCCGCCACAGCAGCGGCACGCGGTTGACGCACTCGTACGACATCATCGGCTTGGCGGCGATGCCGTGATCGTTGAGGCCCTCGCCGTGATCCGAGCTGAAGATCACGTGGGTGTTCTCGGCCAAGCCCAGCCGCTCCAGCTCGGCCAGCACGCGGGCGATGCCGTCGTCGATGAAGGTGGTCATCCCGTAGTAGTGGGCCACGATCTCGCCGTGGTGGTCGCCGTCCCAGCCGCTGGTGGTGTCGTAGCCCTGGTAGGGCAAGCCGTCGCGGGCGTATTGATACTGCGGCGGCTTGTTGCTCACGTCCTCGCGCGGCACGGCCGGCGGCATGTCCGCCGGGTCGTACATGTCGCAGTAGGGACGCGGCGGCGTGAACGGCTGGTGCGGGTCGTAGAACGACATCCAGAGGAAGAAAGGCCGCTCGCCGCCGTGGTCCCGCAGCCAGTCGACCGTGCGGTCGGCGGTGCGGTGGGTGTAGTGCCACTCGGCGGGGACGGCGTTCTTCCAGCTATGAAACGCGCCGGTCCGAGGCTCGAGGGCATTGACCGGCTTCCACAGCTCCAGGCCCTCGGGGTGATGCCGCTCCAGCCAGACGCGCCAGTGGCCCTTGGGATAGGTGTGCGCGCCCAGGATTTCAACATAGTCGAAGCCGAAATACGGCCCGTACCAGAGGCCGTCGTCGGGGCTCACCGGCGCGCCGGCCGGCGGGTGATCCGGCAGCACGTCCTCGTATTCGCCGCTCTTGAAGTGCGGCTTGCCGACCAACGCCGTGGCATAGCCGGCCTGGCGGAGGGAATCGCCGACGACGGGAATGGCTTCGCTGAGGTTGACGTTGTTGAAGACGTGGTGCCCGCGCTGGCTGCGACCCGTGATCATGCTAGCGCGCGCGGGGGCGCAGATGGCGTTGGTGGGATAGGCGCGGTCGAAGCGCATGCCGTCGCGCGCCAGGCTGTCCATCGCCGGTGTGCGGATGCGCGGGTTGTGAATGCCCAGGGCGTCCCACCGCTGCTGGTCGGTAGTGATGAAGAGGAAGTTCGGTTTGGAGGTGCTGGGCACCGGAATCAACTCGGCTGTGGGATTCGACGCTTACCTTAGCCGTCTCGGCTGGCGGCGGCCAACAATGATCGGTGGCCCGTGCTGCGTGCAGCGCGGGATCAGTCGCGGGTGAATCTCCCAGGCTGCGCGCAACCTGGGCCACCGGCATAAGGGCAGTTTGCGGACCGGTCGAGACTCAGTCCAGGTGCCAGACCTCGGGCGCGAAGAACATCTGGCCGTCCTCGTCGGTCAGCTGCTCGATGACGTCCTCGAACCACGCGCTCCAGCGGGTGTTGACGTCATAGGACCCGATCTTGCCGAAGGCCGTGGCGACATCCGGCTCGCACTCGGCGTAGGCGATGACCTGGAGTCCGCGGCGGAAGAGCGAGTAGTTGGTGAAACCCGACTCCTGGATAGCCTCCACCAGCTCGGGCCAGATCTCGTCGTGCCGTCGCTTGTACTCGTCTTCGGTGCCGGGCTTGATCTGAAAGCTGAAGCAGACCCGCTCCATGGGGAACCTCCGTGCGCTGGAATCGCCTGTCTTGCCCTGTCGAGGCTACCGCGCCGCCGATTGATGCGCCGGTTGGTTGTGCTGGCACCCGCCACGAGGAGATCCTTTGCCCGACCCAGTCAGGTGACGGATGGCCGGGAGAGTTAGAACCGGCCCCGTGATGAGGGAGGGGTGGATTCCCGCCTTCGCGGGAATGACGGGGCAGCCGCGGCGGGTCATCGGAGGAGGGAGCGGTCACACCTCCTCGACGACCGTGGCTTCGATGCCGCGGTGCAGGTCGCGGTGGGTGTAGTAGTAGACCACCAGCACGCGGCCGTCCCGCAGCTCCACTGCCCAGGGATAGCCGCAATCGGAGGTCATGGAGTCGCTGCGCACGTTGAGGACGGGGCAGCTGTCGAGGTCGGCGCACTCGGGATCGGTCACCCGCACGGTGCAGCCGCGCTGCCCGTCCCAGCGCGTCCCGGTGGTGACGAACACGCGCCCGTCGCTCAGCGGCAGCATGTGGCTCGGGCTGCCGTAGATCGAGGTCGGACGCCACGGCGACCAGGTTCGGCCGTCGTCGTCCGACTCGACCCGCGCCACGATGGTTCCGCCCTGTTGTCCCGACAGCTGGATTCGCGGCGAGCCCCGCGGATGGCAGCGATACAGCACCACCAGGCGACCGCTGGGCGTGCGGTGAATGGCCGGCTCGCTGAAGTGCACGATCGGGTCCTCGGCGATGCGGCCGCCGTAGGTCCAGGTCTCGCCGAAGTCGTCGGAGACGCGCAGCATGCCGAAGTAGGGCTGCTCGCCGCGGGGGCGCTCGGTGGCTTTGCTGGGCTTGAGCAATCGACCGCCCGGCAGCTCCAGCAACCCGCTGCGGCACACGCCCGAATGCTCCGCGGGATGGCCCCATTCAGCGTCCGGCAGGCGGGGAAACCGCACCGGATTGGTCCAGGTGCGCCCGCCGTCGTGCGACCGCACCCAGAACGGGATGCTCGGTCGGGAGACCCAGATGCAATGCTGCGGCGATCCCACATCCGGCGCGTGCGGCACCGCGTGAAAGTTGAATTCGGCGATTCCCTGGGCGGGCACGAGCTCATTGCTCGACGCGTGGAGAAAGATGCTGCCGTCGGCGAGCGTGTGGGTGCCGAAGTCGATCACACCGCCGCGTGGATCGTTGGTGACCAGCCACGGTTCGCTCCAGGTCTGGCCCTCGTCGCTCGATGTGACCGCGCGCACGTCGAATAGCGGATGGCTGTGGTGCGCATGGCCAAGATGCGGGGCGCGATGAAACAGCACCAGCAACTCACCCGCGGGCGTGCGCACGACGTTGGGCGCGGTGGCGTAATGCCCGGTCTCGCGGTAGACGGTGACGTGCTCGACGACGTGCCAGCTCATGTGCTCAGTGAATCCGCAGCGCGGTGGTGGGGCATGGCGGCGCGCCTCCGATGCAGAGGGTCGTGATGGGCAGTCTACGCGGCGTGGGCTGGCGGCTGGAACATTGGCCTGGGCCGGCGGTGCGTCCCCTTACCCCGACCCTCTCCGCGTGGGAGAGGGAGCCAGAACGCGCCGGCGGAAGAGTCGGTAGTTCGGTCGGCAGGCTCGGGTCATCCCCGTGATAGGCTGCCGCACCAGAAATCAGCCCGTGGATTGAGCGGAGGCGCGCTGGTCATGAGTTCGTCACGGCAGGCAGCAATCGAGTCGTGCATCGAGCGGTTTCGCGGCGGCACGCTGACGGAATCCGACCTGCGAGACACCTTGCAATCGCTGGCCAACGGCGAGGGCAAGCGCCAGGAGTTGCTATACGTGCAGGCCGGCACCGCGTCGGTCAACTCGGCGGTCATCGGCATGTTCATCGCGCGGGACGGTGAGATCGACGAGGGTCCGCCGAACCCCGACGACATGCCCTACGACACCGTCATGGACGCCCTGAACGACGGCTGGCGCATCATCAAGTTCCCGGAGTTGGCCGTGATGCTGGACGAGACCAGGCTCCACGGCCCAGGCGTCGAATTCATCCTGGAGAAGGTGAGGTAAGCCCGCCATGCGCACCCACGACTGCGAACCGACGCTCACCGATTCCCAGGTCCTCGACTTCTGCAAGTCGGGCTATCTGCCGCTCGAGGGCGTGGTTCCGGACGACGTCAACCAGCGCGTCGTCGATTTCATGAACGACCACGCGCCGCACATCGAACCGGGCGATTTCGCCAACCACGAGCCCAACGAAATCCTCGACGAGGACTGGTTCGTGGACGGAGTTCTGTGCAACCCCGTGGCGGCCGGCGCGGTGCGCTGCCTGCTCGGACGGGACTTCGCGCTGCCCAGGATCATGTCGAGCCACCGCGTCCACATGCCGGCCCGCGCCTATGGCTGGCACCGGGACGGCGGCTCGCTGTCGAGCCACGAGCTCAACTACCTGCAGGTCTACTACTACCCGCAAGACACGACGGCGGAGATGGGCGCAACGGCGTTCCTGCCCGGCTCGCACCTGTACTGGCCGTTCGGGCAGGGCAGCTCCGGTCTCTACGGCATGTACCGCGGCACGGTGTCGAGCGCGGCGCCCGCCGGGTCGATTTTCATCTCGGCCTACTCCGTCTGGCACCGGCGCACCAAGTCGACGGCGTCCGGCATTCGCAATCTGCTGAAGTACAACTACTGGCGCACGACGGCGCCGCAGCGCGACTGGGTGCATGAACCGGATTTCGACCCGGCGACGGCCGTCTACGGCCCCGGCCCCGATGCGCCGCCGGGGCCGCGACAGTCCTACCTGGCGGTGGCGCGCATGTTCTTCTGGCTGTCCGGGCGCCTGGACGACTTCCAGGCGTTGGGCGGCCAGGGTTGGCCGAAAGTCGGACCGGTGGACTACCAACCCTACGGCTATCCGGGCGATCCGACCGATCCGCGCGTCCAACAAAGGGCAAGCTGAACCCGCGCCCACGGGCTGGCTCGGGTGAGCACGCGGGGCTGGGTGATCGTGGGCACCGCAAATTGGAACGACTTGCGCGGGTTCTATTCGCCCGGGACGAAGCCGAGCCGGAAGCTCGCCACGTATGCGGCAGACGACGGAGCAACAGCGAAACCTTGAGAGCTAGGCTGCATTGCGTAACCAGCATCTTCAGCGACCAACGAGCGCGCTACGAAGTTTCCGTCCAGGCTTCTACGCAAAGAGGAGCATCAAAATGGAAAGCTCTGGTATCCAACCGAATCCGCTGAATAAAGATTTTCCCTACTGGGATCTGTCAAGTTCAAATCTGAGCATGAGCGACCTCAGCGACTTAGATTACCGACTGAACAAGTCTCTAGCCCTTCTAAACCTGGGAATGGCAGTCCATCATAGAGCTATCAACATTCCACACGAAGTAAAGAAACAGTATCCTTCTGACGACAAAACAATGATTCACTCTCCTTCCTTCAAAGAGTGGGAGGTATTGGTAGAAGCCAGTTTAGTATTCTTCATATCATGCTGGGAAAGAGAAAGGCCGCGCCGATCAGATGAGATCGTTTTATTGGCAGCCGATCTAAGGAGGAGCCTTCCCCGCTGGAGCGAGGCGTTAGATTGGCTGAGGGAAGTCAGAATCGCAAAGATCCATCCACGAACTCGAAGATCGCCCACTGAAATCACATTAGACTCAATGTACGGTGAAGCTCATCTTGAGCTTGGACCCGTTGGTGAAGAGATGGCTAGCATTCAAGGCGTCATGCACATAAGCGAGCAGTCCACTGCTGGATATGCCAGGGTCATAAAGGCCCTCTTGGAGTTTTCTTTGTATTCGGTAAGGGCGGAACGGCACAGGCAGCGCGAATCCTCCGAACGCCAGCAAGCTCGCCCTGGTAACGGGACGTCCGTATGAGTGCTCTTTCTGGGAGGATCTAAGCCATCGGCGACTTGAAGACTCTGAATACACGGGGTCGCGTGATCGTTGGCACCGCGAATTGGAACGACCTGCGCGGGTTCTATCCGCGAGGCACGAAACCCAACGAGAAGCTGGCGGCCTACGCCGCGCGTCTGTCGGGCGTCGAGGTGAACGCCACCTTTTTCCGCATGCTGAATCCGGAGACCGTGGCCGCGTGGGCGGAGCAGACGCCGGATGGCTTCATGCTGAGCCTCAAGGCGCACCGTTTCGTCTCGTCCTGGCTGCGGAATCCGGACAAGGCCGACGCGATGGGATTCGAGCGGCATCTGGCAATGGCGCGGCCGCTGGTCGACGCGGGAAAGTTCGCCGCGTATCTCATGCAGTTTCCCGGCAAGCTGAGCGCCGAGATTGACATCGAGCGGTCGCTGGCGGTGCTGCGAGACGGCTTCGGCGATCTGCCGCTGGCCGCGGAGCTGCCCGACGCGCCGGACGCCGAGCTCGGCGCGCGGATCGCCGAGGCTCTGCGCACCGGCAACATTGCGCGGGTGCGCCACGACTCGCTTGCGTCGGATGGCGCCACAATGCCGATGAATCCCGGTGACCTGGCGTACTTCCGATTCCGCGGTCCGGCAGCTGCCTCGAACGTTGGTGATGACGGGCGGATGAGGTACAGCGATGCTCAGATTCGGGAACGAGCGGGTATCGTCGAGCAGGCGGCCGGTAGCGGGAGCCGAATGACCATGGTCGTGTGCTACGGAAAGAAGGACGTGGACACCGCCGACGCCGCGCTGCGGCTGACCGCCGAGCTCAATCGCGGGGGAGTTGCCGTTGGCTGAGCAGTCAATGCAGCCCGGGGACACGCCACCCGTGCCCGACGGCTATGACGGGCCGCGGGCGTGCGATCCGCATGAGTTCGGGGCCATGCTGGACCTGCAAAACCTGGCGCTGCGGACCCTCAATTCACGCGCCGGGGAGCCGCCCCGCATGCCGTCGATGGGCCTGGACTGGCCGCACGTCTACTTCCCCGGAAACCTCGACAACATCCGCGTGATCACGCACGAAGGGCTGGTCGTGAGCGCGGTGGCCATCGCCCCGACGACGGTGCGCACGCCGCGCGGCCGGATCGAGCTTGGCGGCATCAACGGGTTCGTCACGCACCCGGACCACCGCCGGCTCGGGCTCGGGACGGCCGTGCTGCACGACGCGCACCGGATCATGCGGGAAAGCGGACATCACGTCGCCATGCTGGGCACCGTCAGCCAGAACTACTACCGCCGCTTCGGCTGGGAGATGGGGATGCGGCAGCGCAGCCACACGCTGGATCGGGCAAACATTACCCTGCTGCCGCCGAGCCCCGACGTTGAGATCACCGAGGATTGGCGCTCCCACGTGGCGGTGCTGACGGCCATGTACGCCCGCGAGCCGATGGGCGCCGACCGCGACGAGCACTACTTCACCCTGGTGGCGCAGTCCCGGGCCGACCGCCTGCTCGTCGCGCTGCGCGACGGCGAGCCGGTGGCCTACGTGGCCGTGTGGCAGCGGGAGGTCCTCGAGACCGGCGGCGACGTGATGGCAACCGTGGCGCTGCTGCGGCGGGTGCTGCGCGATATCGACGATCCCCGCGCCAGCACCACCGACCGTCCGCCCGGCGAGAGCACCGTGGTAACGCTCGACGTGGTCGTGCCCGAATCCAACGAGGGCCTCGCCGGACTGCTGCTGGAGACCGGCATTCCGTTCGGCCAGACCCATCACTACATGATCAAAGTGATCAACCTGGAGTCACTGCTGCGCGCGCTCGGCTTGAATGAGGTCGAGGCCACGCCATCCAGCGACGGCTGGCGGCTTCGGCGCGGCGACCGCAGGCTCACCGTGAGCGAGTGTGAGCTGGTGAAGCTGCTGTTCGGTCCCGAGCGGTTTCCCGAATTCGCGCCGGATCTATTCCCACTGGACTTCTTCCAGTGGAAGCTCGACCGGATGTGACGCCGAGGGGTGACCTTGGGTCCGTCATTCCCGCGAAGAGCCTGCCCCGTACTCGATACGGGGCGGGAATCCACCCCGAAAGTCTACTGACGAATCGCTGGGCCCACCCGTGCCGGGTCACCATGCGGCGCCCAGATGTCAAGTCCGCCCACTACCGATGTGAAGACAGATCCCCAGGATTCCACCGAATAGCAGTCACCTGCGTGTGCCCGATCGCCGCGTCCCACACGGTGCGCGCCGGCTCGTGGTCGCACGTGCCGACGATCGACAGCACGTCGCCGTCGTCCAGCGTCACGCTGGCGCTGAAGCCGCTGACACCGCTGCCGTAGTAGAGATAGACGGCTTCATCGGCCCAAGTCTCGCCCGAATCTCGGCTCAGCATCACTCGTCCGCTCGGCGGGCCGGGACCGTAACGGGTGTCGTGGATAACGGCGATGGTCCCGTCGCCGGCGACCGCGGGCGCGCCGAAGCACTGGCCGAAAACGGTGGTGAGCTGGCGCAGGTTCCCCCAGGTGCGGCCGCCGTCGGGCGAATCGGCCAGGAACACGTGCTTCCAGGCCA
>JAPOXD010000009.1 GCA_026707285.1 Chloroflexota bacterium | reverse complement strand
CCATGGCAGCACCTTTGCCAGGTGTTGCACTTCGTTTGTGAATCTAGGGAATCCACCCCTCAATGAACCTGGGGGCTGATGGGACTCCCGCTACCATCCGTCGTCCGACCGGATACTGCATGGGTCTCTGGATGGGAGAAGGTGATTCATCCTCCTCGCCCTTCGAATCATCCCGTCAACCTTCTAACGCCGCGTACCGCCCATCCCTATCTGCCGTCAGCACCCCTCCGACCCGAGGGTGCCCGACCAGCCGCTGAAGCAACGCCTCGACCTCCCACGGCTCCACGGCGTCCACGCCCGCAAGCACCGGCCACACGCGGGCCTTCGCCGGCGCCCGCTTCAGACCGCCCGATTCGTCCAGCAATACCTTGGGCAGGTGCTCGACGCCGATCACCCCGCTCTCCGGAATCCCGAGGAGGCGCGCCACCCACTCCGGCCGGTGCACGTGCTCGGACTCAACGGCCCGCCCGACGGCCCGCAGGTTCACGACCGGCAGCACCACGCCGGCGGACTCCGGCATGGCCGGCTCGTGCTCCGCCGGCGCTTTGAGCAGCCGACCCCGCGCCCCGTCGGCCTCCACGATCACGCAGTCGGCCCCCGCCGCGTCCCGCAGCTCCTCAACCTGGCTCGCCGGCACGCCCTGCCAGCGATCTGGACCACCCGCCGAGCCGGTCACCACCGTCACCTCGCGCCGTTCGTCCAGCAGGCCGGGCAGCTCGGTTGCCCACAGCTCCGCCGGAATCTCCACGACGCCGGGACTCCGCGCCATCGTCGGTCGATAGATGATCGTGGACTTGGTCGTCAGCACTCGCCGCCCGGCCGCGGCCAGCGCGCGGCTGAGTACGAACATGGTCGAGGTCTTGCCACCGGCGCCGACGATGGCGACGATGTCCCCAGGCGCCGCTATGCTCACCAGGTCCACCGGTCTGAGTTCCCGGTGAGACATCAAACGCGACCCAACCGGGAGGCGGTCGGCGGCGGAATGGTTCGCCGACCGGATTCGGCGAAGGAGTGATCGATGGGCACCGCTTCACCCCCAGCGCAGCGATTCAGCGCGGACGATCTCCGCGCGTTCACCGCCGCCATCTTCCGCACCGCGGGCGTCGCGGACAAGGACGCGCAGGTCGTGGCGCACGGGCTGGTGGACTCGAACCTGCGCGGCGTCGACACCCACGGCATCACCCGCATTCCGATCTACCTGGAGCGGCTCAACGCGGGCCTGGTGAACGCCCAGGCCCGACCCCGGATTGTCACCGAGTCGCCCACCACCGTCGCGGTCGACGGCGATAACGGGCTCGGGCACGTCGTCTGCGACTTCGCCATCGACGCCACCATCGAGCGCGCCAAGGCCAACGGCGCCTGCTGGACCGGCATTCGCGAGTCCAACCACAACGGCTCCCAGGGCTATTGGGCGCTGCGCGGCGCGCGCGCCGGCCTGATGACTTGGGCCTTCACCAACGGCGAGGCCATCGTCGCGCCCTGGGGCGGCAGCGAGAAATTCGTCTCCACCAACCCCATCTGCATCGCCATGCCCACCGATCCGCCCGACGAGCTGGTGCTCGACATGGCCACCACGCAGGTCGCCGCCGGCCACATCTTCCTGGCGCAGAGCCGCGGCGAGCCGATCCCGGAGGGCTGGGCGCTCGACGCCGACGGCAACGACACCACGGACCCGGCGGCCTTTCTCGACGGCGGCTCGCTGCTGCCGCTCGGCGGATACAAGGGCGCCGGGCTGTCGCTGCTCATCGACGTCATGGCCGGCATCCTCTCCGGGGCCGCGTCCACGGTCGACGTCGGCAGCATGTACTGGCAACACAAGGACCGTCCCCAGCGCGTCGGGCATTGCTTCCTGGCCGTCGATGTGTCGCGCATGATGCCGTTGGAGGAGTTCAAGTCGCGGGTCGCGGACACCCTCGCGGCCATGCGCGCCGTCGCCCGCCGTCCCGGTTTCGACCAGGTCTTCGCCCCCGGCGACATCGAGGCCGCCAACGCCGCCGACCGCGAAGCCAACGGCTGCCCGCTCACCGACGACATCATCGCCACGCTCACCGAAACCGGCGCCGCCGTCGGGGTGGAGTTTCCATCGCCCGTGAACGGGTCGGCGTAAGCCGGACCGTGGGGCCGCGTACACTGAAACCGCAACCGAGCATCGAGACACGCCACTGATGCCGACCGCCATCGTCACCGGGATCACCGGGCAAGACGGCTCCTACATGGCCGAGTTTCTGCTCGAGCGCGGTTACCACGTCGTTGGCATCGTGCGCCGCACGAGCACCGAGAACAACGGCCGCATCGCGCACATCCAGGACGACATTACCCTCGAACCCGGCGACCTGCACGACCAGTACTCGCTGATCGAGATTCTCAAGAAGCACCGCCCGGACGAGGTCTACAACCTGGCGGCCCAGTCGTTCGTGCAGACTTCGTGGTACCAGCCGGTGCTGACCGGCGAGGTCACGGCCCTCGGCGCCACGCGCATGCTGGAGGCCGTGCGCGCCGTCGATCCCGGCATCCGCTTCTATCAGGCCTCCAGCAGCGAGATGTTCGGCGCCGTGCAGGAGTGGCCACAGAGCGAGTCCACGCCCTTCTACCCGCGCAGCCCCTACGGCGTCGCCAAGCTCTACGCCCACTGGATCACCATCAACTACCGCGAGAGCTTCGACATGTACGCCTGCTCGGGCATTTGCTTCAACCACGAGTCGCCGCGCCGCGGGCTCGAGTTCGTCACCCGCAAAATCAGCTACAACGCCGCCCGCGTGCACCACGAGATCATCGACAAGGTGCCGTTCGGCAATCTCACGACTACGCGCGACTGGGGCTACGCGCCCGATTACGTGCGGGCCATGTGGCTGATGTTGCAGCAGCCCGAGCCCGACGATTACGTGCTGGCGACGGGCGAGACGCACTCCGGCGAGGAGTTTGCCGAACTGGCCTTCGCGCATCTCGGCTTGGACGCCCGCGACCACATCTACACGAGCGAAGACCTCTTTCGGCCTGCCGAGGTCGACCGCCTGATCGGCGACCCGTCCAAGGCCCGCGAGAAGCTGGGCTGGGAGCCGAGCGTCACCTTCAAGGAGCTCGTGACCATCATGGTCGATGCGGACATGGAGCTGGTCGAGAGCGAGCTGGCGCACGCGCAGATCATGGCGTCGCGGCACGGCGCGTGAGCCCGGCCGAAGTCTCGTGGGACGGCGCCCGGGTGCTGGTCACCGGGGCTCGGGGATTCATCGGCAAGCATCTCATCACCAGCTTGGAGGTGGCCGGCGCTAGTGTCATCGCCGCCGACCGCGGCGGGGACGCCGACGTCAAGCTGGACCTGCGCGACGGCGACACCGTCCACGCGGCGTTGCAAACCACACAGCCCTCGGTCGTGATCAACCTCGCCGCCATTGCCGATCCGCGGCAGGCCGAGGCCGACCCCATCGCGGCCTACGATGTGAACGTCCTGGGGCAGTTGCGGATCATCCTGGCCCTGCGGGATTTGGCACCGGATGCCCGCCTGATCGTCGTCGGCTCGGCGCTGCAATACGGCAGGGACGGCCACGACCGTCCCGTGCGCGAAGACGATCCCCAGCGACCCGAAGGCGTGTATGCCGCGACCAAGGCGGCGGCGGACGTGCAGGCCGTCCAGCATCATCGCTCCGACGGGCTGGACATCGTCCGGCTGCGCCTCTTCAACGTCATCGGTCCCGGCCGGCCCGAGGAATACTTCCCCGCCCCGCAAATCCGGCAGGCGGCCGAAATCCTGGACCGTGGCGCCGCGCCGGTGATTCGCACCCTGAGCCTGCGCGACACTCTGGATTTCGTTGACGTGCGCGACGCCGCCGACGCCATTCAGGCCGTGGCGGCGCGCGGGCGGACTGGCGCCGCCTACAACGTCGCCTCCGGGATGGCCACGCCCCTGCGCGCGGTGGTTGACCGGCTCATCGAGATCGTCGGCATTCAAGCCGAGGTTCACGAAGGTGGTTCGAATGCGGCGGCGCAGGGCCGCGTGGTCGTCGGCGACCCGTCCCTGATTGCCCGCGATACCGGCTGGCGCGTCCGCCGGACTTTGGACGACTCGCTGCGCGACGGTCTGCGCGAGACGCGCCGACGTCTCGCCGCCTCCGTGCCAATCGTCGCGTGAGCCGCGCCGTCCCAAGACAGCCATGACTGGCGAGACCATCCATTTCGGTACCGACGGCTGGCGTGCAGCTATCGCCGACGAGTACACCTTTGCCAACGTGCGCCGCGTGGCCCAGGGCTTTGCCCACTTCGTGCGCCGCGAGTGGTCTTGGCAAAACGGCATCGTCGTCGGCTACGACCGCCGTTTCGGGTCGCCCGAGTTTGCCCGCGCGGTGGCCGACGTTCTGGGCGCCAATGGCATCCCGGCGTTCCTGGTCGACCGGCCGTGCCCCACCCCCGTCGCGGCATTCAGCATCGCCGGCGTGGGCGCGGCGGGCGCCGTGATGATCACCGCCAGCCACAATCCGCCCAGCGACAACGGCTTCAAGATCCGCACCGCCAGCGGCGCCGCCCTGCCGCCCGCGAGCTTGGAGAAGGTCGAGGCGGCCGTCGCCCGCGTCACGCCGGAGCAGATCCGAGAGCCTGGCCCGGCCCAGTCCGGCCAGGTCAAGACCTTCGACCCGGGCTCCGCCTATCTCCGGCACGTGCCAAACCTGCTCGACCTGCCCGGACTGCGCCAGCGAGACCGCCGCGTGATCGTGGACGCCATGTACGGCTCGGGCGCCGGCTGGCTGCCGCGATTGCTCCAAGGCGGCAATCTCAGGGTCACTGAGATTCACTCCGAGTGGAATCCGGCGTTTCCGGGGCTGGCGCGACCCGAGCCGATTCCGCCCCAAACGGACGTCCTCGGGGACGCGGTCCGCGAGGCGCAGGCCGCCGTGGGCCTGGCGGTCGACGGCGACGCCGACCGCCTGGGCGTGGTCGACGAGCACGGCGACTTCGTCGACCAGCTCCGCACCATCGCCCTGCTGGCCTACTACATGCTGGAGCACCGCGACGACCGCCGGCCCCTCGTGAAGACGCTCACCACGTCTGCGATGCTGGAGCGGCTCGGGCGGCTCTATGACGTGCCCGTGCACGAAACGGGTGTCGGCATGAAGTACGTGGCGCCAACCATGCGCGACACCAACGCGGTGATGGGCGGCGAGGAGAGCGGCGGCTATGTCTTCGGCCTGCACATGCCCGAGCGCGACGGCATCGTCGCCGGCCTGTTCTTCCTCGACCTCATGGTCTGCGAGGACAAGACCCCGTCGCAGCTCGTCCAGATGCTCTTCGAGAAGCTCGGACGCGAGTACCACTACCGCCGCCTGGACCTGCGCTTTCCCGCCGCGGAGCGAGCGGCGATCATGTCCCGCATGGAGGCGTGGGCGCCCGAGAGCATCGACGGCACGCCCGTGGCCCGGCGCGGCGACTTCGACGGATTCAAGTACTACCTGGCTGACGAGAGCTGGCTGCTGGTGCGCTTCTCGGGCACCGAGCCGCTGCTGCGCATCTACTGCGAGACGACGTCCCCCGATCGCGTCGATCGTCTGCTCGACATTGGGCGGTCCGCCGCAGGCGTCCCATGAGCGCGCCGTCCGACGAGGTCACCATCGTGGACAAGCCCTGGGGGCGCGAGATCATCTACGCCAGCTGCGAGCACTATCTGGGCAAGGTGATCGAGATCAGCGAGGGCCACCGGCTCAGCCTGCAAGCGCACGTGGAGAAGGACGAGACCATTTACGTGCTCGACGGACGCCTGGCCCTGACCGTCGGATCCACGCCGGTATCCGTGGAGACTCGCGACATGGAACCCGGCGAGGCCTTCCGCGTTCGAGCCGGCACCGTGCATCGCTTCGCCGCCCCCTACGGCGACGTGCGCGTGCTCGAAGTGTCCACGCCGCACCCGGACGACGTGGTGCGCTTTTCCGACGACTACGGCCGCTCGCCCGAGTAGAGACTCGCCCCAACGCCGTTCATGTCGAACCATCGTGGTGCGCCCGTCGAACCACGCCCCAACTACGCTCGTTACCCGGGCGCCGGTGCCCGCCGAGCCAGCAGCGCGGCCTCTCCGACCAGGTAGACGAAGGCCACGGCGTCCGCCACGAGGATGACCGTCACCACCTGGCGCGCGCTCTCGTGCGCCACAGCCAATGCAATTAGGGTCGCCGCCACCAGTACTGCCAAGGGCGCCCACACCCGCAGGTTCGACGCGCCGATGTGCAGACTTGCCGTCATCGTGGCAATGGCCAGCATCGCCGCGGCGGGGACGTACAGCGGGAGCAGCGTCGTGTTGAGCGTGTATTCGTCCCGAAACGCCACGCCGTAGACGAACTCGGGCCGCAGCAGCACGACCACCGCCACGATCGATCCGGCGAACACCATCAGTCCGACGCTGATCAGGTAGGCCCGCAGGTAGTCCTCGCCGCGCGTGGCGGCCTGGACCACGAAGGGGAGCAGGACCAGCCCAATCGTGATCCCGCTCCAGTACACCATCCGGCCAATGACCGCGAGGACGGCGTAGTCGGCGGCCACGTCCGGGGGATGGAACACACGCATCGCCAGCCCGTCCAGGTGCAGCATGGCGACCATGATGGTGACGATCAGGCCGACGCGAATGTGCACCCACGGCGGCTCGCCTGACTTCGCCGCGTCGGCCGGCTCGGAATCGCCGCGCAGGAGGCGTCGCAGCGCGACCACACCCATGCCTATGGAGGCGAGTGCGCCTCCGGGACCTGCCAACAGCGCGCCGGTCGATCCACCCCCGGCCAGCACGCCGACGGCCCCTACGCCCAGCCGGCCAAACCCATGCATGGCCACGACGGCGCCGTGCGCCACGAAGTCCCTCGCCCCTTGCGTGATGCCGCGGAACAGCGGCTCCACCAGCCCCAAGCCGGCCCCGACCGCGGCCACCAGCATGGGCCACGGGCTTGTCAGCTGGAGCGCGCGCACCAGTAGCGGCGTGAGCGCGGCAAGAATCGCGGTGAGCAGGATCGCCGCAATCGTCAGCCGCCGGCCGGCGGTCCACGCCGCCAGGCGCATATCCGCCAGCCGCTCCAAGGCAAAGAGCCGCGCACTGCTTCGCGCGATGACGGTTTGGATGACCAGGGTGGACGCCCCCAGCACCGAAAGGACCCCGAGCACGACAAACGTCTCGCCGTAGACCGTTTTTTCGAGGGTGCGTGACAGGAAAACCTGGAATCCCGCGGCGGCCAGCCCACCTGCGGTGACGAAGGGTATGAGCGTCAGGTTGTCGCGCAGGATCTCGATCGTCGCGCGCGACATGCGCCCGGCGACGCCGCCACGCGTGCTCAATCGGCCGCGTCCATCCGCCGCGACGCCGGTTCAGACGGCATGAGGGTAGCTGCGAAGCAGGCCGGCGCTAGTCCTTGTAGTCGTCGCGCGCGGGGTTCCAGACTTCGATCACGAAGCTCGGCTCCAGCGCGTGCGCCCCGTGCGGCACGTCGCCCGGAATCACCCAAGATGTGTTGGGCCCGACCACCGTCGTGTCGTCGCCCATGTGCAGCTCGAGGCTCCCGCTGATGCAGTACCCGATCTGCTCGTACACATGGTCGTGCCGTGGCACGGTGCCGCCGGCCTCCATGTGAATCTCGGCCAGCAACATGCGGTCGCCCCACACCATCGTGCGGCGCTGTATGCCGTCGCCCATGTCGATGATCGGACGGTCGTCTCGCTGGTTGATGCTCATCGTGGCTGCTCCTTGGGCCTCAGACGGGTTGCGGGCGGAGTTAGCGCCCGCTCGATGTCGATGCCCGCCATTGTGTCGCAGATGCGCGCCGATCACGACCCACGGTCAATCGTCCTCCCGCGCTCGGGCTAGTCCCAGAGGTCCGTGCTGAGGTACTTGAGGCCCGAGTCGTTGATGATCGTGGCCACCGTGCCGCCCTGGAACACCCCTTGAAGCAATTCCATGGCCGCCGAGACGTTCGCGCCCGACGAAAAGCCGGCGAAGATGCCTTCCTCACGCGCCAGGCGACGTGTCATCTCCGTCGCCGCTTCGTCGTCGATGGTGAGGAATCCGTCCACCACCTCGGACGGAATGTTCGCCAGCTCCGCGCGCGAGTAGCCCGCGCCCTGGATGCGGTGGTCCGCGTTCACGATCGGCTTGCCCGCCAGTACGGCGGCGCCGACCGGCTCCACCACGAAGCACTTCACGCCTGGAATCGCCTGCTTGAGCGCCGCCGACGTTCCGCCCACGGTCCCGCCCGACCCGGCCATGTCGCAGAACGCGTCGATGGACCCGCCGGTCTGCGCCACCAGCTCCGGACCGGTCGTGTCGCGGTGCGCCCGGTAGTTGCTCCGCAAGCGGAATTGGTCAGGTCGAAAGGCGCCGCGCTCCCGCACGATGCGCTGGGCTTCCGCCTCGACCAGGTCCAGGTCCGCTCCGGAGACTTTGCCCGGCGTCGATTCGGGCAGCTGGTCCACCAGCACCACTTCGGCGCCCAGTGCCCGCATCATGCGCGCCCGCTCCTCGGAATTCCCGCGCGACATCACCGCCACGAAGTGATAGCCCTTGATTGCGCAGACGATGGAGAAGCCCGTGCCGGCGTTGCCGCTGGTCAGCTCCACCACGGGCTGTCCGGGCCGCAGCTCGCCGCTGGCCTCGGCGTCCTCGATCATCCGCAGCGCCACGCGGTCCTTCTTCGAGAATCCGGGCTGCAAGTAGTCCAGCTTGACCACCAGCCGCCCCAGCAGCCCGTTGGTCAGCCGCGACAGTTCGACGACCGGCGTGTTGCCGATCGCGCCCAGCACGGAATCAAGGGTCCCATCGGTTCGCGGGCTGCTCATCGCAAGTCTCCGGCCATTGGAAACCTCTGATTGAGTCGCCTTGCTCGCAAGGGAGACCGTTTCGAAATTCGGTAGGGGCGGGTCTCAGACCCGCCCGACGCCAAGCATCCGGCGAGCCTCCAGGCTCGACCGAACTGGATTCCGGCCTCCGCCGGAATGACGAAGGGGCTACGCAAGGGTCTGTCGGCGAGAGAGGGTGAGGGTGATCCGGACCATCGAGCCTAGCCGACCCACGGCGCCGCCACGCCGTACTGCGTCGCGACCTCGGCCAATGGATCGAGCACGCCCACCGGAAACGGAATGCCCGCCGCCACACGCTCGTCGTAGAGATCCCACTCGATCTGGCCCGGCATGCTCACCCGATCCACGCCTGCCGCCGGTTTGAGGCCGTTCACCGCGTCGGTCTGCGCGTCCATGGCGGCGGTGAAGTCCGCCAGCGGCATGACCGCCGAAATGTCCATGGCCATGAAGAACAGGCCGCCGTCCAGCGGTCCGCCGAGCACCAGCGGCTCCTTCTGCAGCGCCGATCCGCTGCCGGTCAGCGCCCCAATCATCACGTCGTGCACCACGGCGAGCGCATATCCCTTGGGACCCGCGGCCGGCGCCACGAAGGCCACCTTGGCCGGATCGCGGGTCGGCCGGCCGTCGGCATCGGCTGCGACGCCCTCAGGGGCTTGGAAACCGCCCTCGCCCAGCGCCGCGATCTTGCCCAGCGCCACGGCCCCGGTCGCCATGTCCAGCACCGTGGGACGGTGGCGCCGGCCGGGGAAGGCCCAGGCCAGCGGGTTGTTGCCGGCGGCCCCGCCTCGCCCGCCGGGCGCCAGGAGCACCGGGCCGCGCAGGTTGCTGGCGCAATAGCCCATGCAGCCCGCCTCCGCCGCCATGATGACCCAATAGCCGGCCGCCCCGAAGTGGCCGGTGTTGTCGACGACGGTCATTCCCACGCCGAACTCGTGCGCCAACTCAATCGCCCGTCGCATCGCAATCTCCGACGCGATCTGGCCCATCCCGTTGTCGCCGTCGAACGTCGCGTGGCCCGGACCGCTGCTGACTTCTCGCACCGTCGGCCTGGGATTGAGCGATTTGCTCGCAAGCGTCTTGAGATAGAGGGGCAGCATCCGCACGCCGTGCGAATGCACGCCGCGCAAGTCCGCGTGCACCAGCGTCCGGGCCGTCAAGGCGGCGCCCGCTGCGTCCACTCCCACGGCTTCCAGCAGCTTGCCCGCGAATGCCTCGAGCTCACCGCGCGCGACCCGCGGGCCGCTGGTGTCATAGGTGGTGTGTGTCGCGGCGCTCATGGGATCAGCTCCAGGCCGGGGCGACGCCAAGGCCTCGCGCGGTGACGGCCAAGTCTTCCAGCAGGCCGTCCGGATACTCGATGCCGTCCGCAAGCGACCGCTCGCGCTTTCGCCACTCGGGCTCGCCCGGAGCCATCACTCCGTCGGATCCCTCCGCCGGCGGGATGGCGTGGAGCCGGTCGATCGCATCGTCGACGTCCGCTTTGAACTCCGACACGGGCCGAAATGCGGCAATGTTGATCGCGCCGAAGACCTGCCCCACCGGATGCGGATCGTCGGGCTTCCGGTTCACTCGGGCCACCGCGCCCGCCAGGATGCCCGCCAGCGTCTCGGTCACGATGCCCATTCCGTAGCCCTTGGGTCCCGCAAACGGAATCAGGTTGACGAGCGCGGCCGGGTCGGTGGTCGGATTGCCGTCGGCATCCACGCCCCAGTCGTCCGGGATCGGTGTACCGGCCGCCCGCGCCACCCGCACTTTGCCCATTGCGGCCGCGCCCACGGCCATGTCTGCCACCAGTGCCGGGTGTCTGGCTGTCGGCAGGGCCCAGGCGATGGGGCCGTTGGTCAGGGCCACCTCGCGGCTGCCGTAGGCCAGCACGCCGGCCACGCCGCCGCCGTTGCTGGAGCAGAACCCGATGCAGTCGTGCTCGGCCGCTCGCAGAGCCCAGTGCGCCGCCGGACCGAAGTGCGTGCCGTTCTTCACGAAGACGAACGCCGCGGCGCCCGCCAGCGCAAGCTCGACGGCGCGGTCGACGCCACGGGCGGCGGACACCGGGCCGAGGGCGCCGTCGGCGTCCAGGACGGCCACCGCGGGTCCCGACACCACTTCCCGGATCTCGGCGCCGGGGCGCATCCGGCCTTCGCGAATCCAGTCGGTGTAGACCGTCAGCCGCATCACGCCGTGGGAAAACAAGCCGCGCAGGTCGGCTTCCACCAGCATGTCGGCGACGCTTTCCGCCTCGTCGGCCGAGCATCCGGCAGCCGCCATCACGTCGGCGGCGAACGTCCGCATGGTTTGGTCGTCCATGCGCCGGGAATCGGTCACTGCTCCGCCACCACCTCGCCCAGGATTTCCACGCCTCGCTCGATAGCCTGCGGCTCAGTGTGACTGAATGCCAGCCGAATGGCGTGGCGCGTGTCCCCGTCCACCCGAAACTCCGCGCCGCTGCGCACGCGCACGCCGCGCTCGGCGCATTCACGCACGATCGCCGCCACGTCGCGCGACGGGTCGAACGTGATCCACACGAAGAACCCACCCTCGGGAGTCCGCCACGCCGCCCGATCCTCGAGATGTCGGTCGAGCGCCTCCATGATCAAGTCCCGCTTGTCGCGATAGAAGGCCCGCACCCGCGCGATCTGCGACTCCATGTGGTCCTGCATGAACCGCGCCGCGATGGCCGAAGCGAACGGGCTGGTGCCGCTGTCCGGCTTCAGGCGCAGCACCCGGTCGATCAGCGGCGCCGAGCTGGCCATCCACCCCAGGCGAATGCCGGCCCCCAGGATCTTGGAGAACGTGCCGGTGCGCACCACGAGCCCGCTGCCGCCGTCCAGCTCCAGCAGCGACGGCACCCGCTCGCCCTCATAGCGCAGCTCGTAGTAGGCGTCGTCCTCGAGGATCGGCACGCCCTCCGCGCGGCAGACGTCGAGCAACTCGCGGCGGCGGGTCATGCCGACCGTCATGCCCGTCGGGTTCTGAAACGTCGGCATGGTGTAGAAGACGAACGGCCGGTCGAGCGCCCGAGCATGCCGCGCGACGGCCTCCGGCTGCGGTCCGTCGTCGTCGAATGGAATGTGGTCGACGCGACCGGTGAGCCGACGCGCCGGAATGGCGCCGTACGACACTTCATCCATGGCCAGCGGCCCGTCCAGTTCGGTGAACGTCCGGAGCACCAGGTCGATCGCCTGGCTCGAGCCGCTGGTGATGGCGATCTGGTCGCGGTCGAGGTCCAGCCCTTCGTAGTGCTGCAGCTTGGCCCGCACCACGTCGATCAGCTCCGCCGCGCCTTCGGTGTGCGTATACAGCAAGGCCTTGGGATTGCCGGGAAGCGCCGCCCGCGCCGCCTCCGCCAGCTCTTCCAGCGGCAGCACGTCAACCGCCGGCTGACCCACCGTCAGGTCCGCCACCAGGGCACCGTCCGAGCGCCCCGGCGTCACCATCGCGCTGCCGCGCCCACGCCGCCGCCCGGCGGCGCTCAGCGACGGCTCGAAGTCAAATGGTTCCGGCAGCGGGGATCGCCTCAAGTGGCAGCACGGCGCGCGGCGTCATCGTGGCACACGGGCGGGCGGCGCCAGGCGGGATGGGGACTGGATTCCGGCTCCCCGCCTTAGCGGCGACAGGCTCCGCCGGAATGACGGAGGAGGCAGAATCGACGGAAATGGCAGAAATGTCACTCCGAACGCAGTGAGGAATCTAAGGGCGTTGTGCGTTTTCTCGGCCTCTTAGATTTCTCGCTCCGCTCGAAATGACAGGGTGGACGCCGCGCGGGTGGAGTCGTGGTGGCGCGTGGCGGTGACGGAGGGGTGGATTCCCGGCTGCGCGGGAATGACGGCGGGGGCCGGAATAACAGAGGGGGCGGCCTCGTCACCCCGGCGCGAGATTCGACGGAACTGGATTCCGGCCTCCGCCGGAATGACGGAGAGGGGCCGAAGTGACGGAGGGGGACCGAGACTTGGTCTGAGGGTTCCTTAGAACGGCCCGCGGGATGCGGCGGCGCGGGGCGATCGCGGGATCGGCACTGACCGTTTCTCGCAGACGATCGCGTCGGTGGTGAGCACCATTTGGCCCACGCTTACCGCGGCTTGCAGCGAGGAGAGCTTCGTGGCCAGTGGATCGAGGAGGCCGCCGGCGTAGGCGTCGACGTATTCGCGCCGCAGGGCGTCCCAGGTTCCCCATGGCTCCATTTGCCGCACGCGATCCAGGACCACGGAGGGACGCTCCCCGGCGTTTCTGGCGATCCGCCGGATCGGCGCTTCCAGCGCGTCGTGCAGGGTGCGCGCGCCGGTGGCGGCGTCCCCGCTAAGCGTGTCGGCCGCGCGGGCCACCGCGTCCTGCGCCCGCACGTAGGCCGCGCCGCCGCCGGGCACCACCCCGGACTCGCGGGCGCGGCGCACCGCGGCCACGGCGTCGTCGGCCTTGTCCTTGCGCGCCCGGCGCTCCTGCTCGGTGATGCCGCCGACCAGCATCATGCCCACCGCTTCGCCCAGGCGCGCGACGCGGCGCTCGAGCCGCCGCCGGTCCACGTCCGTGCGCGCTTGCTCGACCTGCGCCCGGATTTGCCGTTGACGGTCTCGGATCTCGGGCTCGCGCCCCTCGCCCTCCAGGATCACCGTGGTCGTCCGATTCACCACGGCTCGACGACAGCGGCCCAGCCACTCCAGCGGCACGTCGTTCCAGGACGCGCCCAGGCCTTCCGACACCACCGTGGCGCCGGTCAGCGCCGCCAGGTCTTCCAGCATCTCGAGCATCTCCGTGCCGAACGAGGGGGCCTTGACGGCGATGACGTTGAGCCGTCCCTGGGCGCGGTTTTGCAGCAGCAGGTGCAGCGCGCGATCCCGCACGTTCCGGGCCACCACCAGGATCGTCGCCGGTCCGCTGGCGCGCACCTGGTCGAGCACCGGCACCAGGTCGCGCTCATGGTCCAGGTCGCGATCCGTCAGGAGCACATACGGCTGTTCCAGCGTCACCTGGATGCGATTCGCCCCTTCGTTGAAGAGCGGCGAGAGCCAGCCGCGGTCGATTTGCATGCCGTCGATGTACCGGGCCTCGAGGCGCTTGGTGCCGCGGTGATAGTCCGCCAGGATCAGTCCGTCCGGACCGACCGCCGTGGCCATGTCCGCGATCAGACGTCCCATGGGCGGGTCTTCCGACGACACCGTCGCCACGTGCCGCAGCTGCTCGGTCGATTCCGCCGGACGCGCCAGGTCCCGCAGTGCCGCCGCCGCCGCCTCGAACCCGCGCTCCAGCCCCTCGCGCAGGCGGATCCCGCTGGCGCCGGCCGCAATGTTATAGAGACCCCGGTGGACGATGGCCTGGGCCAGCACCACCGCGGTCGTCGTGCCGTCGCCGCCCGCGTCGTCGGCGGTCTGCGCGGCGCGCCGCATGAGCTGCAGGCCGAGATCCAGGACCGGATCGCGCACCTCTTCCAGCTCGTTCGCGATGGTGGCCCCGTCGTTGGTCAACCGCGGGGCGCCCATGCTGCGCGCGTAGGCCACGTTGCGCCCGCCCGGCCCGAGCGTGGCCCCGATCAGATTGGCGGCAAGGTCTACGCCCGCTCGCAATGCCTCGCGAGCGGGCGCGCCAAAGCGAACGAGCTTCGGCCGCGCGGTGCTAGGGGAAGCGACCGCTTCGGCCTCCGCGGAAGCGCGGGCTAGCTGAGAACCGCCAGCAGGTCGCGCTCCGCAATGATGAGAAGGTCTGAGTCATCGATTCGAACTTCGGTGCCCGAGTACTTGGCGAACAGCACCCGGTCGCCTTCCTTCACGTCCACTTCGATCACGGTGCCGTCGTCGGTCGTCCGGCCGCGGCCAACCGCCAGCACCTCGCCCTCCATGGGCTTTTCCTTGGCGGTATCCGGCAGGACCAGCCCGCTCTTGGTCGTTTCCTCACGGCTCACGGTCCGGATGAGGATGCGGTCACCCATCGGGCGGACCTTCGTCGCCACTTCAGACATTCAGATCTCCTCCGTACAACACGCTGACTTTCCGGGACGGCGTCGCGCGATCGCGCGTGCTTGGTTGGATGGTCGCCGAACCGGGCAAGTGCCAATTCTATCCAAGACCCGTGGCTGGCTCAATGGGCAAGCGTGGAATTCGCGCTCCCGCCGCCCAACCCGGCGTTAAGTCTCGTCGAGATACCGGCTGGCGGCCGTGAATGCCCGCGCCAATTCGAGCGCTTCGTCGCGTTCCATGTGGATGACGATGCCGCGGTCGAACAGCTCCACGGTGATCGTCTGGTGGGTCGTCTCCTCGGAGATCGCGACTGTATCGCTCTGGTAGATCTCTTGGAAGATGTGCTCGTGGGGCTCGTCAGCCACGGGGCCAACCTCTCGTCGGGTGCGCGCGCCGCGCCGCTGGCAGTCTACCCCTTGGCTCGCGCGCCGATCTGGCGTCTCACCGTGACTCAGCGTCGGGGGCCTGGTCGATTCGTCGCTTGAATCAGAGAGATGGATTCCCGCCTTCGCGGGAATGACGGACCCAAAGCAACCCACCAGGCGGCGTCGCCCGGCCAGCAGCCGGCTCGCGGCATCCGGGCGCGCGCATCGTTCGTAGTTGTTGACAGACGGCGGCGCCGGTCGTCGCTGGGGAATCGAGGTCGCGAGCATGCCCGTCACCAGCGACGACGACCTGCGCGGAATCATCGAGCGCAGCCGCCGCATCGCGGTCGTCGGGCTTTCCAGCAATCCCGCGCGGCCGAGCAATGGCGTGGCCTTGTTTCTCAAGGCCAGAGGCTTCGACATCGTGCCCGTCAATCCCAACGAAACCGTCGTGCTCGGGGCGGCTGCGGTTGCGGATCTGGGCCAGATCGACGGCCCGGTGGACCTGGTGAACGTGTTCCGGCGGCCCGAATACTGCGCGGACATTGCCCGGGTGGCGGTCGAGATCGGGGCCGGCGCGCTCTGGCTGCAGCAGGGGATTCGCAACGACGAGGCGATGGCGATTGCCGAGGCGGGCGGCTTGAAGGCCGTGCAGGACCGCTGCTTGCGGGTCGAGGTCCAGCGGCTGCTGCGCCGGCGCTGAATCCGGCGGCTCAGGCCGCCCGGACGTAGGGGATCGTTTCCGGTCCTCGCGGCAGCACGCACACCCGGCCCTCGCGGCCGGCCAGCTCTTCGACCCGCTCGGCGATGTCCGGGCACGGCTCGCAGAACGCCTCGCGCACCGCCGCATCGTCCAGGCCGCCGGCGTGCAGGTGCACCGTGGCCCGGTCCAGGACGCGCGCGAAGATCTGGTTCTGCCACTGGTCCACTTCGTGATGCCCCGGCGCCACGATGCTCGCCAGCATCTCGGACGGAGACTCGTGGTCGCGCAGCATGTGCACGAACGCCCCATGGCCGGCGCCCTCCCGGCACTCCGCCGCGCACACCACGTGGCCGCCGTCGCGCACCACCTGGGCGCCGGCGTCCATGCCCTTCACCGCCTGATACAGGTTGAGGTCGAGCGGAAAGCCGCTATTCGTGGTCACCACCACGTCGTACGGCTCATCCACGCCGCGCATCACTTCGCCGGCCAGCGCCCGACACCCGGCGTCGTGCGCCGGTTCCAACGCCCCCGCGTAGATGCCGGTGATCTGACGCGCCGGATTGACCGTCACGTTGAGCGCGAATTCGCACCCCGCCAGGCGCGCCGCCTCCCGCTGCTCGCGGTGGATGGGGTTTCCGGCCAGCTGGCCCCAGCGCGCCATCGGGTCACCGATGAGCGTGGCGTCGTGGTTGCTCATGATGCTTTTGGCGGCGGCCACGCCCGGCAGCACCAGCTTGGCGCCGCCGCTGAACCCTGCGAAGAAGTGCGGCTCGATCAACCCCGCCGTGATGCGCACGTCCGCGTCCAGGTAGGCGCGATTGATCGCCACTGGTCGTCCCGACGACGTGCGCCCGATGGATCGGCATGCGTCTTCGGCCTCCGCGTCGTGATTGCGGACCGCATAGGCCGACGCGATGTCGGCCCCGAGCATGCCGTCGATCTCCTCGGGCGTGCACGGCCGGTGCAGGCCCGTGGCGATCAGCAGCGTGATCCGGTCCGGCGGCACGTGCGCCAGCTCGTGCAGCAGCGCCCGGACCATGGCGCGGTTGGGCGCGGGGCGGGTGACGTCGCACATGACGATCACGACCCGATCGCCCGGCGCCGCGATTTCGCGCAGCGGACGGGACTCGATCGGGTGGCGCAGCGCCGTGCGCAGCGACTCGCGCGGGTCGTCCAGCGGCTCAGCGCCCCCGGGCTCGATCACGTCGACCGGGCGTCCGAAGTCCACCGGCAAGCCGGTGGTCCCATAGGCCAGCGTCACGCGCACAAGTGGTCCTCCGCCGAATGTCGGGAGATTGTATGCCCCACTTGCCCGCTGTTCGCCCGCGATTGTGTTAACATAATGTCCCCGTGGGGGATAGCCTGCGGCGGGGCGATCGCGGGCCCTCGGACCACCGCCTCGAGATCCCCTTCCCATTTTGCTGAAAGCGGTGTGATGGACGCCACGATCGAGGACTTCGTCGAACACCTGCGCATCGAGCGTGGGTTGTCGGCGAACACCCTCTCGGCCTATCGCAGCGATCTCAACCAGTTTCGCGAGTACATGGCTCGCGCCGGACGCGCCTCGTGGAGCGTCTCGCCGGCGTTCGTGCGCCAGTTCATGAACGAGCTGATTCAGCGCGAGTACGAAGCCTCATCGCAGGCGCGCAAGCTGGCGGCGCTCAAATCCCTCTACCGCTACCTGCTGAGCTCGGGCGTAGTCAGCAGCGACCCCACGGCGGGACTCGACGGGGCGCGGGTCAAGAAGCGCTTGCCGCAGACGCTCAGCCGGGCTCAGGTCGAGCGTGTGCTGCAAGAAGCGGCCCGCGGTCGTGACCCCGACAACCTCCGGGACCGAGCCATGCTCGAGGCGCTCTACGCCACCGGCATGCGCGTGTCGGAGCTCGCGGCGCTCGACCTTGCCGACGTGGATCAGGCCGAGGAAACGATCACCCTGGCCCGCAACGGCGCCGGCGAACGCCGCGTGCCGCTCCGGGGCCGCGCCCTGGCTGCGGTCGAGGACTACCTCGCGGCCGGCCGCGCCAGACTCAAGCCCAGCGCCGACGAACCGGCGCTTTTTCTCAATCACCGCGGCGCCCGGCTCACACGCCAGGGCTTCTGGCTCATCGTCAAGACCTATGCCCGCCGGGCGGGAATCAAGGCCCACATCACGCCCCACACGCTGCGGCACTCGTTTGCCGAGCATCGACTCCGGGCGGACGGCAACGTGCGTCAAGTCCAGCAAATGCTCGGGCACGCCAGCCTGGCCACGACCCAGGTTTACGCCGAGTTGGCGGCCGCTCAGCCCCAGGACCATGAGGCCGCGGCGGACGCCGGCTAGCGTCGGTCCGCCTCGACTGTTTTGGTGGGAAATACCGCGGGCGCCGACGCTCGCAGCCGCTAGACTTGGATGAAGGTCCGCGCCATCGGGTCCCGCATGTTGGAACGCCAGTCCCATCGTGCAGCGGGTGATCCCGCATGAAAGCGGTGGTCATGGCCGGCGGCGAAGGCTCCCGCCTTCGCCCGCTCACCCTCGAACGGCCTAAGCCCATGATCACCCTGGGCCACGCCCCGGCCATCGAGCACATCCTGCGCTTGCTCAAGCATCACGGCATCACCGACATCGTCATCTCGCTCCACTACCTCGGGTCGGTCATCGAGGACTACTTCGGCTCCGGGGAGGAGCTTGGCGTCAACATCACCTACACGCACGAGGACCGACCGCTCGGGACTGCCGGCAGCGTCGCGCTGGCCCGCGACGTGCTGGACGAGCCGTTCCTGGTGATCTCCGGCGACGCGCTCACCGACGTCGATCTGTCCGCCTTCGCCAGCTTCTTCACCGAGCGGTCCGCGCAAGCCGCCTTGCTGCTCTATCGAGTGCAGAATCCCCTCGAGTACGGCGTGGTCATCACCGACGACGACGGCCGGGTGCGGCAGTTCCAGGAAAAGCCTTCCTGGGGCGAGGTGCTCAGCGACACCGTCAACACGGGCATCTATGCGCTGCATCCGTCGGCGCTCGACGACATTCCGCCCGGGCGCGAGGTGGACTTCAGCCTCGATGTGTTTCCGGCGATGCTGCGGCGCGGCGAGGCCGTCTATGGCTACGTAGCCGATGGCTATTGGACCGACGTCGGCATGCTGGACGCCTACCGACAGGCCAATGCCGACCTGGTCGGCGGCCGGGTGCGTGTGCCAAGCGCGCCCGGCTATGACGCGACGCGCCCTACCATCGACCCCACGGCCCGCGTGGATCCCACGGCCCGGATCGAGGGCGCGGTCTACGTGGGCCGGGAGGCCGAGGTTCGTGCCGGCGCCCTCGTGCGCGGCCCCGCGATGGTCGGCGACCGCACGCTGGTCGACGAGCGGGCCGAGGTGCACGAATCCACCGTGCTCAGCAACGCCTACATCGGCGTTGGCGCCAATCTCGATCGCTGCGTCATCGGGCGCCACTGCCGTCTCGGGCGAGCGGCCGCCGTGGGACAGGGCGCGGTGGTCGGAGACGGGACCACGCTCGGCGCCGAGGTCAACGTGCGCGCCGGCATCAGCGTCTGGCCGCGGAAATTCGTGGAAGACCGCGTCGTGATCGACCGCAATCTGGTCCACGGCAGCCGGGCGCGTCGCACCATCTTCGTGCACGGCGGCGTGGCCGGGTTGGCCAATGTCGAGCTCACTCCGGAGTTCGCCGCGCGGCTCGGGTCGGCCTGGGGCTCGGCGCTGGCTCCCGGATCGACCGTGGCGGCCAACCGCGACGAGACGCGTCCGGCGCGAATGTTCAAGCGGGCGCTCATGTCCGGGCTGGCGTCGGTCGGCGTCCGAACCGTCGACATCGGCGCCATGCCGTTCCCCGTGGCGCGCTTCGCCACCCAACAGTTCGACGCCGCCGGCTGCATTCACATTCGGCGCTCGCCCTATGACCCGGATGCCATCGACGTGCGCTTTCTGGACGAGCGCGGCATCGACATTCGACCCAGTGACGAGCGCAAGATCGAAACCACCTTCAGCCGTGAGGACTTCCGCCGCGTCGGCGCCGCCGAGATTGCCGAGATCACCTTGGCCGATCCCGTGAGCGACTACGGCGATGCGTTGCTGAGCGAGATTCCGCAACCGCTCGAACGGACGCTGGGACTGGTCGTGGACTACATGGGCGGCGCCTGCGGCGAGGTTCTGCCCTCGCTGCTAGCGCGGCTCGGGGTTCGCGAGACGGCCATCGACGCCTCATCGAGCAGTGCGTCCCTGCCCACGCCCGCCGAAATGGAGGCGCGGCGCGCCCGACTGGGGCGCATCGTGCCGGCGGTCGGAGCGGCGTTTGGGGCCCTCATCGATGCGGATGGCAACCGCGTCTGGATCACCGATGAACGCGGCCGCGCGCTCGACGCACTCGAGGCGGCCGGTCTGGTGATGGCGGTGCTGCGCGAGGCCGGACTTGCAGGCACGGTGGCGCTCCCGGTCACGGTGCCGGACAGCGTGTTCAACCACGCCGCGGACCTTGGGTTTGCGCCCCACCGCACGCCCACCAACGCCGCCGCCATGATGCGCGCGGCGATGCAGCGCGACGCCGTGCTCACCATCAACGGACGCGATGCCTTCGGCTTCCCGTCGCTGCACGCCGGTCCCGACCCCATGGCCACCGTCATCCGCCTCGTGGCCGGACTGGCCGGAGCGGAGCGGCCGGTGAGCGCCTGTGTCGCGGCGCTGCCGGCATTCACCGTCGCCCGTCGCGAGGTTCGCGTGGATTGGGAACGCCGCGGGGCCGTCATGCGGCGTCTCAACAGCCACAGCCGGCGCCGCGACGAGGGCCCGCTGGACGGCGTGGTCATCGGCGCTCCCGGAGAGCGCGCGGTGGTCGTTCCCGATGTCGACGAGCCAGCGTTTCGGATTCTCGCCGAAGCCGGCACCCAGGCCCTGGCGGAGACGCTGGCCGATGAGATCGGCTCGTTCGTCGAGCGCGCGGCGCGCAACGGCGCGGACGCCCGCCCCGCATGACCAGCGCCGCAACGACGGCGACCGGCTTGCGACGGGTGGGTGAGCAGGCGCTGGGCATCACCTGGGCCGACGGCGCCGAGTCAACCTTGCCCTTGCGTGAAATCCGCCTGGCCTGTGGCTGCGCGGTGTGCGTCAACGAGGTCACGGGCGCCCCGCAGCTCGATCCGGACACGGTCCCGGCCGACATCGGCGCGGTGCGCATCGCGGCCGTCGGCCACTACGCCCTTACCTTCACGTGGACGGACGGCCACGCCACGGGCATTTATCCCTGGGAGAATCTGCGCGCCTTGGCCGACGGTTTCGGCGTGACGCAGGAGGGCGACTCCGAGTCGCCTGGCTGAGGTCGCCGGGAGACTGTTGCGATTACTCGTGCAAGGCTTAATGCAGGCCATGAGAACGCGCGCCCGAAATAGCGACGGCATCGCATGACGCCGGAATTGATCGGCATTCTGAGCGTGGGCGCCGTGCTGCTTCTCGGATTGGGCAGCCTTATCGTGGGCATGGCGGCCTGGCTGCGCGCGGACATTCGTGATGTGCGCGCAGACCTAGGCTCCGACATTGACTCTCTACGGGCCGACGTACGCGACTTGGACCGACGTATGGCCCGCGTGGAAGGCGTGATCGAGGGCTTGGCCTTCGCCAATGGCCGCGACCGTGGCGAGGGGCGTGCAGCATAACCGTGAGTCGATTGCCGGGCGCTTGACCTAACAGTAATCGGCTCGGAGCAGGCGAGGGTCCGCGGCACATCGAGTTCGCGTCAGGTGCAGGTCGCGGCCTGTTGTTCAGACCGGAATCCGTGAGCGCGCTACTGCAAGCTCCGACCGGTTTGCCTTTCAACGCTCACGGTTGAAGGCGACGTGCGCTGGGTGAGCGATGCTCGGTCCACCTCCGAACCCCTGGCGGCAAGGGCTTGGGCCGTTGCCTGCAGCGCCAACTGCCGGGGCAAGGTATCGGCGGACTGCTGCAAGCCGGCCAGGGAGGACGGGTTGCGCTTCACGGCCGCTGCCAACGGGATCGCCAGGGCGGCCACGGCCGCCGAATCGGCGCACAATTCGGCCAACTGGAGAATCTGGTCGGCAAGACTTGGATTCTCCCGCGCCAGCAGCGTGAGCACGTGTGGTCCCACCATCCGATGGGATAGGTGCGGCGACGCCAGCAACGCCGCTGCCAGTGCCAGGGTGGTTTCGCTGGAATCAGGCTCCGCGCCCAGGGCCTCGGCGATGGCGTGACCGACGTGTGTCGCCGCCTGGGGGCTGATCGCTCCGGTTCCGCGGCTCCGAAACTCGGGCGCACACGCCGTCCGACCGATTTCGTCCAGGGCTTCACGTGCGCAGCCCTTTGCCCAGGCGCCTGCGGCATCACGGCCGCACCTGTGGAGCGCCTGCAGCGCGTCCCGATCGATTCGCACCCGGATGCGGCGACCGGCTAGACCAGCGCCGCGTACTCGCCGGCCATCGCGTCCAGCCCCACGTGCGGCACGCGCGACCCCTGGCCGGCCATCCCGAACGCCTCCATGCGCGCCAGGCACACCTGTTTCATCGCGTCGCGCGCGGGCCCGAGATATTTGCGCGGATCGAACTCGCTCGGGTCCTCGTGAAACACCTGGCGAATGGCGCCCGTGATGGCCATGCGGTTATCGGTGTCGACGTTGATCTTGCGCACGCCGTGGCGAATGCCCTCCTGGATCTCGGCAATCGGCACGCCGTAGGTCTGCCGCATCTCGCCGCCGTTCGCGTTGATCACGTCCTGCAAATGCTGCGGCACCGACGAGCTGCCGTGCATGACGAGGTGCGTATTCGGCAAGCGGCGGTGGATTTCGCGAATCCGGTCCATCACCAGCACGCCCGCGTCGGGCTTGCGGCTGAACTTGTAGGCCCCGTGACTCGTTCCGATCGCCACGGCCAGCGCGTCCACGCCCGTCGCGGCTACGAAATCCTCGGCTTGTTCGGGATCGGTCAGCAGCTGCTCCCGATCGACTGGCCCCTCCGCGCCGTGACCGTCTTCCTGGTCGCCCATGCCGGTCTCCAGGCTCCCCAGCACGCCTAGCTCGCCCTCGACGGTCACGCCTTTCGCGTGGGCCAGCGCCACGACCTCGCGCGTCACGGCCACGTTGTACTCGTACGACGCCGGCGTCTTCCCGTCGGCCTCCAGCGACCCGTCCATCATCACGCTGGTGAATCCGTTGTCGATCGCGCTGGCGCAGGTCGCGGGGCTGTTGCCGTGGTCCTGGTGCATGGCAATCGGCACGTGCGGATACAGCTCCGCGGCGGCCAGCATCAGGTGCCGCAAGTAGAGGTCGTTGGTGTACTCACGGGCCCCGCGGCTGGCCTGGATGATCACCGGCGCGTTCGCCTCGTCGGCCGCCTCCATGATGGCCTGGATCTGCTCCATGAAGTTCACGTTGAAGGCCGCGATCCCATAGTCGTTGGCGGCCGCGTGATCGAGCAGCACGCGCATGGGCAGCAGCGCCATCGGACCGTCTCCTCTCTCGCCCGTCGCAACGACCCACCGGCCGGCTGCCGGCTGCGACGTTCGACCAAGAATACGCCGCGCCCGCGATGGCCTGGGGGGAGTCCGCGGCCACGAGTGCGGTAGCATGCCCCGCACCGCTGCCGGAACGAGATGCCGTGGCCCAGTCGAGGAACAAGCGACCCGTGCTCCTTGGTCCCAGCGGCCAGCCGCTTCCGGCCGCGCCCTCGCCGCCGCCGGAGCCTCCGCCCGCCGCGGAGCCGCCGGCGCCCGCGGAGTCCGAGTCGCCTCCGGCCGCCGAGGCTCAGGCGGCTGAAGCCGCATCAGCGACCACCGAATCCCAGAAGGACGCCGAAGCTCGCACCCAATCGGGGCCGCCGTACCAGGTGCGGGTGGCGCTCGACGTCGATCCGCGGCACGTGCCGGCCACGCTGGTTGTGATGCTGCCCTTCGATCCCACCGAGGCCTACCGCACCCGCGTCGAGGCGGCGCGCGACCAGTTCTTCAAGTCGCGCGACACCCTCATCGCCAGCGCCGAGGCCAGTATTCGGGCGCAGGGCGTGAACGTGAGCGATCCGCGCCGCGCCGCGGCCAGCATGATCGAGCGCCAGTTCATGGCCCAGGTGTGGGACTCCGCGTTTGGCGCCGTGTCCGGCGCGCAGGTGGGGTTGGTCTTCGCCGCCGCGCTGTCCGGCGGCGAGCAGGCCATCGGGACCATGCTGGTGTCGCCGTTCGACGGCGGGCGCATGTGGGTCACCACCCGCGCCACGCTCTTGGGCGACCGGTTTGGCGCGTGGGCCATGCCGGTTCAGAAGCGCGACCCCATGCCCGCCACCGTGATCCTCAACCGAGACGCCCTCGCGCCGCTGCGGATGAACTTCGCCCGCATCCGGGTCTAGTCCCAACCCGTCAGTTGACGCCGGAATCCACCGTGGGCCAAACTGACTCGCTAGTCGGTTTTGGTGATCGGCCGTTGCAACTTCGCCTCCCTGGGGCCCGTCGCGGAACCAAGCGAGACGCCACACGGCGCGCGCTGCTCGAATCCGCCCTCAACGTCTTTGGCGAAAAGGGCTATCACCGCGCCGCGGTTGACGAGATCGTCACCCGCGCCGGACGTTCCAAGGGCACGGCCTACTTCCACTTCCCGAGCAAAGAGGCCATCTTCCGCGCGTTGGTGCGGGAGTTGGCGTCTTATTTGGTCGAGCGCGTCGAGCGGGAGCTTGTCGACGAGCCCACCGCCATCCACCGGCTCGACGCCGCGCTGCTGTCGGTCATCGACATTTTCACCAAGCACCGCACGCTGGCGCGCGTCACGCTGGTTGAGGTTGCGGGCGCCGGGCGCGCCTTCAGCGACGATTTGCTCTTCGTCCGGCAGCAGTTCGCCGCGCTGATTCGCCGCCACCTGGACGCCGCCGTCGCCGAGGGCACCCTCGAGCCCTGCGACACCGACCTCATCGCCACCGCCTGGTTCGGGGCCATCAGCGAGATCGTCGTCCGCTGGCTGCACGATCCCGACCATGGGCCGTTGCACATGACCTATCCGGCGCTGCGGCACCTGCTGCTGCAGAGCGTGGGCATCGACATCAACCAGCTCCCGGCGGACAGGATGCCGGCCCATGCCTGAGACGGTCACCGCTCCCGACATGCGCTTCCGCGACGCCGCGCTGGAGCCCATCTGGGACAGCGTCCGCGAAGGACGTCGCCTCGGCGCGGCCGACGGGCTCCGCTGCCTCCAGACGCCGGACATCGTCGGTTTGGGACGCATGGCCGATTGGGCGGCCCGCCGTCGCTCCGACGACCGCGTGTACTTCACGCTCAACGTCCACATCAATCCGACGAACATCTGCGTGTTGTCGTGCAAGTTCTGCGACTTCGCCGCCAAGCGCGGCGACAACCACGCCTACGAGTACTCGATCCCCGAAATCCTGGGCCAGATTCCGCCCGACGTGCACGAGGTGCACATCGTCGGCGGCCACCACCCTGACATTCCCTTCGAGTGGTACGAGGACCTTCTGCGCGCGATCAAGGACGAGCGCCCCGCCGTCCAGATCAAGGCGTTCACGGCGGCCGAGGTCGACTACTTCCACAAGCGATTCAAGCTCTCGGACGCGGAGGTCCTGCAACGCATGATGTCCGCCGGCGTCAGCTCCATGCCCGGCGGCGGGGCCGAGGTCTTTTCCGAGCGCGTGCGCCGCGAGCTGTTCCGCGGCAAGGCAGGCGCCGACCGCTGGATCGAGATTCACCACCTGGCCCACCGCATGGGCCTGCGCTCCAACGCCACGATGCTCTACGGCCACATCGAGACGCACGAGGAGCGCATTCACCACTTCATACGCCTGCGCGAGGCCCAGGATGTCACCGGTGGATTCCTCTGCTTCATCCCCTTGGAATACCAGCTCGGCACCACGAACCTCGTGCCGCGCCACGCCAGCGCCATCGACGATCTGCGCATGATCGCCACTGCCCGGCTGATGCTCGACAATTTCCCGCACATCAAGGCCTATTGGGTGATGACGGGCGAAGAGACCGCATCGATCGGTCTGAACTTCGGCGCCGACGACCTGGACGGCACCATCGGCACTGAGCGCATCGCGCACGCCGCGCTGGCCGACAGCCCGGTCGGCGTCGCCCGCACGCGGCTGGTGGGGCTCATTCGCTCGGCCGGCAAGGTGCCGGTGGAGCGCAACGCCACCTACACCGTCATGCGCACCCATGCTGCCTAGCCTCGGGCGCATCCCCTATCTGAATACCGAGCCGTTCTTCGGTGACGATCCCGTCCGGGCCGAAGCGCGCACGGCGACTCCCCGGGCCATGATCGATCTGGTGCGCGGCGGTCAGGTCGACGTGGCGCCGCTACCGATCGTCGCCGCGTTTGACCATCCGGACCTGTTCGAGCCGGTGGGCGACATGGGCATCGCCACGCAGGCCGATGCCAAGTCCGTGCTCCTCTTCTCCCAGATTCCGCCCGCCGACCTGGGCGGACGGACCATTGGCGTCATCGACGACACGGCCACGTCGGCCCGACTGCTGAGCGTGCTCTTGCAGCGCTACTACGCCGTTGGCGGCTACCGGCTGGCGCCGCTGGATGCCCCGTCCGACGCCGTCTTGCTCATCGGCGATCGCGCGCTGCTGCAATCGCCGCATGATCCCCGCTACCCCCACGTCATCGATCTGGCGGCGGCATGGCACGAATGGACCGGTCTGCCCTTCGTGTTTGCCGCGTGGATGCAGCGTGCGGGCGTGGCGCCCGCGAACGTCGCGGCGGCGGTGGAGTACCTGGATCGCCAGCTCACCATCAACCTCGAAGACCTGGGAGCGCTGGCCGCGCGGCGCCCCGACTGCGGGCTCGACGCGCCGGCGGTTCGGCGCTATCTCCAGACGTTCGAGTACCGCTTTGGACCGCGTGCCTGGTCGGCCGTCGACCGCTTTCGGGAGCTGGATGCCCAGGTCAGCGTCCAGCACGATGCCGCATGATTCGCACGATTGAAGCCAAGGTGCACGAGGGCCAAAGGCTCTCGACCGCCGACGCGTCCTATCTGCTCGGCGACGCGCCGCTCATGGACCTGGGCGCGCTGGCCAACGAGGTCAGGTTTCAGCGTCATCCCGAATCCGTCGTCACCTACGTGGTCGACACCAACCTGAACTACACCAACCTCTGCGACGCCTACTGCTCCTTCTGCGCCTTCTACCGGCCCCACACCAGCACGGCGCCCGATGCCTACACGCACACCGTCGACGAGATGCTGGAGCGGATGGCGGCGGCGGTGGAGATGGGCTGCACCACCGTGCTCATGCAGGGCGGTCTGAACCCCGAGTTGCCCTTCGACTACTACACCGACATGGTGCGCGCCACTCGCGCCCGGTTCCCCGGGCTCACGCCGCACTTCTGGTCGGCGCCCGAGGTTTACGAGATGGCCAAGGTCTCGGGATTGAGCTACGACGAGGTCATGACCGCGCTGTTCGCGGCCGGTCAGCGCACGTTTCCCGGCGGTGGCGCGGAGGTGCTCACCAACCGCGTCCGCGACGCCATCAGCCCGCTCAAGATGGACGCCGACGAGTGGATCGCGGTCCATCGCGCCGCGCACCACGCCGGCGTGCGCAGCACCGCCACGATGATGTACGGGCATGTGGAAACCGACGACGACCTCGTGGAGCACCTCGCGCGCGTGCGGGACCTCCAGGACGAGACGGGCGGTTTCACGGCCTTCATTCCCTGGAGCTTCGCCCCCGGCGGGACCCCGCTCGGACGCAAGCTCGAGGGCAAGCGGGCCTCGGCCAATCGCTACCTCCGCATCCTGGCCGCGTCACGGCTGTTTCTCGACAACGTGGACCACGTGGATGCGTCGTGGTTCAGCGAGGGCAAGAAGGTCGGGCAGGTGGCGCTGCACTTCGGCGCGGATGACTTTGGCGGCACGCTGTTCGAGGAAAACGTGATGCAAGAAGCCGGGCACTACGCCCGCACCAGCATCGCCGAAACCCAGACCATGATCCGCGAGGCCGGATTCATTCCCGCCCAGCGCAACAGCTTCTACGAGATTCTGCGCACGTTCGACGAGTCGCCCAACGGCGTTTGAGCGCCAGCCTGTGTTGACGCGGGTGACCGTGGGCCACAGCCCCGACGCCGACGACGCGTTCATGTTCTACGCGCTGGCCCACGGCAAGGTGACGGTGGAAGGCTTGCCGTCCGGCGGCTATTCCGAAGTCCACGCCGACATCCAGGCGTTGAATCGGCGCGCCTTTGCCGGCGACCTCGACATGTCCCAGGTGTCGGCCGGCGCCTATCCCTATGTCGCGAACAAGTACCGCATCACGGCTTGCGGGTGCTCGATGGGCCTCAACTACGGCCCCATCGTCGTCGCGCGAAGCGCGGAGGCCGAGATTCGCGGCGCGGCGGTGGCAATCCCCGGCGAGCACACCACCGCCTACCTCCTCGGCCGCATCTTCCTGCCCCCGTTTGAGCCGGTCGAGATGGCCTTCGCGGACGTGCTGCCTGCCGTTCGGGACGGCTCGGTGACGGCGGGAATTGTCATCCATGAGGGCCAGCTCAACTACGCCGACTACGGATTGATCAAGCAGGTCGATCTGGGCGAGCGCTGGTTCGCCTCGACCGGCCTCCCCTTGCCGCTGGGCCTCAACGTGGTGCGACGCGGACTCGGCGAGGCCCGACAGCGCGCGCTGGCGTCCGCCCTGAGCGCCTCCATCGCCTGGGCCGATGCGCATCCCGAGCCGGCGCTGGCCTACGCCCGAAGCTTTGCCCCGGAAGTTGACGCCGACCTCACGGCGGCGTTCACGCGGATGTACGTCAACGACTTGACCTGTGACATGGGGACGCCGGGCGCCGCCGGTCTTGAAGAACTCTACCGCCGCGCGACGGACGCCGGTCTGCTGGCAAGCGTCCCGCCCCTGGACATTCTCCCGGCCTAACGCGCTCGCTACACTCACGCACGACGACAGGGCTCCCGAGAGTCTGATCATGAGCGACGTTCGCCCCTTCTTCGACGCCACTGAAATCGCCGGTGACGGCGACGCGGCTCGCAGTCGCTTCGACCGCGACGGCTATCTCTTCGTGCGCGGCCTGATGCCGCCGCCCGTGGTTGAGGACTTGCGCCGCCAATTCCTCGCCGTGCTGCGCGATGCCGACTGGATCGCCGCCGACTCCCCGCCGGATGACCAAGTCGCCGAGCTGAGCGCCTTCGCGGTCGAGCCCGAGCCGGCCTACCAAAAGGTCTACAACCAGCTCTACCGGCTGCCCGCGTTTCACGCCTTGCAGCACCGTGCCGAGCTGCTGGACCTCATCGGAGCGGTGCTCGACGCTCCCGTGATTCCGCAACCGCGCGTCATCGCCCGCGTGTTGTTCCCCGGGCGCACCGCCCACACCACGCCGGCGCACCAGGATTTCGTGCCCGTGCAAGGCGCCGCCGACACCATCACGGCCTGGATTCCGCTCACCGACTTGTCACCGGAGATGGGCGGACTCCAGATCGCGGCCGGCACCCACCGAAAAGGCGTGTTCGACTTCGTTCCGGCGCTGGGCGCGGGCGGCACGGAAATCACCGATCCGCTGCACGGCGCCTGGGTGGGCGGCACCTTCCAGCAAGGCGACGTGCTGTTCTTTCACAGCATGACGGTCCATCGCGGGGCGCCGGCCACGGGCGCTCGCCTGCGGCTGTCGGTGGACCTCCGGTTTCAGCGGCTGGCCGATCCCATCGCGCCGGGCAGCCTCAAGCCGCATGACCCCGACGTCACCTGGGAGCAGATTTACGAGGGCTGGGCGCCCGGGCAGCACCAGTACTTCTGGCGCGACTGGGACCTTGACGTTGCAGAGTTCGACACGCGATACAACGAGAAGCGGGACGCCATGGCGTTCGAGCTGGCCGCCAAGGGCGACGCGGAGGCCCGAGCCACGCTGCTGCGCATCGTCGCCC
This sequence comes from Chloroflexota bacterium, assembly GCA_026707285.1. Taxonomy (GTDB): domain Bacteria; phylum Chloroflexota; class UBA11872; order UBA11872; family UBA11872; genus JAJECS01. The sequence continues at coordinate 54,533 of JAPOXD010000009.1, read as the reverse complement.
GTGACCCCGACCCCGCCAAGCAGCGCAAGGCCGCCGAGGCGCTGGCCGCCCTCGACGCCGATACCGCGTAGCGCGTGCGGCGGCGTTGGAGTCGGGGCTCGCTACACTCACGCACGACGACACGGCTCCTGAGAGTCCGACAATGAGCGACGTGCGGCCCTTCTTCGACGCCACCGATATCGCCGGCGCCGCCGCCGATGTGCGTAGTCGCTTCGACCGCGACGGCTACCTTTTCATTCGTGGCCTTCTGCCGCCGCCCGTGGTCGAAGACCTGCGTCGGCAATTCCTTCCCGTGCTGCGGGACGCTCAGTGGATCGCCGCCGACAGCCCGGCGGACGACCAAATCGCCGATCCCAGCGCATTCGCCGTTGAGCCCGAGCCGGAGTATCAGAAGGTCTACAACCGGCTCTACAGCCTGCCCGCGTTTCACGCCCTGCAGCATCGGTCGGAGCTCATGGACCTGATGGAGCGAGTCCTGGATGCCCCCGTCATGCCGCAACCGCGCGTCATCGCCCGCGTGATATTCCCCGAGCGCACGGCCTACACCACGCCGGCGCACCAGGATTTCGTTCCCGTGCAGGGCGCCGCCGACACCATCACCGCCTGGATTCCCCTCACCGACTTGACGTCGGAGATGGGCGGGCTCGAGATCGCTGCCGGATCGCACCGGAAGGGCGTCTTCGACTTTGTCCCGGCGCTCGGCGCCAGCGGTACGGAGATTTCGGACCCGCTGCATGGAACGTGGGTGGGCGGCACCTTCAACCAAGGCGACGTGCTTTTCTTCCACAGCATGACGGTCCATCGCGGGGCCCCGGCCACGGGGTCGCGGCTGCGCCTGTCGGTGGACCTGCGTTTCCAGCGCATCGCCGATCCGATCTTGCCCGGCAGCTTGAATCCACACGATCCCGACGTCTCGTGGGAAGACATCTACGCGGGCTGGGCGCCGGGTCAGCACCAGTACTACTGGCGCGACTGGGACCTCAACATGGGGGAATTCGACCCGCAGTACAACGAAAAGCGCGATGCCATGGCGTTCGAGGTGGCCGCCAAGGGCGGCATCGAGGCCCGCGCCACGCTGCAGCGCATCGTCGCCCGCGATCCCGACCCGGCCAAGAAGCGGATGGCCGCCGAGGCGCTCGCCGCACTGGAAGCCGAAGCCCCTTAGCGCGTGCGGCGCCGCCGGAGGTGAATGCACGACAAGGGACCGGCTGTGACCGCTCGCTTATCGGCCGTCTCGCCGTGAGGAGTCGACACCGCGCCCATCCGCGTCCCTCGCACTCGACTTTGCTCGGTGTATTCAAGGCTTCAGCAACGCGATAGGGCGCGTGGCGTGGGACCGACGTGGCGCCTCGAGGCTTCGGACCGCCCGCTGGCAAGTGGCGGATGCCCCGGCATTTATGATTTGCTGGCGCCGTGGATTTACCATCACAACCACGCATCGTTTCAGCCGATTTCGTGACTGACGCTCGTCTCCGTCTTGCATCTGCACTTCTCGCCCTGGTCAGTCTGGGGCTCCTGCTCAGTCTGTTGCCGCGCACCAGCTTCGTGGCGCGATCGGCTGGGGACATCGTAGATGCCGTCGGCCCGGTGTGGCCGGAGCAATCGGTGGAGCAGGTGCTGGATGACGGGCTCGGCGTGGTGTCGGAGATCCGGATTTGGGGCGCCTCCGGCGTGGGGCGCGGCGAGGCGCCGATCGTGGCCGGGCTTTTGCAGGGACCGGACCGCGAGCTGGTGCGGCAGGAGCGGGTCGGGATCAAGGCCAGTCACCTCCTCGAACCGTACGTGCTCGAATTCGCACCGTACCGTCCGGCCCCTGGTGAGACGTTGATTCTGCAACTGTGGGTGTCGCCCGAGCGGAGCAATCACATCGTCTTTGGCACTACGGAGCCGGGTGACGACGGCGGCGGACCCACCCTGAACCTGAATCCGACCGACCAGGGCCCGCTGGCATACGAAATGATCTGGCGGGGCGATAGCTGGCGGGCGGCGCTGGCGGGTTCGAGCCTCGATCTCCTACGCCTAGCCGGCGGCATTGCCGCCGCCGTGGTCGCCGTATTCCTCTCTCCGCTCGTTTCCCGTCGGTTGAGTCAGGCGCTCCGGCGATCGATCAGGTTCGGCTGTTCGCGCCGCCGGCGGACCCATTGCACGAGCGCGACTGTCGGTACGACTGGACTGAAAGAGCAAAGATCGGATACCAAGCGGGCGCCAACAGGCCGTGCCATCTATCTCTTTCCGTGGCTCATCCCCGCGTTCGCCATATTGCACTACCTTGCTACCAACCTGCACCTAGTCCGAGCATACGAAGCGATTACGGTTGGCGCAGTCGTTACGGTGATTGTCACCGTCATATTCATCGCGATGCGGACTATCCTCGGGTCCGCAGCAGCCGCAGCAGTATTCACGAGTCTCTTGGGTATAGCCTTCTTTTCCTATGGTCACATCTATACCGACAACAATGCCCCGGACGATCGGTATTTCCTCGGCATCTTCGTCCCAACCATCCTCGGAGCCGCAATCCTCCTAAAACGCATCGTGCTCACGCCTGCCGTCCTGCGTTTTCTTAATCTCGGAAGCGTCGTCCTTCTTGCGCTACCTACCATCCAGATTCTCTCCTTTGTCCTCAGCGCAAGTTTCCAACCGGAACGCGGTGGAGCCTCCCTGACAGCGTTTCCTGGCCTCGAACAGCGGATCACCCAAATCAATGCCACTGATTCTCCTGATGATATGCGAGATATCTATTTCATAATCCTCGACGAATACCCTCGCAGCGGTTCGCCTCCGTCATTCGACAACTCCGCCTTTCATACCGAGCTGGAGAGCCGCGGATTCTACGTTGATCCGAATGCGCGCAGCAACTATACACGCACCCCGTGGGCCATATCTGCATTCCTGAACATGAATCACTATCATCCGTACACTCACGAACACCAGGGTTCACATCAACTCTATCAGACGGGAAACGACCATGCGCTGGGGCGCATCCTACAATCCTTGGGCTATCGCTATATACACATTTCCTCGGGCTGGTATTTCACGGATACCAGCCCTGCCGCCGATTTGAACATTTCCTTCGGACCAAACGGGCCCATTGTGTCCGAATCGGCCACCCACGACCTATGTTTCATTGAACGAATATTGGATCTACCGAACGAGTTTACGGCTGAATTCCTTCGCACCACCATGGCGTGGCGATTTATTCGCTTGGATGCAAGATGGCAAACAGTCTCTTGCTCCCACAATTGGAAGCAACCGTCCTTCGCCTTGCAATGGATCGAGTTCATGAAGAATGTCGCAGGCGCCAGCGGGCCAAAATTCGTCTTTTCTCACTTCCTCAAGCCCCATTCGCCATTCTCCTTCGATAGGCACGGGAACATTTCGCCGGATTGGGGAGGATGGAGTCCGGAGCATGATCCAACAGTGGCTTCGCCGCACTATGGGCAAATCCTCTGGCTCAACGACCGGCTTCTTGAAGTGATCGACGCCATACTGAAGGAATACGACGAGCCGCCGATCATCGTGATTGCGTCGGATCACGGGAGTCGTGAGATTGGCTTTGGACATCCGATGGCTACCGAGATCCTTGCGGCGTATCTGTTGCCGGATGGAGGTGAATCAGCGATTTATCCGCATATTACTCCAGTGAACATATTTAGATCGATCCTTAACTATTACTTTGATCTGCAGTTTGAAATGTTGGAAGATAAGGTCTATTCAACATTTGAGTGACGTGACTCTCTGTATGCGCCGGTAATATTCGAATGCCGGGTGACCCCGATGCGGCGTGGCGTGAGCCACGCAGGGAGCGCCGAGGCTGAGGCGGAGACTCGCGCCAAGTGTAGTGACCATACCGCTGTGGTCACTACAGCTAGGGCGATCGTTGGGCAGCTTAGAAGGAGATGTTGCCTTTCGGCGTCGGCTCGCCTAGCTGCGGGGCTCCGGCAATTCTGGTATTGGTGTGAGACTAGGCCCGCACGCGGCGCGATTGGTTGCTAAAGCCATCGCGCATGGGGCGCTGACCGTCGACCAAGCCTCGCCATAGCCATGCCCGATGCGGAATGCCGTCATCGTCGTGCTCCACCTCGATCCGAACGCCGCGGCCCACATGGCGTCGGTTCCGTACCGCCGGGTGACGGTCTGCTCCAGGGAGATTCGCAGGCTTCCGACAGCTTCTTCGGAGTCAACGGGTACCGCATGGCGACGGTTCGGATGCGCGTATAGCGCGCGTACTACGGCTTCCATGGCGGCATCGCCAAGGGCGGGCATGGTGGTGTCCCGTTCGGAGCGGCGGCGATGACCGTAGCAACCCGGGCCAACGTCGCCTGCGGCGCACCGTCCAAGACGACCGAGATCACACCCGTCGCGCGCTCCGGTCCTTCGCCGATCCACGCTTGACGTACGATTCTGAGTCGTCCTGCATTCCCCGAATCGGTCCCGCCATGCCGCCCGACGAATATGTCCGCGTCCCCGAAGCGGACCTTCGCCGCTTCGACCTCGCGCTTCTGCAAAATCTCGGGCTGAGCGCCGACCACGCCGGCATCCTGGCCGACAACCTCATCGCCGCCGACATGCGCGGCGTCCGCACCCACGGCCACGTGATGCTGCCGAAGTACTGCAAGGAGATCCGGCGCGGATCCACCAAGATGACCGCGCAGCCACGAATCGTCAGCGAGACGCCCGCGACGGGTGCACGTGGACGGTGATCGCGCCCCTGGTGTGGTCGCGGGCCACTTCACCATGCAGGCGGTCATTCGCAAGGCCCACGCCAATGGCGCGGCCACCGCGTTCACCAAGGGGAGCAACCACTTTGGCGCGGCGGCCCACTTCGCCATGATGGCGCTCCCGAACCGGATGATCGGGTTTGCCGCCACCAACGCCGGGCCCACGATGCTCCCCTTTGGCGGACGGAAGCGTATGGTCGGCAACAACCCCATGGCCTTCGCCATTCCCGCGGCTCGGAAGCGCCCCATCGTGCTGGACATGGCCATGTCCGTCTCGGCCAACTCGCGCGTGGCGATCGCCGAGCGGCTGGGACAGCGCGTTCCCGAAGGTTGGATCTTGGACCGGTCCGGCCGCCCCTCCACGAATCCTGCCGACGGCGCGGAGTCTTGGCGCGTCCCGTGTGCTTGCGGAGGCTCGGCTCATGCTGACGGGCTGTCGCCGCTGGCGACTGCACGCGAGACCTGCGTAACGTGAAGGCTATGCCCCTGGGTGATGCTCGTCTCCGGCTAGCCGCCGCGATCCTCGGCCTGGTCAGCCTGGGGCTCCTGCTGAGCCTGCTGCCGCGCACGAGCTTCGTGGCGCGGTCGGCTGGAGACATCGTCGACGCGGTTGGCCCGGTGTGGCCCGAGCAATCGGTGGAGCAGGTCCTGGATGACGGGCTCGGCGTGGTGTCGGAGGTTCGGATCTGGGGCGCGGCCGGCGCGGGTCGCGACGAGGAGGCGCCGGTCGTTGCTGCCCTTCTCCGGGGTCCGGACCGGGAGCTTGTCCGGCAGGACCGGGTCGGGATCAAGGCCAGTCACCTCCTCCAGCCGTACGTGCTTGAATTCGCGCCCTATGCACCGGTGCCTGGAGAGGTGTTGACTCTGCAGCTCTGGGTGACGGATGAGCGGAGGAACCACGCCATCTTCGGGACGACGGAGGCTGGTGGTGAGGGTGGGGGACCGACGCTCAATCTGAATGCGACGGACCAGGGACCGCTGGCGTACGACGTGATCTGGCGGGGCGATGGCTGGCGGGCGGCACTGGAAGGTTCCTGGCTGGATCTAATGCGGCTCGCCGGTGGGATTGCCGCGGCGGTGGTAGCCGTGTTGTTCGGTTCCCCAGGCGCACGACGGCTCAGTCGAGTGCTTGGGAGATTCCAGGCTGCCGTTGTCGTCGGCGGAGCAACCGCGGACAAGCTGCGGCTGGCGACAGCCTGGCTGCGCGTGCAACGCCCACCCTTGGAACCAACGGCCGGGCGGCGTTCCTTCTATGTCTTTCCCTGGCTCATACCAGCGTTTGCCATTCTGCATTTTCTCGCGACGAACCTGATTCTCCTCCGAGCCTACGAGGCGATCCTTCCGAGCGTTGTGATTATGGCCGGAGTTACCGGCGTTTTCGTCGCGCTTCGGATTGTTCTCAACGGCGCGGCCCCGGCAGCCTTATTCACCGGGATGCTCGGGATCATCTTCTTTTCCTATGGCCATATATACATCACCGATGTAGAGCAGCCGGATTGGAGATTCCTCCTGGGGATTGGAGTGCCGCTCATCGTCGGTGCCGCCATGCTATTGCGCGGTCGCATAGACTTCGCACACAGGATCGGTCGAATCCTCAACTTCGCAAGCATTGTGCTTATAGTGTTCCCGATTCTCCAACTCTTACAAGTGCTCGTTTCGACACAAACGCAGCAGCGTGAAGACAATTCTATTCTGGCTAATTCAGCTGATATTAAAGGGCAAATAAATGACGGTCTGTCCGCGATCCCGTCGCACGACCTGAGGGATGTCTACGTGATCCAATTGGACGGATATCCCCGCAGTGGCTCGCCGGAGTCGTTTGACAACAGTGCATTCGTGCAAGAACTGGAAACCCGCGGATTCTATGTCGATCCACATGCACGCAGCAACTATACGTGTTCAGTTTGGTCAATCACATCGTCATTGAATATGAGCTATATTCAGCATCCTCGACCCTGCAATGAATCTCTGGTGGATACATACCGGATTTACGATGCGGCGCTTGATCATGCTTTAGGCAGAATGTTAACTCGAATGGGCTACAAGTACACTCACGTGTCGTCGGGATGGCAAATGACCGCGACGAGTCGGAATGCAGAGGAAATCGTGGATTTTACGCCTCAAGGTCGAATCATATCCGGGTATGTCGACTATGATCAGAGATCGCAATACAGATATCATTGGCAACGAGCCTTCAGTTTATCTAACAGATTTATGAGTAAGTTCTTGAAGACTACACTTGCTAAGGCCATCTATCGTCCAGATGCATTTCAGGCTGTCGATCATTATGTAGATACTTGGACGGATCCACGTCGCGTTCTTGATTGGATGGACTATATGAACGAGCTTGGCGCGGATGCATCGCCGCAGTTTGTATTTGCTCACTTGGTCAAGCCCCACTCCCCCTATTCATTCGACCAATTCGGGGAAATCGCCCCTGGTGGGGCTTGGTCTGACGAGCATGACCCCACGGTGAAATCGGCGCTCTATGGCCAGATAATTTGGTTGAATTCAAGACTGCTTGAAATCATTGACGGAATTCTCGCGCGTTCGTCGATGAAGCCGATCATCGTCATAATGAGCGATCATGGCATAGAGAACTGCAGTTTTGACCCGATGTGTCACGATATTTTGGCAGCCTATTTGCTTCCTGATAACGGGGACAATCCTATGTATGAGGGAATTACATCAGTGAATGTATTTCGAGCGATGCTGAGTCAGTACTTTGGCGTGAGCCTCGAGCTGCTCGACGATAGAATCTTCTTGTCGCCTGGTTAGTCGGCGACACGATGTGCGACGGTCTTGGCCTATGTGGGGCGAGGTTGGGGCTAGGCGCGCACCCGTCGAGGCTCGCTGCTGAAGCCGTCTCGCATCGGCCGCTGGCCGCCGACCAATCCCCGCCACAGCCAGGCCCGATGCGGCACGCCGTCGTCATCGCGCTCGACCTCAATGCGAACGCCGCGGCCCCACATCGCGTCGCTGCCGTGTAGCCGTTCGACTGTCGCCTCCAGCGCAAGGCGCAACCTTCCCACGGTGTCGTCGGACTCAACTGGGACGGCATGGCGGCGGTTTGGATGCGCGTATAGCGCGCGTACCACGGCTTCCATGGCGGCATCGTCTAGCGCGGGCATGGCGGTGTCCTATTCGAAGCGGCGGCGATGATCGTAGCAACCCGGCCCGGCGTTGGCCGTGGCGCATCGGCCGACACGATGGACATTGCACCCGCTGCGAGCTCCGATCCTTCGCCGATCCACGCTTGGCGTACGATTCTGAGGCGTTTTGCACTCCCCGAATCGTCCACGCCATGCCACCTGACGAGTATGTCCGCATCCCCGAAGCCGACCTTCGCCGCTTCGACCTCGCGCTTCTGCAGGATCTCGGGCTTAGTGCCGATCACGCCGGCATCCTGGCCGACAACCTCATCGCCGCCGACATGCGCGGCGTCCGCACCCACGGCCACGTGATGCTGCCGAAGTACTGCAAGGAGATCCGGCGCGGGTCCACCAACGTCAAGGCTCAACCCCACATCGTGAGCGAAACGCCCGCGACGGTGCACGTGGACGGCGACCGCGCACCGGGCGCCATTGCCGGTCACTTCACCATGCAGGCGGTCATTCGGAAAGCCGGCGCCAGCGGCGCTGCCACCGGCTTCACCAAGCGGAGCAACCACTTCGGCGCGGCCGCCCACTTCGCCATGATGGCCCTGCCGCACCGGATGATCGGGTTTGCCGCCACCAACGCCGGGCCCACGATGTTCCCCTTTGGCGGGCGCAAGCGCATGGTCGGCAACAATCCGATCGCCTTCGCCGTTCCCGCGGCTCGTGAGCGCCCGATCGTGCTGGACATGGCCATGTCCGTCTCGGCCAACTCGCGCGTGGCGATTGCCGAACGCCTGGGGCAGACGGTGCCCGAGGGCTGGATCTTGGACCGCCGTGGCCAGCCGAGCAGAGATCCCGCCGATCTTGTCGAGGGATCCGGCGTCTCCATCGGCGGACCCAAGGGCATTGGTCTCGCGCAGGTGGTCGATCTCTTGGCAGGCGTCCTGGCCGGCGCCAGCTTTGGACCCACGGTGGGGCGTCCGCAGCCCGATGGGAGCCACGGCGACACCGGCCACTGGTTTCACGCCATCGACATCGCGGCCTTCATGCCGCCTGACGCGTTCGCGGCCCTCGTCGATCAGCAGATCGCGCTGTTCCACGACTGCGCCCGCGTGGGGGGCACGTCGCGCATCTACGTGCCCGGCGAGATCGAGTGGGAGCGATTCGATGAATCGCGGGAACTGGGTGTGCCGCTGCTGCCATTCGTGGTCGACGACCTCAACGCGGAAGCCGGGCAAGCCGGATCGTCCGAGCGGCTTTAGCCGCGGGCGTCGTCTCCGTTGGGGGCCGAGATCGCCGGCTCGTAGGCCTCCACGAACTCGATCACCTCGCGGGTCACCCGCGCCGGCGTTGACGCCCCGGCCGTAATGCCCACGCGCTTCGTATCCACGAACCACTCCAGGTCGATTTCCGCGACCGTGTCCACCAGGTACGCGGGCTTGCCCTTGATGTCGCGCACCACCTCGACCAGGCGCCGCGAGTTTGAGCTGCGCGAGCTTCCCACCACCAGCACCAGGTCGCACTCGTCGGCCGCGGCAACGGCCGCTTCCTGGCGATCTTGGGTCGCCAGGCAAATGTCGTTGTGCACCTCGGCGTCGGGGTATTTGTCCAGGATGCTGGAGATGATGTCCTCGGTGTCCCACACGCTCAGCGTGGTTTGCGTGGTCACCGCGATGTGCTTCGCGCCGAGATCGAGCTTGGCCACGTCGTCCGTCGACGAGACCAGGTGCACGTGGTCGGGCGCTTCGCCGATCGCCCCCTCCGGCTCGGGATGGCCCGGCTTGCCCACGTAGATGATCTCGTAGCCCTTGTCGACCAGGTCGATGATCAGGTCGTGCGTCACGTAGACGTCCGAGCAGGTGGCGTCGATCACGGTCAGCCCGCGGTCCATGGCCCGGGATTTCACCGCCGGCGACACGCCGTGCGCCGTGAGAATCACCGTGCCGCTTTCGATCTTCTCCAGCCCCGCAAACCGATCGTCCAGGTCGATGAGCTTCACGTTGTATTGGGCCAGCTCCTGCACCACGTGGGCGTTGTGAACCAGATAGCCCAGCATGTACACGGGGCCCTCGTGCGTTTGGCCGGCCTCCTGCGCCAGGCGGATGGCGTCCACGACGCCATGGCAGAAGCCCCGCGGCGTTATTCGCAGAACGTCCATCGCAGCCCCTGAGGTCGCATTTGCCCTATCCTACCGACCCGGCGCTATCCGGCCAGTTGCGCCACGAGCCCGGCGGCGTCCGTGACCGGCAATTCGCAGGCGAAGTTGCGACACACATAGGCCGTCGCCGCCCCATTGATCGCCGGCCGATCGACCAAGAGCGGCACCGTGGTCGACTCGGAAGGCGCCGCCGCCGCGACCACCTGGCGCGGTCGGTAGGCGGCGAATGCGGCGTCGATCAGCCCGCGCGTGCCGGGATCCTCGAGGTCGCCCACGATCGCGACTTCGTGGGCGCCCGCGACCGTGAAATCGGCCGCGCACAGCCACTGTCCGAATCCGGTCGCATGCTCGCCGGCGAATCGCCCAACGAGCGGCAGCGCCTGCGCCACTGCGTCGGCGAACCGTGCGTCGCCCGTCAGCGCGGCAAGCTGCGCCAACACCGTTGCCGCCATGGCGTTGCCCGACGGCGTGGCGTTGTCCTGTACGTCCTTTGGTCGGGTGATCAGCGTTTCGTGGTCCTCGCTGGTGTCGAAGAAGCCCCCGGCGGGATCGGCGAAGTGCGCCAGCATCGCATCCGCCAGCTCACACGCCGCCTCGAACCATCGGGGATCGAACGTCGTCTGATACAGCTCCACCAGTCCGGACGCAAGGCACGCGTAGTCCTCCAGGTAGCCGTTCAGCTTGGCCTGCCCGTCGCGCCAGGTGCGCCACAAGCGTCCGTTGGGACGGCGCAGCTCGCGCAGCGCAAACTCGCCGGCACGCGCCGCCATGTCGCGGTAGTCGCCGCGATCGAGCACCCGCGCCGCGTCCGCCACGGTCGCCAGCATCATGCCGTTCCACGCCGTCAAAACCTTGTCGTCCAGGCCGGGACGGATGCGTCCCTCGCGCCGCTCGAGGAGCGCCGCCCGCCCCGCCGCCAGACGCGCCTCGACTTCCTCGACCGCCAGACCGTGCATCGACGCGAGCACGTCGGCGTCGCGCACCCGGCGCAGGATGGTCTTGCCCTCCCAGTTGCCGCCTCGCGTCACGTCGTAGGCGTCGCGGAAGAGCGGGGCGTCGTTCCCCAACAGCTCGTCCACCTCGTCAACGGACCAGACGAAGAACTTGCCCTCCTCGCCTTCCGAGTCGGCGTCCTGCGTGCTGAAGAACCCGCCGTCCGGGTGCGTCATCTCGCGCGCCACGTAGTCCAGCGTCGCCTCCACCACCGCCCGGTACTCGGCATCGCCCGTGATCTGCCAGGCGTGCAGGTACACCCGCGCCAGCTGCGCGTTGTCGTAGAGCATTTTTTCGAAATGGGGCGCCAGCCACTCGGCGTCGACGCTGTAGCGGTGGAAGCCGCCGCCCAACTGGTCGTAGATGCCGCCGCGCGCCATCTTCGTCAGGGAACGCTCGACGACGTCCAGCAACAGACCCTCGCCCGTCGCCACGTGCCGTCGCAACAGGAACTCGAGCGCCATGGGCTGCGGAAACTTTGGCGCCGCGCCCCAGCCGCCGTGCTGCCGGTCGTGGCTGGCCGCCAGCACGCGGCTGGCCTGGCCGAGCGTGTGCTCCGTGAGCTCGCTTGCCGACGCGCCCACCTGCACGCGCTGCAGCGCCTCCACGAGCTGCTGCGCGCCGTTGTCCAGGTCGTCGCGCCGGATCACCCAGGCTTCCCATACCTGCTTCAGCAGTTGGAGGAACGACGGCATGCCGTAGCGCGGCTCGGGCGGGAAGTAGGTGCCGCCGTGGAACGGCCGCCCGTCGGGCATCAGGAACACCGTCATCGGCCATCCGCCGTGCCCCGTGATCGCCGTCACCGCGCTCATGTAGATCTGATCCAGGTCGGGCCGCTCCTCGCGGTCCACCTTGATCGACACGAAGTGCTCGTTCAGATAGTCGGCCGTGTCGTCGTCCTCGAACGACTCGTGCTCCATCACGTGGCACCAGTGACAGGCCGCGTAGCCGATGCTCAGGAAGATCGGCCGGTTCTCGTCGCGCGCCTTGGCCAGCGCCTCCTCGCCCCACGGATACCAATCCACCGGGTTGTGCTGATGCTGCAAGAGGTAGGGGCTGGACTCGGCGGCGAGGCGATTCGGCACGCGGGGACCCATCGGTGAGCCGCGCGGCGGTCCGGGCGGCCCCCGATTCTCACCCGGCGGCCGGCCTGCCGCCAACGGCGGACGCGTACCATGCCAGTCCAACAGGCTGATTGAAGGAGTCTCTGCAATGACGCTCAGCGGCAAATGCGCCCTGGTAACCGGAGGCAGCCGCGGCGTCGGCGCCGCCACGGTCGAGATGCTGGCCGAGCGCGGCGCCTCCGTCGCCGTGAACTACGCCCGCTCGAAAGATCGCGCCGATGCGGTCGCCGCAAAGGCCCGCGCCCACGGTGTGACCGCTGTTTCCATTGCGGCGGACGTCAGCTCGCCGGACGCCGCGCGAATGCTCGTCGCCGAGGCGGTCGACGCCCTGGGCGGCCTCGACATCCTGGTCAACAACGCCGCGGTCACCCGCTTCAGCGACATCCTGAACCTCGACAGCGTGGAGGACGAAGCCTGGGACGTTATCTTCGCCACCAACGTCCAGGGGCTGTTCAACGTCACCCGCGCCGCTGCGCCGCACCTGCGCGCCGGCGGCTCGGGTGTGGTCGTGAACGTGGGCTCCGTCGCCGGCATCGGTGACTCCGGCAGCTCGATCCCCTACTGCGCCTCCAAGGCGGCGGTGCACAGCCTCACCCGCACCCTCGCGCGAGCCCTGGCCCCCGACGTGCGGGTCAACTGCGTCGCGCCCGGCTTCATCAACACCGAGTGGCACTACGACCATCCCGACCCGACGTACGCCGACACCAACCGAGAGCGAGCCCGCACCGGTACCTATCTTCAGCGTGTCTGCGAGCCGGAGGACGTGGCCGACGCGATCATGGGTTTCGTGGTCCACAACCGCCTCGCCACCGGCCAGGTGCTCATGGTCCACGGCGGCAAGCCGGTTTAGGCATTCCGTTCCGGTGGCCCAGGCTGCGTGCAGCCTGGGAGATTGAACCGCGGCCGGTCCCACGCTCCGCGCAGCGCGGGCCACCGAGCACAGCAGCGTGGGGCGTCGCCGACCGCAATGTAAGTCTCCTCACACAAGCACCGGCGCGCTCCGTCGCGGCGTCGCGGAACTCACACAGGCGCCGTCCGTGCGCGCCACACACTGGTTGGACTTAGCGTGCGGCTCTGCTTGCTGCTCTCCGCGATTCGAGAAGCGTGATGCCCAGTTCGCGGGGCGCCGCCTCTTGTTTCGCACGTGACCTGCACGGCTCCGGCGTAGACAGGACCTAGTTGGAACCGAGCCTGTTCGAGCGCGGCCCGGCGGCGGATCGATGAGGCGTTTCGCGCGGCGCGTGCAGAGCCTTCGAGCCGGCCGCGCCCTTCCTGTTCCCGAGCTCTCGCTGGGAGGTCTCGCCGCCCATTGCGCCCGCAATCCGTGGCGCACCGTCGGCATCTGGGCGGCCATGCTCGTGGCCGCGAGCGCGCTGGTGGCGACACAGCTGGGCGGCTCGCTCACGACCGATCAACGAATCTCGAACAACCCCGACTACGCGCGCGGCGATCGAATCATCGCCGAGCGGTTCGACCGTCCGGGCGGCGTGACCGAGCTTGTGATCGTGCAGGCGGAGTCGAGCACGGTGGACGAGCCGTCCTTCCGCACCGTGGTCGAGCAACTGCAAGCCGATCTCGCCGCGCTCGGCCCGGCAACGGTCCAGGGCGTGTTCAGCTACTACCAGACCGGCGATCCCTCGCTGGTCTCGCAGGACCGGCAATCGCTGCTGCTGCCGGTGCTCATGAGCGGCGATCTCGAGGACGCGATCGTCAACGTCCACGAGGTCCACGCGGTTGTCGACGCCCTCGAAGCGGAAGGCTTTACCACGCATGTGACCGGCCGCGCCACCGGCGGCCAGGACTTCCGCGAGATCGCCGAGCGCGACCTGCAGAAGGGCGAGCTGGTGGCCCTGCCAATTGCCTTTCTGATCCTTGTGCTGGTCTTTGGCGCCTTTGCCGCGGCGCTGCTCCCGATCGTCCTCGCCGGCGTGGCGATCGTCATCGCCCTGGGCGTGACCGCGCTGATCGGCCAGGTGTTCGACCTCTCGTTCTTCGTCGTGAACATGGTCACGATGATGGGTCTGGCGGTCGGCATCGACTATTCGCTGTTCGTGGTCTCCCGCTATCGCGAAGAGCGCCGCGCGGGCCGCGACACCGTCGACGCGATTCGGACCATGGGGGCGACGGCGAGCCGCGCGGTGCTGATCAGCGGCCTGGTCGTCATCGTGGCCCTGCTCGGGCTGCTGGTCATTCCCGTAAACGTCTTCCAGGGACTCGCGGCCGGCGCGATCCTCGTGGTCGCCGCGGCGGTGTTCGCGGCGCTCACGCTGCTTCCGGCGATTCTCAGCCTCATGGGCGATCACGTCGATGCATTCCGCCTGCCGTTCCTCGGACGCCTCGCCGCCGCGGCCAACCGCCGGCGGGGGCGCCCCCTGTGGGACCGCCTGGCTTACGCCGTCATGCGCCGGCCGATCGTCAGTCTGGTCATCGTCGGTGGCCTGCTGGCCGCGGCCGCGGTGCCCAACATTGGCATCAACACGGGATCCTCCAGCCTGTCGAGCCTGCCGACGGGAACTCGGACGCACGACGGCCTTGCCGTGCTGCAGCGCGACTTCCTCGGCGGCCTGGTCTCGCCGGCCCAGATCGTCGTCGACGGCGACACGTCGGCTGCCGACGTGCAGGCGGCGATCACTCGGATGCAGACGGCGCTCGCCGACGACCCGGAATTCGGTCCCTCGCGCCTCGAAATCAGCCGCGACGGAACGGCCGCGCTCATCACCGTGCCGCTAGTCGCCGAACCGACCAGTAGCGCCGGCGCCGACGCCGTTCGCCGGCTGCGCGACGAGGTCATTCCGCGGGCGTTGGCCGATGTCGAGGCCAGCGCCTTCGTCACCGGCGTCACGGCGCAAAACGTGGCCTACTTCGACGTGGCCAGGCAATACACCCCGGTGGTCTTCGGCATCGTCCTCAGCATCAGCTTCGTCCTGCTGCTGGTGGTCTTCCGCTCGCTGATCGTGCCGGCCAAGGCGATCCTCATGAATCTGCTGGCGGTCGGGGCCGCCTACGGCCTGATCGTGCTCGTCTCCCAAATGGGCTTCGCCGCCGATTTGCTGGGCTTTCAAAAGGTCGTGGCCATCGAAGCCTGGGTCCCGATCCTGCTCTTCGCCGTGCTGTTCGGGCTCTCGATGGACTACCACGTGTTCCTGCTGAGCCGCATTCGCGAGCGCTTTGAGCGCACCGGCGACAACGCCGAGTCAGTGGCATTCGGCCTGCGGCGGACGGGAGCGCTCATCACCGGCGCCGCTTTGATCATGGTGGCGGTGTTCGGCGGGTTCGCCTCGGGCGACCTCGTCGTGTTCCAGCAAATCGGCTTCGGGCTGGCGGTTGCCGTCGCCATCGACGCCACGCTTATCCGCTCGATCCTGGTACCGGCCTCGATGAAGCTGCTGGGATCGCGCAACTGGTGGCTGCCGCGAGGGTTGCGCTGGTTGCCACAAGTCCGACTGGAAGGCGCGATCGCGGCTCCGCCCAAGCCGTCCGCCCTCCTCCGCAAGCGCCGCACGCCCTAGCTTCGAAGTCAACGCGCGTCTCCTCGTCGGTCTCCAATTGCATCCCGCGTCCCGTGCCGTCACCATGCCTGTCAGAGGAGGCCCGCATGCGCATCGACCGCCTGGACGTCTACTACGTCCGAATGCCGCTTATCTACCCCTGGCGCACCGCCTACGGCGAAGACCACGACATCGACTCGGTGCTCGTGAAGGCCACCAGCGGCGATAGTGAGGCCTGGGCCGAGGCCACCCCGTTCTTCGCCCCGCACTACGTCAACGAGTGCGCCGGAGGCGTCTTCTACCTGGTGGCCGAGGTGTTCGGCCCGCACGTGGTGGGGCGTGAGTACGACTCCGCGCAGGACCTCCACGACCGGCTCGCCTTCGCCAAGGGCAACGGCTTCGCCAAGGCCGCGGTCGAGCTGTGCTGGTGGTCGCTGGAGTCCAAGATCACCGGCACGCCCGTCCACCGACTGCTCGGCGGCGAGACGCGCCCCGTCATCGCCGGCGCCGACTTCGGCGTGCAGGATTCCATCGACATGCTCCTGGGCAACATGCAACAGGCCGTGGACGCCGGTTTCCCCCGCACCAAGCTCAAGGTGCGGCCGGGCTGGGACGTCGACGTGCTGCGCGCCGTACGTTCAACGTTTCCAAATCACCTCATCCACATCGACTGCAACGCCGGCTACACCCTCGACGACCTCGACACGTTCGAGGCCATAGACGACCTGGGGCTGGCCTTCATCGAGCAGCCGCTGGGCTGGAACGACATCCTCGACCACGCGGAACTGGCGCGAGCGATCGAGACGCCCATCTGCCTGGACGAATCCGCCCGCGACCTCGAAATGGTCCAGCAGGCCATCCGCATCGGCGCCTGCCACTACGTCAACATCAAGCCCGGCCGCGCGGGTGGATTCACCAATTCGGTCGCCATGCACGACGTCTGCCGCGACGCCGGTATCCCCGTGTGGATCGGCGGGATGCTCGAAAGCTCTGTCGGCGCGGCGCTGTGCGTCGAGCTGGCCACGCTGCCCAACTTCACCTATCCCGGCGACCTGTTCCCGTCGTCCAAGTTCTACCGCCAGGATTTAGCGGAGCCGGCCTTGGAGCTGGAGCCCGATCTGACCTTTGCGCCGGCCACCGAGTGCCTCCCCGAACCGGATCCGGAACGCCTCGAGCGCATGTCCACCCGACATGCCGTGGTAACGCCCCCGTCCGCGTAGGGGCGCCCCTGGTGGGCGCCCGTGCGAGTCACAGTCCGGGCAGCCACAAGGGCTGTCCCTACACCGACCCGGTGGCCCGCCCTGCGCGCAGCCCGGGACCGAGCGTCAGGGTAGGGGCGGGTCTCAGACCCGCCCGCGCCCAATCGCTCGAAGGCCCACCTACGCCGACACCGTAGCCGGCTGTCCTCGCACCCGGTGCGTCTCGCGCACCAACAGCAAGAAAATGAGCCCGCTGGCGAAGCCCGCCGCCGCCAGGTAGAACGGCGCCGCGTCCGGACCCGCCGCATCCGCCACCACGCCCACGATCAGCGGCCCGCCCGTCATGCCGGTGTTGCCCATGAACTGCCAGACGCCCAGGAACGGCCCCGGCGACTCGCGGGGGGCCAGGTCCGAGCCGAGGGTCAGCATGGCGCCGGAACCCCATCCATTCGCCACGCCGGCGAAGAGCCCCACCACGATCAACCCCACGAAATCCTGCGCCAGCGGCAGCACGGCCATCGACGCCCCGAGCATGAACATGGACGGCACGTTGGTGAACTTGCGCCCGAACCGGTCCATCACGTACCCGGCAACCGGAAACAGCGTCATGTCGATGGCCGCCGACGCGCTCACCACCACGCCGATCTCGGCCGCGTCCAGACCGAGGACGAACGCGCCGTAGATCGGAATGATCACCTGTCGCCCCGCGCGGACGGCCGACGCCAGCACGTGCCCCGTTCCGGCGGTCGCGAGGTCGCGCCAGTGCCCCCGCAGCACCGCCCACAGGCTCGACGGCGCCACGTGCCGCGTCGGCACGCTGCCCAGCGGCCGCTCGACCCGCTGCCGCATCAGCAGCATCGGCAGCACGCCGACGGCGGCAAAGAGTCCCGCCACCAGGAAGCACGCCTCGTAGCTCACCAGCTCGGCCAATGCGCCGCCGATGGCGGGACTGGGAAACAGGCTGATACGCATGATCCCGCCGAACAGCGACATCGCCCGCCCGCGATGGTGGTGCGGCACGGCGGCCACCAGGTGCGACATGCGCGAGATCGTCCAGGTCGCCATGCCGATCCCCGCCAGCGCGCGGAAGACCACCACCAGCGCGTAGTCACGCGTAAAGCCCATCGCCAGCGTCGCCGCCGCCACCGCCAGCAGTCCCACGATCGCCGAGCGATGCTCGCTCCAGCGCGCCTGCAGCAGACCGGCCGGCACGTTCCACAGCAGCGTGCCCAGCCCCGTCACCGCTACCGCCAGTGTCACCAGCGTGTAGTTCACGCCCAGCTCCGCCGCGAACAGCGGCAGCGTCGGCGTCAGCATCCCCACGCCGAAGAACATCAGGAACGCCGGCAGGTACACGCCGGCGATCAGCGGGCGCAGCGTTTGAAGCACGTCGGGTATGCGCACGGGCCGGAATATAAGGCACGCGCGGCCCTGCCTAGCCGCACCGCGTCCTATGCTGGCGTTTTCCCGCCGCAAAGGAGTCACCCATGAAAGCCATTCGCGTCCACACGCCGGGCGGCATCGAGGCGCTCAGCTACGAAGACATCCCCGACCCGTCGCCCGCGCCCAACGAGGTCCTGGTGCGCACCGAAGCCGCCGGGGTGAACTACATCGACACCTACCAGCGCACCGGCCGCTACCCGGTCGAGCCCCCGTTCACGCTGGGCATGGAAGGCGCCGGCGTGGTGGTGGAGGTCGGGTCGGAGGTGACCGCGCTCGAGGCTGGCGATCGCGTCGCGCACGGCACCGAGATTGGTTCATATGCCGAATTGCAGGCCGTCGCCGCCGATCGGCTGGTGCGCGTTCCGGAAGCGCTGGACACCCGCACCGCGGCCGCCGTGATGCTCCAGGGCTGCACGGCGCACTACCTCACGACCTCGAGCTTTCCGCTGCGCGCCGGCCACACCGCGCTGGTGCACGCGGGCGCGGGCGGGGCCGGTCGTCTGATCATTCAGATGGCCAAGAAAGCGGGTGCGGAGGTCATCACCACCGTCGGAACGCCCGCCAAGGCGGAAGTCGCAGCAGCCGTGGGCGCGGATCACGTCATCAACTACACGGAAGAGGACTTTCTACCCAAGGTCCGCGAGCTCACCGACGGGACCGGCGTGGACGTCGTCTATGACGGCGTGGGGCAGGCCACGTTCGACCGCGGCCTCGATTGCCTCAAGCCGCGCGGCTACATGGTGCTCTTCGGCGCCGCCAGCGGACCCGTGCCGCCCATGGACCCGCAGGTCCTCAACCAGAAGGGCTCGCTATTCCTGGCGCGTCCGAGCCTTGGGCACCATCTCATCACCTCCGAAGAGTTCGCCTGGCGCACGTCGTCCGTGCTCGGCTGGGTCGCGGACGGCTCGCTCGAGCTCAAGATCCACGGCGAATACGCCCTGGCCGACGCCGCGCAAGCCCACACCGACCTCGAAGGCCGCGCCACGACCGGGAAGCTGCTGCTGATTCCCTAGCCGTAGTTCACGCGCCGGGCGCCTACCGAGCGAACGCCGCGCGGCTTGCCGCGGCGCTTTGATTCAGGCCGCCTTGATCAGGTAGGTGAGCCGGGAGACTTCCTCAAATCCCAGCTTCCGGGCGACTCGGAGGGATGCCACGTTGTCCTCGCCGCAACTCCAGACGGGGATTCGTCCTTGCTCTTGCACCCGCCTCGCCACGATGGACGCGGCGGCCGTGGCGAATCCTCGCCCGCGCCAAGCCTCATGCGTGTCGACCCCGATGTCGGAGTATCGGTCGGTGACGGCGCTGGTGTGGGCCGTTCCGACTACTTGGCCGTCCACCACCGCGCCCGCGACCACACCCTCGAGAAGCAGCCTGGGCAAGCTGCCGAAGTCTCCGCCGTGCAATCCGTAGGCGGCCAGCAGGCCGGCGTCACGGATGGTCAGTTGGCGAACCGCCGGATCTTCGAATACCGGCGCCGGCTTGGTAAGGGTGTGATAGATGCCCTCGTAGTAGCGGACGCGCTTTCCCGTGTCTTCGCTCATCAGCGCGCCGAGTGCGGGGGCGACCACTGGCGCCACTTCCACGCACGTCCAGCCGTCAAGGACGCGCAGCAGGTCCCAGATCCCCTGCGCGCTAGTCCCGAGTCCGAACAGCTCCTCCGGCATGTGGTCGGCCTGCACAACCACGGCGTCCAACGCCGCCGCATCGCCAGCGGCGTATGTCCGGCACGTCCCTCGCCGCAGCAAGTGGATCGGGATGACCGTCTCAGGCGATTCGTCGATTGCCTGTAGGAGCCTGCGGACCTCATCCACCTTCAGCGGTCGCGGTCTCTGGCTCTCGGTTGTCATTAGGTAGCTGGCATCGGCATTGGTTGTCGGGCGAGCGGCGGCAATCCGTTCGCCCCGGTATCAGGTACGGGGCAGGCTCACCATGAACGGGACTTGATCTCTTGTCTGGACACCCTTGGGACCAAAGGCGGCGGTCGCTTGGGCTACGACCAGTCGCCCAAGCCTGGCGCACGGCCAAACGCCTCAAGCTCCGCCTGCGCGCCCTGGAGCACGTACAGCACGTCCGCGCCAATAGTCACGAAGCGCGCGCCGTGCTCGATCCAGCGCTTCGCGGAGTCGGGCGGACCGGCGGAGATGCCCGGGATCTTGCCCTGATTCCGGCAGGCGTCGAACACGCCGACGACGCAGTCCGTGTGCTCGGTGCTTCCTTGCGCGTGACCAATGGATGCGGCGAGGTCGGCCGGGCCGACCCACGTGCCGTCGACGCCGTCCACCGCCATGATCTCGTCGGCCGCCTCGGCGGCCTGCTTGGACTCGACCTGCACCATGATGAGCAACTCGTCGTTGATGCGGTTCATGTACTCCGGCCACTGCGCAATCGCCCCCGCCGCGCCGAGCGACCGGCCGCCCGCGGGCGGATACTTGCAGGCGTGCACAACCTGCTCCGCTTCCTCGGGCGAATCCACCATCGGCACGACGATTCCCGTGCAGCCCTCGTCGAGCAGATGCCCGACGGCGGTGTACTCGCTGCTGAGCACCCGGGGAATGGGCACCGCGCCACCGGCCCTCGCCGCCATGAACGCCGCGGACGTGGACTCGCGCCCCCAGGTGCCGTGCTGGTTGTCGATCAAGACCCAATCGAACCCCTGCCGCGCGAGCAGCTCCACGATGTTCGGGCTGCCGAGCGCGACGCCCACGCCCAGGGCCACCTCGCCGCGGCGCAGCTTGGCCTTGACGGGATTGGTCAATGAATCGATGCGTGCCATGTCTCGCTACTCCCGCAGGCTCGCCAGCGCGTTGAACTCCGCCGCCGCGCTGCTGCCCACATAGATCTTGTCGCCGCCGGCGCTGACGAACGTGCAGCCGGCCGCCACCCACTTCTCCACCTGCTCCACGCTACCGGCGGCAATGCCCGCGGCCTTTCCGTGGCGCTTGCACGCCGCGATCATCTCGTTCACCGCCGCGTCGTGCACCGGCGTGTTGCGCGCGTGGCCAATGGAGTTTGCCAGGTCGGCCGGACCGAGCCAGCAGGCGTCGATTCCCTCGACCGACATGATCGCGTCGGCGTTTTCGATCGCTTCGCGCGACTCGAGCTGGATCGCCACCAGGATTTCGTCGTTGGCCCGCTCGCGATAGCTGGGGCCGTACACGCTCGCGCCGCTCACGCCGTCCGAGCGGCTGCCGATGGGCGGATAGCGGCAGGCCTGGACCACGCGCTCGGCCTCCTCACGGTTGTCGACCATCGGCACGATCACGCCCAATGCTCCCTCGTCGAGCAGCCGTCCGATGGCGTAGTAGTCATTTTCGGGCGCGCGCACCATGGGGGTCGATCCGCCGGCCCGCACGCCCATCATGGCCAGGGAGGACGACTGCCGGTCCCACATGCCGTGCTGGTTGTCGACCATGACCCAGTCGAACCCCGCGCGCGCCAGCACCTCGGCAAGAAACGGCGCGCCGAAGCCGCAGCTCACGCCCAGCGCCACCTTGCCGCTCGCGAGCCGCTGCTTCGCGCAATTGGTCAACATCGGGACGGTTTCCTTACGCAGCTACGTTCCGCGGCGCGACGCTACGCGCCCTGCCGATTTCAGTCAACAGACGGTCGTTTGATTCCCAGCCCAATGCCGTCCCCGACCTGCACGATCGTGCTGTCGAGCCGCACATCCCCCAGGAACGCCTCGTTGAAGGCGCGGATGATCGGCGTCGACTCGCGGTGGAAGTCGCTGTCCTCCGGCTCGTGTGCCGCCTGGCCCAGCCACAGCAGGTTGTCCAGCGCCACCACGCCGCCCGGGCGCAAGCGCTCGACGACCGCGTCGAGGTATTGCGGATAGGAGCCCTTGTCGGCGTCGATGTAGGCGAAGTCGAACGGTCCTTCGATCCCGGCCAGCGTTTCGAGCGCCGGTCCGGTGACCAGTGTGACCTTGTCGCCCACGCCGGCGCGGTCGGCGTTGACCCGTGCCCGTTCGTGCATCTCCGGGTCGATGTCCAGCGTGACCAGCTCGCCGCCCTCGGCCAGAGCCGAGGCGATGGCCGAGTAGCCGATGTTCGTGCCGATCTCCAGCGCCCGCCGCGCGCCCATCGCGCGCACGACCAGGGACAGCAGGCGCGTGCTCGGCCGTTCCGTGATCGGCAGGCCGTCGCGATCGGCCTCGGCCTCCATGCCCAGCAGCACGGGGCGAATGTCCGGGTGGATGCGCTCCAGGTAGGCGCTGTCGCGAATGTGCCGCTCGCCCGAGTGGCGGTACTCATGCGCCATTGGGGCGCTCCTGTCGCGCGCTCAGTCCCACGGGTCCCGGCCGTCCGACTTGCCCGGCCAGCGCGTGATCACGACCTTCGGGTCGGTGTAGAACCGCACCAGCTCGGTGGACTGGGCGTGGATGTCGCCGAAGAACGACTGCTTGCGTCCGCCGAAGGGATAGAAGGCCATCGGCGCCGCCACGCCCACGTTGATGCCGACATTGCCGACGTTGACCTGCCGCGTGAACTCCCGCGCCGCGCCGCCGCTGTTGGTGTAGAGCGTGGCCGCGTTGCCGAAGGGGCTGGCCTCCACCATGTCGATGGCGTCCTGCAGCGTGTCGGCGTGCATCAGGCTCACCACCGGCCCAAAGATCTCGTCGCGCACGACGGGCATGTCGGGGGTCACCTCGTGCAGCACCGTCGCGCCCACCCAGTAGCCGCCGGGCAGCCCGTCCACTGTCGCGCCGCGCCCGTCCAGCAGCATTTCAGCGCCGTCTTTGATCGCTTGATCGATGTAGGCGAACGCGCGATCGCGAGACTCGGCGGAAATCACCGGGCCCATGCCGGTGTCCGGATCGAGCCCGTCGCCCAGACGGATTGACGAGGTCGCCTCGACCAGCCGCTCCGTCAGTTCCTCGCGGACGTCGCCGACCGTCACCACCACCGACCCGGCCAGGCATCTTTGGCCGGCGCAGCCATAGGTCGAGCCGCAGATATTGGGAATCGCGGCGTCCAGGTCGGCGTCCGGCAGCACCACCAAGTGATTCTTCGCCCCGCCCTGGCACTGCGCCCGCTTGCCGTGACGCGTGGCGGTTTCGTACACCGCCCGCGCCACCGGTGTCGAGCCGACGAAGGACACCCCCGCCACGTCGGGATGGGCGCTCAACGCCTGGGCCTGCTCGCCTTCGCCGTGCACCAGGTTCATCACGCCGGGCGGGAATCCCGCCTCGGCCGTGAGCTCCGTGAGCAGCGTCTGGCTCAGCGGCGTCTTCTGCGACGGCTTGGTCACGAAAGTGTTGCCGCAGGCCACCGCCAGCGGGCCGAACCAGAACGGCACCATGGCCGGGAAGTTGAAGGGTCCGATTTGCGCAAACACGCCCAGCGGCTCGCGGATCGAGTGTTCGTCGATGGCCGCCGAGATGTCGCTGGAGAACGAGCCTTGCTGCAGGGTGGGAATGCCCGCGGCCACCTCGACGTTTTCGACGGCCCGCAGCACCTCGCCGCGGGCCTCTTCCAGCGTCTTGCCGTTCTCGATGGTCACGGTGCGGGAGATTTCCTCGAACCGATCCCGCATGAGCGAATGCAGCCGGAACAGCACCCGTCCGCGATCGACGGCCGGGGTGTCGCGCCAGGCCGGGAAGGCCGCCTTGGCCGCCTGCACGGCCGCGTCGATGTCGGTCTCGGTCGACAGCGGCACGCTGGCGATCACCTCGCCCGTCGCCGGATTGTCGGCGTCCAGGCGATCGGCGCTGGCCGACTCCGCCCACTCGCCGTTGATCCAGTTGCTCAGCCGCCTGACCTCAGCGCCCATGCCGACCCAACCCCCGACCACCCGTGACGTTCATACGCGGTGCTGTTCGTGCGATTCCCGACCCGCGTATGGAACGGTACGACATCCGGCGCCCGGCCCACGCCAACGCGTCACCGCGGAGAGTCTTGTAGGGGCGTCCCTTGTGGGCGCCCGTCCGGTTCGAACCGGGCAGCCACGAGGGCTGCTCCTACACCGAATGACCGACACGCGCCTCGCGAAAATCTCGCGCCGCCGCAGGCCGTACACTCACCCCAGCGCAGGACCGCGCCGAAAACCCATGACGTCCGAAGCCGTGCTCTCCAGCCGGGAGCCTTCCGCCGCCGTCGGGCGTGCCGTGGCGGACCTCGAGACCCCGGCGCTCGTGATCGACTTCGCCGTGCTCGACGCCAATATCGCGCGCATGGTGGCCACCGCGCGCAAGGCGGGCTCGCGGCTGCGTCCGCACGTCAAGACCCACCGCATGGCGGCGGTCGCTGATCGGCTGCGACGAGCCGGCGCCGAGGGCATCTGCTGCGCCAAGGTCGGCGAGGCCGAGGCCTTTGCCGACGCCGGTTTCGACGACATCTTCATCGCCAACCAGGTCGTCGGCGCGTCGCGCCTCATTCGCCTCGTGGAGCTTGCCGCGCGCACCCGCCTCGCCGTCGGCGTCGACCATGCCGAGCACGTGCGGGCGCTCGGGGCGGCCTTCGAGTCTGCCGCCGCGACGATCGACCTGGCCATCGAGATCGACACCGGCCAGCAGCGCACGGGCGTGGCAAGCGCCGAGCCCGCCGTTGCACTTGCACAGCAAATACTCCACGCCGACGGCCTGAACCTGCGCGGCATCTACACGCATGAAGGCCACGACTATCAGGCTGCTGATCCGGCCGGCGTCCATGTCGCCGCCGCGGAGTCCCAACAGTTGATGACCGGCGTCGCCGAGGCGATCCAGGACGCAACTGGCGCGCCGTGTGAGGTGAGCATGGGGTCCTCGCCGTCGTTCCTGCTCGAATCGTTCCACGCGCCCATCGACGAGCTGCGCCCGGGCACGGCGGTGTTCAACGACGCGTCGCACGCGCATCTGTTGGGGCACACCGAGTGGTGCGCGGCGACGGTGCTGGCGACGGTGGTGAACCTGCCGGCGCCGGATCGCGTCGTCATCGACGCCGGCGCCAAGGCGCTCACCTCCGACCGTCGCGGCCCCGGTGTGCTGGCGAACACCGGCCACGGCATGGTGGTCGGCCATCCCGAAGCCGTGATCACCAGCGTGTCCGACGAGCACGGCGTGATCGCCGCGCCGGACGCGAGCGCCTTCGCCATCGGTCAGACGCTGCGCGTCATCCCCAACCACATCTGCCCCTGCGTGAACCTCTACGACCACGCCTTCGCCGCGCGGGACGGTATCGTTGAGGCCGTTTGGCACGTCACCGCGCGCGGCCGCAGCCAGTAGCGGTCCGCGGTCGCCACGGCGGAGGGACGCATGGGTCGCTTGGACGGTCAGGTTGCGCTGGTCACGGGAGCCGGAGGCGCCATCGGGACCGCTGCCGCACTCGGGCTTGTGCGTGCCGGCGCTCGCGTGGCGCTCACCAGCCGCACGCCCGACCGTCTGGCCCGAGCCGCGGAAATCGTCGCGGACGCGAGTGGCGCCGACGTCCCGACCTACGTGGCGGATTTCATGGACCCCGCCCAGGTTGAGGCGCTCGCGGGCTGGGCCACGGAGACGCTGGGCGGCGTGGACGTGCTGGTCAACAACGCCGGCGCCAACTCGCCCCACCGCAGTTCGGCGACGGCCGACGCCGCCCTCGACGAGCTCTTCCGCATCAACGTCACCGCCGGGGCGGTCCTCTGCCGCGGGCTGATTCCCGGCATGATCGAGCGCGGCGGCGGCACGATCGTCAGCGTGTCGTCGTTCGCCGTCTACAGTCCCGGACCGCTGGGCGGGGCGGCCTATGCGGCGTCCAAGGCGGCGCTGCTCAACTACATGGGCAGCGTGAACGCCGAGTTCCGCAACCGGGGCATCCGCGCCTGCACCGTCCTGCCCGGCGAGGTGGACACACCGCTGCTCGCGCAGCGCCCGCGCCCGCCGACGGCCGAGGATCGCGCCACCATGATCGGTGCCGACGACGTCGCCGACGCCATCGTGTTCTGCGCCGCCATGCCGGGCCGCACGCTCATCGAGGAAATCTCGATTCGGCCAACCGTGCTGCGCGACACGACCGACGACGTGCGCATCGCGCTAGGACAAGGCTGATCGCCCGGATCGGTCGCTAAGCCGGCACCGCCTGTCGCACGCCCAGATCGTCAAGCACCGCATTGATCACGAGCCGTTCCTCGTCGTTGACGCCGCGGAACGGTGGCCGGGTCGGTCCGCCGTGCAGCCCCACAAAGTCCAACGCGGCCTTGATGATGGCCGAGTCTTGCAGTTCCCGCCATCCCGGGCCGCCCTCGCTCTGGTGCAGCCACATGTAGGGCCCGATCTTCGCGTGCCAGCGGTCCGCGCCGGCGAAGTCGCCCGCCTCCAGCAGCCGGAAAAACTCCAGCTCGAACTCGGGCCACCAGGTCGCCGGACCGGAGATGAAGCCGGTGGCGCCGTGCATGTAGGCCAGCGTGGAGGTGTAGCCCAGCGAGTTGTCGATGAAGGCGTAGCGGTCGGCGAAGCGATCCAGCGCCTCGACCATCGGCTCGATGATGTTGGGCGCGCCGTACTTGAGCGACACGATGCCCGGATACTCAGCCAGCCGCGCGATGAGATCCACGCCCAGCGACGAGCCGATGTCCTGCCGCCAGGACTGATCGTAGATCATGATTCCGGCGTCGATGGACTCCGTGAGGATCCGGTACCACTCGAACATGCCCTCCTGGCTGATCGGGTAGTAGCAGGGCGGGGAAATCATCACGTACTCCGCGCCGGCGTCCACCGCGCCCCGCGAGAGGGCGATCACCTCGTCCAGATTGAGGCTGGCCGCGCCCGCCACCACGGGGATCCGGCCCGCGGCGGCTTCGACCGAGGCCGCGACCATGTCGCGGTGCTCCGACGGCGAGAGGGTCAGGTACTCACCGCTGCCGCACGGCGAGATGATGAATCCCTTCCCGGTCTCCAGTCCCCCGTCCAGAAGGAACTGGATGTTGGAAGTGAGGGCGTCCAGGTCGAGGCGCAGGTCGTCGTCGAACGGCGCCATCACCAGGGCGGCGGGGCCGCGCAACTCCTGTATGGCGCGTTCGCTGCTAGGGGGCATGGGGAATCCTCCGGTAAAGGGGTGCATCGGCGGCCGATCCCGGCCGCGGGTAGTTCAGCGCTCGGGGATAGGATAGCGGCTTGTTTCTAGCCGAATGTCCGGTTCCCTTTCTCCACCGCAGACACTTGCAAGATTCAGCCGGGCGTGAGGAAGACCGGGCGCATCCTCTCCGCCCCCGGATTCAGTGAAGGGTGGATTCCCGCCTTCGCGGGAATGACGAGGGTTTACGCGAAGGTCGCAACCGGGGGAAGCGGTGAGGGGAACGGCCCTTCCCATGCTGCACGCAGCATGGGCCACCGAACAGCGTGGGCCACCGGATGCGTCCCCGCCGTCCGCGAATTCTCGCGACAATGCGGCAGCCAATCCGTGCAACCCAACATCGAAGGAGACTGAACATGCGGCTGGAGGGCAAGATCGCCGCCATCACCGGTGGCGGCTCGGGCATTGGCCGCGCCTGCGCGCTGGCGTTCGCGCGCGAGGGGGCGGACGTCGCGATCGGCGACCTCGATCCGGAACGGGCCGCCGGCGTGGCCGACGAGGTGCGCGCGCTCGGCCGGCGCGCCCTGGACATGCCGATCGACGTGACCGAGCAGGACGACCTGGATCGCTTCGTCGACGGCGTCGTGAGCGACCTCGGCGGCCTCACCGTGTGGGTCGGCAGCGCCGGAGTCTCCATCGGGGCCATGTTCCTGGACCACACGCGCGAGGATTGGCGCCGCCTGATGGACCTCAATCTCGACGCGGTCGTCTTCAGCGCCCAGACGGCGGCCCGCCGCATGGTGACCGACGGTACGGGCTCCATCATCAACATCGCGTCGATCTATGGCGGACGCGCGGTCAGTGAGCGCATCGCGTACTGCACCTCGAAGGCGGCGGTCATCATGGCCACCCAGGTGATGGCGGTCGAGCTGGCGGAGCACGGCGTGCGGGCCAACTCCATCGGCCCCGGCTACACCGACACGCCCCTGTTTCGCGGCGCCCGCGAAGAGGGCAACGAGGCCATCGCCCCGCTGATGCTGCGGGTTCCCGCCGGACGTTTGGGCACGCCGGAGGAGATCGCCGCCGCGGCGGTCTTCCTGGCCTCCGACGAGTCGAGCTTCGTCACCGGCCACTGCCTCTTCGCCGACGGCGGCTGGCTGGTCAACGGCAACTGGTAGGGCGTCTTCGCGGCGGGCCGAGGCTGGAGTTTTTATACACGTTCGGCGTTTAACTTCGAGGTCGAAGTAACGGGCCAACTCATGTCATTTCGAGCCAACTACTGTCATTTCGAGCGGAGCGAGAAATCCAAGGGGTGGGGAGAGGGCACCGCGTCCTTAGATTCCTCACTACGTTCGGAATGACGATTGGTGCGTTCGGAACGACGGACTCGTAACGTCCCAGTGTCGCTCGCGCTACGCTGTCGCCGACCGAGACTTGGACCCCCGATGGCAGCCCGCCGGGAGGTGCGCCCGTGATCGACGTCAAGACCCTCACGCGCCTGACGCCCGAGCAGCGCGAGCACTGGGACACACAGGGCTATCTGGTGCTGCCCGGCGTGCTGTCGCCTGAAGAAATCGCGCGGCTCGGCGACGCCGTGGACCGCGTCGACGAGGCTTCGCAGCGCGCCGGCCGTTCGCCCGACGAGTGGTTGAGCACCCTCAACGTGATCGAGGAGGACGACGCCTTCCTCGATCTCATCGATCACCCCAATCACCTGGGCATCGTGCTGGACCTGATGGGCGCTACGATCCAGCTGCTTGCGTCGCAGGTGATGGTGCGCCCGCCCACGCCGCATCCCGGCAGCCGCTGGCACTACGACGGCCCCAAGCCCTACCCGTTTCCGAGCGCGGGCGGGCTCACGCCGCTGCTGCACCTCAAGATCGGCTGGTTTCTCACCGACGTGGACGCGCCCGACATGGGCAACTTCCTGCTTATTCCCGGCAGCCACCGCGGCAACTTTCCGCGAGAGGACGCCAACGCGGAAATCCTCGCTTCGCCGAGCCGCTTCAAGGAGGTCGACGAGATCGATGCCGGCGTGCCGGGCGCGAAGCAACTGCTGCTGCGCGCGGGCGACGCGATGCTGTTTCACAACGCCCTGTGGCACTCGGTTTCGCGCAATACCTCGAACGTGCGGCGCAAGAATCTCTTCTACGTCTACTCCCCGATCTGGATGCGGCTGGGCGACCGCGTTTCCAGCTCACCGGAGCTGATCGCGCGTGCCGACCCCGTGCGGCGCCAGCTCCTGGGCGTCCTGGATCACGATCCCGCGGGCGTGCATCCCACCGATGCCGACGCGCCGCTGATCCGCCTCTGGGAAGGCAGGGGCTACGACGACGTGTGGGTGGACCAGGTGATGAAATACATCGGCCTGGACGGGTCGTAGGGCGTGTGGAGCGTTCCGTCATTCCGCCGAAAGCCGGAATCCAGTTCGGGGGACGCCCCTGTCCGCGTAGGGGCGCCCCTTGTGGGCGCCCGGCGGGTTCGAACCGGGCAGACACCAGGGCTGTCCCTACACCGAACGGGCTCTGTCCGGTGGCCCGCGCTGCGTGCAGCGTGGGATACGCGGCACTCATGTGACTTGCGTGATGCGCTTAGCCCATTTCGACGCGTAGCGCGTCGTCCAGAACCGGAGTCTCCATGCCCAGCCTGAACCAATCCCTGCTCCGTCGCGACGGCTACGTCATCGTGCGCAACGTCATCCCGGCCGACCGGCTCGACGACGTGCGCGAAGCCTGCGAGGGCGTGCTGGACCGACAGCGCGAGATCTGGCGCCAGGAGGCTGGGCCCGACGATCTCCCCGGCGGCGTGTGGGACATGCGCCCTCAGCCGCGCGTGCCCGAGTTTCACGCGCTGGTGGACGCGGAAACCGCGCTGGCGGTCGAGATGTGGCTCAGCGAGCCGGTCATGAGCATCAGCCGCGAGCTGCTCAGCGGGTCCGAGGCGGTGCCCATGCACATGATGATGATGTGCAACCCGCGCACCGACCACGGCCCCGCCAAGTGGCACCGTGACATCGGGCCGCTCGAGGTGGCCCCGCTGTGGCTGCTGCAAGAGGAACTGGCGGAAACCGGTCCGCGCTATCTCCAGTGGAACCTGCCGCTCTACGACGACGACGTGCTCTGGGTGGTGCCGGGCAGCCACCGGCGCCTGAATACGCCGGACGAGGACCGGCGGCTCAAGGACGATCCGCGGTCGCCGCTGCCGGGCGGTATGCCCGTGGAGCTCAAGGCCGGCGACGGCTTGATCTACCTTCACAGCATGTTGCACTGGGGCAGCAACTACAGCCCGAAGCTGCGGCGCACGGTGCACGGCGGCATGGCCGTACACGCCATGCCGCGGGACATAGGCTTCACGCGCCATCTCTCGTCGTCGTCCGCCGCCGCGTTCGAGACCTGGAATCGCCGCGCGGCGGAGCAACGGGACCTCACCGCGCAGGCGCTGCGCGGCGTCCTGGACGGCGACGCGCCAGGATTTGAAACGGCGCTCGAGCGCTTGCACCCCGGCGCCGGTCCGGCTTCCAAGCTGACCCTCACGGCGTGCCTGGGCGAGGCCGCGCGGCACATCCACTGGCTCAAGCAGCCGGGCTTCGACGACCTGCCGGAGGCGATGCAGCGACAGGCGACGCACCTCCACCCGCTCACGTTGGGCTGGGGACCGGCCTTTGCCGACCGGTTCAGCGACGCCGAGGCCGACGAGTTGTGGCGTCGCTTCGAGTGGTTGGCGCAGCGCCTCCACGCCGAGCCCCCGCAGCGGGTGACGCTGGACGATTTCGCCGCGAGTTGGGGCACGTAGGCCCAGCGACTCCGTTGCCCGCGTAGGGGCGCCCCTGGTGGGCGCCCGTCCGGGTGCATCCGGGCAGCCACAAGGGCTGCCCCTACACGGACCGGAGGCCGGAATCGAGATCCGGCGATGCCCGTGCCCGAGTAGGGGCGCCCCTGGTGGGCGCCCGTCCGGGTGATCCGGGCAGCCACAAGGGCTGCCCCTACATCGAACGGGATGGAAGTCCAGGCCCGGCGGGCCCACGTCCGCGTAGGGGCGTCCCTGGTGGGCGCCCGTCCGGGTGGATCCGGGCAGCCACAAGGGCTGCCCCTACACCGAACGGAGCGGGAATTCCGGTCCGGTGGCCCGCGCTGCGTGCAGCGTGGGGGCGGCCGTCCCCTCACCCCCGGATCAAGTCCGGGGCAGGCTCTATCCCTCTCCCACGGTGGGGAGAGGGGACCGGATTGACCGCTTGCCGGTGGCCCGCGCTGCGTGCAGCGTGGGAAACGCCGCACCAAGTATCGTGCGTGAAACGCTCAGCCCAAACCGCCGCGTAGGGCGACACCCAACATCGGAGTCCCCATGCCCAGCCTGAACAAGTCAATGCTCCGTCGCGACGGCTATCTCTTCGTGCGCAACGTCATCCCCGCCGACCGGCTCGACGCGGTGCGGGAGGCCTGCGAGGGCTTGCTGGAACGGCAGCGCGAGGTCTGGCGCCGCGAGGCCGGTCCCGACGATCCGCCCGGCGGCACGTGGGAGAAACACATGCAGCCGCGCGTGCCCGACTTCCACGCGCTGGTGGACGAGGAAACCGCGCCGGCGGTCGAGCTATGGCTCAGCGAGCCGGTCATGGGCACGAGCCGCGAGCTGCTCAGCGGGACCGAGGCGGTGCCCATGCACATGATGATGATGTGCAACCCGCGCGTCGACCACGGCCCCGCCAAGTGGCACCGCGACATTGGAAACAACGGGGTGGCGCCGCTCTGGCTGCTGCAAGAGGAGCTGGCGGAAACCGGCCCGCGCTACCTGCAATGGAACCTGCCGCTCTACGACGACGACGTGTTCTGGGTGGTTCCGGGCAGCCACCGCCGCCTGAACACGCCCGAGGAGGACCGCCGGCTCAAGAATGATCCGCGGTCGCCGCTGCCGGGCGGCATGCCGGTGAAGCTCAAGGCCGGCGACGGCTTGATCTACTACCACAGCATGTTGCACTGGGGCAGCAACTACAGCATGAAGCTCCGACGCACGGTGCACGGCGGCATATCGGTGCACGCCATGCCGCGTGATCCGGGCTTCACGCGCCATCTCTCGCCGTCGTCCGCCGCCGCGTTCCAGAGCTGGAATCGCCTCGCGGCGGAGCAGCGGGACCTCACCGCGCAGGCGCTGCAGGGCGTCCTGGACGGCGACGCGGCGGCCTTTCGCACGGCGCTCGAGGGCTTGCATCCTGGCGCCGGTCCGGCTTCCAAGCTGACCCTCACGGCATGCGTGGCCGAAGCCGCGCGGCACATCTACCTGCTCAGGCAGCCAGACTTCGACGAGTTGCCGGAGGATCTGCAGCGTGAGGCCAAGTCCCTGCATCCGCTCACCCTGGGCTGGGGAGCGGACTTCGGCGAGTGGTTCAGCGACGCCGAGGCCGACGAAATGTGGCGCCGCTGCAACTGGCTGGCGCAACGCCTCCACGCCGAACTGCGGCAGCCGGTGACGGTGGACGATTTCGTCGCAAGCTGGGCGGCCTGACCCCTCTATCTATCCGAGGCGTTCGCGTTGTCCGGTAGGGGCAGGTTTCAAACCTGCCCGCCGTATCGACTATGGGAAGGCTCTACGCCAGGGATGTAACCAACCTCGGTTGCGCGGCGGCTTCAGCCTAAGTGCCGCCGCGTCGGCGCCTCAGCGTATGAACGGCCCCAGATGCGCCCACGAGCAGCGCCACGAAGCCTCCTGCCGAGCCGGCCACCGCTGGGACTAGCCATTTCGGCGTACCCGTGTTCTCGCAGAATGCGGCAAGCTCCGGGGCTTCTATCGGCACCGGCACGGGAGGGGATACGGCCACTGATGCCGGCGCAGGGGAACTCGGAAACGAGTGCATATCCACTGTGCGTAGACAATCGCCAAACTGCTCCAAGAGGGCCTCTTCGGTTATCCAGTCACTCCATCTCCACGGATAGGAATCGCGTGATCCCGCGATTGGCGGCTCGCCCTCTCCGAGTTTGTCCAGAATCTCGTGCGCCGCCGTGAGGGGAGTCGGTCCTCCACCGCAGCTGACTGCGATCGTCGCATTGCGCCTAGCGTAGACTAGGTACTTCACACCAAGTGCGTACCCGCCGCCGCCGACGTATACGTACTCATAAAGCGGACCTTTCCATATAGCATTGACCTTGATCAAATATAGAGATATCCAACCATATCCGAGGGTGAGATTTAGGGAATCAATATCGATATAAGGAGGATATAGCGTGTATCTGGCAATCGGTTCTCCTGCGAATACCGCTTCGGCTTTACCAAACGCCTCATCGTATGCCGCGTGCGTGGCATCCGGAACGCATGAGTGTGCTTGTGTATCGCGCACATCGATCAACAGCCAGACAGTCCCAATGATCAATGTCAATGCTACTTGCTGTGCGCAACTAGATATCATCCGAATTGGGTATGATGTCGAATGCATGTCTTGCCTATTTCAACTTCGTCGCCAGAGGACAGAAGATGCTTGGCGTATTCGGAATGGCTTCAGCCTGAAACTAACACTCTGCCATATTGCCCAGAGACTGGGTAATCTGCTGAGAGAGCCGCGCCAGGACACATTGGCTCAATATTAGGCTCGCCATATCACCGTCCCTGGAGCAGGGTGTTCGGTATTTGTGTGGTGGGGGATCGTGCGCTAGGGTGAGCGGGTGACGCTTGGCGTTTCCGGTGGTGCCCTTTTGTATAGCCACCCCATCCCCGCATGAACGCCGCGCAGCTTGCCGACCGTCTTTCGGGCGACGCGGCCTTTGCTCGCGGCGTCACCGCCTGGAAGGTCCGACCCGCGCGCGAGGCGCGGTATGGGGACTGGCCCCAGGGCGTCGCGCCGGTGTTGCGGCGGGCGCTGGAGCGGCGCGGCGTGCGCGAGCTTTACACCCACCAGTCCGAGGCCATCGCGCGGGTGCTCGGCGGCGAGGACGTCTGCATCGTCACCGGCACGGCCTCGGGCAAGACCCTCTGCTACAACGTGCCGGTCGTCCAGGCCATCCTGGACGATCCCCAGGCGCGCGCGCTCTACCTATTCCCCACCAAGGCCCTGGCGCAGGACCAGCTCGACGAGCTGTACGCGCTGATCCAGGTCGCCGAAGCCGACATCAAGACCTACACCTACGACGGCGACACCCCGACGACCGCGCGGCGCAAGCTGCGGCAGGCCGGGCACGTGGTGATCACCAACCCCGACATGCTCCACCAGGGCATCCTGCCGCACCACACCCAATGGACCCGGCTGTTCGAGAACCTGCGCTTCATCGTGCTCGACGAGCTGCACGTCTATCGCGGCATCTTCGGCAGCCACCTGGCCAACGTGCTGCGGCGCCTGCTGCGCGTGGCCGAGTTCTACGGCTCGCGACCGCAGATCGTGGCCTGCTCCGCCACCATCGCCAATCCCAAGCAGCTGGCCGACCGGCTCACGGAGCGCGACCTGGGCGTGGTGGACGACGACGGCTCGCCGCGCGGCGAGAAGCATCTGATCTTCTACAACCCGCGGGTGGTGAACGCGCAGTTGGGGATTCGGGCCTCGGAGATCGACGCGGCGGCTGAGATCGCCGGGGTGCTGCTGGGCAACGACATCCAGACGCTCACCTTCGCCCGCAGCCGCACCGCCGCCGAGCTGCTGCTGAGCAAGCTGCGCGGCGGTCCGCATCTGGGCCGTGGCGAGGTGCGCGGCTACCGCGGCGGCTACCTGCCGGCCGAGCGCCGCGAGATCGAGGCGGGGCTGCGCGACGGCACCGTGCGGGCGGTCGTGGCCACCAACGCCCTGGAGCTGGGCGTGGACATCGGGCAGGCGCAGGCGGCGGTGCTGTGCGGCTATCCGGGGTCGCTGGCGAGCTTCTGGCAGCAGGTGGGACGCGCGGGACGCCGCCGCGAGTCTTCGGTGGCGGTCTACGTGGCCGGATCGAGCCCGCTGGACCAGTTCGTGGCGCGCAATCCGGACTTCGTGCTGCGCGAGTCGGTCGAGTCGGCGCTCATCAATCCCGACAACGTCTACGTCTACACCAGCCACCTCAAGTGCGCCGCATTCGAGCTCCCGCTGGTCGAGAACGAGACTTTCGGCGTACCCACCACGGACGGCGGCGTGCGAATGCTCGAGGACGCGGGCGTCTTGCACAAGGCCGGCGGCACCTATCACTGGACCGCCGACGACTACCCCGCCCAATACGTGAGCCTGCGCACCGGCACGCTCGACAACATCGTGATCGTGACCGACCAGAGCCGTCCCGAGGTGATCGGCCAGGTCGATCGCTTCTCCGCGCCCACGCGGGTTCACGAGGACGCGATCTATCTCCACGACGGGCGGCAGTACCACGTCAACCGCCTCGACTGGGAGCAGGGCAAGGCGTACGTCGAAGAGGTCTCGGTGGAGCACTACACCGTCGCCAGCATGAACGTGAACGTCGCCGTGCTCGACGACTTCGAGCAACAGGCCGACGCGCCGCTAGGGCGCTCGTGGGGCGAGGTGCGCGTGACGGCCCGGCCCACGATCTTCAAGAAGCTGCGCATCAGCGACGACGACAACGTGGGCTGGGGCACCATCGATCTCCCCGAGCAGGAGATGCACACCCAGGCGTGCTGGGCCTGGATGCGCCCCGAATTGACCGAGACGCTCTCCCGCAGCGAGGTCGAAGCCGGTCTCTGGGGCGCGCGGCACCTGCTGCCCAACGTGGCGGCGGTCCATCTGATGTGCGACCCGCACGACCTGGGCGTGGTCAGCGAGATCAAGTCGCCGTTCACCCAGGCGCCGACGCTGTACCTCTACGACCGCTATCCGGGCGGCGTGGGGCTGAGTGAGCGGTTGTACGCGACGTTCGACCAGGTCATGCAGGCGGCGGCGGAATTGGCCGCCGGCTGCGACTGCGCCGAGGGCTGCCCGGCGTGCGTGGGGCCGCCGGTGGCGTCGGGCATCAGCGCCAAGGCGGCCACGCTGCGGGTGTTGCGGGCGCGCGAGGGCGAGGCCGTTGCCGCTGTCGCCGACGCGACCCGGGCCGGTGCCCTGTCGGTGGATGAGACTGTTGCGTGAACCTGTAGGGGCGTCCCTTGTGGGCGCCCGTCCGGGTGGATCCGGGCAGCCACAAGGGCTGCCCCTACACCGATCGGGGCGGGAATCCGGTACCTGCGACGCCCTTATCCGCGTAGGGGCGCCCCTGGTGGGCGCCCGCCTCGCTGGCGATCCGGGCAGCCGCAAGGGCTGCCCCAACAGTGATTGACGACTGCGCATGACCAGCGGCCGGGCCATGGCTTGGAACCGGCCGTGGGAGCCGGTCGAGCCAGCGCCTGCGGTTGCGCCTCGAACGGTCGCACCGGGCGTGCCGGTCGAGGACGTCATCGGCGGCGCGCTCGCATCCAACGACGCCGGGTCGTTCGTCGTTATCAGTGAGACCCACCCGTTGCCGCTCGGGCTGTCGGCGTCCTGGCCCGGTGACCCCGATCGGCGCGCGTTGACCACGCTCAGCGGCGATCCGGAGCTCGAGGAATTCGAGCTGGAGCGGGCGCTGTTCGTCGACACGGAGACTACCGGGCTGGCGGGTGGGACGGGCACCTACGCCTTCCTGGTGGGGTGCGGGTGGGTGGAGGCCGGCGCGCTGCGGGTGGAGCAGTACTTCATGCGCGATCACGCCGACGAGCCGGCTCTGATGGCGCACCTGGCGCGCGTGATCTCGCGGTTCGACTGGACGGTGAGCTTCAACGGCAAGAGCTTCGATCTGCCGTTGCTGCGGACACGCTTCATCATGAACCGCCGACGCACGGCCCTCGACGCCCTGGGCGCGCTGGACCTGCTGCACGTCGCGCGCCGGCTGTGGCGCTATCAGCTCCCGCACCGCGACCTCGGCACGCTGGAGCGGGAAATCCTGGGCGTCGAACGGGAGCTCGACGTGCCGAGCCACGAGATCCCCGAAATCTACTTTCGCTATCTGCGGACCGGCGACGCCCGCGAGCTGGTGCCGGTGGTGGCCCACAACCGGGTGGACATGGTGTCCATGGCCGCGTTGCTGGCGCGCGCCTGCGACGCCTTCAGCGACTGGCGCAGCCCCGCCGCCCATCCCGCTCAGGTGCTCGGCGCGGCGCGGTCCTTTGCGCTTGCCGGTGACTTCGACGCGGCGCTCGCCGCCTACGCGCGGGCGCTGGAGCTTGGCCTGGACGAGGAGTTGCAACCGCTGGCGCAGGCGCCGTTGAGCCTGGCCCACAAGCGTCGCGGCGCCTGGCCGCCGGCGCTGGACGTGTGGGAGGTCATGCGGCGACGCCAGGGACGCGGCGCCGTTTGGGCCTTGGTCGAGCTGGCCAAGTACCACGAGCATCGGGCGGGCGCGTTCGACTCCGCGCGGGAGTGCACCGTGGAGGCCCTGGCGCACGCCGATCGTCTCCTGGACGCCCTGCCCCAGCCGCTCGCGCGTCCCGCGCTGGAGCATCGGCTGGCACGCCTCGACCGCCGCCTGCTGGCGTCGAAGGCGCGCCGTCCCTCGGGCTGAGCGCACGCGGGATTCTGGGGCGCGTCGATCCCCCGCTACCCCGGCGCGACCCTTGTACGGACATGTAGAGGCGTCCCTTGTGGGCGCCCGCGCCGCTGATGACCGGGGCAGCCACAAGGGCTGCCCCTACACCGAAGAGGGTTGGAAGCGCCGCCCGACGACGCCCGCGCCGCCGATGCTCCGGGCAGGCACAAGGCCTGCCCCTACAGCGAACGGGCGGATTTCAAATCCGCCCAAGTGGACAAAGCCCAGCGCGCGCGGTTTGATGATGCGGCGCGGCATCCGTTAGGTAGAGCCATGCGATTCAGGGTTGGCGTCATCGGCGCGTCGGGGTTCATCGGCGTGCCCTATCGGCGCGAGATGCGGGAGGTCCCGGAGCAATTCGACATCGTCGCCGTCTGCGCGCGTCGCCGCGA
This sequence comes from Chloroflexota bacterium, assembly GCA_026707285.1. Taxonomy (GTDB): domain Bacteria; phylum Chloroflexota; class UBA11872; order UBA11872; family UBA11872; genus JAJECS01. The sequence continues at coordinate 16,467 of JAPOXD010000009.1, read as the reverse complement.
TCTGCTGGAGGCCGCCGGACGGGAGGACGGCGCCGCGCTCGTCACCACCGACTGGCGTGAAGTGGTGGCCCATCCCGACGTCGACGTCGTCGTGGTGGTGGTCCCCGACGTGATGCACTACGAGATTGCCCTGGAATGCGCCGCTCAGGGCAAGCACATCGTGTGCGAGAAGCCGGTGGCCATGAACGCGCGCGAAGCCCATGCCGTCTGGGCCGCCTACCGCGATGCCGGGTTGGGGCATATGGTGCCGTTTTGGATTCGCGGCGTGCCGGTAATCGCACGCGTGCGGCAGTTGCTGGCCGAGGGCCTGATCGGCGAGGTCCGAGGCGTGGTCTATCGCTGGCACAACCCGCGGCTGACATCCATACCCTTCACCTGGCGCGACGACGCCGAGCAGTCGGCCGCCGGCAGCGTCGCCGATGGCGGTTCCCATGCCTACGACACGCTGCGCTGGCTCACCGGCCTCGAAGCGCGTCGTGTGTTCGCGCAGGCCGGCGTGCTGGCGCCGCCCAAACCCGACCTGGGCGAGCCCAACCTCGAGGAGGCGCTTGCCTGGAGCCAAGCGCACGACGCCACGGCCGCGGAGTCACGGCGGAAGGGCACGGCGTTCGACTACGGCAACCTCACGTTCGAGATGAACAACGGCGCCGTCGGCGTGCTCCTGGTTTCGCACGCGCCGTATCTGCGAACCGGGCTGGCGCCGGACATCGAGCTGCACGGCGAAGAGGCTTCGCTGGCCATCGACCGCTGGACCGGCGATCTGCGCATCTCGCGCAGGCCGTGGGATTCGGAGCACCTTGAGAACGTGCCGCCGCCCGACGCCATCAACAATTTCAGGGACATGGTCCATCCCGCGCTGCTGGCGACGATGGCCGGCGGGCCCACGGAGATGCCGGAACTGCACGGCGGCTGGCGGGTGCAGATCTTCACGGACGCCGCGGTCGCGTCCGCCGAGCGAGGGGCGTGGGTGGAGACGGCCGAGTTCGACGCGCCGTACGACGCCTAGCTAGCTCACCTCGACCGGGCGGCCGGTGCGGCCCGAGTCGATGGCGGCCTGCACCGTGGCGGCGATGTCGCGGCCGACGCGCGCGTTGAGGATCGTGTCGCCGTCGGTGTCGATGGCCTGGGCGAAATTCTCCATCAGCAGCCAGTCGGCGTCGCCGCCCACGCGTGCTGCGGGCGAATCGCCGGCGGTTCGGCCCCTGTAGAAGACCCGCACTGCGGGCCGCGGCTCGTCGATGACCATCGCGCCGGCGGTGCCCAGGATGCGGACTTTGATCTCGCCGTCGTTGTCGTGTTTGGCGCGCCCGATGCGGCCGATGCACAGCGTGCCCACGATCCCGTTTTCCATCTCCAGGGTCACCGAGGCCAGGTCGTCGATGCCGTGATCCACGTTGCGCTGGTGGAAGTGGGCCGCCGTGCGCGCGAACACGCGCTTGACGCGCGCGCCCGTGAGCAGGCCGACGTGCGACAGCGGATAGATGCCTTCGATCTGCAGTTCGCCCATCGGGGCGTGGCCCACGCCGCCGTCCGAACCGTCCACGTGGGCGGCCTTGAGCGCTTCGAGCCAATCGATCTTGGGAGCGCCGGGCGGTTGCTCCCCGCGGCGGGGGCCTGCGTCCTTCGCGAAGTAGAAGTCGACGTGCACGGCGCGGACGTCCCCGATTGCGCCGCTTTGCAGCTCCTGCCGGGCGAGCAGCATCGCCGGCAGCATGTCGCGGTTCCACATGAGGAACTTCACGCCGTTGCGCTCCACGGCCTCGACGATGCGGTCGCACTCGGAGACCAGGGTGGACATGGGCTTGTCCTGCACCACGTGCAGCCCGGCGTTGGCGGCGCGCACGCTGAGGTCCGCGTGGCGCTCGGCCTCGGGGCTGACGCAGGCCACCTGCACGTCGTAGTCCCGAATGGCCGCCTCCACGTCGCGCACGTAGGGGATGTTCAACTGGTCGGCTAGCTTCTGGTTGCGCTCGTGGACCCAGTCGGGCTGCGCGGCGTCGTCGGCCACCACGACCGGATTGAACCGCGGGTGCGTGATGAGGCCCAGGGGCACGTAGTCGTGCTTGACCACGCTCAGCACCGCCACGCGGAAGATCGAGTTGCCGCTAGACGAGGACATAGCCGTCCTCCGTGCGGGTGGCGGCGCGGCCGGACGCCGCCGACGCCATGGCGGCTTCGGCGACTTCGAGGGCGAGGACTGCGTCCTCAATGCTCGCCGCGGGGTCGGAGCCTTTGCCAATTGCCTCCACGAACGCCTCGAGCTGGGCGAGCACGGTTGCGTCGCCGGTGTTGGTGAGCCGGGCGGCGGGCGACCCGCCCGCGTAGAGCAGCTGCATGTTGTGCTGGTCGTCGGCGTACACGGCGCCGTCCGCGCCGATCAGTTGCAGGGACCAATAGGCCTCACCCTCGGGCAGCGCCGTTGTCACGTCCAGCACGGCCATTCCGCCGTCGGGAAACCCGAGATGGACCACCGCCGCGTCCGGTCGGTCGGGGTCCTGCCCTCGTGCGATGGCGAAGACGGTGTCGGGCGGCCCGTCGAAGAGCCAGGCCGCGATGTCGATATCCCGCGTGAGCTCGTGGATGAAGATGCCGCCGCTGCGGATTGGGTCCAGCCGCGCGTCGCTCGTGGGCGGCGGCTGCCAGCGGTGGCTCCGCACGAGGCCGGGTTGGCCCATCTGGCCCGCGTCCATGCTCGCGCGCACGGCCCCGACCTCCGGGCGATACCGATCGATCTGCCCGGCCATGACGACCACGCCGGCCGCCGCGCAGGCTTTGGCTGTTTGGCGCGCTTCGCCGGCCGAGCCTCCCAGCGGACCCTTCACCAGCACATGTTTGCCGGCGGTGGCGGCCGCCTCGATGTGGCTCGCCCGCTCGTTGGTGGGCGTCTGGACGATCACGGCGTCGATGGCCTCTGAGTGCGTTTCCAGCAGCTCGGCAAGCGTCGCTGCCGCGATCACGTTGTTCGAGGCGGCCTGCGCGCCGTCCGTGACGGCGACGATGCCGGCGCCGCCGGCGCGCGGCGCGATTCGGGCAAAGGCCGCGTCGTCCGGTCCGCTGCCGACCAACGCCAGGCGCGTCATTTCCGCCGATCCATGCTCACAGCGTGTCAGCCGCCATGGTAAACCGGCTGGATTCAGGACGCGACGGAACTCCCGCGGTCCGCTTGCCTCCGGGTTGGCGCCTAGATCACTTCCGGAATGTCGGGCGCCGGGCGGGCCCGAAGTCCCTTCCAGATTCCGACCGCGTAGTGAATGCCCGAGGCCAGCGTCAGCAGCAGGGCCACGCCGACCAGGAACCACGGCAAGGCGGTGCGTTCCCACATCAGCGCGTTGAAGGCGATGTACTGCCACATCATCTTGGCCTTGCCCAGTCGGCCGGCGGCGACGGTGACGCCCTGGGCGCCGGCATAGGCCCGCAGACCCATGACCGCGAACTCGCGCGCGATGAAGCTGGCGCCCAGCCAGCCCGGCATCCAGCCCAGCTCGACCATGGTGAAGAGCACGGCGGCGACCAGCAGCTTGTCGCCGACGAGATCCAGAAAGATGCCCAGCTGCGAGCCTGTGCCATAGCGCCGCGCCAGCGTGCCGTCGAAGACATCGCTCGCCCCGGCCGCGGCGAACACGAATCCGGCCATCTGGTTCGAGAACCACCAGTCCCAGAACAGCAGCCAGATGATGACCGGGATCGACGCGATGCGGGCGATCGTGAGGGCGTTGGGCAGATAGGACTGCCACTGCTCGGGCGCGGAGCGGGCGTTCTCGGGTGCGGATGTCACGGGTCAGCTGCTCGTGGGTCGCGGCGCGGCGGTGGGCGCGCCCGGAATGTCGACTCGCCAGGTATGCCGGGCCGGTTCGCCCGGGTCGGCGAGCTGCGGCAGCGGCAGTCCATTGATCGTGATGGTCACGGCGTCCGCCGCGCCGACGTCGAGCACCGTTTCTCGCTCCATGCTCCATTGGCGCGACTCGCCGGCCGCCAAGATCTCGTCCACGAGCGCGCGCCCGTCGACCTCGATGCGCACCTGAGTTTCGCTCACCACGACCAGTTCGAACACCGCGCCGCGGTCGACGGGCGACGGCGTGGCGACATCGCGGCCATTTGTCGCCCCACCATTGTCGACCAGTCCGCCAAAGTTGGTGAGCAGCAGAACGGCAAGCACGGCGCCCAGCGCCACGACGAGCAGCAGGGACGCCAGCAGCCGCTGACGCCCGCGCCGCGCGGCGAAAAGCGGGCCGGCGCCGACGACCGATGGGACCTCGCCGGCCTGCGCGTAGTAGAGCTCGAGCAGCGGCTGGACCGGCAGCTGCAGCGCTTCGGCGTAGATGCGAATGAATCCGGCGTTGAAGGGCGGTCCGGGGAGCGCCGCCAGGTTGTCCGACTCCAGGGCCGCCAGGTGCTCGCGTGGGATGTGCGTGACGACGGCAGCTTCCTCGATCGTGAGCGCGGCGGCTTCCCGGGCCGTCCGAAGCTGTTCGCCAAGCGAAGCCATGCGGGAATTATTACCCGCCGCCGAGCCGTGGGACGGCCACGCTGCCGCCGCCTAGTCGCGCGAGAAGCTGTGGGACGGCTCCGGCCGCAGAGTTACGCCGAATGCCGCGAATGCGTCGCTGATCTCCGAAAACTCGACGAAATTCCCCAAGAGTTCGCCGGCGCCCTCTTGGAGGCCGGCCACGATGAACGGCGCCGGGAGTGCGTTCGGTAACGCCAGCTCCGTCTCGTAGCGCTCGGCAAATCCTCTGGCCAATTCGGCGGAAACCACCCGGGCCAGCGCCGAGTCGATCTCGTCAAGGGACTCCATGGTGGCGACAAAAGACTTCAAGTCGTCGATCTCGTAGCGGAATTCGACATTCAAATGTTGGCCTGGAGGATCGCCGGGGAAGGGCACCGCGATGTCAAGCGCGCGGTTGGTGAGCGGCACCAAGCGGCGCTCGGTGATCGGCCGCGGCCAGCTCCAAAAGATGCCGGGGCCTTGCACCACCGTGAGGGTGTTCGTACCGGACTCCGCAGGACCGTCGAAGCCATGCCTGAGCGCGAGCACGGTGCCCGACGACGGGAAGACGATGGCCTCGTTCGTTCGCAGCAGCAGAGCTTCGTCGCCTCGGATGCCGAAGACCCCGGCGGCGAAGAACGCGGCGCCCGCGACGACCAGCCCGCTGGCGATTCCCAGCAGACGCGACGCCCGTGCTTGCACCCGCGAGGCGCGCCGCTGCATATAGGGGGCGAGAATCTTGACGACGCTGGCCGGCCGGCGCCGTAAGCGCAGGCCGGGGATGAGCCGAGCGGGCGGCTGTGACGCGATGCGAAACTGCTCGCCGGCGTCGGCGGCAAAGGCAACCACGGACGGCACGTCGTGCCGCGCCGCGATGCGGGCCAGCGCGCCGAAGCGGATGGCCAGGCGGTGCGCCTGTTCGCCGCCTGGTCGCGGGTTGCCGCTCAGAATGCCGCCGATGTCGCGCATCGTCTCGCGCGCGTCAGCGAGGAATGGCCCGAGGTCGTCGTTGACGGTGAGTTCGCTCGTCGCCACCGACTCCTGGCGCAAGTTGGGCTGCGGCGCCGCCCGCGACGCGCGGCGAACGCGCCGGATCCACCACACCGACGGCAGCGCCGCGACGATCGCCGCGAGCGGTAGACCGCCCACGTTGCCGCCGGCAGTGCCCACGAACCCGCCGACCGGCTCGCCGATGACCGGAACCGTGCCCAGCCACACGCCCAGGAGGCCCAGCAGGGTGGCGGTTAGGAACGGCAGCCCGGCCGCCGCCACATAGACCCGCCAGCGGCGCGCCTGGGCCGCCCGCGCCGCCTGCCGCAGGCGGCGGATGGCGCCGACCTCGATTCGGGCAACGGTGGCGACGTCGTCGGGAAGCTCATCGATTCGCAGCGTGCGGGCGACGGGAATCCCGCGCACCAGGGCGTCGCTCAAGCGGTGCCGGTCGTGTGCCACCAACTCGGTGTCGTCGGGTCCCACCGGAATGGGCGCGTACTCCACGGGAATGCTGGGCGCGTGGCGCACGGGATCGAGGCCGGCGGCTTGCGCTGGTCGTCCTTCCCCGGCCACCTAAGCCCCCATGCGACGAAACTCGCGAATGGACTCGTCGACGCCCGCGCCCGCGGCTTCGGTTAACGCGATGGCTCGGTCGAGCTCACGCAGTCCCAATGACAGCGCCGTGATCCCGACGGCCGCGACGAGATCGGTCGCGAGGCTGGCCACCGATCGCGAGGGGGCGCGCGGGCTCATGCGCGTGAGGGCGCCATAACCGAACTGCCGCAATCCCGCCGCCGCGCGCTCGCGCGGCGTTCCGCGGTAGGGCGAGATGCCGCGCCGGCTGACGTCGCGGGCGATGGCCCGGCCCTCGGTTGTTCCGGGGAGCGCCTCGGCGTCGGTGGCACCGGCCGCGTGCGTGAGGCTATGCACCACGAGGGCCAGGTTCGCGTCAGGGACCGCGGCCCCGGCATCGCGCAGGTCCATGGCAAACGTCGGGCGGAACCGCTGCACCGACTCGCGCAGTGCGCTCCACGCCTGCTCGTTGGCGACGCCGTGCGCCAGACGCCACCCGCCGTCGAGTCCTTTCGCCAGCGGCAACGGCGGGATGTCGGAGGCATCGCCATCGACCTCGATCACGTGGATGCGCACGGCAATGCGATCGAGCAACTCGGCGCGTTCGCGGGCGCGCGAGGTGAAGACCCGGGTCACCGCGCGACCGGCGACCAGCACCGGGCGCGAGAGGCTCAATGGCACGGCGTCGAACAGGATTCGTATGGGGCTGTCGGGGTCGCCCGATGACAGTCGGACGACCTGCGCGCGCGGAAGGCCCGGCAGCGGACCCTCGTACAGCGTGCGCACCTCGTAGGTATCGCCGAGCGTCTGCCGAATCTCACGCCACTTGCTGCCCCGCAGACTGTCCGTGAACCGGTCGATGTCCATGGGGATTTCGAGGCTCCGCGTCCCGGTTGAAATCATGGCAGGCGGTTCATTGGATCGTCGGACGCCTCGTCACCGGGCTCGGTGTCCGCGACGGCGTCCGCGCCTTCGCCCGGCGGGTCCGGCGCCTCGGCCACATCGGGCAATGCGCCGCCCAGGGCTCGATCTTCGACCGACGCCGCGGGCGTCCACATGCCGACCTCGACCGGCAGCGCCATTGGGTTTGGGTGCTTAATCAATGCCGAGTAGACCTCGGCGGCCTCGTCGAGCCCCAGCGTTTGGGCTGCCGCGAGCGCCTGGCCGTAGCCACCGGCGTCGTCAGGCGCGTGCTCGAGCGCCTCGCCGACTTGGCCGAGACCCGCGTGCGGCGCGGCGGTGACCTGCACGTCGGCGGCGGTCCAAGCGGTGGCGGGTGAGTCCGACGGACCGATGCCCAGCAGCGCCGCCATCCAGGGGCGCCCGGCGAGCAGCCACGCGCCCGCCAGCGCGAGCACCCAGTGCGTTCCGGATAGCACGAGCAGCGCCGCGCCCAGCGCCAGCGATGTCCACGAGCGGTGCAGGCGCGCGAGACGTCCAGTGGGTTCCGGGCGCGTCTGCGCGCCGCGGCGCATTGCCGACTCGATCGCCAAAACGGTTGGCCGGCGGACTCGCTCCGCGGCGAAGCCCGAAGACCCGGGATGCACGATGGCCACGGCCCAATCCACGAATTGCGGGCGGCGGCCATCCGCGGACTGAACGGCGGCATGCGCCGCCTGATCGGCGCGCAACACGTAGCCGCCGCGCACCGGGACTGCCCAGCACACCAGTTGCATCATGGGCGGGGCCGAGCGACCAGCGTCGTCAGCGGGGCGACGGGCCGTTTGGGGAGGAGCAGGCGTGCCAGCCGGCTGCGCAGCGGTCGCGGCCGCGAGGGCTCGTCCGCATCTCGCTGGGAGCGATAGAACGCGACGGCTCCGGGCCAGCGCAGCAGCCGCTCGGAGGCGAGCTCAAGTGACACCGTGTCGCGGGCAAACGCGCCTTCGTCCAGCCCGCGCCAGATGTCACGCACGTGGGCCAAGCTGCCGCCGAACTGCGAAATGGCCGGCTCGGCAATCACCGCTCCGGATTCCAGCAGGCGGCGCGCGCGTGCGCCGTACTGACGCTGCGCGAACGCATGCAGCGCCGAGCGAGTGGCGATGAAGAACCCAAAGGGCAGCGCCCAGCCGACGATAAATGCGACGCGCGATGGATTGGCGATCAGGAACGCGATGAGCACCCCGAGGATCGTGAGCTCGAGGATCGCCAGCAGCGCGTGGCGCATCCACGCCCGTCCCAATTCGGCCGCCGACGCCGCGTAGCTGAAGAGGTCTGCTTCCAGCCGCCCGCGAACCACCGCGACTTCGCCCGGCGACACCTCGTACGGGCTGTAGACGGCCAATTGCACCGGTCCGTTGGCGGCGTCCAACTCCGCGTAGTCCGCATCGACGAAGAACGCGGCCCCGGTTTCGGTGGGCACGACGAACGCGTCGACGACCTGGGTGGTGAAGTCAGGCCCGCTGGTAACGATAATGGGCTCCGGAGCGCGACCAACGGAACGATCGGCCGGCCAACGTTGACGCCAATTATAGCCCGCGACCCTCGGCTCGGACCGGGACGGACCGGCGCGGCTTTGCGCCGCCTCTGACCATGCCATCCGCCGCAAGCTACGACGTCATCGTGGTCGGCGCGGGTCATGCGGGTTGCGAGGCCGCGCTGGCCGCCGCCCGCATGGGCGCCCGCACCCTGGTCCTCACGCTCGGCACGTCCGGCGTGGCGCTGATGCCGTGCAATCCGTCCATTGGCGGTCCGGCGAAGGGCAACCTGGTGCGCGAAATCGACGCGCTGGGCGGAGAGATGGGCCGCAACACCGACCGCACCTTCATCCAGATCCGCGAGCTGAACACCGGCAAGGGTCCGGCAGTGCGCGCGCTGCGGGCGCAATCGGACAAGCGGCTCTACAGCGTCGCCATGCGGCAGGTGGTCGAGCGACAACCCGGACTCGACCTCGTCCAGGGCGAGGTGGAGAGCCTGATCTGGCGCCGACTCACCGGAGACGGCGAGCGACGCACGCAGGTCGTCGGCGTTCGCACCGCGGACGGCCGCGCCTACACGGCCCGAGCGGTCGTCATCACCACGGGCACGTTCCTCAAAGGGCGGCTAATCCGAGGCGACGAGTCGACGCCCGGCGGTCGCGCGGAGGAGGCGCCGGCAACGGCCTTGGCGGACGATCTGGCGCGCCATGGCTTCGATCTCGGTCGACTCAAGACCGGCACGCCGCCGCGCGTGGATGCACGCACGATCGACTTCTCACGCACCGAGGTCCAGCACGGATCCACCGACCCGCTGCACTTCAGCTTCGATCCCGTGCCCGTTGACGAGCGGCTCGCGGAGCCGCGGCACCCCGCCTATCCCGACGTGCCGGAATCGGGGTGGCGGTTGCAAATGCCCTGCTATCGGGTCGCCACCAACGAGCGCACGCATGCGGTGATTCGCGCCAATCTGCACCGCGCGCCCATGTTCAACGGCGCGATCACGGTTCCCGGTCCGCGCTATTGCCCCTCCATCGAGGACAAGATCGTGCGCTTCGCGGACAAGCCCGCGCACACCTTGTTTCTCGAGCCGGAAGGCTTCGCCACGCCCGAGGTCTACGTGCAGGGCGCCAACACGAGCCTTCCCGCCGAAGTCCAGATCGAGATGATTCGCAGCGTACCGGCGCTGCGCGACGCGCGGGTGATCCGCTTTGGCTACGCGGTGGAGTATGACTTCGTCCGGCCATTCCAGCTCACGCACGCGTTGGAAACTCAGCGCGCCGCCGGTCTCTTCCTCGCGGGCCAGATCAACGGCACCACGGGTTATGAAGAGGCGGCGGCCCAGGGCCTGATGGCCGGGATCAATGCCGTGCGGAGCATCCACGACGCCGAGCCGCTGGTCCTCGGACGCGACCAGGCCTATATCGGCGTGATGGTTGACGACCTGGTGAGCCGAGACCTCACCGAGCCGTATCGCCTGCACACCTCGCGGGCCGAGTACCGCCTGCTGCTGCGCCACGACAGCGCCGACCTGCGGCTCACCGAGATTGGCCATCGCGTCGGCCTGGCCGGCGAGGCTCGAGTCCGCCGCCTGCATCGGACCCAGGACGAAACCGAGCGTGCCAAGGCCTGGCTGGAGGACGCCCGCATTCCCGCCACGCCGGCGGTCGCGGCGCGGCTGCGTCGGCTCGGCCTGTCGCCGGTGACCCAAACGCTGCCCGCCGCCGAGTTTCTCCGACGTCCCGGCGTCAGCCTGGGTCTCGTCGTCGACCTGGCGGGTGGTGGTCCATCGGTGTCACCGCCCGCCGCCGCGGCGGTGGAGTTCGACATCGGCTATGCCGGCTACGTGCGGCAACAGACCGCGCAGGTCGCGCGGGCGCGCGAGATGGAGCAGGCGCGCATTCCGGCGACGATCGGCTATCCGGACATCCACGGCATGCGCACCGAGGCGCGGCTGCGGCTCGAAAAGTTCCGTCCGGCCACGGTGGGCCAGGCGGCGCGCATCGAGGGCGTCACCCCGGCCGACATTGCCGTGCTGCTGGTGCATCTCAAGCGGTGCGCGGACGTGGAGTCGGGCGACGGTAGGGCGACCAGAGCGACCCAACCGGCGCCTCGACGGCTGAAGTCCGCGAGAGGGCCCAAGCCGCGGCGAGCCCCTGTCGAAGTGGCGACCTGACGTGGAAACCGCATTTCCCAGCTCCGCGCAGTCCCCAGGCTGGCGTCGCCGCCTGCTTGACCGGTTGCGTCCGCACACCGTCAAGGGCTGGGTGCGCTTCGCCGTGCTGGCGCCGCCGCTGCTCCTGGTTGTCGGCCTGGTGCTGCTGGCGGTGTTCTGGTCGGTGCTCTGGTACGCGCTCGCCGCCGCCTTCGCCCTGTTCGGCGCGCTGGTCGTGCTGATGTTCGCGGCGTTTGTGGCCTACGCCGTGGCTCGGCGCCGGAATCTGCTGGCGGTGTTTCGCGGGCTCGAGTCCGAGGATTCGGCGGCCACCGGAGCCGCCGACGACTCGTAGCCTAACGAGCGTTCTCGCCCGCCAACTCCACCGCCCGTTCGAGGACGGCGTCCAGCATGTCCGGCGTCAGGCGACCCGTAAACGTGTTCTGCTGGCTGGGGTGATACGAGCCGAGCAGCGTTCGGTCTTCCACGGTGACCTCGGCGCCGTGACCGAATCGGGCCGGCCTGGGCGACGGCGGGTCCCCCCGGGCGCGGCAGATGCGCAGCACTTGCGACCAGGCGTAGCCGCCCAGGGCGATCATCACGCGGACGTCGGCGAGCAGGTCGAGCTCGGTTTCCAGGTAGATGCGGCAGGTCTCGCGCTCCTCGGTGGTCGGCTTGTTGGCGGGCGGCGCGCAGCGCACCGTGGCGGAGACGAAGGCGTTGCGCAGCCGCAGGCCGTCTCCCCGGTGGGTGCTCGTGGGCTGGTTGGCCAGACCCGCCCGGTGCAGGGCGCCGAAGAGGAAGTTGCCGGAACGGTCGCCGGTGAACACCCGTCCGGTGCGGTTGCCGCCATGCGCCGCGGGCGCCAGACCGACGATGAGAATTCGCGCCGCCGGGTCGCCGAAGCCGGGCACCGGTCGCCCCCAATAGGTCTCGTCGCGATAGGCCGCGCGCTTCTCACGCGCGGTCTGCTCACGCCAGGCCACCAAGCGCGGGCAGCGCCGGCAGTCGGCGATCCGCTCTTCCAGCTCGGTGAGCGCGGCGACCCGCGCCTCATCCCGGCGGCGCGACTCCCTGGCCATCCTGAGAGAGGCTCGCCCGGTGTATGCGCTCCAGGAACGGTCGCATGCAGGCGACCACCTGTTCGGGCACTTCCTCCTGGGGCACGTGGCCGGCGTCTTCGAGGATCACGGGCTCGGCGTCCTGGAAGCTTGCCGCCAGGGCCAGGGCTTGACCTCGGCCCGCCAGTCGATCCGCTGCGCCCCAGATCAACAGCACCGGGCACTGCACCTGGCTGATCGATGCCTGGGCCGGGGCAGGATCGACGCCCGCCAGGAGCGCGGGCAACGCGTCCAGGAATCCGGGCGAGCCATAGGGCAGGTACTGCCGGTCCACCGTCGCCCGGTCCACGGTCAGCGGATGCCGTCGGCCGATCATGTTGCTCAGGCGCACGTACCATCGCTGCGAGCTCAGGGTGCGCAGGACGATGCCCGACGTGCCCGGAAGTTGCCGGCTGAGCCAGATGCCCAGGCGAACCCCGGGCCCGGCAACCAGGAAGGGATCGACCAGCACCAGCCCCGCCACCCGGTCGGGATGCCGCGCGGCCAGGGCCACGGCCGGCTGCCCGGCGGCCGAGCTGCCCACGATGACCACGCGCTCGAGCCCTTCGGCGCGGAGCAGCTCGTCCAGCCGCTCGGCTTGCGCGGGAGCGCCGTAGTCCGCCGCGGCCGGTTTGTCCGAGAGCCCGTGCCCGAGCAGGTCCACCCAGTGCACGCGATGGGTTTCTGCCAGCGGCGGGGTGATGAACTCCCAGGTGCTGACGTTGCCGCCGAATCCCGGCAGCATCACCAGGTCGGGTCCGGCGCCGACCGCGCGGTGGTAGAGCCGTCCTTCCGAAATCGGCCGCAGGGTCCCGCCGTCCAGGTGCGATTCCACGTCAAACGGCTGCGGCCGACCGCGCGTCGCCGCCCAGGCGCCGCCTGCCAGCGCGGCCAGCCAGACCAGTCGCGACCAGGACGCCATGCGTGAGCCTCGGAGATACCCCGTGCTAGTATGGCAACGACCGCAAGAACCCTTTCGGCGCGGCCGTTGGCGAGCCGTGCAAACCCAGTGGGAAGGGCCATTTGGTACGCGACTACGTGCTCGTCGTGATCTATGGCGTCGAGCGCATCCCTACGCTGACCTCGAGTCACATCGACACCGTGGCGGATCACATCAGCGCCGCGGACGGCGAGGTCAACAGCGTGAACAGCTGGGGCAAGCGCAAGCTCGCCTACACCATTCAAGACGAGCGTGAAGGGCACTATGTGCTGCTGGAGTTTTCCGCCGATCCGTCTCGCATCCAGAACCTCGAGCAGTCGCTGCGGATCAATGAGGACGTGATGCGTTTCCTGATTGCCCGTCAAGAGTTCGACATGTCGCCCGCGCTGGCGGTTGAAAGCGAAGGTCGGCGATGAACGACGACGGCGGCCGTCGCCGCGGGCGCGCGCGTGGGCTCAATAAGGTGCAGATCATCGGCAATCTTGGCCGCGATCCCGAGTTGCGGTTCACGCAGGACGGGACGCCGGTGGCCAATTTCACCGTGGCCGTCAGCGAGTCATGGCGCAGCCAGGGCGGTGAGCAGCGCGAACGCACCGAATGGTTCCGCGTTGTTGCGTGGAGAGGGCTAGCCGAGATCGCGAACCAGTACCTCAGGCGCGGTCGCAAGGTGTACCTCGAAGGCCGTCTCCAGACGCGCGAGTGGCAAGACCGCGAGGGCAACGACCGCACGTCCACCGAGCTTGTCGTGCGCGACATGATCATGCTCGGTGGGCGCGACGACGGCGATGGACCGCCGCGCGACGACGACGGCGGCGGGGACCGGCGCGACTTTCGCGGTCAACAGCCCCAGGGCGGCCGGGACGACGACGATGACCGGATCACCGCTGATGATCTGCCCTTCTGATCGCCACTGTGAGGCTTCATGACTGACCAAGGCACCGGCGCTCCGCGCGAGGGCGCCCCGGGATCGGCTCGGCAGGTCCGCGAGGACGCCCGACCGACGACGCCCGACACGCGCTCGGGCGGCGGTGGTGGCGGCGGCGGACGCGGCGGGCGGTCGCGTCGGGGCGGGCGAGGCTTTCGCCGGCGCGCGTGCTATTTCTGCGAAACGCGGGAGCCGATCGACTTCAAGAACGCCCAACTCCTGCGCCGATTCATCGCCGATTCGGGTCGGATTGAGACGCGCCGCAAGACGTCGACGTGCGCGCGTCACCAGCGTGAGTTGGCCCGCGCCATCAAGCGCGCGCGCTACCTCGCCCTGCTGCCGTACATCGTGCGTCGCCGCCTGCACGCGTAGCGCCTAGTCGCAGGCGCCGCATGGCCCCGCGCACCCATGCACAGCGGCGCCGTGCCGAGCGCGACCGTCGGCGGGAGCAGCGCCGCCCACGCACCGCGACGATCGGCTGGCGCGACCTCATGGTCGCCGTGCGGGACTGGGGCATGCTCAGCCGCCCCCAGCGCACCGCCGCCGCGGCGAAATGGCTGACGCTGGTGGCCGGACTGGCCGCCGCCGTCGTGCTCGGTCTCGTCGGGAGCGCCTTCTACTCGGAATACGGCGCGCTGCCTAACTCGGCCGTTGCGACGGTTGGGTCCGAACCGATCACGGCAACCGAATACCGCGACTTCCTATCGTTCCGCCGCTACCAATTGCAGCAAGAGCTGGCCGCCCTGGACGCGGACGAGACGGTTGAGGACTATGAGGCGCGGGCGGGCGACCTGCGGGCGCAACTCGGCGGCGTGGTCTTCAACGGCGTGTCCCATCTGGCGCACGCGGTCTTGATCCGCGACGCCTGGACGGCCGAAGGCCGCGAGGTGGCTCCGGATGATCTCCGCGCGCACCTGGCGACGCTGGCCGGCGTGGCGCCGGAACGCGAGGACGCCCAAGCAGCGGCCGTCGAGGCCATCCGCGAGGCTACCGGTCTCGATGCCGCGACCATCGAGCGATTCGCGGCGGACAGTTTCCGGCGGCAGCGGCTCGCCGATGAGCTCTTTGCCGCTACGGACCCCATGCCCGCCCACGTCAAGGCCGTGGAGATCGTGCTCGCCCGCGAGGAGGACGCCGCCGAGGTGATCCAGCGCATCGAGGACGGCGAGGCGATGGAGGACGTGGCGCGCGAGGTCTCGGTTGACAGCGTCTCGCGCACCGCCGGCGGGGTAGTCGATTGGACGCCCGGCGGCATTCGCCCGGAGGCCTGGGACGCCGTGGCGTTCACCTCCCCGATCGGTGAGCTCGTCGGTCCCTTCGAAGGCAACCTGGGCTGGTATCTGCTCCGTGTGACCGATCGCGTGGACGAGCGCCCCCTGAGCGCGGAGCATGCCCGAACGCTGCGAGCGAGGAAGCTCGACGCCTGGCTGGCGGAGCGCACCCAAGAACGGCCCATCGAATACATGCTCACCACCGAAATCATCGACTGGACGGACCGGAACGCGCTGCCGTAACCGGGTGTCCGCTCAGGGCGCGGCTTTTGCTTCGGCCACCGGCGACGGAGCGGTTTCTCCCACGTGCACGCGAATGCGCGAGCTCAACGCCAGTGACGCGACCGCCAGAATCGCGCCGCTGACGAACGGGACCCAGTGGCCATAGGCCTCCCAGAGGATGCCGCCGGTGATGGGGATGATGACCGCGGCGATGTGGTTGACCGTCATGCCCGTGACCAGACTTGGCCTGATGTCGGCGGGGTCGACCGCGATCTTGCCGAGATAGGTCGTCACCCCCGTGTCGGCGCTGAAGAACAGGTTGTCCAGCACATACAACACGAAGAGCACGGCGAGAACGGGAATGGCTGCATAGCCGACGAAGATCAGGGCCAGCGCGCCGTAGGCGACCATCAGGATCCGGCGCTCGCCGAACCGGTCGATCAGGCGGCCGAATTGGTACACGGCCGCGATGCTGACGACGCCGTTGATAAGGCTGAGGATCGCGATGGTCTGCACCGGCGATCCGTAGTCCCGCACCAGCAGGAAGAGGGCAAAGGTCATGAAAATGTGGCGGCGGGCGCCGTCGAGAAAGGTGAGCGCGTAGTAGAGCCCGTACGCGCGCCGAATCAGGATGCGCGGCGGGCGCTTGGTGCGCGGCACCCCGCGCACGCGCAGAACCAGCACCACTCCGGCGATCGCCAGCACGCCGGCCACGACGAAGAGCGGTCGCAGCCCGCTCGATCCCGCCGCCAGCGCCACGAGCCCAATTCCGGCGAGGTTGGCCACCGCCGCCACGGCGCGGAGCCGGCCCAGCCGGCTGCCCTGCTCGGTGACGTGGCTCAGGCGCAGCGCCAGGGTGCTGGAAATCGGCATCCACATGTGAAAGCCCACGCTGGCCACGAGCGAGAAGAGGATCAAGCTCGGGATGCCGTCGATGTGGAAGTAGTTGACGAATCCGACGCCAAGCATCAGCAGCGCCACGGCGCCCACCACCGGCTCCGCCACCGTCATCACCAGCGCCGCAATGCCGGCCGTGAGCAGGCCCGGAATCTCACGGACCGTTTCCAGCAGGCCGAGTTCGTTGGGACTGATGCCGAGGTCCTGCCCGATGAAGTTGAAGAAGATCGTCTGGTAGATGCCCATGGCCAGGCCGAAGGCGAAGTTGGCGGCCGCGAGCCAGCCGAACGGGGCCATGCGAGGCGCACGCAGCACGCAGCGACCCTCGGGATGGACGGCGCGGCCATTCTACGGGCGCACCTGGTAGGCCGCGCTGCGTGCAGCGTGGGATCGGCCATTCCCCTCACCCTAACCCTCTTCCTGTGGAGACCTTTGCATAGGAGCTTATACGGAATAGTGCCAGCGTGATATAGTCCCTCCCGCCACTGGCGCTG
>JAPOXD010000061.1 GCA_026707285.1 Chloroflexota bacterium | reverse complement strand
GTGACGCGGACGGCGTTCAGCGAGCCGACGAACCCGGCGCTGGACGTGACCTGGACGGCGCCCGACGCCAACGGCACCACCATCAACGGCTACGAGGTGCAGTACCGCAAGAAGGTCGCCGACGGCGAGACACCCAACGCCTGGACGGCCTACACCTATACCGACGCCAACGAGAACGTCACCAGCAGGCTGGCGGCATCGACCACCAGCCTGACCTTGCCGGACCTGGAGGCCGGCGCGACCTACGAGTTCCAGGTGCACGCGCTCACGGCTCTCGAGGGCGAAGGCCCGTGGTCGGACACGGGCTCGGGCAGGGCCAATCGTCCCCCGCGGTCCACGGAAGCGCCCAACCTCCAACCGAGCTACACCCTTCTCTGGGGCGGAGACGACCACGTCAGGACGCTCAATGACAAATTCGCGGACGACGACAGCGACACACTGACCTACTCGGCCGCGGCGCAGTATCCCGGCGTGTTCAGGGTCGGTATCGAGGGTGAAAGCTCCGACAAGCTGCGGATCCACGTCCTCAATCCGTCGACGTCAACGGTCACCTACGGGGTGGCCGACGCGTACGGCGGCTACGCCTCGAAGACCATTGACGTCAGTGGCTCCGCCGACGCCTTCAACGGCGCGGATCTGAGCCGCAGCGTGGCCGAGAATTCCGCCGCCGGCACGGCGGTGGGGGATCCGGTGCCGGGGACGCCCTACGACGACGGCGACGATCAGACCGACGATGCGCTGACCTACACGCTGACGGGCGAGGCGGCGACATCGAACGCCTTCACGATTGACTCGGCCACCGGCCAGATTCGCGTCAAGCAGGGCGCCACCATCGACTACGAGACCAAGAGCTCCTACACGGGACGGGTGACCTGGACCGTCCAAGAGCAGGAGGCCTACGCCGACGTCACCATCCAGGTGACCGACGCCGAAGCCGGCAAGCCCGACGCGCCGACGGTGACACGAACCGAGTTCAGCGAACCGACCAACCCGGCGCTGGACGTGACCTGGACCGCTCCCGATGCCAACGGCACCACCATCGACGGCTACAAAGTCCAGTACCGCAAGCAGGTCGCTGACGGCGAGACCCCCAACGCCTGGACGGCGTACACCTACACCGACGCCAACGAGCGTGTCATCGTCATCCTGCCGGCATCGACGCTGAGCGTCACCGTGCCGGACCTGGAAGCCGGCGCGACCTATGAAGTCCAGGTGCGCGCGACTACTGCCAAGGAAGGCCACGGTCCCTGGTCGGACATCGGGGACGGGCGGGCCAACCGCCCGCCAGGCCTCACCAACATATTTCTGGCTGATGTGCAGTGGAATCGAGGGAGACGGCTGGGAACGAAGGTGGAGGACTTCAACAAGTTCTTCAACGATGCCGATGGCGACACGCTCACTCCCTCGGTGCGGTCCCATCACCCCGGCATTATGAGCGTGTGGGTCATTGACAACGGCGTTCATGCCTTCGGGAATCACGGAATCAATCCGGGGCAGGCGAAGATGACCTACGGAGCACATGACGGATACGGCGGCTTCATCTCGAGGGATGTCACCCTTACGTTCGTCGACAACCAGACTCGGCAGATCGCCGAGAACTCCGCCGCAGGCACGCCGGTGGGCGCGCCGGTCACCGGGACGCCCTACGACGATGGTGACGACGAGACCGACGATGCGCTTTCCTACACGCTGACGGGCGAGGCGGCGACCTCCGGGGCTTTCGTCATCGATTCCGCCACCGGCCAGATCAGCGTCCAGGAAGACGCCAACCTGGACTACGAGACCAAGAGCTCCTACACGGGCAAGGTGAATTGGACCGTGAAGGGCCAGGCCGTGTTCGCGACAGTCACCATCAACCTCACTGACCTCGAGGCCGGCCAGCCCGACGCGCCCACGGTGACGCGGACCGAGTTCAGCGAACCGACCAACCCGGCGCTGGACGTGACCTGGACCGCTCCCGATGCCAACGGCACCACCATCGACGGCTACAAAGTCCAGTACCGCAAGCAGGTCGCTGACGGCGAGACCCCCAACGCCTGGACGGCGTACACCTACACCGACGCCAACGAGCGTGTCATCGTCATCCTGCCGGCATCGACGCTGAGCGTCACCGTGCCGGACCTGGAAGCCGGCGCGACCTATGAAGTCCAGGTGCGCGCGACTACTGCCAAGGAAGGCCACGGTCCCTGGTCGGACGCCGGGGAGGGCCGGGCAAACCGGCCGCCGAATCTCACCGCCTGGTTCCTCACCGATTACACCGGGACGTGGGGCCGCGAGATTGCCGGGACCATCGGCAACGTCTTCCAGGACGCCGACGGCGACACGCTGAGCTACTCGGCCTCGTCAAACCGCCCCGCAATAGTCAGCGTTCGGATGGACGGGGCGGACATCTACTCACTGATTCGCAACCCGGGTTCGACGACCATCACCTACGGGGCGCACGACGCGTACGGCGGATACGCGTCGCGCACCTTCAAGCTGACCGGACAGGCGAATGAAACCCGGAGCATCGCCGAGAACTCCGCCGCGGGCACGGCGGTGGGCGACCCGGTGACCGGGACGCCCTACGACGACGGCGACGATGAGACCGACGATGCGCTGACCTACACGCTGACGGGCGAGGCGGCGACCTCCGGGGCTTTCGTCATCGACTCCGCCACCGGCCAGATCAGCGTCCAGGAAGACGCCAACCTGGACTACGAGACCAAGACCTCCTACGCGGGTAAGGTCGAGTACACGGTCAACGGGTATGCAACGGCGATCAACGTCACCATCAACGTGACCGACGCGGAAGCCGGCCAACCCGACGCGCCCACCGTGACGCGCACGCGCTTCGACGAGCCGACCAACCCGGCCCTGGACGTGACCTGGACGGCGCCGGACGCCAACGGCGCCACCATCACCGGTTACGAGGTCCAGTACCGCACGCAGGTCGCCGACGGCGAGACACCCGAGGCGTGGACGGCGTACACCTATACCGACGCCAACGACGTTGTCACCAGCACGCTGTCGGCAGCGACCCTGAGCATCAACCTGCCGGACCTGGAAGCCGGCGCGACCTACGAATTCCAGGTGCGCGCGCTCACGGCTCTCGAGGGCGAAGGCCCCTGGTCGGACACCGGGGAAGGGCAGGCCAACCGCCCGCCGACGACGACCGCGGAGACCCTCGAGGATCGCGAGATCGAGCGGGCCGCCCAGATCGAAGCGTCGATCGGGACAGGCTTTTTCGTGGACCCCGATGGCGACGATCTGAGCTTCTCGGCCTCCGCGGCCCACCCCGGCGTGCTCACGGCCGGCGTCTCTGCTATAGAAATCGGCCCTGGCGAGGTGATGCCCACGCTTATCGTCGTCGGCGTCAATCCCAGCTCGTCGACGGTTACCTACGGGGTGCGCGACGGGTACGGCGGGTATGCCTCCCGCACGATGACGGTCACGGTCACCGAATCCGTGCGCCGGTACGTCGGCGAGAACTCCCCGGCCGGCACGCCGGTGGGCGAGCCGGTGACCGGGACGCCCTACGACGACGGTGACTATCAGACCGACGATTCGCTGACCTACACGCTGACGGGCGAGGCGGCGGACTCGGGCGACTTCGTCATCGACGCGGCCAGCGGCCAGATCAGCGTGGCGGAAGGCGCCACTCTGGACTACGCGACCAAGAGCTCCTACACGGGCCAGGTGAACTACACCGTGCAAGGCCGGCCGGCCGCGATTGACCTCACGATCGGGCTGACGCCCGCGTACACGGTCGCCATTGGCCTGCCCGAGGCGTTCAAGAAGCTGCAACCGCTGGACGTTATCTTCACGTTTGGGACGGACGTGACAGGCTTCGACGCGTCAGACGTTACCGTTGAAAACGGCGCGCTGGGGGACTTGTCGGGCAGCGGCGCGGTCTACACCGCCAAGGTGACGCCCGACGGCGACGGCGATGTCACGGTCACGGTGGCGGCGGACGCGGCCGTCGCCGGCAACGGCAGCCTCGCGCCGCGAACGGCCGCCTCCAAGACGTCGACGTATCTGTGGCTCAGGCTCGAGGGCCCCACTGGGACCCGCTTGAGCTGGGACTCCTTCGAGGTCGTGGCCACGTTCTCCCAGCCGCCCGGCGACGACTTCAGCTTCAGGCCCTGGAACTCGACAACCCCGGTACCCGCCAGCGTCGAGGGAAACACCGCGACCTTCACCCTGACGCCTGAGTACTACGGATATCGATGGGGCACCTGGCCCTACCGAACCCGGATATGGGTCAACTGGCGCG
The DNA here is from genome assembly GCA_026707285.1 of Chloroflexota bacterium. Classification (GTDB taxonomy): domain Bacteria; phylum Chloroflexota; class UBA11872; order UBA11872; family UBA11872; genus JAJECS01. The sequence continues at coordinate 8,881 of JAPOXD010000061.1, read as the reverse complement.
GACTCGGGGCGTACTTCGAGGTCTACTCGGACGCCGATCGGCCGCGCGTGCATCGCATCACCGGTCCGACGGCGACCCAGCGTGGGCCCTTCAGCATTCACGTTCAGCTCACCGAAGACGTGGTGAATATCGCCGCGGACGACCTGGCCGTCGTCAACGGCAGGGTGACCGGGTTCCGGCGGGTCTACGGGATCCGGAACCCGGACGTGGCCGGGTGGTTCTACGAGGCGGACATTACCCCCACACGCAGTGGACGGTTGACCGTGGACATCGCCGCCGGCGCGTTCCAAGACTATGCCGGATGGGACAACAGGGCGGCGCGGCAGTGGTCGGTGAACGTCGATCTCTCGCCGCCGGCGCCGGATCGGCCGCTGGTCACGCAATCGGCCTTCCAGCCCACCACCACGCTCGAGGTGACGTGGACGGCGCCGGACACCGGAGATGGTCTGCCCATCATCGACTACGACGTGGAGTATCGGAAGCAGGGTGAAGACAGCTGGACGGACCGCCCCTTCACCAGCGCGGGGACCTACACGACCCTCACCGGCTTGACGGCGGATACGGCTTACGAGGTCCGGGTGCGGGCGCGCAACGCCGACAGCGCCGGCGACTGGTCCTTGCCAGGCAAGGGAACCACGGGGGCGAACAACAGTCCCCCGCAATTCGTCGCGCTGACCCGGGAGCGCTCGGTGCCGGAGAACTCGCCGGCGGGAACCTTGCTGGGCAATCCGATCACGGCCATCGACAGCGACGGGCACACGCTCACATATACGCTGCGGGAAGCGTCGTCCCTCTTCGCCCTGGACCCGGACACCGGGCAGCTCAGCGTGGCCACCGGGGCGCTGCTGGACTACGAGTCCGGCGAGTCCTACACCGTGGTCATCGAGGTCAGCGACGGCCTGGACATCACGTGGGCGGACGACAACCACAGCGTCGACGCCGAAGTGACGGTGACCATCACCGTGGTCGACGTGGCCGAGCCGCCGCACCAACCCGACGCGCCGTTGGCGGAACGGACTGCCACGGCCCCCGCAACCTCGCTGGACGTGAATTGGTCGGACATCGCCGTGCAAGGGGTGCCGGCCACGACCGACTACGACGTTCGCTACCGCGCCAGGGGGCCCAACGACTGGATAGACCACCCCTTTGACGGCGCGACGCCCGGGACCGTCATCAGCGGCCTCGCGCCGGGCACGATCTACGAGGTGCAGGTGTTGGCCAGAAACGATGAGGGTGAAAGCCCCTGGTCGGAAAGCGGCACCGGCATCACCGGGCCCGCCCTGCTGAGCGCCAGCCGGGAAGTGTCTGAGGATGCGCCGGCAGGCGCCCCGGTGGGCGCCCCCGTCACGGCCACCGACGCACAGGGCCACACGCTCGCCTATGCCATCGTGCAAGACAGGGCCCGCCAGTCGCGTGACGAGCACGCCGAGTTCACCATCGACGGCGCCACCGGGCAGATCCGGGTGGCCCAAGGCACGCGCCTGAACCACTCGGTCGCCCATCAACACACCCTGACGGTGCGGGCGAGCCACGCCCAGCCGGGTCAGTCCGACGATCACATCGTCAACGCCGTCATCACCGTGGTCATCGACGTGATCGCCGCCGATGACCCGCCCTCCAATGTCAACGACCCGCCAGGCTTCGGGGGCCAACCCGGCGACCCCGGGACGGTCCGCGAGGTGGCGGAGAACGCGCCGGGCGGCACGCTCGTGGGCGCCCCGGTCACAGCGACCGATGCCGACGATGACGCGCTGACCTACGCGCTGTCCGGGGCGGACGAATTCGTCATCGACGCCGCCACCGGCCAGATTCGCGTGGCGGACGGCGCGGTGCTGGACTACGAGACCACCCAGTCGTACACGGTCACGGTCAGCGTGACCGACGGCAAGAACGCGGCGGGCGAGGCGGACCCGTCGATTGACGCCACGGTGGACGTGACCATCAACGTGCTCGACCAGCTGCCGCCGGCCAAGCCGGCCGCGCCGAACGTGGCCCCGTCGGCCGCATCGCCGCGGAGCGTGCTGGACGTGACGTGGACGGCCCCGGCCAACCAAGGCCGACCGGCCATCACGGACTACGACGTGCGCTACCGGGCGGTGGGCGCGTCGCAGTGGATCGCCCACGCCTTCGTCGGCGTGGGCTACTCGGCCACGCTGCAAGGTCTCGAACCAGAGACCTCCTACGTGGTGCAGGTGGCGGCGGCCAACGTGGAAGGCCTGGGCCCCTGGTCGGACACCGGTTTCGGTCGCACGTCCTCGGCGCAGCCTGGTCGTAACGATCCCGGCCCGACGCCGGCGCCCACGCCTGGGCCGACGCCCACGCCCACGCCTACGCCTGGGCCGACGCCGACACCCACGCCTGGCCCGACGCCGACGCCCACGCCCACGCCAGGGCCACAACCGACGCCTACGCCGACGCCTGGGCCGCAGCCCACGCCCACGCCTGAACCGACACCTACGCCTGAGCCGCAGCCCACGCCCACGCCTGAGCCAACGCCCACCCCGCAGCCGGAGCTTTCGCCCACGCCTGCGCCCACGCCCACCGAGCCGCCCGCCGGCGGTCCGGACGGCCCCACCGGCCCGAATGGCCCCGGCAATCCCGGTAGCCCCGGTGGCGACCCGGGCAACCTGGGATCGACGAGCCCGCCGGACGGTTCCGCCGATGGCCCCACGGTGACCACGCTGCAATCACGCGCGGCAACCAACGCCGAAGGGCAAACGCGAGCCGGCTTTGGCGTGTACGCGCCCGAGCGAGGCGCGGGGCCGGGTGCGGGATTCGCGGTGGCCAACGCGAACGCGGGCGTGCTGCCGGGCGTCGTGGCGTGGACGCCCGAAACCACCCTGCTCGTCAGCGTCACATGGACGGGATTTCTCTCGGTGCTGGGGCTTCTTGCCTCGGTGCTGAAGTGGAAGTACCAGATGTCGCTTTGGGCGGCGATGCTGGCTGCGCTGGCGGCGATATTCCTTTTCATCCTGCGTCGCAGGAGGCGGAAGGACGATGACGACGAAGCGTCCGGGACGGAAGGGACGCTTCGACCGGCCATGTAGCGGTCGCCAAGGAATCGCGACCTTGGGGAGCGCGAACGCCCGAGGTGGCGCTCAGCGGGCGTGGGGGCGCGGGAGTTATCCCGCGCCCCCACGTTGTATGTGGTGCGTTGGTGCGCTATCCGGCAGCGGTCACGGATTCCAGTGTGCCGGCGTGGCCGTTCACCCACCTGCCCGCGGTCGCGGCGCTCGGGCACGGTCTCATCGGGCCGTGTGCCGAGAGCCGCTACGGCTTCGCCAGGCGGTAGCCGACTCCCGACTCGGTGAAGATATAGACGGGGTCTCGCGCGTTGTCCCCGAGCTTGCTGCGCAGGCCCTTGACGAACGACCGCAGGAGCGGCTGATCGGCTGTGTGGCCCGGCCCCCAGACGCTTCGCAGCAACTCGTCGTGCGTGAGGACCCGTCCGGCATTGTTGGAAAGCTCCGCCAGCAGTTTGAATTGGGTCGGCGTGAGCGTGATGGGACGGCCCGCCACGGTGACGGTGCGTTCCAGGTAGTTGATCGTGAGGTTTCCGATGCGGAAGGGCTCGACCGCCTGGGCCTGTCGGTAGACGGACCGCTTGTGCAGCGCCGCCCGGATTCGTGCCACGAGCTCGGTCGGCGCAAACGGTTTCACCAGATAGTCGGCCGCGCCCATTTCGAAGGCTTGGGCAAAGTCCTGCGCCCTGCCGCGACCGGAAAGGAAGATGACCGGAACTTCGAAGACATTGGGAATGCGCGTGATCAGCTCGAACCCACTGGTCCCGGGCAGCATCAGGTTCAACAGAACCAAATGCGGCTGCTCAGCCTGAATGAGGTGGTCGAATTCGGCCGGTTCGCTGGTGACGGTGACCGAGTAGCCGGCTTCCGAGAGAACATTCCGCACGTAGCGCAATACCTGTGGATCGTCGTCCACGGCGAGTACGCGTTCCCAGCCGGCGGACGCTCCGGGCGTGCTCGCCGCCTCGGGGCTCGCGGACGGTTCCGCCATCGTGTCGACCGCAGGCAGCGTAAACGTGAAGCGGGTGCCCTTGCCCTCGCCATCGCTCTCGGCCCAGATGCGGCCGCCGTGCGCTTCCACGATGCCGCGGCAGATCGCCAGGCCGAGGCCGGCCCCCTCGATTTCCGGGCCATGCTCGAAGTCGATCCGCGAGAACTTGCTGAACAGGCGGGGTAGCTGCTCGGCCGAGATTCCCCGTCCCTCGTCCGTGACGCTCACGGCCACGTACAGGTCCTGAAGCGAGGCGGTGACGCGTATCGCGGACCACTCGCGCGAGTATTTGGATGCATTGGTGAAGAGGTTGTAAAGGACTTGGCTCACACGCTGTCGATCCAGCGGAATCCGGCGAAGGTCCGGCGCGACCGACACTGCAACGCTGTTGCGATAGCCGCTGCCCAGGAAGGCGTCGCGCGCGCCGTGAATGACGTCGCCGATGTCCGTAAGTTCAGGAGCGACTGAAAGGGTGCCCGCCTCGATCCGGGCCAGGTCGAGGAGATTGTTGATGAGGTCCCGCATGTGGTCGGCTTGTTCCTCGATGATGCGGAAAAACTGCCGCGTCTCCGCGGGATCGAGCGGGACCGAGGCGCTCCGCGCGGTTGCGGCGGAACCCTTGATCGACGTTAGGGGCGTGCGCAGCTCGTGGCTCACCATCCCGAGAAACTCGGCGCGCAGTCGTTCCAACTCTTCCAGCGGCGTGATGTCCTGGACCGTGGACACGACCGACACAATCTCTCCGTCCTCCGAACGGATTGGCGTCGCGTTCACCAGCGCCGTCACCGTCTCACCATCCGGGCGGTGGATGACCATCTCTTCGGCGCGCACGGTCTCGCCGCTGAGCGCTCGCTCCACGGGCATTTCAGCGCGGGGAATCTCTCGCCCATCCATGCGTCGAAAGGCGAAAAGCGAAAGCCCGTGGTCATAGTCTCGGCCCTGCCCGCGCACGCCACCGCCGATACGGCGCGCTTCTTCATTGAACTGCACCAATTCCCGCGTTTTCGCATCGAGGACCATCACCCCGACGGGCGAGGTTTCGACCAGGGCTGCCTGGTCGGCCTTGGCCCGCTGCTCGTCGCCGTAGCGCCGGGCGTTGGTGATGGCCGTTGCCGCCTGGGCGGCGAACATCTCGAGGGTCTCTTCGTCCTCGAGGGTGAAGTCCAGGCCGTGCTTCTTCTCGCCGATGAATATGGTGCCGACCCTATTGCCCCCCTCACCAATCTGAGCGCTCAAGAACGTGCCAATGTTCGGGGTGAAATCGGGAAATCCGGCCAGCTTGATGTGGGCCACGAAATCCCGGGTGCGCAGGGGCTTCTGCAGTCCGCTGAGGTATTGCAAGAGGGCCGGGCCATCCGAGAACGCCAGCGTCTGCTCGATTCCCTCGGACGTCAGACCTGAGAAGACCAGGTCCTGGAGGTCGCCGGAGTCGTTGATGGTGGTGATCGCGGCGTAGCGCGCCTCCGTGAGCGATCGCGCGCTATCGGCGACGTCCTGCAGCACCGTCTCGAGCTCCAGGTGCTGGCTGATTCGGAGGATTGCCTCCGTGAGCCGCGAAATCCGAGATCGTAAGCGCTCGTTTTCCGACCGTAGGTCTTCGCCATCCTGCAAGGCTGCACCTCGGGACGCTTGCCACCTCGCCAGCGACAGTCTGCCATGTCGCCCGTGGATGAACACGCCATATGGTTCTCGCGGTGTGATGAACAGTACAGAATTTACCGTCGCCGCAAGCTGCGCGAAGAGGTCCGCGTGTACCGGTGCAATCCGCCGTTGGTGCGGTGCGATTGACCGCACGCGCTTCATCACGGCCTGCCACTCGGACGACGTCTCGGCGTGGACTACCTATCCGCGACAGCGATCGAAGCTGTCGCTCACGAGTTCAGGGGAAGGCGGATTGTGGCGGTGACGCCGTGTCCGGACCCGTCGCTTGCCAAGGCGATTTCGCCTCCATGGGCTTCGACGATAGCTCGGGCGATGGCCAATCCCAAACCCGTGCCACCCGCCCCGCGAGTTCGAGCCTGATCAGTGCGGTAGAAGCGGTCGATGGTGCTGGGGCGCAGGGCCTGGTAAAGGGAGGCGTTGAGCGGCGGCGATCCGGGGGCAGGCCGGCGGCGTCGATCCAGAGGTCGAAGATGGCCAGGCGCTCCTGGTAGTACCGCGCGGTGGACGGGGCGCGGGTGGCGCGCAGTGGCGCAGGAAGAGCCGGATGGCCACGCGGAGGGCGGCTTCGGCGGGTGGGGCGTCGGGGGTTGTCATCTGGTCGGGGATCGACTAGCACGAATTGGAGCCCTCAACCAGATGACAACCGAAAATGCCGTGTCAGGTGGTCGTTGGTCGGGGCGGCGAGATTCGAACTCGCGACCTCCTGAACCCCATTCAGGTGCGCTACCAGGCTGCGCCACACCCCGGTGGCAGGAGTCTAGCAGCGGCGCCCAGTCTCGGAGCGCCGGGCGGACGTCTCGGGCTATTGGCCCAGGGCGCGGCGAAGCTGGCGATGGCGGCGCCAGACAGCGAGCGGCGACCGCACCGGCTCCATCACAGCGCGAAGGTCAGACCAAGTGGCGTGTCGGCGCGGCACATTCGGTGATGGTGCGAGGTGTCCGCGGCTGCGCCAGATCTCCGGCAGGCGCCGAAGCCCGGCTAGTCGCCCGCGCACGGCGGCCAGGCTGCGCTGCCGCCAGACGGTGACCGGCAGCGATGCGGCGTCGTACGCCAGGATCATCGGCAGCCAGCGCAGCAGCGGCCCCAGGGGATAGTTCTTGGCAATCAGCCACACCTTGTTGCGGCCAAGGTGGTACGTCTTGAGCGGCGAATCCTCCGCCCACGTGGCCGAGTGCCTGTGGCGAACCCGGGCGGCGGGCACGTATCGCGCTTTCCACCCCAGCCAGCGCGCGCGCCAGGCCAGGTCGACGTCTTCCAGGTAGGCGAAGAAGCGCTCGTCGAAACCGCTCGTCGCCTCGAGGAGCTCGCGCCGATACAGCGCCGCCCCGGCACTGGCCCCGAAGACTTCGCCGTCGGCGTCGTCCCCCGATGGCGTCCCGGCGTTTCGATCCCACGCGATGCCCAGCGGGTCCAGGCTGATGCCGGCGGAGTCGATGACCCTGGGGTCGTGCAGATAGACCATGCGGCTGGCGAACATGCCGGCGTCCGGGTGCGCTGTTGCGGCGCTCACCAGGCTCGCAAGCCAATCTGGGTCGGGGATCGCGTCGTTGTTGATCGTGGCGATGAGCGACGCGCGGGCGGCCTCGAAGCCGCGGTTGTTGCCGGCCGCAAATCCGGTATTTTCCGAGAGCTCCACCACGCGCACCGACGGGTATTCGGTGCGGACCCAGCCCGCCGTGCCGTCGGTCGAGCCGTTGTCGACCAGAATCACCTCGTGGCGGACGTTCTCCTGTCCGACTATGGCCGGCAACGATTCGCTCAGCCGCTCGCGTCCGTTCCAGGTCACGACGACGACCGAGGCTTCAAAGTCTCGGCTTGACGTCATATTTCGGCCCGACCGCTAGACTTCAGACGGCAGATGCATCCGGCGCCGCTGGTTGGGTTGCGCGTGGCTCCCCCGCTCCGTTTTCTCTCGCCTACCAAGTTGCGAACCTACGCGACCTGTCCGCTCCAGTACAGGCATCGGTACGTGGATCGCCTGGAATCTCCGTACTCCCCGGCCTCACTGGTCGGCCAGGCCATTCACGAGACGCTGGAGGCGAATTTCCGGGCGAAGAAGCACACGCGCCGCGATTTGCCGTTGTCCGAGGCCCAGGAAGTCTTCGACCGCGTCTGGGAGCGATTCGCGCCGGGTCCGGCGGACGCCGCCGACCCGGACGATCCGTGGGAGGCCGCCTACGAGTCCGGTCGGTGCGCGCTGGAGCACTATCTGACCGAAGCCGCCGCAGCCTTGACGCCGCATCTGGTCGAGCATCGATTCCGGTTCACGGTCCCCAGCGTGCCATGGCCGGTCGTCGGCACGGTCGATCTGGTGGATCAAAACGGCACGGTCATTGACTTCAAGACCTCCCGCCGGCCTTACGACGCCGCCTATCTCGATGGCGATCTGCAGCTCATGTGTTACGCGATCGGCTACGCCGCGTTTCGCGCCGGGTCGCGGGTTCGGCCCGGTGAGCTGCCCTCGCCGTATTTCATTCCGGATGTCCGCGTGGATGTGCTGGTCGTCGGCGATCCGCCGTCGGTGCAGCGGCTGGAGGCGCGCTACGACCGGGAGGACCTGCGCGAGTTCGGAGAGCGTGCGGCAAGCATCGCGCTGGGCATCCAGGAGGAGCGCTTCGAGGCATTTTGGCGCGCGCCGGAGGCGACTGAGGACGTGAGCGTCTGCCGGCGGTGTTCCTACGTGGACCGGTGCCCGGACTCGCTGGTGTCGGTCGACGAGCTACTGGAAACGGACGGCGAGGACGGAGACCAGAAAGAATAGGGCCGAGATTCCGATCGTGAAGTTGAAGAGCACGCGGTCGATGCCGCGCCGCGAGGCGAAGAACGAGCTGTCGCTGCCGCCGAGCGCCGAGCCCACGCCGGCATTCCGCACTTGCAGCAACACGACGCCGATCAGAATGACCGCCAGCACCACCTGCGCTGCCTGAAAGCCGGAACCCACGGGTTTACTCCTGCAAGGGGACTGTCTTCAGATTTGCCTAGTGCCTAGCGCGCAATGCCCCGAAGGGATTTGCGCCACGGCACACCTTCAGCATACCGGAGCGGCTGCGTTGGAGGGGCCATTTGGGCGTGGCGCTTGCGCACAATATCCGTCATTCCCGGGGAGGGAGACCCTTGCGTAATCCTTCGTCATTCCCGCGGAGGGGGGAAGGTGGATTCACATTTCAAGTGCAACGGTTGATCCCAGAAGACCTCGGCTGGGGTT
>JAPOXD010000018.1 GCA_026707285.1 Chloroflexota bacterium | reverse complement strand
CCCGCTGCTTCCCCACGGACGATCCGAGGGGACTTGCAACATACAAGGGGCGGGTTTCAAACCCGCCCCTACATCCGCCTTCGAGAGTCTCCTAACGGGAGGGAACGCGGGATCGGGGTCGGCGGCCAACACCGCCAATCACAACGGCAGCCGCAACCGCCCCCACGGCCACGACGAGGCTCACCACCCCCAACCAGTCTCCGCTGACGCTATACGGCGTTCCCGGCGTCGTGACCGCCACGTCGGCGGCCAGCATGGTCTCCAATTGGGAGGCAGGGGGCGTCGCGGCGACGACGCGCCCTTCAGGTGAAACGATGGCCGACCCGTAGCGCCAGTCGGATTTCACGATCGCCAGCCGGTGCTCGGCCGCCCGCACGCGCAGGTGCGCCAGCTGCGTGCCCGCGTAGGCCGCCCAGTCGTGCGTCGACACGGCCACCACCTGGGCGCCGTCGCGCGCCAATCGCGCCAGCGCGTCGGTGTAGCTGCCGTCCGGCCCCAGGGCCAATCCCACGGCCACCCCGTCGACCGCATAGACCGGGTGCAGCCCTTCGGTAATGCTGCGCTCGCCGATGACCCACACCGGATGCGCCTTCGTCGTGGGGGCCGAGAGGCGGCCATCCGGATAGACCAGCACGGCTTCGTTGCGCGTGCGCTCGCTATCGATGCGAATGAAATAGGGCCACACGATCGTCGTGCCCGACCGGTCCGCCACGTCGGCCACCTGCTGCGCCAGCGCCTGCCCCGTCGGCGTCAGCGGGTCGACCCAACCGGACGCCTCGGGCCATACCACCAGTTGCGCACCCTGCGCCGCGACCGTCGGCGGCCCGTGCAGCGCCGTGATGACCTCGGTGAGCTCGGCGTACTGCCGGCGAATGATCAGTGGTCGCGTGAGCGGATGGTCCGGCACGTGCTCACCCGGCTGCACCAGGGCTGCTCGCAGCGTGCTGGTTGATTCGGGCGGCGGCAGCAGCGCCAGGATCCCGCCCAGGATCCAGGCCCCGGCCACCGCACCCACCGTCCAGCCCAGTGCCCGTCGCGATCCGGTCCATCGTCCTCGCGCCACCAGGATCAGCGCCGCGATGGCGCCGTTGGTGGCCATCGCGATGATCGCGACCGGCCACATGCCGGCCAGGGGCAGGAACGCCCGCAGCGGCGCGACATCGATCTGCGCGGTGGCGGTCATGCCCCATTGGTGGCCGGCCGTCGTCACCAGACGCAGATACTCGACGCCCGCCCACACCAGCGCCGGCAGCCACACGATCCCCCACCCCCGCAGCGCCGCGTGCAGGCGCGGCGTCAGCACCGGTACGGCCAGCAATCCCGCTAGGAGACCGAACGCCACGGCGACGGCCGCGCTCACCCCAACCCACGCAGCGCCCGTGATCACCTCCGGCGGATCGATGCTCAGGGCCAGCAGACCGAAGAGCGTGCCGCAGCCGAGTCCCGCCAGCACCCGCGCCGCCGCATTCGAACGACCCGGCGCGTGCACCGCCAGCATCAGCGGCACCCAGGCGACGAATCCCAGGGCCGTCCACGACAGCGGTGGAAAGCTCGCCGCAACGAGGGCGCCCGACGCCAAAGCCGCCAGCGCCGGTGGGACTGCTGACCCTAGACGGCGTCTGGCAGCGGCTACCATTCGAAGCGGTTACCGGGACACCAAGCGTGGGGGAAATCGCTCGTGGACATGTGGCAGCAAACCTTGAACGTGCTCAACGCGCCGATCACGGAAATCGACGGCAAGATCCTGACGCCGCTCGGCGTCATCCAGATCGTCATCATCCTCGCGATCACCATTGTCGCGCTGCTGCCGTTGCGGCGGCTCCTGCGGCGGTCATTGAGCGAGCGGCTCAACATCGACGAACGGGCCTCGGCGTGGATCGTACGCCTTACGACCTGGCTGGTGTTGCTGGTTGGAATCTACGTCGCCCTCACGTCCGTGGGCTTCAACCTCAACGTGCTGCTGGCGATCATCGGCGGCCTGTCGGTTGGCATCGCCTTCGGCACCCAGGACATCGCGCGCAATCTGATCTCCGGCGTCATCGTGTCGGCAGAGCGTCGGATCGGCGTGGGAGCCGAGATCGAGATCCGCGGCTTTCGCGGATTCGTGGAGGAAGTTGGCCCCCGGTCGGTTCGCCTGCGCCTGCCCGACGGCCGCCGTGTGCTGCTGGCCAGCGTTGACTTCATGGCACAGCCCGTGACGCTGCACGCGCCGGCGGAGGAGACCGACGACGCCGAACAGAACGAATGACGAAGTGACGCCCGAACGACGGCCGCCCGAGGCGCCTGCCAACCATTCGACCGGCGACCGGGCCGAGCGCCGCTTTCACCAGGGCGTGCTGGCGGCGTGGTATGCGCTGGGCGTCTTCGTGGCGAGCAGCTCGGTCGCGCCGTGGATCATCCTCGTCGGCGTGCTCGTACAGCTCGCCGGGTCGGTGAATTGCTGCCTCAGCCTGCCGCGCGCCCTGCACCGGTGGCTCATCGCGCCCGCGCGTCGCCAATGCGCGCCCGAGCCTCGAGCGGCGTTCGATCGCGCCGACGCCTTGACCGGCACGGTGGCGCTGGCCGGGTCGGTGTTCGTATTCGCGGGCAACCATCCGCTCGGGTGGGCGCTCGTTGGCGTGGCCATCGTCTCGCTGGCGCTCGACGCGGCGCTCGATCGTGGGCCGCTGCGCAGCCTCGCCGATTTGCTGGCGCGACTGGCCGGACCGGCGTAGCCCTAGCATGTCGGGTCACACCTCGCGGCGGGCGTTCGCGGTGCTCGCCGCGCTGCTGCTCACCGTGCTGATGGGCGCCACCTGCGCCGGCCCGACAGGTGCCGCGCCCGACGCCGGCGGCGCGGCGGCTGTCGACACCGGCCTGTTGCTTGCCGTGCTCGTGCCGCCGGTGATCCTGGTTTCCCTCGCCTGGCTGGCATACGTCTTCCGGCTCCTCTTTCGAGATCCGCCCGAAGGACCTTCGACCCGCAAACGGTGACCGTCGCCTTGCCTGGCGTAATCTGTTGTTACAGGGGTGCGGGGAATTGGCAGTGCCGGTCGAGGACATCAGCCTCACGATTGACGGGCGACTCGTGTCGGTACCGGCCGGCGCGACGCTGCTGGATGCGGCATCCGCGGCCGGTGCCGAAGTCCCTACGCTCTGCTTTCATCCCAACATGGCGGCCTCGGCCAACTGCCGCCTGTGCGTGGTGGAGCAATCCCTGAGCCCAGACGGCTCCCACGCCGAACCCCCGCCCGGCGCGCCCGACCGGCAGGAGTCGAAGCTGTTGCCGTCGTGTCGGGCCAAGGCCGAGCCCGGACAAGTCGTCCACACGAGTAGCCACAACGTGCTCGCGTCGCGCCGCGGGTCGCTGCGGCTGCTGCTCGGCGGCGTCGACCTGAGCGAAGCGCCGGAGCTGGAGGAGCTCTGTGCCGAGTACGGCCTCGCGGTCGGCACCACCGCCGAGCGAGAGCCGTTTCCCATCTACGTCGACAATCCCTACTACATCCGCGACTACAACAAGTGCGTCATGTGCTGGCGCTGCGTGGATGTCTGCGGCGACCAGGTGCAATTCACCTTCGCCATCGAGCCGGCCGAGCGCGGGTTCGAGGTCCGCGTGGGTACCGCCGAGTACGACGGCATGATGGACACCACCTGCGTCTACTGCGGCAACTGCGTGCAGGTGTGCCCCAGCGGCGCGCTCAAGGGCCGCGCCCAGTGGGAAGCCGAGCGACGCGGCCGGCTAACCGACAATCGCGTCGTCGAGACCACCTGCTCCTTTTGCGGCGTCGGCTGTGGGCTCACCGCCCACGTCCGCGATGGGGCCATCACGCACGTGGATTCGCCCGACGATCATCCGGTCAACCAGGGCTGGCTCTGCGTCAAGGGCCGCTACGGCTGGGACTACGCGCAGCACGACGATCGTCTCACGCATCCCCTAATCAGGGTCGGCGCACGCGGCGAGGGCCGCTGGCGGCGTGCGACCTGGGACGAGGCGCTCGATCTGACCGCGCAGCGACTGGCGCACCATCGCGACTCGCATGGACCCGGCTCGGTGGCGGTCTATGCGTCCTCCAAGTGCACCAACGAGGAGAACTACCTGCTGCAGAAGTTCACACGCGCGGCCCTGCAGACCAACAACATCGACAACTGCACCCGGCTCTGCCACGCATCGTCCGTCGCGGCGCTCGACATCGCCCTGGGAACCAGCGCCTTCACCAACTCGCTCGATGAGATCGCCGAGAACGACGTGATCTTCGTCACCGGCTCGAACACCACCGAAACTCACCCCATCACGGCCCTCAAGATGAAGGCCGCCGTGCGCGAGGGCGCCCGGCTCATCGTGGCCGACCCGCGTGCCATCGAGCTCACCCGCTGGGCCGACGTGCACTTGCAGTTTCGGACCGGCACCGACGTGCCCATGTACAACGCCCTGCTGCACGTGGTGATCCGCGACGGACTGGTGGACGAGGAGTTCATCGCCGCACGCGTGAACGACTTCGAAGCCGTCGCCGAGTCGGTCCGCGATTGGACGCCCGAGCGGCAGGAAGCGCTCACCGGCATTCCCGCGACGGACATCGAGCGCGCCGCCCGCATCATCGGCGAAGCCGGAAAAACGGCCTTCTACTGGGGCGTGGGCATCTCCGAGCAGACGCACGGCACCGACGCCTGCCTCACGCTCATCAATCTTGCCCTGGCCACCGGCAACGTGGGCCGACGCGGGACCGGCCTCAATCCCCTGCGCGGCCAAAACAACGTCCAAGGCACCAGCGACGTGGGCGCCATTCCGATGTACCTCACCGACTACCGCTCGGTCGAGGATCCTCGAATTCGCGGCGTCTTCGAGAAGGCCTGGGGCGTGGAACTGCCGGCGGCCCAGGGCCTCACCACCATGGAAATCGCCGATGCCGTGGGGACCGGAGATCTGCGGGCCATGTTCATCATGGGCGAGAACCCGCTCATGTCGGACCCCGACCTCAACGCCGCTCGCGATCATTTCAACCACATCGACTTCCTGGCCGTGCAAGACATCTTCATGACCGAGACGGCCCAGATCGCCGATGTCGTGCTGCCCGCCGCAAGCTGGGCCGAGAAGGACGGCACCTTTACCAACACCGACCGGCGCGTGCAGCGCGTCCGGTCCATCCTGGACCCGCCCGGCGAAGCCCGGCAGGACTGGGAAATCGTCTTGGACCTCTCACGGCGGATGGGCTACGACCCCCGCCTGAACACGCCGGCGGAGATCTTCGATGAGATTGCGCGGCTCACGCCCAGCCACGCCGGGCTCAGCCACGCCCGGCTCGACCGCGAGGGCGGCCTTCGTTGGCCGTGCTACGACGCCAACGATCCCGGGGCGCTGTGGCTCTTCGGTGACCGCTTCCCCACCAGTGACGGCCGAGCCACCATGACGCCGGTCGACTGGACCGAAAACGTCGAAATACCCGACGCGGAGTATCCCTTCATCTTCAACACCGGCCGGGTGCTCTACCACTGGCACACCGGCTCGGTCAGCCGCCGCTCGCGGCTCGATGACGCCTATCCCGAGCCGCTGGTGGAGGTGTCGCCCGAGGACGCCGACCGGCTTGGCATTCCCAAGAGCGGGCTCGTGCGCGTCAGCAGCCGCCGGGGCAGCCTTGAGGCCCGCGCCTGGATCACCCGCCGCGTCCCACCCGGCACCGTCTACATGGGCTGGCACTTCGTCGAAGCCGCCGCCAACCTCCTCACCATCAATGCCCTCGACCCGATTTCCAAGATTCCCGAATACAAGATCTGCGCCTGCAAGATTGAAGTGCTGGAAACGCAGGCAAGCCGCCGGTCGCAGTCCCTCGCCAGCGCCCAGGCCTAGGCGCCGGGCCATGCCGCAATTGGCGGTATCACACGCCCCACCCGGCTACGACTGACCCTTCTGCGCCATTGCCGCCGGCGCCGAGTCGGAGTTCACCGCCTGGCGTGATGCGCACGTCGTGGTGCAAATCTCGCGGCGCCATAGCCCGGACAGGTCGCAAGTCCCCGGCAACGCGCTCGTGATTCCGCGGGCGCACTACGAGAACCTCTACGCGCTCCCGGACGACCTGGCGAGCCGCGTTGCCCAGGTGGCGCGCCGCGTCGCCATCGCCATGCGCACCGGCTATCCCTGCGACGGCGTGACCGTGCGCCAAAACAATGAGCCCGCCGGCGGCCAGGACGTCTGGCACCTGCACACCCACGTGATCCCGCGCCACACGGGCGACCGCGCGACCCAATCGCGCGGCGGGCGCGCAGACGACGACGAACGTGCTCGCTACGCGGCCCGCCTGCGCCGGAGCCTCGCCGCCCTCGACGACACGCCCGGCTAGTCCTGAGACTCGTTCCGCGCGGCCGATCGCGCAAGCCCGGTCCGCGACCGCGTGACCGCGTGTGGTGTCGTGAGAGATGTGACATCGATACCGATTGATATGAGTATTTTTCTACTGCATATAGGGTGATATGGAGAATTATCACTAAATGTTGTGCGTGTGAAGAAATATTTGTTACGATTAGGGCTGAGGAATGTACGGACGTCGTTCGTTCCTCAGGCGCGGCCTGGGGCTGCTGTCGGGAGGCGCGGCAGGAGTACTTGGGGGAGGGTTAGCCGCTGCGTCGGGTCCGACCGAAGCGCACGGCGCACCAGGCGCCTCGCCGCCGGGCGCAGAGCCCGGAAACACCGGCCGCCGGTCGATCATCGAAATCATCTGCGACGTCGCCAACCTTGCTCCAACCGAGTGCGAACCGTGGTTGGAGCGACCGCCCACACCATCCGAACCGCAGTCGGTCTTGCAGGCGCAGCCGATGCTCACGGTCTACGGCCGCAGTTTCGGCGTGGCTCCGATACTCGGGATGCTCGGAGCGCTCAACTCGTTCGATGAGCTGGAACGCGGCGTAGCGCCCTGGGTTAGCGCCATGTCCGATCTTGCCGAGGCGCCCGTCAAGGTGGCGCCGCACCTGATCTACGGGCTGGCGCGCCCGTGCCATAGCGACGATGACTCCTGCATGATTTTCCTCGACGCGTCCGGCGTGGATCTGATCGAGGACTACATCAAGCCGGCGGCAGATCGCAACATGGCCGTAATCCTCGACAGCCAGCTCGGCCGCCTCTCGCCTACCTATTTCATCCGGCGAATGATCGACGCCGGCTATCTGGCCTATCCCAACGTGCACGTGGCGCTCGATCCCGAGTTCGCCACGCAGCCGGACCAGGACATGCCGGGCCATCCGATCGGGACCCTCTCCGCCTATAGCATCAACGAGGTCCAGGCGCTTCTGGCGTCGTACGTGCGCGAGGAGGGCCTGTCGCACAAGAAGGTGCTCATCGTGCATCAGTTCGTCGACGACCTCTCGGATGCCTGGTCCATGGTTCCCGGCAAGCAGAACATTGAGGTTTACCCGGAGGTTGAGCTGGTCTTCGACGCAGACGGCTTTGGCTCGCCCAACGCCAAGGTGCACAAATACAACGCCATCACCGACCCCACGGCCTATCCGCAGCTCGAGTGGCGCGGCATCAAGATCTTCCAGCACAACCCGCACGCGCCCCGCTTTTCGGATACCCCCGTGATGACGCCACGCCAGATCTACGGCCTCGACCCAACGCCGGCCGGCTGGCGCATCTGGGCGCCGCCGCATTTGGTCGTGGTGGCCTAGCCAACCGGCGTCAAGGCCCTATCGTCGGCCCGTCGGCGTGCGGCTACTGGATATGGGGAAAGTCCCTGAGCCCCGCCTATATGTTGTATCCCACCCCCAATCTGGTGGTAGCATTGCACCAAGGGAATGTTCGACCGTCGCTCATTCCTCAGGCAAGGCCTGGGGCTGCTGTCGGGAGGCGCGGCAGGCACGCTCTTGGGGAGGGTGGCCGCTGCATCGGCGCCGGCCGAGCCGTCCGACGTGGCCGGCAGCCTTCGTCCTCCCGCTGAAATCAGCCCTCCGCAACCTCCGGAATCAATTGCCGACCTCATCTGCGAGGCTGCCGAGCCCGATCCTGGCATCTGTGACTGGTGGTCGCACGTGCTGCCGGCTACGCCGCTCGGACCGCTGTCCGTGCTGCAGCGACACTCGGTGCTGTCGGTCTATGGCCGCAGTTTCGGCGTGGCCCCGGTGCTCGGGATGCTCGGGGCGGTCAATTCATTCGATGAGCTGGAACACAGCGTCGAGCCGTGGGTTCGCGCCATGTCCGAGTTCGCCGAAGCTCCCGTCCAGGTGGCGCCGCACCTGATCTACGCCCTGGCTCGCTCCTGCCGCAGTGCGGACGACAGCTGCATGATCTTCCTCGACGCGTCCGGCGTGGATCTGGTCGAGGAATACATCAAGCCGGCGGCGGATCGTGGCATGGCCGTGATCCTCGACAGCCAGATCGGCCGCCTCTCGCCCACCTACTTCATCCGACGAATGATCAACGCCGGCTATTTGGCCTATCCCAACGTGCACGTGGCGCTTGATCCCGAATTCGTGACCAGGCCCGACCAGGACACGCCGGGCAAGCCGACTGGAATGCTCTCCGCCCAGAGCATCAACCAGGTCCAGGCCCTCTTGGCGAAGTACGTGCGCGATGAGGGCCTCTCCCACAAGAAAGTGCTCATCGTGCACCAGTTCGTTGACGACGTCACCGACTCCTGGTCGATGGTTCCCGGCAAGCGAAACATCCAGATCTATCCGGAAGTCGAGTTGGTCTTTGACGCCGACGGCTTCGGCAGCCCCAACGCCAAAGTTCACAAATACAACGCCATCACCAGCCCCACCGCGTACCCGCAGATCGAGTGGCGCGGCCTCAAGATCTTTCAGCACAACGCGCGCGCGCCCTGGGCGTCGGACACTCCCGTGATGACCCCGCGCCAGATATATGGCCTCGATCCCACGTCCAACGGCTGGCGCATGTGGGCGCCGCCGCACTTGCTCGTGGTGGCCTAGCCGCACTGCACGCAGCCGGTTGATACGCCCCGGGACTGCGGGTGCAACCGGTCGCAGTCGCCAGTGCCCGGCGCCGGTTGGTGCACGATAGGACGACATCGTCGCGCCACGAGCGCCACAGGTAGGGTCAATTGGTCCGTCATTCCCGCGGAGAGCCTGCCCCGTACTCGATACGGGGCGGGAATCCACCCCCAAGTCGTCTCCCAGCGAGCCGCGAGCTCCGCTCGTCAAATCATCCGCCGGCAGGGCTGCGTGTCGCCATGTGGAACATCTGGGGCTTCTCCTGGGAGTGGGAGCGCCGGCGCCCGCTCGTCGCCGCGGAGCTTGCCGACCTCGAACCAGACGTCGTCGCTCTCCACGAAGCCCGCGCCGCCCGTCAGCCGTGGGAGGACGGCCGGTCCACGCCCGAGCAGGTGGCCGCCGACACCGGCATCCCCCTCGTCGAGTGGATCGACGCACCGACCCTGGACCCATCCGCCCGGATGGGCCCGGCCCTGCTGGCGCGCCTCCCGTCCACCGGCACGTCGCGGCTGCGGCTGGCCGACCGCGACTCCGTTCCCGACCTCGGTTTCCACGAACCCTGGCTGCTCACCGCGCGGTGGGAGATCGGTGGAATACGCGCCACGGTGGCGACCACGCACCTGCCAATGTCGTCGTTGCCCGCCGCCCAGCGGGTCGCCGTTCCTGAGTTGGCAAGGGCCTTGGCCTCGCTGTCGGAGGAGTCGGACTTTCTCGTGCTGATGGGCGACTTGAACGTGCAGTCGCACAGCTCGCTCCTGTTCAGTCTCATGCAGACCGCCGGACTCGAGTCGGTGCCTTCCCTGGCCACGGCGCTGCCCACCTGGCCCACGAGTTCGGCCATGTTCAACCAGTGGGCCGTGGACTCCGGATATGGCGCATGGGCGCACCATCCCGAGGCGCAGCCGATTCGTATCGACTACGTCCTGGCTCGCCGCCGCGACTCCACGCCGCTCCGCATCGTGGACCAGGGGCGCTTCGGCACTCGGCATCGCTCGGACGGTCTGTTCGCGTCCGACCACTGGGGCCTCTGGGTCGATCTCGCCGTCCCCTGACGTTGGCGGTCGCCTCAGCCGTTTTGCACCTGCATCCGCAGCTGTCGCACGTCGGTCGCGCCGCCTTCTGCAGCGGTCGCCCGGCCGTGCAGCGTGAGATAGCTCAACCCCAGGCGCCCGTCCCGGATGGACACGGGGCGCTCGAGTCCTCCGACCGTCGCGGTGGCCGTGCCGGCAGCGACATCCCAGCGAATTGCGACGGGCGTCCATGCGCTGGCAGGCAGCGCCTGTGCGCCCAGCGCGAGCTCAACCGCCGCATCGGGGCGCCGGTCGTCCGGCCGCCAGAAGGTCTCGTCGAGCACCATGTCGATGCCGGCCGAGCCCTCGTCGCGGCGTGCCTCGAAGGACACCGTCCCGCGGGCGCCGATTGGAAAGTTGCGCTCAACGCCCAGCGGCAACTCGCCGGTGTGCCGCAGTTGCAGCACGCGCCCGCCGTCCGCGTCCACCACCGATGCGCCCGCCGTGCCATTCGTCGACCAGCCGTCCAGACCGTGCTCGAAGTCGTCGCGGTCCTCGGTCTCGTCGAGCCGGTCGGGATCCAAGACCACGTAGTCCGTGACCACGTGCATCCAGGCGTCGGTGATGTGGTTGAACATCATCAGCACGCGACCGTCGGGCAGCTCCAGCATGCGCGGGTAGCTGACCTGATCGTTTAGCAGCTCCGGCAGGGCTTGCCGCGCGTACTCGCGGTAGCCGTGCCAGGTGCGCCCGTCGTCGTGCGAGACCGCGACGTTGACCACGTGTCGCGAGCAATGCACCTCCTTGCGCTCGCCGCCGAGCGGCGGCCCCTGGGTGTTGTTCCAAGTAAAGAGCAGACGTCCGTCACTGAGCCGCAAGAGATAGCCCGGCGAGTTGGGCGCCTTGAACCGGCTGCGCCTCGGCTCGGACCAAATTCGGCCATCGTCCGAGTACGACTCGTATTGGAAGCGGGCCGGCGTGCGGATGATCTTGTAGATGCGCCCGTCGCCCAGCTGCGCCACCGTGGGCTCGTTGGCGCCGGAGTGGCTGTGCCGTCCCCCCGAGGCCACGTGCAGGTCGGTCGAGTCGTTGTGCCAGGTGCGCCCGCCGTCGTCCGAATAGCAGGTCTTGCAGCAATACATGCCCTCCGTCTGGTCCCAGTCGTAGTACTCCAGCGGCAGCAAAATCCGGCCGCTGTCGATTTGCGCCGCCTGGCGCAGCGCGCCGGTATAGGGGTGGCCGTAGTCGATGCGCTGCGGCCCGTCCCAGCTGGCGCCGCCGTCGCGCGAGACAACGTGATAGACGTCGCACCGCAGCTCGTCGCGTCCGGGACGCTCGATGTCCTCGGGCCAGATGAGCATGCGCATGCCAAAGAGGTGGATGGCGCCGTCGCGGTCCACGAGGATCGGCCCGCTGCCCCAATAGCCGAAGCCAATGGGAAGCTCCATCACGCGCTGCGGCGCGTCCCAGGTGACCGTGCCGTCGGTAAAGGTCCCGTAGCGGATGATGAGATCCTGCCGCGCCCAGGGGTCGTGGAAGATGCCCTGTTCGAGCGCGATGTAAAAGCCGGGACCCTCGGTCGTCCAGCTGATGAAGCGACCGTCGGGCAGCAGCGCCACCCGGTCGATCGATTCGCCGAATGAGTGTCGTTCGAGTAGCAGCACGGTCCTTCTCCTGCGCCCGGGGGATCAAGCGTCCGACTGGCGCGGTCGTCGCTGACCCGGGCATTGTCGCGCGTCCAGCCGGGCGCCATGCCAACGGGCTGACTTCCGGCCCTCTATGCTGGACCGGTGGCCTGACACATGAGTCGAGGCGGCGCCATGGACGAGATTCAAGACTTATTTGTATCTGGAAGGCACGGCTATCACACCTTCCGCATTCCGGCGCTGGCGGTCTCGACCGCCGGCACCGTGCTGGCCTTTGCCGAAGGCCGCCGCAACAGTCGCGCCGACACCGGCGACATCGACACCGTTCTGCGCCGTCGCGAGCGCGGCGCTTCCGACTTCGACGACTTGCGCGTCGTGGTGTCGGGCGGCGGCGACGTGGCCGGCAATCCCGCGCCCGTGGTCGATCGCGACACTGGCCGCATCACCCTGCTCTTCTGCCGCAATCCCCACGACGGCCCCGAGGACCTCGTCTGGCAGGACAAAGCCCAGCGCACGGTCTGGCAGACCCACAGCGACGACGACGGGAAAACGTGGGCATCACCCCGCGAGATCACTAGCGCGGTCAAGCGGCCCGGTTGGACGTGGTACGCCACCGGGCCCTGTCACGGCATCCAACTGCAGAGCGGACGATTCGTCATCCCGTGCGATCACGGCGTCGGCGTGCAGCACGAGCGCTATGTCGACTGGTGCCGCTCCCACCTGCTGCTGAGCGACGACGGCGGCGCGACCTGGCGCATCGGCGCGACCACCGGCGATGGCACCAACGAGTGCGTGGTCGTGGAGCTGGACGACGGCAGCCTCTATCTCAACCGCCGCTGCGACCGGCGCGATGAGCAACCGCTCTACCGGCGGCGCTACGCCCGCAGCGTGGACGGCGGCGAGTCGTTTGCCGAGGATGACTGGCACCACGACCTCATCGACCCCCACTGCCAGGCCTCGGCCGTTCGCGCGGGCGGTCCCGGCGCGCCGCTCGTCTTCGCCAACGCCGCCAGCGAGGCCCGCGAGCGGCTCACCGTGCGGCGCAGCGACGACGGGGGACGCACCTGGTCGAGCGGCCTCGTCGTGCATCCCGGACCCTCCGCCTATTCCGACCTGTGCGACTTGGGCGACGGCGCCGTGGGGCTGATCTACGAGTCTGGCGACGAAATGACCTACGAGCGCCTCCGCTGGACGCGACTCAACGTTGACGACTTAGGCGGCTAACCGCCCGGAATGTAGAGCGTCCGGTCGGCCACGGGCAGCGTCACCCGCGCGCCGCCGTTCAGGTGCGAGTGCGCGATGCCGAACTGCGCTTCCACCGACTGCATGGTCACGTCGATGTTCCCCGCCGTGCGCTCGCCCGTTTCCAGCTCCCGGATGATGTTCCGGATCGTCAGCACCGCGGGGCTCTCGCCGATCCCTCGAATCGTGCGCTCCCGAACGTCGGCGTACTCGCCCCTGATCAGGCGCACCGAGGAGTGATCTCCGTTATCCCACACCACGGCCCGTCCCTCATCGCCGTGAACCTCAATGTCCCACTGGCCCCGGCGGGGGATGAAATACCCTTCCACGCCGGTCGCGTACCCGACCCGGAAGAACCCCACCATTGGGTCGGCAATTTCCTCGCCCGCCACCGGGACGTACCGATGTCCCGCCGGATCGTAGCTGGGCGGCGGACGCCGCGGCGCGGGGTCGAAGGGATCGCCGGGATCGATCAGGCGGCCTTCCACCCATACGGGCTGCGGGTCGCCCAGGAGCATCGAGGCCGTATCCAGCGTGTGTGGGTGGTGTTTGATGATGTCCGTGTAGCCGTAGACGACGGCAAATTGGGGCGCACCGACCTCGCCGGCGGCGATGGCATCCCGCATGGACGTATACACCAAGTCATGCCGCCGCATCGCCCCCCAGTTGAACGCCACGCCGTTGGCCGTGCAGGCGCGGTGGATGCGGTCGGCCTCGGCCAGTGAGGCGCACAGCCCCTTTTCGCTGTAGATGCCCCGCACGCCGTGCTCGGCGGCATAGATCAGCGGCTCGGCGCGGGCGAACGAGGGCGTCGTCACGCTCACGATGTCCAGCCGCTCGGTGTCGATCATCTCCCGGTAGTCGAGGTAGGTGTTCGTCACGCCGAAGCGCTCGCTGAAGCGCTGTAGCCGTTCCGCCCCGCGGTTGGCCACGGCCACCACTTCGGTCTCCTCGATCGCCTCGTAGGCGCTGAAGTGCCCGTAGGGCTTTCGGCGGTCGCCCACCGGCAGCTCGTCTTCGATCAGTCCGCCGCTGCGGCCCGTCCCAATGATCCCGACGCGATATTTCGCAGGCATGATGTTCACTCGCTCTTTAGGGCCGTCGCCCCGGCTGCTGTACCCATGATGCCCGCACCGGACAGCGTTGCGTAGCCCTTCGTCATTCCGGCGAAAGCCGGAAGGTGGATTCACATTTCAAGTGCAACGGTTGATCCCAGAAGACCTCGGCTGGGGTT
>JAPOXD010000028.1 GCA_026707285.1 Chloroflexota bacterium | reverse complement strand
CGGCCGACTCGGCGCTGGCTATGGAAGGCGAAGTCCATATGCACGACGACGAGGAAGGCCACCACGACGACGAGGAAGAGGGCCACCACGACGACGAGGAAGAGGGCCACCACGACGACGAGGAAGAGGGCCACCACGACGACGAGGAAGAGGGCCACCACGACGACGAGGAAGGCCATCACGACGACGAGGAAGAGGGCCACCACGACGACGAAGAAGAGGGCCATCACGACGACGACGAAGAAGGCCATCACGACGATGAGGAAGAGGGCCACCGCGACGATGAGGAAGAGGGCCACCACGACGAGGATGAAGAGGGCCACCACGACGACGATGAGGAAGGCCACCACGACGACCACGGCCACGGGGAGAGCGGGCTGGACCCGCACTTCTGGCTAAGTCCGACGATGGCCGCGCGACAGGTCGAGCGCATCCGTGACGCCTTCATTACGGTGGACGCGGCCAACGCCGCCGTCTACCGGCAGAACGCGGACGCGTTGATGGCCGAGTTGACGGAGTTGGACCAGGAATTCAAGGAGGGTCTCGGCGCCTGCAAGCACGAGCACTTCGTGACTTCGCACGCGGCCTACGGCTATCTGGCCGCGCAATACGGCCTCGAGCAGATTGCGCTGGCCGGATTCTCCCCGGAGGTGGAGCCCTCGCCGCAGCGGCTCGCCAGCGTCACGGACCGCGTGACCGACCTGGGCCTGGGGCATGTCCTGGTCGAGCCGGTGCTCAGCGAACGCCTCGCGCAGACGGTGGCCCGCGAAACCGGCATTGAGCTCCGCGCCATCCACGCCATCGAGAGCGTGACGCAGAACGAGCTTCAGGCGCACGGCGACTACTTCGGCCTGATGCGCGACAACCTGGCAGCTCTCAGGGTCGCCCTGGAATGTGAGTGACGATCCCGGAGCCGCATTCGCGTCCCGTCATCGAGTGGGATTGCGTGACCTTCGCCTACGGCGACGCGGTGGCGGTGGAGGACGTGTCGCTCACCATCCATGCCGGCGAGTTGGCGGCGATCTTGGGCCCAAACGGCAGCGGCAAGAGCACGCTAATCCGGCTCGCCCTCGGTCTGCTCCGCCCGCTATCGGGCGCCGTGCGGCTCTTTGGACGCGATGCCGTGGACTTCACCGACTGGGATCGCGTCGGCTACATGCCGCAGGTGGTCGCCGGGACCTGGCGCGACTTTCCCATGACCGTCGCCGAGACGGTGGCCCACGGGGCGTATCGCGGCATCTCCCCCATGGCGCTGTTTCATCGCTCCGAGCGCCCCGAGGTCGTCGAGGCGCTCGAGGCGGTGGGCATGGCCTCCTACAAAGGGCGGCGTCTGTCGCAACTCTCCGTCGGCCAGCAGCAACGCGTGCTCCTGGCCCGGGCGCTCGTGCGTCAGCCCGAGCTGATCGTGCTCGACGAACCCGCGGCCGGCATTGACGTCTCCGGCGAGGAGCGGTTGTACGCCCTGCTGCGTGACCTCAACCGTGAGCGCAACATCACCATCGTGCTCGTCTCACACGACATCGGGGCCATGCTGCGCGAGGCCAGCACCGTCGCCTGCCTGAACCGCACGCTGGTTCGTCACGGGCCGCCCCACAAGCTCACCAGCGCGGAAATCGCCATGCTCTACGGCGCGCCCGTCGACGTGCTGGTCCACGACGCGCTCCACGAACACCGCTAGTCATGCCGTCGATCTTTCTCTACGAGTTCATGCTGCGCGCTCTCGCGGGCGGCGTGCTCGTGGGCATGCTGGCGCCCACGCTCGGGGTGTTCGTCGTGCTGCGGCGGTTTTCGCTCATTGCCGACACGCTCGCGCACGTGGCGCTGATGGGCGTGGCCGTGGGACTGGCGACCAATACGTTTCCCTCGGTGGTGGCGCTTGTGGCGGCCTCACTTGGGGCCATCATCGTCGAGCAACTGCGCTCGCGCGGTCGGCTGCCGGGCGACATGGCGTTGGCCGTGGTGCTTTACGGCTCACTCGCGTTTGCCGTCGTCGTGATCGGGATAGCCGGCGGCTTCAACGTCGACCTCTTTTCCTTCCTCTTTGGCTCCATTCTCAGCGTGTCCCCGCTGGACCTGTGGCTCCTCGCCGGGATCACGGTCGCCGTGGTGCTGTTTGTCGCCGTGTTCTTCGTCGACCTGGCGCAGATCGCCTTCGACGACGATCTGGCGCATGTGAACGGAGTGCGGACCGGCGCGCTCAACCTCGCATTGGCGGTGTTGACCGGGGCCACCATCACCTTGTCGATGCGGGTGGTCGGCGTGCTGCTGGTGGGCGCCATGCTCGTGGTGCCGGTGATGGTGGGGTTGCGCCTCGCGCGCGGCTTGCGGGCCGCGATGGCCACGGCCATCGTCGCCGGCGTGATCAGCGCCATCGTTGGATTGACCATCGCCTTCTACGTCGACGCCTCGGCCGGCGGCGCCACCGTGCTGACGGCCCTGGGCTTGCTCGCGCTGGCCTACCTCTGGATTGCCGTGCGCCGGTGGCGTCGGCGTGGGCGCGTCGGCGCTCCCGCCCCAGCGAGCCCCAATGGACCGCCGGAGCACGGGCATCGGCATTACCGCTGAGGGCCGCTGTCCCGTGGGGCCGGCGGGCGAATCCGGGGTACTTGCGGCCTAGGCCCCGCTCGCTCCGACGTCGACGGAGCGGCGTAAGGCTGAGCCACACGCGATCGGCTTGCTCCGGGCGTCCGGGGACCGCGGCGCCGAGGGTCTCCGCGCCGGCGAGCACGCGCACTTCGTGACGTCGCACGCGGCCTAAGGCTCTCTGGCCCGGCACTACAACCTTGAGCCCGGGGTAGGGCGGCGCCAATGAGACACACTCGCGATTGACGCCTTATAGTGACACGCTGTATCGGATTTCAATGCCGCGAGAGGCTGGTCCATGAGATTTCGCATCGCCGTCGCCGCGATTCTGGGTGTGCTCGTGCTCACGGCCGCGTGCGGCGAAAGCGACAGCCCCTCCGACCGTCTCCAAGTCGTGGCCACCGTCTATCCGCTGGGTTATTTCGCCGAGCGTGTCGGCGGCGACCAGGTCGATGTCAATGTGCTCGTCGGGCCCGGGCTCGAGGCGCATGGATTCGAGCCCACGTCATCCGATCTGCTGGCTCTCGGCGACGCAGACGTGATCGTCATGAACGGGATCGGCTTAGAGCCCTGGATGGACGGGGCGATTGAGGCCATCGGGGACGACTTGACCGCGATTGTTGTGGAGGCGGCCGACCCGACCCAGGCCATGGAAGGCGAAGTCCACAGTCACGGTGAAGAGGAAGGCGATCACGACAAAGAGGAAGGCGATCACGGCGACGAGGACGCTGACGAAGAGGGCGACCACGGCGACGAGGATGCCGATGAAGAAGGTGACCACGGTGACGAGGACGCCGATGAGGAAGGCGATCACGAAAACGGGGATGCGGACGAAGAAGGCCACCACGGCGACGAGGATGCCGACGAGGAAGGCGACCACGGCGACGAGGATGCGGACGAAGAAGGCGACCACGAAGAAGAAGGCGACCACGGCGATGAGGAATCCGAACTCGACCCCCACATGTGGCTGAGTCCCACGCTGGCCGCCCGCCAGGTCGAGCGCATCCGTGACGCCTTCATCGCGGCGGACGCCGACAACGCCGACGGCTACCGCCAGCGCGCGGACGAGGTGATCGCCGAGCTGGACGAGTTGGACCACGAGTTCGAGGAAGACCTCGGCGCGTGCAAGCACGATCACTTCGTGACCTCACACGCGGCCTACGGGTACCTGGCCGCGCAATACGGCCTGGAGCAGATCGCGGTGGCCGGCCTTTCCGCCGACGTGGCGCCCTCGCCGCAGCGGTTGGCGAACGTGACCGACCGCGTGACCGACCTGGGCCTGGGGCATGTCATGGTCGAGCCGGTCCTCAGCGACCGACTTGCACAGACCATCGCCCGCGAAACCGGCATCGAGTTGCTTTCCATCCACGCCATCGGCAGCGTGACGGAGAACGAGCTCGAGGCGCACGGCGACTACTTCGGGCTCATGCGGGACAATCTCGCCAATCTCAAGGTCGCCCTGGCATGTGAATGACGTCTGAGCCGCTGCCGCCTCCCGTCATCGAATGGGACCACGTGACCTTCGCGTACGGCGAGGCGGTGGCGGTGGAGGACGTGTCGCTCTGCATCCACGCCGGAGAGCTGGCGGCGGTCTTGGGTCCCAACGGCAGCGGCAAGAGCACGCTGATTCGCCTGGCTCTCGGTCTGCTGCGCCCCACCGCCGGCTCCGTGCGGTTGTTTGGGCGCGACGCCGAGGACTTCGCCGATTGGGACCGCGTTGGCTACATGCCGCAGGTGGTTGCCGGGGTTTGGCGCGACTTTCCCGTCACCGTCGCTGAGACGGTGGCCCATGGGGCCTACCGCGGCATTGCCCCGTTTGCGGTGTTCCACCGCTCCAAGCGGCCCGAGGTCGTTGAGGCCCTGGAAGCGGTCGGCATGGCGGGCTACACGGGCCGGCGCCTTTCGGAGCTCTCCGTCGGCCAGCAGCAGCGGGTCCTCTTGGCTCGGGCGCTGGTGCGTCGCCCGGAGTTGATCGTGCTGGACGAGCCCGCGGCCGGCGTCGATGTCTCGGGTGAAGAGCAGCTCTACGCCGTCCTTCGCGACCTCAACCGCGAGCGCAACATCACCATCGTGCTCGTCTCGCACGATATTGGGGCCATGCTGCGCGAGGCCAGCACCCTGGCCTGTATGAACCGGACGCTGGTTCGGCACGGCCCGCCCCACGAGCTCACCAGCGAAGAAATCGCCATGCTCTACGGCGTGCCCGTCGACGTGCTGGTGCACGACGCGCTCCACGAACACCGCTAGCCGTGCCCACCATCCTTCTCTACGAGTTCATGGTGCGCGCGCTCATCGGCGGTGCGCTGGTGGGAATCCTGGCGCCCACGCTGGGCGTCTTCATCGTGCTGCGGCGCTTTTCGCTTATCGCCGAGACGCTGGCGCACGTGGCGCTCATGGGCGTGGCCGTGGGACTGGCGACAAACACGTTTCCGTCGGTGGTGGCTCTCGTGGCGGCGTCGCTGGGCGCGATCCTCGTCGAGCAGCTCCGCTCCCGCGGCCGGCTGCCGGGCGACGTGGCCATGGCCGTGGTGCTCTACGGCGCGCTGGCCTTCGCCGTCGTCGTCATCGGGATTGCCGGAGGATTCAACGTCGACCTCTTCTCATTCCTCTTCGGCTCGATCCTCAGCGTGTCGCCGCTCGATCTGTGGCTGCTCGCTGGGCTCACGATTGCGGTGCTGCTGTTTGTCGCCGTGTTCTTCGTCGACCTGGCGCAGATCGCCTTCGACGACGACCTGGCGAAGGTCAACGGCGTGCCGACGGGGTTGCTCAACCTCGCGCTGGCAATTCTGACCGGCGCGACGATCACGTTGTCGATGCGGGTGGTCGGCGTGCTGCTGGTGGGCGCCATGCTCGTCGTGCCCGTGATGGTCGGGCTGCGGGTCGCGCGCGGATTGCGGGCCGCGATGGGCACGGCCATCGTCGCCGGCGTCATCAGCGCTCTGGTTGGGTTGACCATCGCGTTCTACGTCGACGCCTCGGCCGGCGGCGCAACCGTGCTGACGGCCCTGGGACTGCTGGCCCTGGCCCATCTCTGGGTGGCCTTGCGGCGCTGGCGCCGCGGCGGGGGCGCGGGGCTTTCCGCTTCAGCGAGCCGGGACGGTTCGCCGAATCACCAGCATCACCACCATCATTGAGCGCCGCCGACACGCGTTGATGCCACTGGCGGCTGCGCGGCGCGGCGTGTTCCGCGGGCCAGGTATACGCCCGCCATCGAGCGCCGGCCGTCAGATCGCTAGGTGCGGTTGATGACTCCGCATGCCAGGCGGGCGCCGGTGTCAGGCTCGGACTGCCCGTAGGAATCGGGCCGCTCGTGGACGACGATGGCGGAGCCGTCGGCGTCAAAGATGGAATGGGCCGGGCCCATGTCCAGCGTGACGCCAACCGTAAAGAAGTCGGCGCGGGCAGAACCGTCGGCGGCGGCGTAGATATTCGGCAGGTCGCCGCCATGCGCCTCGGTCGCTCCTCCGCGCTGCCACGCCGAATGGACGAAGCCGTGTTCCGCACCGGTTGGGTTGAAGTGGTCGCCGGCGGCGTCGAAGTTCGGGGAGCACGCGCCGACCTCGTGGATGATGAACGCGTGGCCTCCCGGGGTCAGTCCCTGGATGTCGGCGATGACCAGGACCCCGCCCGAAGTTTGAAGGAATCTCACGGCGCCGATGGCCTCGCCATCCGGCGATGCGAGGGCGGCTTCGGCCGTAAGGCCCGGCGTTGGCTCATGCGCTCCGCCGGGCCTGATGACGACCAGGACCAGGACGACCACGACCAGGATCACGACAGGTACCAACGCCAGAGCCGCGAGCAGCAGTCCCCGAGCCATGAATACTTCCTCCAGCGGCGGTGACGCCAACTGACACTTTGTGCATGTAACAGATGACACAGTGTGCAAGTAACGGGCAGTCCCCGCAACGGGCACACGGCTCGACGATCAGAGCAGCCGGGTCATTCCCGGCTTGTCCCTGGTTCGAATCCCGGTGGGACCATCACGCCGGACCCTTCGTGACGGACGCTCACGCGCAAACTTGGTCTCACGCGGTCGTCGTGACCGCAGGGAGCGTGAGTCCAGGCCCACGCGGCGCTCCACGACTCGAGGCCCCCCGCTGACGCCAACGCTCCGGGAACACCCGAAGCCCAATGGAGCCCACGGCGGGGGACGCCGACGCCCTGAGTCGTCGAGCGTCTGACGCCGGCTCCACGCGGAGCGGCGGACGCTAGCTCAGGTCGCGCCCTCCGCCTCGGCCATGGAGCGCGCGATGAGGTGGTCCACGTGGTGGTTCTCCTCCTCGCAGCCCGCCGCCGAGTGTTCGAGTTGCAGCGTGATGTGGGTGAGGCCGAAGCCTTGCGCGATCTTGCGCAGCCGGGTCAGGAGTTCGCCCGAATCTCCTGGGTATTCAGGGTCGACCAGCACGTGCGCCGTGAAGGCGTGGTAGCCCAAGGTGATGGTCCAGGCGTGGACGTCGTGCACCAAGGTCACGCCCTCCACGTCCTCCATCTCGCTGCACAGCCGATACATGTCCACGTTGTCGGGCGTCCCTTCCAGCAGCACCTTGAAGACCCCCATGAACAGGCCCCAGGAGCTCTTGAGAATCAGCAGGCCGACGACGACGCTCAGGATCGGGTCGGCGATATACCACCCGAAGGCCAGCACCAGGATTCCCGAGATGATGACCCCAACGGATCCCAACAGGTCCGCCAGCACGTGCTGGTAGGCGCCCTCCACGTTCAGGCTCTCGCCGGCGGCGCGGTGCAGCACGAACGCCGCAATGATATTGACGACCAATCCCACCAGGCCGACGCCGAAGAGCACGTCGCCGTGGACCTCCGGAGTTTCGAAGAACCGGCGAAACGCCTCGAAGAAGATCCAGCCTGCGATCAGCCAGAGAGTCAAGGTGTTGATGAGCGCGGCGAGCACCTCGGTTCGGTGGTAGCCGAAGGTGGTGCCGGCGGTTGCCGAGCGGCCCGACAGCCACATGGCGAACAGCGCCAGGCCGATGGCCGCCGAGTCCGTGAGCATGTGCCCGGCGTCCGCCAGCAGCGCCAGACTGCCGGAGATGATCGAGCCGATGACCTCGACGACCATGAAGGTGCTGATCAACGCCAACGCGATGATCAGGACGCGCTTGCTGGCTCCGCGCAGGTCGTGGTGGTGGTCGTGGCCGTGGCCGTGGTGATGATGGCCATGCCCATGTCCATGCCCATGGTCGTGGTCGTCATGTCCGTGGTCGTGGTCATGCCCGTGATCATGGGCATGCGCGTGGTCGTGTTCGTGGGAATGGTCGTGGTCGCAATGCTCGTGCCCGTGGTCGTGCGCGTGATCGTGGCCCTCGTGCTTATGGTCGTGGTCGCAATGCTCGTGCCCGTGGTCATGCGCATGGTCGTGGGCGTGGTCATGACCCTCATGCTCGTGGGCATGGTCGTGGTCATGCCCGTGATGGTCATGACCGTCCCCGTGGCTGTGGCGATGTCCGGATGTCATAGCGCCGCCGTTCCCCTAATGCGGAGATGGCGGCCCAGCGGAGCACTGGGCCGCCGAATATCCGCGTGTGCGCAACTCAGCTGAGTCGATCTACGCCCGTTGGGCGCTTGTCAGCTAGGCGTGAGCTGCGTGGTGAGGGTCGCCCACCGCGGCGCAGTGCTCTTCGCCGTGCTGGTGGCAGTGGTCCGTGCCGTGCTCGTCCAGCATCTCGTCTCCGCCAATGGCGACGCAGGCCTCGTCGCCGTGCGTGTGACAGTGCCCCGGGCCGTGCTCGTGGCAGTGCACGCCTTCGTGCTCGTGGCAGTGCTCGCCCTCATGCTCGTGGCAGTGGTCGCTGCCGTGGTCGTGATCGTGCATGCGGTCTCCTCGTTGAGATGCGTCTGTCGCATCGCCCAGCACGCACAATACCAACGTCACGATACGTCGCCATAGGTTATGGCGACGATATCTCACTAATGCATATCTAGTGGCGACGACATCTCACTAAGGTCTGAAATGATTCTCACAGATTCCCCAAAACGCGTGAATCGCTGCCGCTTCGACCATGCACTCACGACTGCCGCTGACCTTGCTGGTTCGAGTTGCCGTGGCCTGTCGGGGGCCTGCGGTGCTGGGAGGCCGCGTCGACCTCGATGCATGCTTCCAGCCATTCGCACGAGCCGTCCCCCGCAGGCTGTGTGGGGGTAAATCGGAGTACCGGCCGTGGCGCTATGGGCGCACCGTGCTAGCGTGCCCTCCCATGGTCGACATCGAGTTCGTGGACCCAGGTGCTGCCGCCGCCGTTTGCGCCGCGTCCGGTGTCAGCAAGGTCGTGCATTACGCCCAGGGCGTGCTTGAGAGTCACGCGTGGGTCGCCTGTGAGCGGCGGCCGGGTTCCGACGGCATCGAAATCGGGGCGCCGGAGCAGACCGAAGCCGGCGCCCGGTTGCTCAAACGCCGCATCGACGAGGCCCACGCGGCCGGCCTTCGAGTCGATGCCTACAGCATTCTCGGCCTTGCCGGCGTCTGGGCGGGATCACGCCACCAGGTGCCGCGGGTCATCGAACCTGTTGGTCGAGTGCCCAGGTTTGCCGTCGATCACCCCGAATTCATGTCCAAGGCCCGCGATGGCCGAAGCTGGCTCGCCTGGGACGTCGGTGAGCCGGTGCTGGGCTACGACGTGGGCTATCTGGCTCTGGCGCACCCCGAAGTCCGCGCCTATGCGCGCCGTGAGCTAGTGGCCTTCGCCCGCGACTTCGGGGCCGACGGGGTGCAACTGGAGTTCCTGCCCGTGCTGGCGGCCGGCGAGCGCGTGTGGCCGCTGGGATACGACGCGCCGGCGCTTGCCGAGTACCGCCGTCGGTTCGGCGTGGACCCGCGTTCTCGGTCCGCGGACGACCCGGCTTGGGCGCGACTGCGGGCCGATTACGTCACGCAGTTCTTTCGCGAGTTGCGCCACGACCTCGACGCCTTGGGGCGACCGGTGGAGGTCGCGGCGGCCACCGAGGGCATCTGGGCCCGACCCGACGAGGCTTACAAGCTCGGCCTGGACTGGCCGGCCTGGGTCGAGGAGGGCCTGGTCGACGCGGTATATCCGCGCTTCTTTCTCAACGACCCGCTCTATCCGCCCAGCGACCCGTCAAACGAGTCGGGCTGCTGGCTGTCAGACATCGCTCGCATCGAGCGCGAGATGGCGACCGTGCGCGACCTGGTGGGCAATGGCTTTCGCGTGTGTGCCACGGCCATCGCCTCGAACGCGCCCGAGAACGAGCCCGTGCCGGTGCTCGTCGAGCGAATCGTCGCCGCCGCTCGGGCCATGGTCGCCTCGGGATCCGATGGCTTTGGGATCTACGTCGACGCGCGGGTCGGCGACGACGACGCCTTCTGGGCCGGTTTACGTCGCATTCACGAGGGCCGGTTCTAGCGCACGGCGGTCAGTCGTCGTCCGCAGCGGAGTTGTGTGCGCGGGGACCCCAGACGCGGAAGGGCTGCCGGGACTTCGGGTGTCCTTGGCGTTCGCGGCGTTGCCCAAATTTGTGGATAATGCGCCGCTGGAAAGCCGCCGCCGCGGGTGGTCCGCGGGGCGGTGCTACCGCCATGTCGGCGGCAAGGGGAGGTTTGTATGAAGCATGTTGCGGGGCGTGTCATGACCCGCCGCAATCTGTTGCGCGGTGCGTCCGCCGGCCTATTCGGGGCCGCAGGCGCGGCGGTGCTGGCGGCGTGTGGCGAGGCGCAGGTCGTCGAAAAAATCGTCACGCAGGAAGTGATCCGAGAGGTCCCGGTTGAGACCGTCGTCACCAAGGAAGTGGTGAAGGAGGTCCCGGTCGAGTCCGTGGTCACGAAGGAAGTCGTCAAGGAAGTCGCGGTCGAGAAGGTCGTGACGCAGGAAGTGATCAAGGAAGTCGTCAAGGAAGTCGAAGTCGTCAAGGAAGTGCCGAAGGAAGTCGTCAAGGAAGTCGAAGTCATCAAGGAAGTGCCGAAGGAAGTCGTCGTCGAGAAGGTCGTGACGAAGGAAGTCGAGGTCATCAAGGAAGTCACGGCCGAGATGATGATTCCGGAGGGTCCGCTCAGTGGCGAGGTCCTGACGCTCAGCGCCAGCCGCGCCAACACCCAGGACATCTTCACGCAGCTCCGCCAGGTCAGCAGCACGCAGGCCTTCGTGACCGACTACGTCTTCATGCCCCTGTGGTATGGCGACACGTGGGGTCCGGGTGAGACACCGGCGATGACCGGCCAGTGGGCGCCTGGTGTGGCCAACAGCTGGGAAGAGGTCGAGCGCAACCGCGTCTACAACTTCACGCTCAATCCGGACGTGGGTTGGCACGACGGCGCGCCGTTGACCGTCAGCGACGTGTTGTTCGGCATCGAGATGGCGTTCGACACCAACTACAACAACAACAAGCACAAGCAGGATTGGGGCGACATCGCCGGCGCCAGGGCCTGGGGCGACAACCCGACCGACAGCGCTGAGGACATCGAGGGCATCTCCGTCATCGACGAGATGACGATTCAGGTTGCGCTCGAGAAGGAGGACCCGGACTGGTGGGCGGCGGGGAGCAAGATCTTCCCGATGGCGCGCCACCACTACGCGGGACTGGACAAGGCGATCGCCACCGAGGCGCGGGCCACCAGCTTGCTGGGCAACGGTCCGATGATCTGGGAGCGCTACGTCACGCAGCAGTTCGCCGACCTCACGGCGAACAAGAGCTACGCCTACGGCGCACCGTGGGTGGACGACTACATCGTGCGCTACGGTGACGGCGAGGCGCTGAACGCGGCCACCGAGGCCAACGAGCAGCCGAACCCGATCGACTTCCATCGCGCGGCTGGCGGCTCACGGACCGAGGCCTTCGCGCGGCTGGCGGCACAGCCGCACCTGCGGCCGTTCCCGCAGCGTTCACCGTTCGGCGGGCACGTGTTCTTCAACCAGACCGCCGAAATCTTCTCGGACATGACCCTTGAGCAGCAGTCGCTGGTGATCGAGGCCATGGTGCGCGCGGTCGACCGCGAGACCATGAACAACGAGCTGTACGGCGGCACGCTGTTCATCTCGGACTACATCTTCGAGCACATCGCGCTGTTGCAGGACCCGCCGGAGGGCACCTTCCGCGACCTGTCCTACGACCCCGATGAGGCCCGGGCCCTGCTTGAAGAGGCCCAGTGGGACTCGGAGAAGGTCATCAAGTGGATCAAGTGGGGGCCGCCGTCTGCCGCGGACCTGGCGCTCAAGGACTACTGGGACCAGGTTGGCGTCAAGACCGAGTTCCTGCTTGTCGACGGTTCAGCCGTGATCGAGAAGCTGTACCAAGAGCGCGTGCACGACATGGTCATGGCGAACATGGGTGGCGGCCAGAACGCCCTCGACGCGTGTCTGCGCGTGTGCAGCGACAAGGTGTACGAGCTCGGTGGGTGGAACCACTCGAACATCAACCGCCCGTGGATCGACGAGATGTACGCGGCGGTGTTCGCGGCGGAGACGCAGGAAGAGAAGCGCGAGCGATGGCTGGAGCTGGCCGCACGGTTGCACTCCAAGGGCAACATCGTGGCCGGCCTGCTGTGGCGCGGTTCGCTGCTCAACCTGTACCACCGCCGAGTCCAGGGCGCCTTCTGGATGCAGCACTACGCGATTCCCGTTCGGTCCCCGATCAACCAGGTGTGGATCGACCCGTATTGGGAAGAGCGGTAGCGCTCACCGCGATGCCCCTGCGCTGAGCAGCGGCACCCGCGGACAGCGAAGAGCCGGCGGTCGCAAGACCGCCGGCTCTTCCGCGTCTTGGCGATGGGCGGGATTCCCACGGACGCGCCGGGGATCGCACGCGTCGGGGAAATCCACCGACCCGCGCGTCACTTCCGGTTAGGAAAACTTGCCCGCCCGTAGTTGATTCGGTTAATCTCGCGCCCCGCGGCGTGGCCGGGATGATGCAAGGCGCGCCGCCCCGACACCGTCGCCGCGGAACGTTCGCCTAGCGGTGCGCCGCCGCCAGGACGGCGGCAGGGGAGGCTGGCATGAAGGATGTTGCGGGACGGGTCATGACCCGTCGGAATCTGTTGCGCGGTGCGTCCGCCGGCCTGTTTGGGGCGGCGGGGGCGGCCGTGCTGGCGGCGTGTGGCGAGGCGCAAGTCGTCGAAAAAATCGTCACGCAGGAAGTGATCCGAGAGGTCCCGGTTGAGACCGTCGTCACCAAGGAAGTGGTGAAGGAGGTCCCGGTCGAGTCCGTGGTCACGAAGGAAGTCGTCAAGGAAGTCGCGGTCGAGAAGGTCGTGACGCAGGAAGTGATCAAGGAAGTCGTCAAGGAAGTCGAAGTCGTCAAGGAGGTTCCGAAGGAAGTCGTCAAGGAAGTCGAAGTCATCAAGGAAGTCCCGAAGGAAGTCGTCGTCGAGAAGATCGTCACCAAGGAAGTCGAGGTCATCAAGGAAGTCACGGCCGAGATGATGATCCCGGAGGGTCCGATCAGCGGCGGCACGCTGAATCACAGCGGCAGCGGCCCGAACCACCAGGACATCTTCAACCCGCTCAAGCAGGTCAGCAGCTCGCAGGCCTACATCACCGACTACGTGTTCATGCCCCTGTGGTATGGCGACACGTGGGGCGCCGGTGACACCCCGGCCATGACGGGTGAGTGGGACAAAGGCGTGGCCAGCAGCTGGGACGAGGTCGAGCGCGCCCGCGTCTACAACTTCCACCTCAATCCCGACGTCACGTGGCACGACCAGGTGCCGTTGACGGCGGACGACGTGCTGTTCGGCGCCAAGATGGGGCTGGACAAGAACTACGGCTCGGGCCAGCACAAGAAGGCCTGGGGCCGGATCGAGGGCGCCGAGGCCTGGGGCGAGAACCCCACGGACAACGTGGAGGACATTCCCGGCCTGACGAAGATCGACGAGATGACGGTGCAGGTCGCGATCGACCGGCCCGATTCGGCCTGGTGGGCGAGTCGCGACTGGCACCTGCCGCCCATGGCCCGGCACCACTACGCCGGTCTCGACCCGGCAACGGCCATCCAGACGCGGGCGCTGAACCCGCTGGGTAACGGTCCGATGATCTGGGAGCGCTACGTCACCCAGCAGTTCGCCGACATGACGGCGCACAAGGACTTCGCCTACGGCGCGCCGTACGTCGACGACTACGTCGTGCGTTACGGCGAGCGCAACGCGCTTGACGCGGCGATGGAGGCGGGCGAGCAGGACTTCCACCGCGCCAGCAACATCGAGGCCTTCCAGCGGCTCGCGAGCCTTGGGCACCTGCGGCCGTTCCCGCAGCGCTCACCGTTCGGCGGGCACGTGTTCTTCAACCAGACCGCCGAGACCTTCGCCGACATGACCCTCGAGCAGCAGTCGCTGATGATCGAGGCCATGGTGCGGGCGGTGGACCGGGACACGGTCAACAACGAGCTCCACGCGGGCACGCTGTTCATCTCGGACTACATCTTCGAGCACGTGGCGCTGATGCAGGACCCGCCCGAGGGCACCTTCCGCGCCATGCCTTACGACCCGGACGCGGCGCGCGCTCTGGTCGAGGAAGCCCAGTGGGACTCCGAGAAGGTGATCAACTGGATCAAGTGGGGGCCGCCGTCGCCGACGGACCTGGCGCTCAAGAACTACTGGGAGCAGGTGGGCATCAAGGTTGAGTTCTTCCTGGTCGACGGCTCGGCGGTGATCGAGAAGCTGTACCAGGAGCGGGTGCACGACTTGGTCCTCGCCAATATGGGCGGCGACCAGGCGGTGGTGGACGCGTGCCTGCGCGTGTGCAGCGACCGGGTGTACGAGCTCGGCGGCTGGAACCACTCGAACATCAACCGCCCGTGGATCGACGAGGCGTACGCCGACATGCTCGCGGCGGAGAACAACGAGGCGCTGCGCGAGCGGTGGATCGAGTTCGCCACGCGACTCCACTCCAAGGGCAACATGGTGGCCGGACTGTTTTGGCGCGGTTCACTGCGGAACCTGTATCACAGGCGTCTGCAGGGGGCGTTCTACATGCAGTTCTACGCCATGCCGGTGCACTCGCCGATCGAGCGCGTGTGGCTGGACGAGTACTGGGACGAGCGGTAGCGCCTACCGCCATGCCGGCGCCTCGCGCGGCGGCATGAGCCCAGATCGAGGAGCCGGCGGTCGTTCGACCGCCGGCTCTTCGGCGTTTCGCAAGTACATCGCACTCCGTGCACGCGCCGGCCGCCGCCCGCTTCGCGACCCACAGATGCGCGCGTCATCTTCGTCGACGCATGCGGTTTGAGGACAACTGAACAAGACTGCCCGGCCGACGAACCATGGGCCATTCGCGCGCCTCTCTTGGTTTCGGTTAGGCTCTTGCCCCGTGGCGTGGCCGGGATGTTGCAAGGCGCGCCGCCACGATACCGACGCCGCGGGTCTTTCGCCTAGCGGCGTGCCGCCGCCAAGTCGGCGGCAGGGGAGGTTTGTATGAGGCATGTTGCGGGACGGGTCATGACCCGTCGAAATCTGTTGCGCGGTGCGTCCGCCGGCCTATTCGGCGCGGCAGGCGCGGCCGTGTTGGCGGCGTGTGGCGAGGCGCAAATCGTCGAAAAGATCGTCACGCAGGAAGTGATCAAAGAGGTCCCGGTTGAGACCGTCGTCACCAAGGAAGTGGTGAAGGAGGTCCCGGTCGAGTCCGTGGTCACGAAGGAAGTCGTCAAGGAAGTCGCGGTCGAGAAGGTCGTGACGCAGGAAGTGATCAAGGAAGTCGTCAAGGAAGTCGAAGTCGTCAAGGAAGTGCCGAAGGAAGTCGTCAAGGAAGTCGAAGTCATCAAGGAAGTGCCGAAGGAAGTCGTCGTCGAGAAGGTCGTGACGAAGGAAGTCGAGGTCATCAAGGAAGTCACGGCCGAGATGATGATTCCGGACGGCCCGCTCACCGGCGGCACGCTGACGCTCAGCGCCAGTCGCGCCAACACGCAGGACATCTTCACGCCGCTGCGCGCCGTCAGCAGCACGCAGGGGTTCGTGTTTGGCTACGTCTATGAACCGCTGTGGATCGGCGACACCTGGGGCATGGGCGAGACGCCGCAGATGACCGGCCAATGGGACAAGGCCCTGGCCAGCAGCTGGGAGGAAGTTGAGCAGGACCGCTCCTACATCTTCCATCTCAACCCCGACATCTGGTGGCACGACCGCACGCGCGTGGTCGACGCCGACGACATCCTGTTCGGCATGGAGATGGCGTTCGACCCGGCCTACAACAACAACAAGCACAAGACGGCCTGGGGCGACATTGAGGGAGTGAAGGCCTGGGCGGAGAACCCGACCGAAAGCATCACCGACGCCTCGGGTGTGTCGAAGATTGACGAGATGACGGTCCAGGTCACGATCGAGCGGCCCGACAACAACTGGTGGGCGTCCGGCAGCAAGGTCTTTGCCATGCCGCGGCACCACTTCGCGGGTCTGGACAAGGCGATCGCGACCGAAGCGCGGGCCGTGGACCTCCTGGGCAACGGTCCGATGATCTTCGAGCGCTACGTCACCCAGCAGTTCGCCGACCTCACGGCGAACAAAGACTGGGCCTACGGCGCGCCGTACGTGGACGACTACGTCGTGCGCTATGGCGACGGCGCGGCGCTCGACGCGGCCACCGAGGCCAACGAGCAGCCGAACCCGATCGACTTCCACCGTGCGGCGGGCGGCATCGAGGCCTTCGCGCGGTTGGCGGCGCAGGCGCACCTGCGGCCGTTCCCGCAGCGCTCACCGTTTGCGTCCGGCGTGTTCCTGAACCAGACGGCGGAGATCTTCGCCGACATGACCCTCGAGCAGCA
Organism: Chloroflexota bacterium; assembly: GCA_026707285.1. Lineage (GTDB taxonomy): Bacteria > Chloroflexota > UBA11872 > UBA11872 > UBA11872 > JAJECS01. Next base: position 75,202 of record JAPOXD010000028.1, on the reverse strand, counting down.
GTCGTTGCTGATCGAGGCCATGGTGCTGGCCGTGGACCGCGAGCAGTTGAACAACGAGCTGCACGGCGGCACGCGGTTCATCTCGGACTACATCTTCGAGCACGTGGCGCTGCTGTCGGATCCGCCCGAGGGCACCTTCCGCGACTTGTCCTACAACCCGGACGCCGCACGTGAACTGCTCGCGGAATCGGGCTGGGACTCGAACAAGGTCATCAAGTGGATGCGCTGGCGAGCGCCGGCGCCGCGTGACCTGGCGATCAAGGCCTATTGGGACGAGGTCGGAATCCAGACCGAGTTCCTGATCATCGACGGCTCCGCCGTGATCGAAAAGCTCTACCAGGAGCGGGTGCACGATCTGGTGTTCGCCAACATGGGCGGCGACCAGAACCCCGTGGACGCGTGCCTGCGGATCTGCAGCGACCGGCTGTATGAGCTGGGTGGCTGGAACCACTCGAACATCAACCGGCCGTGGATCGACGAGGCGTACGCGGCGATCCTTGGCGCCGCAAACGCCGAGGAGCGGCGCGAGGCGTGGTTGGAGATGGCGACGCGGTTGCACGCGCGCGGTGAGATGGTCTACGGGCAGTTCTCGCGCGGGTCGCTGCTGAACCTGTACCACCGCCGCGTGAAGGGCGCGTTCTGGATGCAGAACTACGCCATTCCCGTGCGGTCGCCGATCAACCTGGTGTGGATCGACCCGTACTGGGAAGAGCGGTAGCGCCCACCGCGGCGCCCCTGCCCTGAGCAGCGGCGCCCGCGGACAGCGAAGAGCCGGCGGTCACTCGACCGCCGGCTCTTCGGCGTTTCGAGGCGCCCCGCGAGTGCGAGGCGTCCCGATTTCCGCCTCGACCAGCGGCATCATGGATAATCGCGGCACTGTTTCCCGCACCGGTTGGCGGCGCGGCGCGATGAAGGAACCTGACGACATGCACTTGGTGCGCTACGAACTCGACGGCAGCATCCGGCACGGCATCTTGGACGACGGCTCGATCGCCGAGATCGAGGGCGACTTCTTCGGCGACCGTCAGCGCACCGGCGCGGTGGTTGCCCTCGACGCGGTCACGCTCAAGTCGCCGACCGCGCCGTCAAAGGTCATCAACGCCGCCGGCAACTACGAGAGCCACATGGCGGGCGCGCCCAAGCCGCCCCGTCCCAAGCCGTTCCTGGCGCCCAGCACCTCCGTCACCGACCCCGGCGCCAACGTCGTCATGCCCCGCGAAACCCCGGTGTCCTATGAGGGTGAAATGGCCGTCGTCATCAGCAAGCGTGGCCGCCATATCGCTGAGGACGAGGTCTCGGACTACATCCTCGGCGTGTGCTGCGCCAACGACGTCAGCGCCTACGAGTGGGTCGGCGCCGACAGCGATTGGTTTCGCGGCAAGGGCACGGACACGTTCTCGCCATTCGGCCCCTGGGTCACCCCCGGCCTGGACTACCGCGACCTCCAGCTCATCACCCGAGTCAATGGCGAGGTGGTCGAGGACACCCGCACCACCAACATGTTCTACGGCGTCGACGAGCTGGTCAGCTACGTCTCGCGGTACATGACCCTCGAGCCGGGCGATGTCTTCTTCACCGGAACCTCGGGCGAGAGCACGCCGCTCAATGACGGCGACGTCGTCGAGGTCGAAGTCGAAGGCAACGGCGTCCTAAGCAACACCTTCGTGCTCGCGACCTAGCGGGCCTGCTCCAGCCTCTCGGTCACTCCGAGCCCCTCGGTCATTCCGAGCGTAGCGAGGAATCTAGAGCGCCGAACCTCCGGCCGCCGGCTGCCCGGACTGCCGACATGAGCTAGTCCGCCAAGCCCATCAGGGCGCGTCGCCCTGGGTCGGTTTGGCGGGCGAAGTAGGCATCGGTGGACTTCATCTCGTCATGCGACGCGAACTCCACCTGCGACGGCTTGAACAGCAGCCAGATCACCCGGCGCGGCCGGTCCGAGTCGTTCGGCGTGTTCGTGTGCCAGAGGTTTGTGTTGTTCAGCAGACAGGCGCCCGCGGGTCCGGTGGCGTGCACCATTCCGGGAATCAGGCGCGGCTGACCATCGTGGTTGGCCCACGGCGGCGGCGGCTCGGCGCTCAGATGGCTCCCGGGAAGGAACGCGGTCGCGCCGTTGCGCTCGGTAATGTCGTCCAGGAAATAGGTGAGACGGAGGTAGGGGCCGCCGTCGCGATGCCAAAGCGTCGCCGCCCGTGAACGCGGCGCCCGGTGGTTTCCCGTCGCATCGCAGCACAGCGTCGCGTCGTGGCCCAGCGCGGCTTGGACGACCGGCAGCACGGTCGGCAGGTCCATGAGGTCTTCGAAAATCGGGTCTAGCTCGAACAGGCGGTTGATGTCGATGGATCCCGATCCCGGGAGCGACGTCCGCCGGTAGTCCTTCACGGCCGTTGGCACGTTGGGGTGGTCGCTGAAGAGCTGGTCGAGGCACTCGCGAACCCGCTCCAGGCGTGCGGGAGCAAGGGCTTGGGGTACGAGCGTGAATCCAGTCAATTCCAGGCGCTTGAGGTGCAGCGCCATGGCGTGGACCTCGGGCAGACGCTCCATTACTCCCTCCACGATCGACTACATCGGAATCGCTGCGAGGATAGCGTTGACTTGGAACGTGCTCCGCACGTGAACCTTCAAACTGTCAGTCCGAGCGCAGCGAGGAATCTAAGGGGTGGGAAAAAGGCACAACGTCCTTGGATTCCTCACATTCGTTCGAATGACGCGACAAGGGGCGGCACCCCGGCCCACGGAGCGGATTGAAACTTCGTAGACGAAGTTAAACCCCGAACACGCCAAGAAACTCAGTCCAGACCACCAAGCCGCCGGGAGCCGGCGACGCCATTAGACTGGCGTGGACCCGAAGGCTGAACGTGAGGCCGCCGTTGCCTGTAACCCATTCGCCCGTGGTCGTGATCTGCGCCGACGGCGCCGACCCGGCCTACGTGGACGCGGCCATCGACCACGGGTGCATGCCCACGCTGGCCCGCTTCCAGCGCGAGGGCGCGTATCACCTCGTCCCGGCGGCGATTCCATCGTTCACCAACCCCAACAACATGACCATCGTCACCGGCCGGCCGCCGGCGGCCCACGGAATCTCGGGGAATTACTTCTACGACGCCAAGCGCGAGGTCGAGGTGATGATGGACCACCCGCGATTCCTGCGCTGCGAGTCGCTCTTCGCCAGGTTCAGCCGCGAAGGCCGCCGCGTGGCCGCCATCACGGCCAAGGACAAGCTGCGCACCATGCTGGCCACCGGCTGGCGCGGCATCTGCTTCTCCGGCGAGCTGGCCCACGAGACTACCGAGCACGAGCACGGCATCGCGGGTGTCACCCGGCGCATGGGTCGGAGCAATCCCGGCATCTATTCCGGCCAAATGAGCGACTTCGTCATGGCCTGCGGCGTCTACCTCGCGCGCGACCGCCTGGCCGACCTGTGCTATCTGTCGCTCACGGACTTCGTGCAGCACACCTACGCGCCCGGCTCGCCCGAAGCCGACGCCTTCTACACGTCGCTCGACCGCCGCCTCGCCGAGCTCGACGCGCTCGGGGCCGTGATCCTGCTGACCGCCGACCACGGCATGAACGACAAATGCCATCCCGACGGCACGCCCAACATCGTCTACCTGGAAACGCTGCTGGACGGGGCGGTGCCCGGGCCGTTCCGGGTGGTGCTGCCGGTGACCGATCCGCACGTGACGCACCACGCGGGCCTCGGGTCATTTGCCACCGTCTATCTCCCGCCCGATCAGGTGGATGCGGCCATCCAGCGCCTGCGCGAAGACCCGCGCATTGACGACGCCCTGCCCAGGAGCGAAGCCGCCGTCAAATACGAGCTGCCCGCCGATCGCATCGGCGACGTCGTCCTGCTCAGCGACCGCGGCTCCGTCCTGGGTCGAGCGCCCGGCGCGCACGATCTATCGGTCCTCAGCGCCTCCCGCCTCCGCTCACACGGCGGCCTGCACGAGGTGACCGTGCCCTTCGCGTCGAATCGCCGGCTGTTACCAACGGTCGAAGCGCGGGCCGCCACGCTGCGCAACGCCGACGCCTTCACGGTCGCAACGGACGGGTTGCAAATCTAGGCGATTCCTCACCGCATGCGGCACCGGGCGGGCTATGGCACCCTCGACCGAGGGAGGCACGATGAGCGACGCAGCGTCGGCCCAATCGCCCAACACCGTTTGGCTCCTCCGCCGCCTGGCAGCCTACCTACGGCCGCACTGGCGCTGGCAGGCGGCGGCGATCATGTCGTCGGTCCTGGTTGTGGCCACCTTCCTACCCTTTCCCTGGCTGACCAAGATCCTCATCGACGACGTCGTGGGGGCCGGGAACCTGGACCTGCTCGGGCCGGCGGCGGCGGGCATCGTCGCGGCGGCCGTGGCCACGGCCGGTCTCCTTCTGGCATCCAACTATCTGTACACCACCGCTGGCGAGCAGGCGATCAACGACCTCCGCACGCGCCTGATGGACCACACGCTGCGGCTGCCGCTCGCCTATTTCCGGCGTCAACGGACCGGCGAGGTCGTGGCGCACTTCACCACCGACTCCGTCGCAGTGACGGGCGTCTATCGCGCGACTTTCGGCGCCGCCCCGGCCGCCGTTATCGAGCTCGCCGTCATGCTGCTGGTAGTCGGGCTGATCGACTGGCGCTTTGTCCTCGTGTCGCTTGGCGTCATTCCGCTCCAGGCGACTCTGCCCGCACTGCTCGGCCGCCCGCAACGCCGGGCAGGTGAACGGGAGCAGTCGGCTATGGCCGCGCTCGGCGGCCTGTCGACCGAGCTCGTCGCCGGCGCTCGAGAGATCAAGGCCTTCAACCGACAGGGCTGGGCAGCGCGCCGCCTGGCGAGCGACTTACGCCGGCTATTCAGCGCTCGCCTGCGCGTCGCGACATTGCGGCACACTCGGCTCTTCTTCACCGTCATCCACGAACTGATTCGGGTGGCGATCTTTGCCGTGCTCGCGGGCGCCATCCTTGGCGGCGAGGTCAAACTCGGCGTGGTGCTCGCGCTGGCGCAATACATGTTGTACCTCGTGGGGCCGGCATTCGCGCTGATGGGCGCTTACGCCGAGACCCAGCACGCCCTGGGCGCCGCAGGACGTCTGTTCGCGTTCCTCGACACGCCTACGGAGTCGGCGAAACCGGACGCCGCGCGCGGCCTGCCGGAAATCCGTGGCGAGATTGACTTCGAGCACGTCAACGCCGCCTACGAAAGCGGCGCGCCCGTGATCCAAGACGTGAGCTTCACGGCGCCCGCCGGTCGGACCACGGCCTTGGTCGGTCCCAGCGGCTCCGGCAAGACCACCATCGCGAACTTGCTGCTGCGCTTCCTGCAGCCGAGCGGCGGTCGCATCCTCGTGGATGGACATGACCTGGCCGCGGTCACCGCAGCCGAGTTGCGGCGCCACGTGGGCGTCGTGTTCCAGGACCCTGTGCTCTTCGCCGGCACGGTGGCCGACAACATCAGGTTTGGCCGAGACGATATCTCGGAAGCGCGGGTCGTCGAGGCGGCCACCATCGCGAATGCCCACGATTTCATATCGGCCATGCCGCAGGGCTACGCGACCCAGATTGGCGAACGCGGCCTGCGGCTCTCCGGCGGGCAGGCGCAGCGCATCGCGATTGCCCGGGCCATCGCCGCCGACCCGCGGATCCTCGTCCTCGACGAGGCCACCTCGGCGCTCGACGCCGAGGCTGAGCGCCTGGTACAAGCGGCATTGGAGCGGGCCGCCGCCGACCGCACCATGCTGGTGATCGCGCACCGGCTGGCGACCGTGCGCGGCGCGGATCACATCGTGTTGCTCGATGCGGGCAAGGTCGTGGATGCCGGCCGGCACGACGAGCTCTACGAACGCTGTGATCTCTACCGCGAACTCTGCGACTTGCAGATGACTTCCAACGGCGCAGTTAACCCATGAGCGCGCAGGCGATGGCAGCGGCCCAGGGCAAGTCCGCCGGCGCCCCGGGCGCCTGGTCCACGTTCGTGCGCCTACTGGGCTATGCCCGTCCGTACTGGCTGACCGGCGCGCTTGCGACGCTGGCAGCTGCCGCGGCCTCGGTGTTTGTGCTCGCTCGTCCCTGGCTCATCAAGCTGCTGGTCGACGATGTCTTCGGCCAGGCAAATGAGGCGCTGCTGGCGCCGGTGCTCGTCGCTATGTTCGCGCTGGAGGTGGTCCTTGTCGGGTTGGGATACGCCGCCGAGTACGGCTACGCCCGCGTGGGCGAACGTGCCATGAACCTCTTGCGAACCGACATCCTGCACCACGCGCATCGCCTGCCCTTGATCAGCTTGCGTCGGCATCGGACCGGCGAAGTTGTGGCGCACTTCACCTCCGACGCCACCGCGATCGGCGGGGTCTACCAGCGCGTGTTTTCGGAAGTCGCCATTTCGAGCCTTCGTGTGCTGGCGGTCGTGGCCATCATCTTCGCGGTGGACTGGCGCTTCGGCCTCCTCGCCACGGCCTTGATCCCGTTCTATGCCTTTCTGCCGGTGCTGATGCAAGGCAGGGTGCAGGGCGCCAGCCAGCGCGTCCAGGACGCCATGGCCGATTTGTCGGCGCTGCTGACCGAGTTCGTGGGAGGCGCCCGTGATCTCAAGGCCTTCAATCGCGAGGATTGGGCCGGCCGGCGGCTGCGCGTCGCGGCGCGCCGGCTGTGGCGCGGGCGCCTGCGCCTGGTCGTGGTGCAAGGCATCGCCCTGGTCCAGACGGTCGTCTACTGGGGCTCGTTTGCGGCGATCTGGGTCGTGCTGGCCCGCCCGGCGGTCGAGGGCCAGATCACCCTGGGACTCGTATTGGCGCTGAGCTTTTACTTCCTGATGCTCGAGACGCCGTCGCGACTCATCGTGTCTGCATACGTCGAGATCCAGACGGCGCTGGGAGCGGCGCGTCGCGTCTTCGCATTCCTGGACACGCCCGTGGAGCCGAGCGGGGCCGCGGTCACGGCGCCGCCGATCCGGGACGGTGAGGTGCGCTTCGAGCGTGTCGCCTTCAGCTACGACGATGCCCAGCCGGTCTTGCGTGAGGTCAGCTTTCGCACGGCGCCCGGCACGACCCTGGCGGTCGTGGGACCGAGTGGCGCCGGCAAGACGACGCTGATCAACCTGCTGCTCCGCTTTGTCGATCCGGCATCCGGTCGCATCACCGTTGACGGCCACGACACCGGCGCCCTTGATCCCGCGTCGCTGCGCGTATCCTTCGGAGTCGTGTTCCAGGACCCCATGCTGTTCGAGGGGGCCATCCGCGAGAACATTCGCTTCGGCCGTGAGGAGCTAACCGACGTACAAGTCGAGCGCGCGGCCACTATTGCCAACGCACACGACTTCATCACCGCCACCGAGCACGGCTACGCGACCCGCATCGGCGAGCGCGGCCTGCGGCTTTCGGGCGGCCAGGCGCAGCGGGTCGCAATTGCCCGCGCCGTCGCCGCCGACCCGCGCATCCTCGTACTCGACGAGGCCACCTCGGCGCTGGACGCCGAGTCGGAACGCCTGGCGCAGGAAGCGCTGGCGCGCGCCTCACACGGTCGCACGACCATCGTGATTGCCCATCGGCTCGCCACCGTGCGCCGTGCGGATTCGATCGTGGTTCTTGACGATGGCCGCGTGCTCGATAGCGGCCGGCACGAGGAGCTCTACGACCGCTGCGACCTTTACCGCCGGCTCTGCGACTTGCAATTCCTACAGCCCGACCCGGCCACGGCATAGCCCGAGCCATCTGCTAACCTCTCGCTTCGCTGCCTCGATCACGCCGCGAAAACGGTCTACGCAGACCTTAGGTGCGGTCTAGCTTGACCGCCCTCGCGGCCTCAGCGACTCACATGGAAGCCTCACCACCCAGCACTGCAACGACCGTCCGCCGTTTGGCCGCCTATTTGCAGCCGCATTGGCGTGCGCAGGCGGGCGCCATCGCCGCCTCCCTGCTCGCGGTGAGTGCAGAGATTCCCGTCCCATTGCTCACCAAGGCGCTTGTCGACGACGTTGCGATTGCGGGCAAGCTGGAGTTGCTGCCGCCGGTGCTGGCGGCCCTCGGGATACTGGCGGTATTGACGGCGGCTCTTTCCATTCTCAGTCGCTATCTCTTCACTCGCGCGGGCGCCCGCGCCGTCAACGTGCTGCGGGCGCACCTCATGCGGCACTTGTTTCGCCTGCCGCTGACGTATTTCCGGCGGCACCGTCGGGGCGAAATCGTTACGCATTTCACGTCGGACGCGGAGGCAGTCCTCACCGCCTACCAAGAGTCGTACGGACAAGGAATCGCGTCGGCAATACAGCTCGTCGTCGTAGTCGCGGTAATTGCCATCTTCGACTGGCGATTTGGGGTCGCGGCGGCGGCGATCGTTCCTGTCTACATGCTCGTGCCCTGGATGAACCGGCGGCACCAAGCCCGGGCAAGCCGCCGAATGCAGGACGCAACCGGCCAGCTCGGCGGCCTCGCCACGGAACTCGTCGCCGGCACACGGGATCTCCGAGCGTTCAATGCGGAGGCCTGGTCCCTCCAGCGCTTACGCCTGGGCCTGCGTGCGATGTTGCGCGCGGGCGTCTATCAGGGGACCGTCCGCGGCTGGTCTTACGCCCTCAATGCCGTGTTTTGGTTGATTCACGCGGGAATCTTCGCCGTGCTGGCCGACGGCATTTTTCAGGGCACGGTCACCATCGGCTTCGCCCTTGCCATGGTTGGCTACTTTGCCTGGCTGGACTTTTCGGTGTTCCCACTCACCATCGCGTATGTAGAACTTCAGAACGCCGTTGGCGCAGCCGGGCGGCTGTTTGGCTTCATCGATACATCGGGTGAGCCGGCCGCGGACCAAGCCTCATCAGAGCTGTCCGTGCCGCGCGGCGAGATTGAGTTTCGTGACGTCAGCGTGGCCTTCGCGTCCGGCCCAAACGTGCTTCAGGGCGTGTCCTTCACGGTGCCTGCCGGGAAGCTGACTGCCCTCGTTGGCCCCACGGGCGCCGGCAAGTCGACGGCCGTCAACGCCCTGCTTGGCTTCGTCCGTCCCCACGAAGGCTCCATCGCCATTGACGGTCGCGACATCTCGGAAACCGGTCCAACGCAGGTGCGGCGCCACGTCGGCGTCGTGTTCCAGGACCCGGCGCTGTTTACCGGATCGATCGGTGAAAACATCAGCTTCGGTCGCGATGACATTGACCTGGCGCGGATCAAGGAATCGGCACGCATCGCCCGCGCCGCGGAATTTATCGAGGAGCTGCCGGGGGGCTACGAGACCAGTCTCGGCGAACGCGGGCTCGGCTTGTCGGGCGGCCAGGTGCAACGGATCGCCATCGCGCGCGCCATCGCGCCCGACCCCAAGATCCTCGTGCTCGACGAGGCAACCTCCTCGCTCGACGCCGAGGCTGAACGCGACGTGATGGCCGCGATGTCGGCAAGCATGGGCGGGCGCACCACGATCGTGATTGCCCACCGGCTGGCAACAGTCCGGCGGGCTAACGAGATCGTCGTGCTCGACGCCGGTCGTGTCGTTGACCGCGGTCGACATGACGAGCTCTACGAGCGGTGCGACTTGTACCGCGATCTGTGCGATCTACAGATGGTGCAGCCGGCGGCCGCCCCATGAGCACTGCGTTGCCAGCCGACCAGGTCGCACCTCGCGCGACGCCGGAGCTCTCGGATCGGGCACTGGTGCGACGCTTGTGGGCCTACATGCGGCCCAGCGGCTGGGATTACTCGGTGGCCATTGGGGCGACGCTCGGCAACTCGGTGATCTGGATCGTTCGCCCATGGCTGTTGCACCTCATCATCGACGACGTGTTTGGGCAAGGGAATCGTGATTTGCTGGTGCCGGTGCTGATCGCGATCGGCGCCGTGGGCATCGTGACGGCCATCGATGCGACGGTCGGCCACTGGTTCCACGAGCGCGCGGCCCAGGGCGCGATGCTCAGGCTTCGCTCTGACGTTCTACGGCACGCCCAGCGGATGCCGCTCAGCGAAGTCCGCGCCCGCCGGACTGGCGACATCGCCGCACACCTGAGCTCCGACGCCACCGTGATCGCCGGTGTCTTTTTGGATTTCGTCTCGCTGGTGTTCGCCCAGGCGTTCCGTCTGCCGGCGTATCTGGCAATCCTCTTTGCCATCGACTGGCGCCTGGGCGTGATTGCGCTCAGTTCGCTGCCACTGCATGCGCTGATGGCGACGAAGCTTCGCGGCACCACGCGGGCAGCCAGCGGACGCGTCCAGGATGCTGTCGGGCGGCTGTCGGCCGTGCTTACCGACATGGCCGGGGGAGTGCGCGACATCAAGGCTGCGAACCGCCAAACCTGGGCGGGCGAGCGTGTCGGCACTGAGGCGGATGGACTGTGGCGGGCGCAAGTCCATCTGTCGCTGTTCAATAGCCTGCGATGGGCGCCAAATGTCCTGTATTGGCTGATCTACATCGCAATCTGGGCCGTTCTCGCCGGCGCCGTGGTGGATGGGGCCGTACAACTGGGAATGCTCGTGGCGGCCGGCCAGTACATGCTCCAACTCGGTGCACCGGTAGGCAACGCCGTCTCCGATTACTCCCGCATGCAGGTGGCGGCCGGCGCCGCTCGCCGCGTGTTCGCGTTCCTCGACTCCGGTCCCGGGCCAGCGCCACCCGCGACGACCACCCAGCCTGTGGGTGAACGCGGAGAGATTCGCTTCGACAGTGTGTCGTTCGCCTACCCGGATAGCGATGCCGTACTGCGCGACGTGAGCTTTCGCGCCAATCCGGGAGAAACCGTCGCCGTGGTCGGCCCCAGCGGCGCGGGCAAGACAACGCTCACCAGCCTGGTACTGCGGTTCTATGAGCCGACCAGCGGCCGTATCCGCATCGATGGAACCGACATCGCCGGGGTCGACGCATCGGTCGTGCGTGAGCGGCTCGGCGTCGTCTTTCAGGATCCCGTGCTGTTCGACGGCTCGATCGAGCAGAACATTCGGCTTGGGCGTGACGACTTCGGAAGCGACCGAATGGTCGAGGCCGCAACGATCGCCAACGCGCACGACTTCATATCCGACACCGAGGATGGCTACGACACACACATCGGTGAGCGCGGCCTGCGCCTCTCGGGCGGACAGATCCAGCGGGTGGCCATTGCGCGGGCCATCCTCGGTGACCCGCGCATCCTCATCCTCGACGAAGCCACGTCGTCGCTCGATGCCGAGTCCGAACGGCTGGTGCAGGAAGCGCTCGCGCGCGCGGCCGCCGGTCGAACGACCCTCGTCATCGCTCACCGGCTCGCCACCGTGCGCCGCGCGGATTCAATCGTGGTGCTCGACGAGGGCCGCGTGCTGGACACCGGCCGCCATGACGAGCTATACGAGCGCTGCGACTTGTACCGACGGCTCTGCGACCTGCAGTTCCTGCAGCCAGACGCCGCGCAGGAATAGCCCAAACGGTCTATTGGCCGGGTCGGTGCAGATTCGATCGGCGCCCCGCGGAACCGCGGGCGTTCGACTTGCGAGAATCAAGGCACGGCACTAAATACGAGGACGGGCCGATGACGCAACCGTTGGAATTCGGCAGCCAGAAGCAGCTCTTCATCGACGATCTCGTCATCGACGAGACCGTCGGCGTCACGCGGAGCCTCAATCAGCCCGAGAAATACGTCGGCAATCCCGTCATGATTCCGCTCTATCCGTGGGAAGGCCGGCTGGAGCTTTTTGGCACAGTCTGGCGCGACCCGGACGGCGGTTTCCGGATGTGGTACCAGGGCATGGGCGGCATGGGCGTCGCCCGCATGGGCCTGGACCTGACGGGCACCCACCTGGAGGACCTCGACTTCGACATGCGGAACCTCCAATACAGCATCTGCTACGCCACCTCGCACGACGGCATCCACTGGGAGCGGCCCAACCTCGGCCTGGTCGAGTTCGACGGCGCCACCGATAACAACGTCGTGATTGCGAACGCGGCATTCGCCAATGTGATCGAGGACACCCGCGACCCGGACCCCGACCGGCGCTACAAGTCGCTGTTCTTCGAGGATCAAGACTGTGCGGCGCTGGGCTCGCTCCACATCGACCAGGGCGTCTCCGTGGCATTTTCGCCAGACGGGCTGCGGTGGACCAAGCACCCGGGCAACCCCGTGATCACCAGGTCCAGCGACAGCCACACGCTCTTTGGCTGGGATGACCTGCACGGCTGCTACGTCGCGTATGCCCGACCCACGATGCGCGAAGGCAACATGACCCGCCGCATCGGGCGCTGCGTGAGCGACGACTTCGTGAACTGGAGTGACCCCGAAGACGTCCTCGCGCCGGACGAGCATGACCCGCCCGCGGTGGAGTTCTACGGCATGCCGGTGTTTCGATATTCGGGCTACTACCTTGGCCTGCTGTACGTCTTTCACACCCGGCCCGAAGAGCCCATCCAGCGCAATTTCCGCAATTTCGGCGCCATCGACGTCCAGCTCGCCTCGAGTCGGGACGGCGTCAGCTGGGAGCGGGCCGGCGATCGGCAGCCGTTCATCCCAAACGGCCCGCCCGGAAGCATCGACGCCGGCGAGATTTTTGTGGCCCGCGCTCCCGTGGCGGTGGACGACGAGCTGTGGTTCTACTACTCGCCCAGCGCGACGGAGCACGGCGTCACTGGTCGCAGCGGGCCGATCTGCCTGGCCAAGCTGCGGATGGACGGCTTCGTCTCGGTCGACGCCGGCGACGACACCGGCGACGACACCGGCACGCTGGTCACCAAGGCGTTCCGATGCGCGGGTGGTCCGCTGACGATCAACGCCGCCGCGCGCGGCGGCCTCGTCGGCGTCGCGGTCCTCGACGAAAGCGGCACCCAGCACCGGGGATACTCCCGCCATGAGTGCGCCCTGTTCGACGGCGACTCGATCAGCCACCGAGTGACCTGGCACGACAAGCGCTCGCTGGACGAGTTGAAGGGACGCAACATCCGCCTCAAGTTCTACTTGATGAACGCCAAGCTCTACGCGTTCACCGTCGGCCGGTAGTAGCTGCGAGCTAGCCGCTCGTCGTCAATCCACGGCGGGTTTTAGGCTCCTGGTCGATCCGCCAGCAGCTCGAGCGCTCGTTCCGAAATCGTGTCCACGATCTCGTCGAATGCTGCGGCGCCAAGCTCCGCCGAGGCAGTGTCAACAGGGTTCACGCCCAAAATGCCCTGCGCCTCCAGGTCTACATCAGAGCGGACCTTTGACAGGTCTACCAGGTCCGGGTCCGCGTGCCAGAGCACGCTGGTTTCCCATTTCGCCGCGTGGTCGAAGGGATACTCCGCGTCGTCGATCGCCGCGTTGTCGGGCAGGATCCAGAGCGCGATCCCGGCGGCATCGGCGGCCGGGCGTGCGCCGCGTTCCAGCGCCGCCAGGTGATCGGGATTGCCGTGGCCGGAGATGATGACGACGACGAGAAAGCCTTCCCCGGCCAGCTGCGCCACGTACTCATGCGCCAGCGATTCGAGCGTCGTCGCCGAAATCTCGATCGTGTGACTGAAGCCGGCTTGAGGCTTCATCGTCCCGTGTCCGCAATACAGCGTCGGCAGTGAGATGCCGCCGATGCGGTCGGCCACGGCGTCGGCGAAGGCGGCGGCCTTCAACCCGTCGAGGCCGATCGCCGCGTGATGGCCATGCCACTCCAGGGCGCCCCACGGGAGCACCGCTACGGGCACCCTGGCGCGGATGGCCTCGATCTCATCTGGTCGCAGGCGTTCATATTTCATGGCGCGGCCTCCGGCTCCGGCGGCGGGCCGGGAGCGTATCAGAACTACGGCATGGAACTGCCAAGCGCCGTACTTGCGCGCCGCCGCCACCGTGCGTAGGTTCGGGGATTCACCGCACCCGCACCACGATTCGAGCGAATCCATGACCGAGCTGGACCCGGCGATCCTCGACGGCTTGCTGGAGTACGACACCCCGACCATCTGCAACGCGATCGAAGAGATGGAGGTGCGCGACCCGGTCGACGGCTACATGGGCTGGGACGTTCGCTGCATGTATCCGGACCTGGGGCGCATGGTGGGCTATGCCGTCACGGCGACGGGCCGCAGCACCGTGCCCGGGTCGCCGCAGAAAGGCGACGGATTTCCCCAGTGGTTCGAGCTGGTCGAGAAATCACCCAAGCCGGCGGTGCTGGTGCTGAAGGACGTGGGACCCGACCGCTACCGCTCGGCCCATTGCGGCGACGTGATGGTCACGATTTCGCTGGCGTTGGGAGCGATTGGACTGGTGACCGATGGCGGCGTGCGCGACTTCGAGACCGTGCATGAGCTTGGCTTTCGCTACTTCGCCTCGGGCCTGGTGGCCGCGCACGGCACGCCCGAGATCGTGCAGGCGGGGCTGGACGTCACCATTAGCGGCACCCTGGTGCGCACGGGCGACATCATCCATGCCGACGTGAACGGGGTCGCCGTGCTGCCGCCGGAACATTGCGCCGAGATCCTGGAGCGCTGTCCCGGCGTGCTCGAAATCGAGGAGCGCCGGCGCGCCCTGGCGAACTCGCCCGGGTTCAAAGCCGCGGACGTGCGGAATATGCCCTAGGCGCGCTCGGCGGTCAGCCTTCCAGCAGCCGCCCGCGTATCCGCAGGAACCAGAACACGAAGAACGCCGTGATCACCAGGATCATGACGGCGGACGCGGCCGAGATGCCGAAGTTGAAGCCGATGAACGCCTCGCGATAGGTCAACAGCGGCAGCACCATCGTCGTGTCGCCGGGGCCGCCGCCGGTCGTCAGGAACGGCAGGTCCCAGTTGCGAAACGTATAGATCGTGTCCAGTAGCAGGATCGTGAGGATGGTGGGTCCCATGGCGGGCAACGTGATGTGACGAAAGCGCCGCCAGCGCCCGGCGCCGTCAACCGAGGCCGCTTCGTAGTGGTCTTTGGGAATGCTCTGCAAGCCGGCCAGCCACATGATCATCGTGAGCGGATAGCCGCCCCAGCCGTTGGTGGCGATCAGCGCGGGCATGGCCAGCTTGAAATCGCCAAACCACTCCGGCGGCGGGCAGCACTCCACGATGCCGAGACTCCGCAGCATGCTGTTGAATCCGCCGCGATGGTCGAGCAGCAGCACCCAGGTGATGGCGACGACCGCCGGGATGATGAGCCAGGGTGTGATGAAGATGGCGCGAAAGAACGTCCGCAGCGACCCGCGCATGCGTGACGTGAGCAACAGCGCCAGGCCTCCGCCCACGATCTGATGAATGATCAGGCTGGCGACAACGAAGATGATCGAGTTCGCGAGCGCGACCCAAAAGAGCTCTTTCTGAAACAGATCGGCGTAGTTCTCGAAACCGACGAACTGTTCCCCGACGCGCGAAAACAAGTCTTGAAACAAGCTCATGTGAATCATGCGGCCCATGGGAAAGACCATAAGGGCCGCCATCACGATCACTGCCGGGGCGACGAACGCATAGGGAAGCAGCGCCCGTCGCATTGACCCGCGACGCGTTGTGCCTGCGCCGCTCGATGCGCGCGACGGTGGGGGAGCTACCGAGTCGGCCATAGCAAAGGCTGGGTCCTAAGCGCTCTTGCGCGTGGCTCCCTTGGGGGGCGCGGGCTGAAGCCCGCGCCCCCAAGAGCCACACTCGCTGTGAAAGCGAGCGGACGGCCTAGCCGCTTACCGATTCGTTCCATTCCGTCTCGGTGCGGTCCAGGACCTCCTGATAGGAGGCGGTCCCGTTGATGGCGTCGTGAATGTGCCCGACCAAGATCAGGCGCTCATCGCCCAGGCCCTCGGAGCCTTGCGCGCCCTCGAACGTGGCCCACTTGACCGCCTCGCTGACAAGACCACTCATCTTGCCCTCCGAGTAGGTGGGTGTCGCGTTCTTGTTCGCGGGAACCTGGTTGCCGAGCCCCGCGAGCAGCGAATTGCCCTCGACGCCGGCGATCCATGCCAGGAAGTCGAAGGTCTCCTGCGGGTGCTCCGTGCGGTCGGCGATGCTGTTGCGCCAGCCGAAGGTGAAGCCGGCCCGCTTGGCGGGGCCCTCCAGCGGCGGACCAACGAAGAAACTGAGATCTTCGCGCTCCAGATAGCCGTTGAAGTGCGCGGAGTTGTCATAGAACATGCCGCTCAAGCCTGAGCCGAAGTTCTCGATCAGCGTTTGCTCGGTGCCGTTCAGGCTTCCAGGGGCGACCATGCCTTCCTTGAGCTCCATGTCGAGCACGTAGCTCAGCGCCGCCAGGCCTTCCGAGGTATTGGCCTCGAAGGTGAGGTCGTCGTCGTTCTCAACCTGTCCGCCCGCCTGCCAGATCTGCGGGTACAGGTGACTGTAGACCTGCGGATTCTCCAGGCTCCAGGCGTGCGAGATGCCGTACTGGCCGGCGTCCGGGTTCGTGATCTGCTTGCCGATCTCGATGTGCTCGTCCCAGTTGTCCGGTGGCCCGTCCACGCCGGCGGCCTCGAACGTGCCCTCGTTGTAGTGAGTGAGCCCGGTGATCGTGGACATCGGAACGACGACGATCTCGTTCCCGATCCGGTTCTTGAGCGGCTCGGCGTAATCCGACCAGTCGAAGTTCGCCGCGTTGGCCATGCTCTCGACTTCGCGAATCATGCCCTGGTCCCAGAAGTCACCGATCTGCCAGAAGCCGATTTGGATGGCGTCCGGCAGGGCTCCGGCGGCGTGCAGGGTGATCATCTTGTCCTGGGCCTGTGAAAAGCCAAGGTTCTGGGGCTCGACCTGGATGTGGGGCATGGCCGCGTGGAAGGCGTCCAAAATCTCTGCGGCCGGGCCCTCTCCGACCTCGGAGAATGCCCAGTTCAGGTATTCGATCGTGACCGTTTCCCGCTCGCCGCTGTCCATGGCGGTCTCGGTCATGGCTTCGGGCTCGGCCTCGTCCTCGCCGCAGGCCGCGAGCAGCGAGGCCGTCGCCGCCCCAACGGCTACGCCAAAGCCGGCAGCCATCAGCGAGCGCCGGCTGAACTTGCGTGAATTCATATGCACCTCCTATCCGTCGTGGTTTCGGGCGCCCGGCCCGCGGAGCCGAGCACCGCCGTCGATCAGCGTTCCCCGATACGCCACCTCCTCACGTGCACGGCTACTGCTTGACGGCCCCGAGGGTCAGTCCCGACACCAGGTACCGCTGCGCCAGGGCGTAGAGCACGAGCAGCGGAATGCTGGCGATGACGGACGCGGCCAGCATCTGGTGCCAGTCCACGTTCTGCTGTCCGATGAGCGTGACGATGCCCAGCGGAATTGTGCGCATGTCGTCGGACACCGTCAGCTGCACAGCAAACAGCAGATCCTGGAACGAGAGAATGAAGGCAAAGACCCCGGTCGCCACGATTCCCGGCAATGCCAGGGGGCGCATGATCGTCCAGAGCATGCGCAGCCGGCCTGCCCCGTCGATGAACGCGGACTCTTCCAGCTCGATCGGAATGGTGGCGAAATAGGTCGTCAACATGAGGATGGCCAGCGGCAGGGCAAACGCGGCGTAGGTGATGATCAGCGCCAGGTGGGTGTCGTAGAGCCCAAACTGCCGCACCAGCGCGAAGAACGGGATGATCATGGCCACCGGCGGGATCTGCTGCGTACCCACCACAAAAAACTCCAGCAGTCGCTTGCCGCGAAAGGCAAAGCGCGAAATGCCGTAGGCGGCGAGCGCGCCAAGAGTAATGGCGAGCAGGGTGGTGGCGCCGGCCACGAAATAGCTATTCAGGAATATTCGAAGCCAAAGGCCCTTTCCGAAGACCTTGCCGTAGGCCTCGAGCGTTGGCGTCGGCGGCAGCCACTCAGCCGGATGCTTGAAGATCTCTCCGTTGGGCCGAATCGAGTTGGTGATCAGCCAGAAAATGGGATACAGCACGACGACGGCGAGGGCGAGAAGAACCAGACCCCGGATGATGATTTCGAGATGGGACGGCCAGCGGCGCAACGCCCCCCGGCCGGCTGCCGGTGCCGCGCCGGCGCCAGGTTGTCGAGCGACTGCATTGCGGATCATGGTGCACACCCACGATCACCAAAGCTCGCCGCTGAGCCCGGGATCAAGCCCCCCTGCAGACGGCGCGAGTATACGCCGGGTGCCAACTAGCCGCGAGCGAACTGCCCCGAGACTGAAACTGTGGCCCCATATAATGCGGGCTCGCCGTGCAGCGTGCACATCCGAGGAGTCGCACTGTGGCGCGCAAGGTCAGCGTCGGCGTCCTGGGCATTGGGACGGTGGCCGAGCTGTTCTACCTGGAAGCCATCGTCAAGCATGGTGATCGCGCCGAGCTGACGGCGCTCTGCGACGTGGTGCCGGGCCGGGCGCAGGCCGCCGCCGACAAGTGGGGCGCCAGGGCCGCGTTCACGGACTTGGGGGAGATGCTCGCGTCGACGGACGTCGAGGCCGTGCTGGTGCTGACCAAGCACAGCCAGCACTACGAGCACGCCAGGCAGGTGCTCGAAGCCGGTCGGCATCTGGGCATCGAAAAGCCCATTGCGGCGACCTTCGAGCAGGCGACGGAGATCGTGGAGCTGGCGGAGGCGCGGGGTCTCAAGCTGGCGGCGGCGCCGGCCATGGCGTTCGAGCCGGTCGCGCGCCGCGCCGAGGCGCTCATCGCCGGCGGCGCGATCGGCCGGGTGGCCGCGGTGCGGACGCACATGACCGCCAATCCCGCCGACCGGGAAACCGAGTGGCGGCGGATCGGGCCCAATCTGGCCCGGATCGATACGCCCCCCACCGATCAGACCTGGATGTACCAGGCCGGCGAAGGCGGCCCGCTCTTTGACCTGACGCCCTACCAGCTCATTCCGCCCACGCGACTCTTGGGCCCGATCAAGCGCGTGGGCGCGCTGGCCGGCATCGCTGTGTCCGAGCGAGTCTCCGGAAGCGGCCCCACCAGGGGCGAGCGGTTCGCCACGACGGCCCCGGACAACGTGGTGATGCTGCTCGACTGGGGCGACGATCGCTTCGGCACGGTCTATTCGGGATACCTGCCGGCGAACTTTCGCGGCCCGCACACCGAATACTACGGCGACGCGGGGGTCCTCGCGGTCAACGGCGGCACGGGCGTGGACAACATCGAGCTATACCGCACCGTCACCGGCGGCCGTGAGAGCCGTTGGGAGGCGGTGGGCGAGCCGAACGACGGCTGGGACGTCGTGGACCGCGCGGGCGCGATCACGCACCTCGTCGATTGCATCGCGGACGATGCCGAGGTGCAGCTCTCCGCCCGCCAGGCGCTGCACATCCTCGAGGTGATCGACGTGGTGCACCAGTCGAGCGCCGGCGGCCGGTTCCTACCGACGACAACGACGTTCGAGCTGCCGGGGGCGCTTCCCGTCTAGGCTGTCGGGCCCGACGGCTTGGCGCTACGCGCGCGAGTCGTCGTGGACGTAGACCGAGACGTGGTTTCTGCCGGATCCGTCGAACGGCGATCGGCTCCAGTTCGACCAGCGCTCGTGCAACCGCATCCCGGCGAGCTGCGCCATCAGGTCGAGTTCCGACGGCCAGGCGTACCGGATCTGAGTCGGTCGCATGTCGATTGATCCGTCCGACAAGAAGATCATTTGGCTAGTGACGCGCTGCGCCACTGGGTCGTGGCTGGCGGCATCCAGCCGGACGCGATCGAGGCCGACCTCTCCCACGCTGAGCGACCGGTTGCGTTGAAACCGCGCCGGGTTCGGTACGAACGCCTCGATCACGAACGCCCCGTCCGGCTTCAGGCGCTTTGCCACGTTGCGGAAGCAACGCACCTGGTCCGCCTGCTCCACCAGCACGTAAAACGTGTTGAACACGACGAAGATGAGGTCGAACGGTCCCGAGCGACCGACGTCGGCGAAGTCGCCCATCGTGACCGGAATGTCCGCGCCGCCCGGCTTTGCCCGCAGCTTCGCCACCATGCCTTCCGACAAGTCGATGCCCTCAACGGCCACGCCCTCGGCCGCCAGCGGCAGTGCGAATCGGCCGGTCCCAATCCCCAACTCGAGCGCACGGCCTCCACGAGCGAGGTCCGCCAGAAACTCGATTTCGGATGGGCTGGCGTCCCTGTGGAAGTCGTCGTAGACGTCGGCCCACCTGTCGCCGTAGGTCGCCGGGTCGATAGGGCCGTCGGTCGTTGCCATGTCCGATTATGCGGCACCTGCGCATGGCGCCCACGTCAGTTGCCCGCGTCTGCCATGCTTGGCGGAGCGAAGCGAGGAGCACCGCCATGTCCCCTGACACGCCCCTGCCGCCCGTGCTGAGCGACGCTCCGGTGATCGACCTGCTCGGCGGCAATCTGAACTCCGTCATCCCGCCGAGCAATGCGCCCGCGGCCTACGGCGACCACGTCAGGCGCGGCGGCGTAAACGTCATTCACGTCACATTGGCGCTCTACGCGCGGGACATCGAGCACCTGCTCGACGACTTCTTCGACGCATTCAACCTCTGCGACCAGATGGGCCACAAGCTGATGCTCATCGAGCGGATGGCTGACATCCACGAGGCACACGCCTCGGGAAGGCTGGGGCTGATCCTTGGATTCCAGGGGCTGGACGTTCTCCGTCACAACACACAGTTCGTCCCGATCTTCCATCGACTTGGCCTGCGCGTCGCCGCTCTGACGTACAACGAAGTCAACCAGCTGGGCGCGGGCTGTCTCGAGCCGCGGGACGACGGCCTGACGCTGCTGGGTGTCCGCATGGTTCGCGAGCTGCGTCGCGCGGGGATCGTGATCGATCTGTCCCACGCGGGCGTCCGAACATCGCTCGACGCCATCGAGCGCTACGACGGCCCCGTGATGTTTACGCATTCGAACGCCCACGCCGTCACGCCCAACCCGCGCAACCTCACCGACGACCAGATCCGCGCCGCGGCCGCCACGGGCGGCGTCGTCGGGCTGGCCTCCTATGCCCCGTTTTGCCACCAGGAAGACAAAGACACCCTGGACCTGGAGGATTTCTTCCGCCACATCGACTACGTCTGTGAGCTGGTCGGCCCGGAGCACGCGGCAATCGGGTCGGACATCACGCCGCAATCGAAGGTGAAGTGGGAAAACGCCACCAAGCGCATGTACCCGGACATGGTCGGGCGCTACGTGCTGGAGACCGAGTACGTGGAAGGGCTCCACACCCACGCGGAGTTCCCGGTCATCCCCGAGGGTCTGCGGAAGCGTGGCTATGCGGAGGACGAGATTCGGGGAATCCTGGGAGGAAACGCCGCCCGTGTCTTCGAGCAGATCTGGGGCTAGTTCCCCGACGACAGACGAACCGTAGGCGCGGAGGACGATCCCCGTGCTCCTCAACCACGCTCGCGCCCTGGAGTTCATGGGTCGGGACGGCGTCGACGTCCTGGTCCTGACGCAGCCCAACAACTTCCTCTACTTCTCGGATTTCACGCAGGTCAACTCGTTTTCGTTCATCGATCGCCCGGCCATCTGCCTGTTCTTCGCCGATGCCGCGATCGATCCGGTCGCCATCATTCCGCGCTGGAACTACGAAGCGTTCGTCAGGTCGAGCTGGATCGAAGACGTCGTGGTCTACGCGGAGCACGCCGCCCCGGGCAGCCGCGCCGAGGCCGGTGGGTGGCGGCGGGCGCTGCGCACCGCGCTCACCGATCGCGCCGTCGTCCGGACGGTGGGCGTAGAGGAGAAGTCGATCCCCAAGTGGATCATGGACGAGGTGAAGGCGGCCTGCTCCGACCGCACGGTGTGCCACTGCAGCGAGCTGATCCGGAGCATTCGCGCCGTCAAGACTGCCGACGAACTTGGGCATCTGCGCGCGGCGGCAGGAGTCTTGGATACCGCCTCCGCCGACATGCTGGCGGCCGCCCACACCGGGGTCACTGAGGCCGAGTTGGCGGCTGCGTTTCGCGCCAGCGTTGGGCGGCAGGGCGCGGAGGGCATCAAGAACTTCGTGCTTGGGTTCGGTCCCGAAACCGTCATCACGCACAAGGTCCCCGGCAGCCGCCGGCTCGCCCAGGGCGACCTGATCCGCTTCGATCTGGGCGCGCTGGTCCACGGCTATCACGCCGACAACGCGCGGTCCCATGTGTGGGGAACTCCGAGCGCCGTGCAAGAGCGGCTCTATGCCTCCGTGATGAAAGGCCAGACGCAGGGCGAGGCCCTGCTGCGGCCGGGAGTGACCGCGGGCGAAATCTACGCCGCCGCGGTGGACGGCCTGCGGCAGTCGCTGCCCGATGCGCGTCCGGAGCACGTGGGGCACGGCATCGGCGTGGAGCACCACGAGAGCCCGGCGCTGATCCACGGCGACGCCCAGGCGCTGGAACCGAACATGCTCATCAACCTCGAGACCCTCTATCACGATGCGGAGCACGGGGCGTTTGCGGTCGAGGACACCTATCTGATCACGGCCGACGGCCACGAGCGATGGACGCACCTGTCCCGAGAGCTGGGCCTGGCGGCGGCCTAACGGTGGGCCGGGTTTTCGGGTACGCGGGCTGGGCGGTCATGCAGGTGGTCCGGAACTTCGGCACGCTCGGTTTGCGTCTGAATCTCCTGTGGTTTCTCGCCGCGTTGCCGTTGCTTCCGGCGGTTGGCATTCCGGTTGCGATTGCCGTCCAGCAGGCCGCGAGCGGATTCGACTCGCCGCAAACACCGCTGATCCTGGCCCTCGCGCTGCTTGGCGCCACGGGCGGCGCGTGCCTGTCGGCGGGACCGGCGACGCTGGCGCTCGTCCAGTCCACGGCGCGCTTCGTGCAAGGCGACGAGATTGGCGTCATCGACTTCTGGCGCGCCCTGCGGCGCCATTGGCCGCGTGGGTGGCTGGTGCTGTTCGCCGACCTCGTGCCGCTCTACGCCCTGGTCTTCGGCCTCTACTTCTACTTGAACTCGGGGCAACTCATCCTGCAGGCGCTCGCGTTCGTGGCGCTGTACCTGACGCTCGTCTGGGTCGGCGCGCAGGCCTATCTCTTTCCCCTGGTCATTCGCGTCGACCTATCCCCGCTACACGCGTTTCTGGGCGCGTTTGCGATGGCCCTCGGTCGCGTCGGGTCCTCCGCCGCGTTCGTGCTGGTCGCCGCCGTGGCTATTGGCGTGAGCCTGGCCTTTGTGCTCCCGCTGATGGTCGTGGCGCCGGTTACCCTGGCCTTGGTCGGACATCGAATGGCGCAAGACCGGTTTGGCGGACCGTTAGGCGAAACGCCGGAGTCCGAGCCCGACGATTCGCGACGCGACGATGGGTGAGGCTGGGTCGCGAGTGCGGCCCGCAGCCACAGGAGGTGAGCGATGAGTGAATCGACCGCGGTCGAGTTGGTGGCCGACGCGCACGCCATCGTCGGCGAGGGGCCGGTGTGGGACGCCTCCACGGGCCTCCTGGTCTGGGTCGACATCGAGGGCAAGCGCATTTACGAGTTCGATCCGGCAACCGGCGTCAATCGGGAAATCGAGGTCCCGCAGTATCCCGGCGCCGTGGTGCGCCGCGCGTCCGGTGGCTACATGGCCGCGGTGACCAACGGCTTCGCCTCCGTTGATCGTGACGGCCGGTTCGAGTTGGTCGTGCCGGTCGAGGCGGACCTTCCCGAGAACCGCATGAACGACGGCAAGTGCGACCCGCAGGGCCGGTTCTGGGCCGGTACGACGCGCATGACCCACGACGCCCCCATCGGCGTGCTCCACCGGCTGGACGCCGATCTGTCGCTGCATCCCATGGTGGGGGAGCTCTGGGTGTCCAACGGGCTCGACTGGACCTTCGACGAGCGGCGCATGTACTTCATCGACTCGTTCGCGGGGAGCGTCGATGTCTTCGACTACGACGCCGCCACCGGCGATATCGCCAATCGCCGCCCGCTCATCGACGTGCCCGAGTCATGGGGCACGCCCGACGGCATGACGCTCGACGCCGAGGGCTATCTCTGGGTGGCGTTCTGGGGCAGCAGCCGCGTGCGGCGATTCGACCCGCAGGGTCGGCTGGACCGGGAGATTACGCTGCCGGTCACGCAGGTCACAAGCTGCGCCTTCGGTGGACCCGATCTGCGCGATCTCTACATCACCAGCGGGTGCCGGGGTCTCGACGCCGCGGCGCTCGAGCGCGAGCCGCACGCGGGCGGCCTGTTCCGCGCGCGGCCCGGAGTACAGGGACGCCCGGCGTTCGAGTTCGCCGGGTAGTTGCGCGTGTAGGACTCTGGATCGGGCAGGGGCGGTTCGCGCACCGCCCCTACAAAGCACGCCTGGGCTGCAAGGGGTGGACGCCGGCTGGCTACGCCCCGCTACCCGCCCTTGGCGCCGGCGACGTCCTTGCGCTGGAACAGCACGAAGGCGAGGCCGCCGAGGATGACGATGTAGCCCAGCATCACCATCGCGGCGGGCAGAGGGTCGGGCATTTCGCCAACGCCTCCACCTCCAAACGAGAAGTCGCCGAGTTCCAACCAACCGCTGGTCACGCGTCCCAGGACAAAGTTGGAGATTCCCTCGAACCAATCGAAGTTGACCAGGATGCCGACGACGATTGACTCAATGACGTAGTAGCCGACGCCGATCGCAATGCCCATTCCCGACGATGAGGTCAACACGGACATCAGCACGGCCAACGCCACATACGGCAGATAGACATAGATGAGCTTGCCGAACGCGATGGCAAACTCGGACCACTCCCCGGCCCCGACAAGCGCGCCGTCTTCCAGCGTGAGGGTCGCGACTACGCTGGCAACGCCGACGGTTGCCAAAACGGCGGCGCTCAGGCCGGCGCTCGCGAGCCCGATGACCAGCGTCTTGACCGCCAGCAACTGCCACCGGCCGACGCCCTTCACCAGGACGGTGCGCAGGGTCCCCCAGCCGTATTCGGTTCCGGCTGTCGACGCCGCCAGAATCATCATGAGAATGACGCCGAAGAAGGCCAACGAACTGGCCATGGCAAACGTGAGGCTGTTGGGAAGCAACAGGGCTTGCCGGATGTCGTTGGAGTCCTCGTTGACGGACTCACATCTCTCGGCAAACTCTTGCAGGCCCCTGGCGATATTCTGCTGCTCCTCCTGGGAGAATCGATCGATGTCGATGGGGATTTCGCCCCCCTCCATGTCGCGGAGATCAGCGCAGGTGAACTCGATCTCGACGGTTTCCCCAGCCGTATCGGTGGCGTCGAACGAAATGCTCGATTGATTGGCGGGCCCTCCGCTCTGGACGAAGGCGTAGGTGCTCCAGAAGATGAGCTGCGAAATGGCCACGCCGATGATCAGCAGAATCCACGGCATCCGGCGGCGGTGCAGCTTGAACCACTCCCAGCGCGTGAGTCTAAGGACGTGCCCGATCATTGGATCTCACCCGCGACATCGCCGGTGACTTCGAGGAAGTACTGCTCCAGCGACATTTGCAGCGGTGTGATTTCAGATATGTAGACGCCCGCCCGGCCCAGCGCTTCGCTCAACTCCGACGTTCGGTCGTGGGGCGCCGTCACGATGAGCGCCTCGCCCTCGATCCGCACGTCCTCCACCCAATCCAGCGCCGCGAGAACCTCGACCGCCTTGGCGTCGTCGGAGGTCCGCAGGCGGACTTGCTCCTGCGGGTGCAGCAGGTCGCCGACGGCGCCCTGGGCAATCACCTTGCCCTTGGACAGGATGGCGACGCTGTCGCAGATCTGCTCCACCTCGTTGAGCAGGTGGCTGGAGAGCAGCACCGTGCGGTCGGCGCTTCCCAGGCTGCGAATCAAGTCGCGCACCTCGGCCATGCCCGCCGGGTCCATGCCGTTGGTCGGCTCGTCCAGGATCAGCAGCTCGGGGTTGCCAAGCAGGGTGTAGGCCAGGCCCAGGCGCTGCTTCATGCCCAGCGAGTAGGTTTGGAATCGGTCGCCCGCGCGGTCCGCCAAACCCACTTGCTCGAGCAGGTCGTCCAGCTCCTTGGGCGAGCCGCGCCCGGAGATTCCCTGGAAGTAGGCCAGATTGCGGCGACCGGAGAGATACGGATAGAAGTACGGCTGTTCGACGATGGCGCCCACGCGATGCAGGGCCTCGGCATGGCTCGTCCCTGAGCCCAGCAGGCTGAAGCTGCCCGAGGTCGGACGCACCAGGCCCAGCAGCATGCCGATGGTGGTGGTCTTTCCCGATCCGTTCGGCCCGAGGAGACCGAAAATGCGCCCGCGAGGCACTTCCAGCGAGAGTTGGTCCACGGCCAGGATGTGCCCGTAACGCTTCGTCAAGGCACTGGTCTGGATGACGAGGTCGTTCAAGACAGTCCTGTTCGGTTCAGCGTGGTCTCCCGGAAAGACGGCACATCATACGGGATTGCAGCGAATTCATGTGAAGGAGTGCACATGCTGGAGATCGTGCGCAGGCGGCAGGCGCCTTGGTGATGTCCGGCGAAATGAAGCAATGCGTAGGCATGTCGGCCCGGCGCGGTCAGCGAGGACGCGGCGAAATCGGCCCATCGGTCCGCTGATCGCCCTACGGCGGCTGCTCGCGCCGGACTGTTCCTATGCGGTCGATCGCACGGTCGAACGAGGCCACCACCCCGACGCCCGTCCGCTCCGCGCTGGCTACCAGGTAAGCGTCGGCAAAGTCGAGTTCGTGCACCTCGTAAACCTCCACCGCGCGCAGGAGCAGCGGGCCGTCAACCACACGAATCGCGCGGAAGGCCAGGATGGACCGCAGCGCCTCAGCCACCCGTTGGCGAGGCGCCTCGTAGTACGACTCCAGCACATACGCGACCTCGGCGAGGATCAGGTCCGGGAGTAGCAGGTTGTCCGCCTGATCGAGGTATCGAGTGGCCCTCTTCGCCTGTTCCGGGGGATCGCCCGTGAGATGCCGGACGAGGACGTTGGTGTCGAGAAAGGCCGTCATCGCCTGGAGGCGGGCCTGGCCTTCCGGGTTTCGCGCACCACGTCATCCCACGCCGTGCCACGCTTCGCCGCGGGCACGCTCACCGAGCCGGCCAAGTGGATCAGGTCGGGGCTGCGCGCCAGGATCGCCCGCTGTCCCTCGACCCTGAAGATGACCTGGTCGCCCTCGTGGATGGTGAGCGCCTCACGCACCGCACGCGGAATCGTGACCTGGCCCTTCGAGCTGACACGAGCTGCGACGTCCATGTGATTGTCCTTACTTGTCGCTAATAGTAAGGATACGCCAACGTTCAGGATCCGCGTTTTCCCAGGCTGCACGCAGTCTGGGCCGCCGGGCCGCCGCTTGCGAAGCGGGATCCGCCGCCGGCGGCTACCGCGCGAAGGTGTCCGGGCCGGTTCGGCGCCAGTCGGGGCGGTAGCCCTCCTTGGCGTTGTATCCCATGGACGGGAACACCTGCTGCGGCGTGCGCCAGGGCCAGGCCTGCCCGCCGATGACGCGGTAGTCGTCGTCCCTGCCGCAGAGCCAATAGAACATGTGCGCCACAAAGATGGCGGTGCGGTGGCCGCCGTAGTAGGCGGTGTGGAAGTCGAAGTCGTCCTCCACGATCCAATCCCGCTGCGGTTCGGCCGAGCGCCAGTAGTTGTACTTCAGCATTCGCCGCCGGCCCGTCGAGGTGGAGACGCCGCGCCGGTGCAGGATGCTCTGGTGGTGGATGCCGATCGTCCCGGCGGGACCCTCGAGCAGGACGCCTTGCTCCTCGAAGTCGCGCTTGTTGGGTCCGATGTGGGTGCCGGGAAAAACCTCCGTGGGACCCATCCCGGCCGGGGTGTCCTGCGGAAAGTAGAAGACTTCCAGGAATTTGAGCTCTGGACCGAAAATGTGATCCGCGTCTTGATGCCAACCCTGCGCCGGCAGGGGGCACTCGGCCAGATGGTGGCTGGTGATTACCGGCAGACCGACGCCGGCGCCCAGCAGGGACCGCAGCGCGCCCGCGAGTTGCGGATTCAGCAGCACGTGCTCGATGAACCAATCCTCGAGCAGGATCGAGCTCGGTTCGTGCGAGTTGCGGATGCGCTCCAACTCGTCCAGCGTCAGCCCCGGCGGCATCATGAACGGGTTCAGCGGAAGCTTGCCGTCCAAGTAGTCGCAGCACTTCTGGTTGATCTCGTCCGGCACCACGCCCTCGAGGAGCATGTGTCCATCGCGGCAGAACTCGAGCACCTGGCTGTCGGTGAGGGTGGGCGCGCAGTCGAACGTGCGGGCGTCGCTGTCGTACTCGACGTTGGATGACATGGGCGGCGGTACCCGGAGTGGCCGAGGCCGCCTATTCTATGCGGCCTGGCCGGTGAAGGGACTTCTTGGCTTTACCGGATCGAAGACATTGTGCCCGGACGCCCGGGTGCTCCGCGCCAAAGGACTCCGTCGTCTAGGTCTGGTACCCCCGGTAGGAATCGAACCTACAACCTTCGGATTAAGAGTCCGCTGCTCTGCCAATTGAGCTACGGAGGCTGGGTGCCCAGTCTACTGGCGCGGCGCCGGCCGGCTCAATGATCGGGCGCCAACGGCGGCATGACCTAAACTCGGCGGCATGAGCAGCGACGCTCCGCAAGAGCCCCAGCCGCCGACTTCGGAAAGGCGGCGCGTGCGGCTTCCGTCCGTTTCGCGAAGCGCTGCCGTGATCGCTCTGGCGCTGGTGGCGCTGGCCCTTGGTGGTGCAGCGCTGGGCCTTTCCGTCGCCAACCGTCTGGCGGACGACGACGGCCAGACGGTGGCCTACGTGAGCACGGTCGAAGTGGGGCGATGGAGCGAGCGATTCGGCCCTCCACAGGGCTATAGGCCTGGATTCGCCCGCCCGCCGAGCCGATTCGGGCGCGGCACGTTCGGCAAGGACTCTTGGGATCGCGATACGGGCGGCAAGTACGGCGCACGCTCGCCGGGCCGTGCTGACGGATACGCCGCCGCCATGGTGATCGCGATCGGTGAGGTCACGGGCCTGTCGCACGGCGCGATCAGCGTTTTCACCATTCTCGGCAACGACGTTGATATTGCCCTGCGGGCGACCGAGCAGGCTGACGGCGTTGTCGTTGGCGGATGGGCAGTTGTCATGGCGGAGCGGACCGCCGACGGATTGGCGGCGCGCTGGGTGCGGCCGATGTTGGCGCCAGACGAATTCCCCGACCGCGCACGGCTGCGGCCCGCAGTTGCCAGCTAGTCGCCGAGGCGCATCTCGATGCTGCGACACGTTGCCGACGTTCCGCTCTATGCGGCGATCGGCGTCGGGCCGTTGGTGGCCGGCCGCACGGTGATCGACGGCTTCATCGGGGTCCAGGGGGAACCGTGGCTCGGGCGCACCTCGCTCACCATCGAGTGGCTGGCGTTCGTGGTGCTCGGCTACTTCTTCACGCGCACGCTTGTTGGGCTGTCGCTGGACTACGAGCCGTTTTGGCGCGTGCCGGGCCGCGTGAGCGAGTTCGCCGCGTTGCTGGCGGCGGAGACGACCCCCGGTCCGTTGCACGCCCACGTGGAGCGCGCCGGGGGTGACGTGTCCGCGGCCCTCCACGCCCGGGCGCTTCGCGACGCGGGCATCGGCGGAGGGGCGCTCGGTCGGCTGAACTATTCCTACATTGCCCTCCGGGCGGGTTGGCTGGGGGCTCTGGTCGCGCTGGTCTGCCTGGTGGTGGAGCTGCTGCGACGGGCCGCGAGCGGCGAGCAGGACGTTCTGCTCATCGGCATACTCGCGGCCGTGGCGGCGGTGGTCGTGCTTGTCGCATCGTTCGCCAGCCGGATCATCGGTCGCGGCGTCGCCTACTACGCCGCTCGTGGGATCCGGAAGCAGGCGGCCACGGCTTCAGCCTGAGTCTGCGTCGATCCGGTCGCGAGCCGGCCCTGCCGGTGGGGCTAAGCGATCGTCGGCAAGTCGAGAAACGACGCCTCGCAGTCGCGCTGCTCGGCGATTAGGCCGGCCAGGGCGCGCACCCCGAATACCTCGGTCGCATAGTGCCCGGCGGCGATGAAATGGATGCCAAGCTCGCGCGCCTGCATCTCCGCCGGCTCGGCCATGTCGCCCGTCAGCAGGGCGTCGGCGCCGAGGCTCTGGGCCTCCTGAATGAATGACGCGCCGCTGCCGCTGCACACCGCAACCTGCCGGATCGAGGACGGTCCGTGCATGAACGTCGCGTGCGGCCGGCCAATGGCGGTTTCCACGCGCTCGACCAGCGACGATGGTGATAGCGGCTGAGTCGCGCGGGCGATCTTGCCGATGGGCTGACCGCCGCTCACCGCGAACGGCGTGGACTCCGGCTCGAGCCCGAGGGCCCGCACGATCTGCGCGTTGTTGCCCAGGCTGTCGTGCGCGTCCAACGCCAGGTGATAGGCGGCCAGGTTGATGTCGGCGTCGAACAGCGCCCGCAGCCGGTCGCGCATGACCCGACTGACCACACGTGAGTCACGGTCCCAGAAGAGCCCGTGGTGCACGACGACCAGCTGCGCCCGGGCCTGGGCGGCTTGCTCAAAGAGCGCCAAGCTGGAGCTGACGGCGGTGACCACGCGCTCGACGCGCTCGCTGCCGACCACCTGCAGGCCCATCGGCCCATAGTCTGGAAACGCGGCCGCCTCCAGCGTGGCGTCCAGAAACGCGATCAGGTCGTCGCGGCGCTCGGACACCCGGCGGTTAGCTGACGGCCTTGCTTGCCTCGCGCACCTGGTCGATCAGCTCGCCGTCGGTGTCGCTGGTCGTGGCGATGCGCATGAACTCATCCGCCGAGATCCCAAGCTCGCCCAGCACGCGCTTGTCAATGGGGCACGGGTAGATGTAGTCGTCGATGGTCCCGTCGGCCTTGGCCCGGGCCTTGTCCGACATGCGGGCAATCCAGGGAATGCCGCCGATCACGAGGTCGCGCGATCGCGGCTGGAAGCCTTCGCTCATGGGTCGATCCCCTGTGTCGTGTACCAGAGTCTAGACCAGCGCCGCGGCAAGGTGCGGAACGTTTCTTGCCTGCGCGCACAGCTGCCGCACGAGCTTGAGACCCGCCGGGTGGGCAGGCTCGGGGCGCCATAGGCCGGCGGCGTCGGCGAGGGCGAGGAGCAGGGCGCCGGCCAGGCGGCGCGAGTCTGCGTCTAGGCGCGGAGCGTCCCCTTGGCCGGCCAGGAGGGCCTGCCCGGCGCGACCGGACGTGGGATTGTGCGGCAGCATCGTGGCTTTACATAACGACCATTCGGCGAAGTCAAGTCCAAAGGCCTCCAGGTCAACGAAAACGATTCCGTCGGAGCCAAGGACCACATTGCCTGGATTCAGATCGAGCGGCACCGTCCGCATGGGGGCGGAACCGATGGTGTCGGCAAGCTGGCGAATCTCCTCCGCGGCTGCCTCCCACGCCGGATCCTCTTTCTGAAGCAGGCCCGAGGCGATCACCGACTCCGCGACTGGCGCGATTTCCGACGTGCGGAGGCTGTGCGCCCGCTCGACGCGCGCGGGGTCCATCGCGTCAGTCCATGCATCAAGCGCCGCGAGCAGGGCGTCCCAGGCGGCCGACACCTGCTCCCACGCGGGCCGGTCCGCTTCGCCGCACAACGCCTGTGCCAGCGTGGGGCCGGAAGCCCACTCGCGGACTACGGCTGCGTTCGGTTCGTCCACTGCCAGCAGCCGCGGCACCGGCGCGCCCCGCGTGGCAAGGGCGGTGTAGGCGGCGCCCTCCGTGCGCGCCCGCTCGCCGGCCTTCGGTCCGTCGAAGAGCTTGCAGGCGAGGAATCGGGAACCGTCGCGCACCCGGTATGTGCCACGCGCGATGTGTTCGATCCGCGATGGGTCCATGGGGGCGACGCCGGCCGCACCCAATGCGGCACGAACCCTCGAGTTGCTCACTCGCGCAGCTCGGTCTCGATCTCGGTCCTGACGACGGCTCTGAATGCGACGCCCAGCGCCGACGCAAGATCGCGCGGCGTGACGATGGAGCCGTCCCGCAGGCTCAGGCGGGCATGCAGTCGACTGTCCGGGACAAGCGTGAGCTCCATCAGCCCCGGTCGAATGTCCCGCGGCCGGGCGGGTCGATCCTTGCGGTCATCGCGTTGAACCACGACGGCTGGCGCCGCGAGCAGGCGCTCCACCCGCTCCGCGAGGTCCTCGGGCGCGTCCTCGAGGTGCAGGTCATAGGTCGCCCAGGCTGTCCCGAACTTCCGGCGTGCGACCCGGCGGACCTCGCCGACGGCCAGCCCGTCGGCGGTCGTGGAGGCCAGTCGCTCGCGGACCGAGTCCGGCGGCACGTCCTCCCGCAGCGACAGCACCACGCACTCGCGCAGGCCCTCGGTGCCCACGGCCAGCGGTGGACCGAAGGTCAGCCGGGGCTTGGGGCGGAATCCGCGGCTATAGGCCAGTGGCAAACCGGCGCGGCGCGTGGCGCGCTCCCACGCCCGGCGCACGTCGTGCAGCGAGAGGTACCGCGCGTCGCCCGTCTTGGCGTAGCGGAGGAGGTAGTGGTGCTCGGCGGGTGGTTCTTGGTCCATGCGGCGAAGTCGGGTCGCGGTCGGCCGCCTGCGCGTGCCGTGCCTTGTAGCATAGGCGCGCCGAGTGACGCCGAGCGCGCTGGCCAGTGAACGAACCGGTTCTGCTTCTCAATCAAAACTACGAGCCGCTCAACGTCTGCCGCACGCGTCGCGCCATCGTGTTGCTCAGCAAGGGCAAGGCCGAGCTGCTGGAAAACGGGCGGGCGCCGATCTACAGCGTGCGCCGGCTCTACCCGCGGCCGTCGGTGATCCGCATGCTCTACCACGTTCGCCGCCCGCGTCCGACGGTGCGGCTCAGCCGGCGTGAGGTCTTCGTGCGAGATCGATATCGCTGTCAATACTGCGCCGAGACGATCATCGAGCCCACCGTGGACCATGTCGTCCCACGCCGCCTTGGCGGTCGGCGACGCTGGGAAAACCTGGTGACCGCGTGCCGCCGCTGCAATCTGCGCAAGGCCGGGCGCACTCCGCGCGAGGCGGGCATGCGCCTCCTGCGCCAGCCACGCCGCCCGAAATCGGCGATTGCCCACCTGGTCTGGCACGTCGCGGGAGGCAGCGTCGATCCCACCTGGCAGCCCTACCTTCCCCAGTTGGAGTCGGCCGCCGGCTGACCCTCAGGCCGGCGACGGCCGGGCTTAGCCGGCCGTGTGCTCGCGCAACAGGTTGAGGGCCGACCCGGCCCAGAACCATTCGATCTGATCGTCGGTCAGGGTGTGATCGAGCTGGATGTGGTCCTGTGAGCCGTCCGCGTGGTCGATGCGTGCTGCAAGCGGCCGCCCCGGTTCCAGCCGATCGATGTCTTCGAGGCTGACCCGGTCGTCGGACTGAATGCGGTCGTAGTCGGCGGGATTCTCGAATGTCAGCGGCAGGATCCCTTGCTTCTTGAGATTCGTCTCATGGATGCGCGCGAAGCTGCGCACCACCACGGCGCCCGCGCCCAAGAGACGCGGCGACATGGCCGCGTGCTCGCGGCTGCTGCCCTCGCCGTAGTTGGAGTCGCCCACGGCCACCCAGGTGAGACCGGCCGCGGCATAGGCCTTGGCAATCTGCGCCAACGGCGCCTCGGCGGCACCGGTGAGCGCGTTGCGGCCGGCGCCTGGTGTGTCCGCGAAGGCATTGTTGGCGCCGGTAAACATGTTGTCGCTGATGCGGGTGAGATGCCCGCGGTAGCGCAGCCAGGGGCCCGCTGGGGATATGGCGTCGGTGGTGCACTGCCCCACGGCGCGCAGCAACACCGGCATGGACTGAAACTGCTCCGCCGATCGCGCTTCGAACGGCGTCAGCCGCTCCAGCCGTTCGCTGTCCGCGGCGATCGACACCTCGACCCCGGCGGCGTCCGCCGGCGGCGGTACATAGCCGTAGCGCCGTCCGGTGAAGCCGTCGGCCGGCACGTCGGGCGCCGGCTCGGGTGGGTCGAGGTGCAGTCCGTTGCCGTCGAGCGAGTCGGTCAGCGGATTGAACGACAGGCGTCCGCTGAGCGCGAATGCCACCGTGAGTTCGGGGCTGGTGATGAACGCCTGGGTATTGGGGCTGCCGTCGTTGCGCCGGGGAAAGTTGCGATTGAAGGAGGTGACGATGGAGTTGGTAGCCAGCGCCTTGCCGCCGGCGGCATCCGACTCGATGTCTTCGCGGCGCCATTGGCCAATGCAGGGGCCGCAGGCGTTGGCGAGGACGCTGCCGCCGATCGCCTCCAGGTCGGCCAGCTGCCCGTCACGCTCGATCGTCGCCCGCACCATTTCGGAGCCAGGCGTCACCAAGAACGGCACGGAGGCCCGCAAGCCGGCGGCGGACGCCTGCCGGGCCACGTCGGCGGCGCGCGTGATGTCTTCGTAGGAGGAATTGGTGCAGCTGCCCAGCAGGGCGGCCGAGATGTGCTCGGCGAAGCCCTCGGACTCGACCTCGGCGCCCAGCGCGGACACCGGGCGGGCCCGGTCGGGCCGGTGCGGCCCCACGACGTGCGGCTCGAGCTCTGAAAGGTCGATCTCGACCACCTGCTCGTAGAACGAGGCTGGATCGCGCTCGACCTCGGCGTCAGCGCGCAGCAGATCCTGGTTCGCGTCGGCCAGATCGGCCAGCTCGGCGCGCTCGGTCGCGCGCAGATAGGTGGCCATGCGCTCGTCGTACGCGAACACGGATGTGGTCGCGCCCAGCTCGGCGCCCATGTTGGTGACGGTGGACTTGCCGGTGCACGCCAGCGCGCGCGTGCCGGGTCCAAAGTACTCGATGATCCGGTTCGTGCCGCCGCTCGTGGTGAGGATGCCCGCGAGCTTCAGGATCACGTCCTTCGGCGCGGTCCAGCCGTTGAGCTCGCCGGTGAGCCGGACGCCGATGACGTGGGGTTGCAGCGTCTCCCAGGGCAGATCGACCATCACGTCCACGGCGTCCGCGCCGCCCACGCCGATCGCCAGCATTCCCAGGCCGCCGGCGTTGGGCGTGTGGGAATCGGTGCCGATGATCAGTCCGCCCGGAAACGCGTAGTTCTCCAGGATGACCTGGTGAATGATTCCCGAGCCCGGCGCCCAGAAGCCGATGCCGTATCGTGCACTGACCGACTTGAGGAAGGCATAGACCTCGTTGTTCTCGAGCAACGCCGTTTGGAGGTCAGCGTCGGCCCCCACGTGCGCCCGGATCAGGTGATCGCAATGCACGGTCGAGGGAACCGCCACCGTGTCGCGCCCCGCGAGCATGAACTGCAGCAGGGCCATCTGCGCGGTCGCGTCCTGCATCGCCACGCGGTCGGGTCTAATCTGCAGGTAGCTTTCCAGCGGCGTCAGGTCTTGGGTCGACGGGTCGTCCAGGTGGCCAAAGAGCAGCTTCTCCGCCAAGGTGAGCGGGCGGTCGAGTCGTTCACGGACCGTGGCCAGGCGTGCGCGCGCACGCGCGTAGGAATCTGCGACCAGCGCGGGGGTCGACTCGATCACCGTCACAAGGCTCTCCTCTCAGGGCTTACGCGGCCGAAATGGGCGGATGCCCAGACCCTATGCTTACCCAACTATCGCGCATTTGGGCGTGATCGCGGGAACAAGGCCGTCAGGGCTCGATGACCCAGCAACTTGCCGCGCTGCTCACGACGGCCCGGCCGGCCCAGTGGCTGAAGAACGTCGTCGTGCTGGCGCCGCTCGTCTTTGCGCAACGGCTCACCGACGGCGGCGACGTGCTGCGCGCCGTGGCCATGTTCGCCATCTTCTGCGCGCTGGCGTCCGGCGTGTATTTCATCAACGACGCAGTCGATGCCGAACGCGACCGTCGAAACCCTCACAAGGCGCGCCGGCCGGTGGCCGCGGGACGACTCAATCGTGCAACTGCCGTTGCAACCGGTGTTGTATTGGGGGCGCTGGCCGTGGGGTTGTCCGCCCTGCTTGGCACAGGCGTCGTGGTCGTCCTCGGCAGCTATTTCGCGCTCAACGTGGTCTACAGCCTGTGGCTCTCGCGGGTGGCATTCCTGGATGGCATGGCGGTTGCCGCGGGATTTGTCCTGCGCGCCATTGCCGGAGCGGTGGCCATTTCGGTTCCATTTTCCGGCTGGCTCATCCTGTGCACGTTTCTCTTGACCCTCCTTATCTCGCTGGGCAAGCGGCGTGCCGAATTGACGCAGGCGGATGCACAGGCTCGGGGCCTCCGGCGAACCTGGAACGACGTGCCGCCGGAGGTCGTCGACGCCGTGATCGTCCTGGTGGGCGCGACGGTGGTCGTCTGTTATGCGATCTACAGCCTCGCGCCGGAGACGGCGGCGCAGTTTGGCGGTCGCGGGCTCGTGTTCACGGTGCCGTTCGTGCTGTATGGAATCACGCGGTTCATGCTGCGCGCGTTCAGCGGCGAAGGCCTGTGGGACCCGACAACCGTGCTGCTGCGCGACCGCGGGATCCAGGCTGCCGTCGTCGGCTGGCTGGCCGCCGCGGTGATCATCATCTACTGGGCCGGTCCATGGCTCAGTGAGTTGGTTTCGTGAGTGGCTGGAGCCGACGCCTGCGTGTCGTGCTCGCAGTGTTCGCCATCGCCGCAACTGCCGCCCTGATTGTCTGGCCGTCAGTGGCGGCGTTGGAGTGCGAGGGCATCGCCCTGGACGAAGGCTGTCTCTTCACCATCACCGGCGGCGATACGAGCGATCCCGACGACGGTTTCGCGGTCACCAACGCCGACGGCGTGCCGCTCTGGGACTTCGTGCGGGAGCGCGACCTCCAGGCCCTCGGATATCCCATCAGCCAGCGCTGGGTCAATGGCCCGTTCACCCTCCAGGCCTTCCACAAGGTGATCCTCCAGTGGGACCCCGGCAAGCAGCGCATGAACTACTACAACACGCTTGATGTCCTGGCGAACCGGTATCCGGAGGTGGAATTGCCAAACGTCCCGGCGCATCTCGAGTTGGCTGCGGACCGGGGGGCCGACTTCGCCACGATCAAGCGCAACCACCTGCTGCTCCTGGATCAAAACCCAACCATCAAGGAGCGATTTCTCAGCGAGCCCGATTGGCTGAACCTGTACGGGCTGCCGATCCGGTACGAGGAGCGGGAGGCCGGAGGTCATCCGCGCGGCCTGCAGATGCTGCGCGCCCAACGCACGGTGTTCGTGATTTGGAACGTGCCGGCACCCGGGACCACGGTGGGCCGGGCGAACCTGCAAAACGTGCCCGACAAGGTGAAGAAGCTGAGCAACGTGATCATCCCGGACGCGGCGAAGGCGCCGGTGCTGCGAGCCGAGATTTCGAGCTTGCCGGCGTTTACCCTGCCCATTCC
This sequence comes from Chloroflexota bacterium, assembly GCA_026707285.1. Lineage (GTDB taxonomy): Bacteria > Chloroflexota > UBA11872 > UBA11872 > UBA11872 > JAJECS01. The sequence continues at coordinate 38,370 of JAPOXD010000028.1, read as the reverse complement.
GACGCCGGTCCCCACGCGCACGCCGACTCCCGAATCAACGCCAGCCCCCACTCCTGCATCCACGCCGACGCCAGCGCCCGAGCCGCGTCCGGCCTGGCTGCCTAATTGGCAGGTGCTGATCGACTTCTACCACGCCACCGACGGCCCAAACTGGACGAACAACACCAACTGGCTGAGCGCGGCGCCCATCAGCGAATGGCACGGCGTCGGCACGGACGGCGACCGGGTCATAAGGCTCTCGCTTGCGGACAACAACCTCAGCGGTGCGATCCCGTGGCAATTGGGCTACCTAGCCAGCCTTGAGAGTTTGTTTCTCGGCAAGAACCATTTGCGGGGACCGATTCCGCCGGAACTCGGCCGGCTTGCCAATCTGAGGTCGCTCCATCTCCCCGACAACCTGCTGAGTGGGGCGATTCCCCCCGAACTGGGCAGCCTCGGCAACCTCAGCTTGCTTCATCTCTACAACAACCTGTTGACAGGGCCGATCCCTCCCGAGCTGGGAAAACTCTCGACGCTCAGCTCTCTGAAACTCGAACACAACCAACTGTCGGGTTCCATCCCGCCCGAGCTCGGTGGGCTCGCCAGCTTGAAAGACCTGGAGCTCCAAGACAACGAGCTAAGTGGGGCGATTCCGTCCGAGCTGGGTCGACTCTCCAACCTGGTCTGGCTGGGGTTCGGCTTCAACCGGCTGAGCGGGGCGATTCCGGCCGAGTTGGGCAATCTCTCCAGGCTGCTAGTGCTGGGGCTCCAGCACAACCGATTGACCGGGGCGATACCGCCCGAACTGGGCAATCTCGCCAGACTAGATTGGGCGTGGCTCAACGGCAACGAGTTGAGCGGTCCAATTCCACCTGAGCTGGGCAAGCTCTCCAATCTGACGTTCCTGCGGCTCGACGGCAATCAGCTTGGTGGCGCCATTCCGCCTGAGCTTGGGCAGCTGCCAAGACTGAAGTGGCTATACCTCGTCGGCGACAACCAGTTCACGGGGTGCGTCCCCGATGGGTTGCTCGGAGTCGAGAACAACGACGTTGACGAGCTCGGAATACCGGTTTGCGGGGCCAGCTCACCCTAAAGTCTCGGTGTGCCCGGCACTGATGCGCCGTCGAACCTACGCATACTTCGACCCAACCTGAAACGAGGAGGACTGGTGAAGTAGATTGGCGCTTCCCGGGCCGACGGGCGGTATGCCGCGTGCAATCGGGCCGCCCGCCGGCGAGTGGGGAGCATGGTGCGAACACTCCGACGGCAAGTTCGGCGACCAGTTCTGCGTATGGCGCTTGCAGGACTTGCCATCGCAGCCACGGCAGCGCTGGGTGCGTTGCCGTCGGCGGCGGCGCTGGAATGCGGGGGCATCGCCCTGGTCGAGGGCTGTCTCTTTACCATCACCGGCGGGGATACGGCCGACCCCCACGACGGCTTCTCGGTGTCGAATGCGGACGGCGTGCCGCTGTGGGACTTCGCGCGCGAGCGCGACCTGCAAGCCATCGGCTATCCCATCAGCCAGCGCTGGGCTAATGGCCCTTTCACCCTGCAGGCCTTCCAAAAGGTCATTCTGCAGTGGGATCCCGGCAAGCAGCGCATGAACTACTACAACACCCTCGACGTGCTGGCGAACCGGTATCCGGAAGTCGAGTTGCCGAACGTTCCGCCCCATCAGGTGCTCGAAGCCGATCGTGGCGCCGACTTCGCCACCATCACCCAAAATCACCTGGCGCTGCTGGAGCGGAATGCGGCGATTAGAGAACGATTCCTCAGCGAGCCCGATTGGCTGAATCTCTACGGCTTGCCGATCCGTTACGAGGAGCGCGCGGTCAATGGCAACCCGCAAGGTCTGCAGCTGCTGCGGACGCAGCGGACGGTGTTTGTGGTCTGGAACGTGCCGGCGCCGGGGACGACGGTGGGCCGGGTGAACCTGCAAAACGTGCCGGACAAGGTGAAGCGCCTGAGCAACGTCATCATCCCGGACGCGGCCAAGGCCCCGGTGACGCGCGACGCGCTGGCCGGCCTGCCGGTATTCACCCTTCCCACGCCCGCGCCGGCGCAGACGCCCACGCCGGCACTCACGCACACTCCCGCGCCGCCCCCGCCGCCTCCGGCTGCGCCGCCGGCATCCGACCGCGAAGCGCTCATCCGGCTCTACCACGCCACCGACGGTCCCAACTGGGCGAACAACACCAACTGGCTGAGCGAGGCGCCGCTGAATGACTGGTATGGCGTCACGACGGACATTCACAAGCAGGTCATTGAGTTGCGGTTGGGAAGCAACGCATTGCGCGGGACCATTCCACCTGCGCTCGGCTATCTCGGCAAGCTGAAAAACCTGGATCTTTGGCAAAACCAGCTGCACGGGGTGATTCCACCCGAAATGCGCAACCTTGCAAGCCTGGAGACCCTGTGGCTCGGAGACAACCAGCTCCAAGGGACGATCCCACCTGGGCTGGGGCGGCTGACCAACCTATGGTGGCTGAGCCTCACTTCTAACCAGTTGGACGGCGGAATCCCGCCGGAGCTCGGCAACCTCCGCAGCCTGATATTCCTGGAGCTGGACTCGAACCAGCTCACCGGGTCAATACCCGCGACGCTGGGCCATCTTGACCGGCTAAGGAACCTGGATCTCGGGCGGAACCTGCTGAGCGGGTCGATCCCGCCTGAGCTTGGGAACCTCGTCCGATTGGAAGTGCTGTGGCTCCTTGTCAATCAGTTGAGCGGATCGATCCCGTCCGAGTTGGGTCGCCTGCGCAACCTTCGCCAACTCTATCTTTCGGACAACCAGCTGAGCGGGGCAATTCCGCCAGAGCTGGGTCGCCTCGGCAAGCTGGAACGGTTATCCGCCGAGGGCAATCAGTTGAGCGGTGCGCTGCCATCCAATCTGGGTGGCCTTGCCACACTGGAGGAGTTGTCGCTCGCCAACAACCGGTTGAGCGGACCGATCCCGCCCGAGATTGGCCGTCTCAGCAGCCTGAGAAAACTGTGGCTCGAAGACAACCAATTGAGTGGTGCGCTCCCGGCGGAATTGGCCCGCATCCCCTTCCTCACATACCTCAACCTCCGAGACAACCGGCTGAGCGGATCGATCCCGCCCGCGCTAGGCGACCTTGGCCGGCTTGAGAACCTGTCGCTCGACAACAACCACCTGAGCGGAGCGATCCCGCCCGAATTGGGCCGGATGGCCAGCGTGCAGTTTCTGTATCTTGGCAACAATCAACTCGAAGGGAAGATACCGCCGGAGCTGGGCGCGCTCCCGGAGCTGGTGGGGCTGTATCTTGCCGGAAACGACCGACTCACGGGGTGCATCGCCGACGAATTGTGGTCGATACGGGGCCACGATCTCCGAGAGCTCGATCTGTGGCGCTGCGGGATCAGCGAAAGCGCCGCGGACCGGGCGGTGCTGATCGACTTCTACCACACGACGAGCGGTCCGGGCTGGACAAACAACCGCCACTGGCTCAGCGAGGCGCCGATCGGCGTTTGGCACGGCGTGACCACGAATTCCGCCGGCCAGGTGACGGTCTTGCGACTCCCGAGGAGCGAGCTTTTAGGCGCGATCCCGCCTGTGCTCGGCCGCCTCGCGCATCTGCAAACGCTGGACCTTTCGCACAACCACTTGCGAGGGACCATCCCGCCCGAGTTGGCCGGCCTCTCAAACCTCGGCGAGCTTCGCCTGGGGTCCAACCAACTCAGTGGGCCGATCCCGCCCGAGCTTGGACGCCTGACCAACCTGCGGACGCTATGGCTTGCGAACAACCAGCTCAGCGGATCGATCCCGCCTGAGTTCGGAAGCCTCGCCCAGCTGACATTTCTATCGCTCGATGGAAACCAGCTGACCGGGGCGATCCCGGCTGAACTGGCACAACTTGCCAACCTGGACGATCTGAAACTCGGCGGTAGCAATCAATTCACGGGATGCATTCCCGCGAGGTTGCGCGAAGTGCCGTACAGCGACCTCGGCACGCTTGGGCTGCCGTTCTGCTGAGACGAAGACCGCTGGCAGCCTTGGAGGCAAGCGCCTGGATCGGCGTCAACGCAACTCGAACGCCCGTCAGGCCCAAACGCATTACCGGCTGTGGTCGATTGCCGAACCGACGCGACATAGGTCCGATCGTGTTGGCGGGACTCTCCGCCGGGTAGAATTCCGCCCGCTCGCCAGGCCCTGCAGATGACCGACCCGTCACCAAGCGACCGCGCCGAGGCCTACCGCCGCGCGACCGAGCGCGTGCGGGCGCGATTGGGCTTCGCGGGTCACGCGGCGGTATGGGCGGCGGTCGCCATCCTGCTGCTGCTCGTAAACATCATCGCGACCCCGGACTTCATCTGGTTCTTCTGGCCGGTGGCGTTCTGGCTGATCGCGCTGGCGCTGCACGGCTGGACGGTGTTCGGCCCCGGCTTGCCCGTGATCGAGCGCTGGCGGCAGCGCGAAGCCGCCCGGGAGCTGGAGCGCATGCGCCACCAGGGTGACGAGTGACCGCCACGCGCCGATTCGGCATTCGCGGCTGGCAGCGGCTGGAGGACTTCTACCCGCCGCGCGTCAAGCCGGCGGAGATGCTGGGCCACTACGCGGCTGTGGCCGACGTGGTGGAGACGCCCAACACCTTCAACGGCATCCCCAAGCCGGAGCGGCTGGCCGAGTGGGCCGAACAGGCGCCGGATGACTTTCGCTTCGACGTCATCGCCTTCGGCGGCCTCACGCTGCATCAGCGGCGCCCGGGCGATACGGGACCGATCGGACGGCGGTCGTGGCAGGAGGTCTCGGTTGTACCCCCCGACGTGCTATTCGACGACTTCGCCCAGGCGCTCGCCCCGTTGGCCGAGGCTGGCAAGCTCGGCTGCGTGGTGCTGCAATTCCCCTCCTGGTTCGGGGCCGGCGACGAAGCTCGCGAGTACCTGGGGCACGTGAGCGGACTTCTTCCCGAGTTGCCCCTGGCCGCCGAGTTTCGGCATCCGAGTTGGGACGTGCCCAGTCAGCAGGACGCGACCTTGGAGTGCCTGATCGACTTGGAAATGGCCCTGGTGGTGGCCGATTTCCCGCCCGACCGCCCGGAGGCCGGTCCGCCCACCGTGGCCGTCACCACGGATCGCCTCAGCGTCGTGCGGCTCCATGGCCGCGACGGCGAGGCGTGGCCGCGCACCGAGGCCAATCCCGTCGAGGCGCTAGCTCACACCTACTCCGACGCGGAGCTGTCGCCCTGGGTGGCGCGAGTGCGCGAGCTATCCGAAGAAGCGGCCGAGGTGCACGTGCTCGTGGGTACTACGCCTTATGCCGAGGCCCTCGACGCCGCGAACCGGCTGAAAACGGCCATCACCGAGGCCGAAGAGGCCGAGGCGCGCTGGGGCTACGTGCCCTAGGTCGTCGAGGCGCGGCGCCAGGGGAACACCCGGCGCCATAGTCGCGGAATGTCGCGGTTCTCCCACGAAGCGACGAGGCACGCCGCGTTGAAGATCGACGAGTAGGTCCCGATGGCGAAGCCGAGAGACAGCGCCAACACGAAGTCGCGAATCGTCGGCCCGCCCAGGAGCAGCAGGGCGAGCAGCACCAGCAACGCCGTGAATGAGGTGTTGAGCGACCGCGTCAGGCTCTGGTTGGCGCTGTGGTTGATGATGCTGGCGATGCCGGGACGCTCGTGGTCGTCCAGGTGCACGTAGTCTCGGTTGGTTTCGCGAATGCGGTCGAAGACGACGATGGAGTCGTTGACCGAGAATCCGATCACCGTGAGCAGGGCGGTTACGAACAGCGCGTCGATCTGCACGTTGAATGCGTGCCCCAGGATCGCGAATACGCCAAGGACAAACAGTGCGTCGTGCAGCAGCGCCACGATGGCCGCCACGCCGTAGCGGAATGAATGCTGCATGCCGCGGAAGGCCCACGTGACATAGAGCAGAATCAGCGCCGAGGCCACGGCCACTGCGATGATCGCGGCGCGGGTGAGCTCCTCGCCGACAACCGGGCCGATGGCCGAGAAGCCGAGCTCCTCGACCGGCCCCGTGGCGTCGCCGAGGCCGGTGAGCAGATCGTCCTTCTCATCGACGTCGATGGCGCGTACGCGGAGCAACGCGTCGCTCTCGCCTGCCATCTGCACCACGGCTTCAGGGAATCCGGCCCCTTGGGCGGCTGACGTGACATCCTCTTGCGTGGTTTCCGCCGCGACGCGCACTTGCAGCAGCGTCCCGCCGGTAAAGTCGATGCCGGGCTTCAGCCCGCCGGTCAGAAGCGCCACGATGCCCGGCGCGAGCAGCACCGTGGACACCAGGTACCACCAGCCGCGGCGGCCGACGATGTCGAACATCAGGCCGCGCCTTCCTCGGGCGTGGACCGCGCGCCGAACCAGCGCGGCTGGTCAACGCCCGGCACGAGCACCGCCAGCCGCAGCAGCGTGCGGCTGATGGTGATGGCCGAGAACATGCTCACCGCCACGCCGATCGCCAGCGTGAGCGCGAATCCCCGCACGCCGCCGCTGCCGAAGCCGAAGAGCACGGCGCAGATGAGCAGCGTGGAGACGTTCGAGTCCCGAATCGAGGGCCAGGCGCGGTTGAATCCGGCTTCGATGGCCCGCCGCACCGCCCGACCACGGCGCACTTCTTCGCGGGTGCGCTCGAAGATCAGGATGTTGGCGTCAACGGCCACGCCGAGCGACAGGATCACGCCGGCCACGCCGGCCAGGGTGAGCGTGACCGGCACGAGCTTGAAGATGGCGAAGACGAGCATCACGTAGGCCACCAGCGCCAGCGCCGCCACGACGCCCGCCGCGCGGTAGTAGGCCACCATGAACGCCAGCACCAGCACGGCGCCCACGATGCCGGCCCGCACCGAGAGCGCGAGCGACTCCTCGCCCAGCGTCGGCCGCACGGTCAGGTTCTGCACCACCTTGAGCGGCACCGGCAGTGCGCCGTATTGCAGCTGGATGGCCACCCGGCGCGCCTCGTCCGGGGTGAACGTGCCGCGGATGACGCCCTCGTCGCGAATCGGCGCCTCGATCACCGCCGAATTGATCACGATGTCGTCGACGGTGATGGTGAGCCACTGACCCAGGTGCGTGCTGGTGTGTCGCTCGAAGTGCTCGCCCGACGACGGCTTGAGCTCGAAGGCGATCATGGACGCCCCGAGCTGATCGAACTCGACCCGCGCCGACTGGAGATCCGCCCCGCGCAGCACGACATCCTCCGGATCGGCTACGAAGACCTCGTCGTCCGGGTAGGGGCGTGAACCAGTGTCGACGATCAGCAGCTGTCCGGTTTCGCGGAAGAGGTCGATCGCGTCGTCGAGCGGGTCCGCGCACTCCTCGGTCGCGGGATCACAGTTCGGGTCCGGACCGCCGAGGCCGGGAAGCTCAACGATCAGCCGCGTGTCGCCCTCGATCTGGATGACGGGCTCGGCGACGCCCAGCGCATTCACGCGGTTCTCGATGATTTGGCGCACGGCCTCCATCGCATCCGGGTCAACCTCCTGGCCGGGCGCGGGGTCCGCCTCGAAGCGCACGTGCAACCCGCCTTGGAGATCCAATCCCTGCCGAAACTCCAGGTCCGAGAAGTCGCGCGTGCCGACCTGCACCGGGAACCCAGGGGAGTTCGGAACCACGATGTACAGCGCCAGCGCGAAGATGATCGCAATAAAGGCCAGAATCCCAAGGTGCCGACGACGCACGTCAGAGGCTCGGGGCGCAGGTTCGGGACATGGCGTTGATGATACGCGGCGTCAGCCGAAGGTTCCGTCGTGTCGTTGGTGCAGCCAGATCGGATTGCCTTCCGGGTCCGCGATCATGGCGTTGAGGCAGGCCGGCGTATTGCGTGTCTCGTGGAGGACTTCGACGCCACGGTCACGGGCCTCCGCCAATGCGGCGCCAACGTCGTCGACCGCCAGCGCCACGAGCACTCTAGGAGGCTGAAGGCCCACATGCGCCGGCGTAACTGCCAGCGTCACGGACCCTGCCTGGAACTCACGCCAGTCGTCATCCTGGATTCCCGTCTCCGGCAGCCCCAGCACCTCACGGTAGAACCGCGCGGTGCCATCGACGTCGGCGGCGACGATCCAGACGAAATCGACGCCCTTTATCTGCACTCCCGGCCTCCATGGGCGCTGCGCGCGAGCTCCTTACGCCCCATCATGCAAGCGTCGACCGGTGCGGTCGACCTGGACGAGGCGGCTCGGCGCCTTGACTCTCCGATAGCGACCACTCCAACCCGTGTCGGAGCAGGTCGGCGGCTTAGGCGGCGATCGCGGCCCGGCAGACTACCTGGCGCATACCCCAGACAATCTCGCGTCTTGCGGTCGATTTGGCGAGTCCATCGAGCTCAGCCGCGACCTCGGCGATGACCGGCGCGGAGAAGATCGCCGTCGCTGTCGGCGTAGCGCCCCAGCCGGCGATATTCAGTCGGAACATCGCCGCCGCCTGTGCCGTGCTCACGGGATGCTCGACCAGGTGGCTGGAAAGAACGGCCAGTCCGGCGCCGGGAGTCAGCTGCTCCATCGCCTTGCCCGCATAGAGCCGGCCTCCACCGGCAGCGACAACCTGGTCGACCATTTCGAGGTAGCGCAGGAACACCGGATGTGTCATCCAAATGTCCGAGACCTCGTCGAGCAACAGAAGACCGCCTGCACGAAGCTGCGTGGCCGAGGCGGCGAGTGCCGACGGCGGGTCCGACAAATGCGGCAGGAGAAAGTGCGAGAAGAGAAGATCGCCCGGCCCGCATGGAAACGGCGTGCGCGTGACGTCGTGTTCCAAATACTCGACGCCCGGCATTGCCTGACCGCGCGCGATCTCGACGAATCGGCTGGACGCGTCGAGGCCAATGGTGCGCTGAGGTCCTACGGCGCGGGCCACGATGCGCGTCGTGTATCCGGGACCACAGCCCAGGTCGTAGGCCAACTCCGGGCTGGCCTGCGCTTGCGCCAGGAAGCTCGCCATCTCCGGCTGAAACACTTCGGCGGCGAGCCGCAGTCGCCTGCCGGCGACGTCCGTATCTCCAAATGTGTAGCCGCGTTCGCTCATGCGCCCGCTCGCCCTATCCACACCCGCGACGCTGCCGAATAACCCACGAACTCGAAGCGCCTCCAGGGCTCACCGATCGTAAGCTCCAGCGTTAGACCGTCGTTCGTTGGAGCGCAGCGTGCGGAAGCTCGTGCTGGTGCGTCACTCGCAGCCTCGGATTGAGCGCGACGTGCCGGCAGCCAAATGGAGACTCAGCGAACTCGGACGGTGTCGGGCTGAGTCTCTGGCGGCTCGACTTCGCGGCTACCGCGCGAACCTGGTCTGGTGCAGCCGAGAGCCCAAGGCCGTCGAAACCGCCGAGATCATCGGGAGCGCGCTCGACCTCCCGATACGCGTCAAGGATGGGCTCGAAGAGCACCACCGCGGCAACGTGCCGTTCTTTCCGACCACCCAGGAGTTCGAGCAGGCGATTGAAGCGTTCTTTGCCCGACCGTCGCGGCTTGTCTTCGGCTCCGAGACCGCGAGTCAGGCGCGCGACCGATTCACCGCCGCGATTGACGCCGTCCTCGACGCGGATTCCGGCGACTGCATTGTGGTCACTCACGGCACGGTGATTACGCTTTACCTGGCGCAGGTGGCCGACATCCAGCCCACGAGCTTCTGGCGCGAGCTGCGCACGCCGTGCCTGGTGGAGGTGGGACTTTCGGACATGCGCGTTGGACCGATCGTGGTTCCCGGCGAGCGTGAACCGTGAAGTCGGCGCCTCCCGCGACTCAGTGGTTCGCGCAGCTAACCATCGCGTCCGCCCGCCGGCTCGGGTCGCGGATGGACGTAGCGACCGCCGCCCACGTGTCGGGCCAGGCCTTTGAGTTCCAGCATGGTGAGGATGGCCGAGACGCGGTGCGCGGGGAGTCCGGCGGATTGCGCCAGGGTGTCGATGTGCTTGGGTGAGGCGTTGAGCTGATTGGCGATGGGGCGCTCGTCGGCATCCGGCTCCACAACGGGATGCAGCGCGAGCTGGACTGGATCGACGCTGATGCCGAGCGTATCCAGCACGTCGGCGGCTGAGGTAACGGCGCGGGCCTCGCCGCGAAAGATCAGCGCGTTGGTGCCCTGGCTGCCGGTCTTGAAGATGTCGCCGGGCACCGCCATGATCTCGCGGTTGTGCTCGATGGCGTAGCGCGCGGTGATCAATGCCCCGCTCGGCAGCGGCGCCTCGACCACGATGGTCCCGAGCACCAGCCCGCTGATGATGCGATTGCGCTGCGGAAAGTTCTCCGCCGAGCCGCGCATCCACACGGGATACTCCGTGACGATGGCGCCCTGGTCCGCGATCTGTCGTGCCAGTTTTCGATTGGCGACGGGGTAGACGGTGCCAAGCCCCGTGCCCCACACGGCGACGGTCGGCCCGCCCGCTTCGAGCGCTGCGCGATGCGCCACGCTGTCCACGCCCGAGGCCATGCCGCTCACAATGGTGATGCCGCTGCCGGCAAGGTCGCCGGCGAGCCGCTCGGTGACCAGCCGGGCGTAGGTGCTCATGCGCCGCGTGCCGACGATGGCGACCGCCCGGTCCTGTGACAAAGCGTCGATGTCCCCGCGGACGTGCAGCAGCGCCGGTGGATCGGCGATCTCTCGCAGCCTGGCGGGATACGCCGGGTCGTCCCAGGCGATGGCGCGCCCGTCCGCTTCCTCAAGGGCCGCCAGCGCGGCCTCGGGCTCGATGTCGCGCCGCGCGTCGAGCAGCTGCTCGACGACCTTGGCCTCCAGCCCGGCGCGTCGCAGCTCAGTGGCGGAGGCGCCCCAGGCCTGCTCCATGCTGTTGAAGGCCCGCCGTAAGGCCCAGACGGCGCCCGAACTGATGCCGCGCACGGCGTTGAGCGCCACCCAATAGGCCAGATCGTCCGGCGTGCGGCCGGTGGGCGCCGGGAATCCCTGATCGCCCGCCAACTCGACCGCGGGCTGTTTGTCACTCACGGATGTAGCGTAGCCACGGCATCCATTGCGCGCGAAATCCGGCCGGCCGAGCCCTCGGGCTGCCATGATGACGGCGAATGGCGTCGGGCAGGGTCGATGAAGGAGCGCGGGGGATGTCGGACCAGAGCGGCAAGCTGCGGGCGGCACTGATTGGCATTGGGCACGACCATGCGTGGGGCAAGGCGCAGGCGCTGCGCCGCTCCGATGACATGGAGTTCGTGGGCGCGTTCGAGCCGGATGCCTCGGAGTGGGGACGGCAGCAGGCCGTGGACCGCTTCACCGACGTCCCGGCGATGTCCGAGGTCGACGTGCTGCACGACGAGACGATCCCGGTGGTGTTTGTCGAAACCCTGCCGCGGCACAACCTTCGCTGGGCGCGGCGGGCGCTGGAGCACGGCAAGCACATCCATATCGACAAGGCGCCGTCACCGTCGCTCCCCGATCTGCGGGCAGTGCTCGACCTGGCTGCCAGCCGCAACCTGTACGTCCAGATGGGCTATCAGTTTCGCTACAACCCCGCGATCGAGCTGGCCCTGCGCGCCATGCGCGAGGGCTGGCTGGGCAACGTCACCCGCATCAACGTCGACATCCCGACCAACATCGCCAGCTATGCCGACATTCGAACCAAGGACGGTGCGCACGCCGGCGCATTGTTCTACCTCCTGGGATGCCACGTGCTCGATGCGGCCATGCTGTTTCTGGGCAAGCCCTCCAGCGTGTGGGCCAGCCACCGGCGAGACGCGCGCGGTCAGGGCGAGCCGTTCGAGGACAACTGCACGGCGGTGCTGGAGTATCCCGGTGCGATGACGCTCTTGCAGACATGGGTCACCGGCAACGAGCCCATGCACCACCGGCGCTTCCAGGTGATCGGCGAGCGCGGCTCGGTGCTGATCGAGCCGATCGAGCCGCCCGGCGTGCGCCTGTACCTCAGCGAAGCGCACGAAGACTTTCCGGCGGGCTGGAGCGAGCCGGCGATTCCCATGCGCCCCAGGTACGACGGCGACATCGAGGACCTGGCCGCATGGATTCGGGGCGACCGTGCGCCGGCCTACACCGCGGCGCATGATCTGGCCGTGCACGAGACGCTGCTGCGCGTCTGTGGGGTCCTTTAGTCGGCCCGCGCGGAATCGCGGGCGCCCACAAGGGGCGCCCCTACAGGAGGCGGGTCCGTGTAGGGGCAGCCCTTTTGGCTGCCCTTGGGCACAGGGCGCAAGGTCTTAGGCAGGGCTGCGGATTTCGGCGAATTCTCCCGGCTCGATGCCGCACTCGGCGGCGACGCCGGCGTTGACCTCGATGGCGTAGCGGGCCGGCGCCGCCGACCGCGTGATCGGCAGGTTTGGCGCGGTCTCGCGCTCCGGACGCATGGTCTGCACGTCGACGACGACTGAATCGCCGTTGATGAAGACGATGTCGAGGGGGATGAGCGTGCTTTTCATCCAGAAACTGAGCACCTGGTCTTCGGCGTAGACAAACAGCATCCCGCGGTCCCGCCCCAGGGACTCACGGCCCATGAGGCCCACGGCGCGCTCCTCCGGATCGTCCGCCACTTCCAGGTAAAGCTCGCAGGCGCCGATGGATGCCACGGCCTGGATTTCCGGTCCGAGCGCGGGCGTCGGCGATGGGGCGGGGGTAGGCGTGGCCGTGGCGGTTGGCGCCGGTGTCGGTGACGGCGTAGCGGTCGGCGTAGGCGACGGTCTTGGCGTTGGGACGGGCGTCGCCGTGGGCGCAGGTGTCGGCGAAGGCGCGGGCGCCGCGGTTGGAGTTGACGCTGGTGCGGCGGCGGCGGTGGCTGCCGCGGCAACCGGAGCCGTTGGCGGCGCCGTCTCGGCGGGTGCTGCGCCGCATCCCGCCAGGAGCACCATCGCGGCGACCATGGCGGCGGCCCTCATGCGCCGACCGCCCTCACCGACCTTGCGCGGGTCGCGCCCTCAGCTTTCGTCCGCAAGCGACTGGTGCTCCCGCAGCACGATCGTGTCCGAATGGTCGGCGGGATACGGCGGCGACGTCACGAACAGCACCCGCGCCGCCGTATTCCCCACGCAGGCGAATTCGATCGTCTCGCGCGGCAGGGACACGACGCACTCCCTAGCTCCCAGTTCGACGCTTTGCGTCTGGCCGGCGTCCTCATCGAACGACGTGATTCGCACTCGCCCGGCCAGCACGTAGGTGAGCTGCTCGATCGTGCGGTGAGCGTGCGGCCGGTAGACCGCTCCGGGTTCCAGCAGACCTTCGGCAAGCGTCATATGGCGCGCGGGCGCCAGCTCGACCGGCCACACGGGCACGTCGTCCGGCGCCACCACACGCGGGCCGGGACGCCGCACCCGCAGCGTCGCATTGCCCACCGAGAGCGACCTAGGTGTGCGCGCCCTCGCCGAGCGAGACGGGCACGCCTTCCAGATATCCCGCCTCGTGCATCTGCACCCACTCGTCCATGAACATGTCGTTCCACTGGTCGGTGAGCGGGTGTTCCATCAACTCGGCGAAGACGTTCCAGAAGATGATGATGCCGTCGGCCCCGTCTCGCAGCGCCGCGAGGGCCGTGTCGACCGAGCGCACCAGCGCCGCCGTGATGTACGGCCGCTGCTCCCAGCCGCTAAACATCGCCACGCACTCCCGCACCAGCTTGGTCGGATCGCCGCCGACCTGCTTCACCGGCTCGCAAAACGGCAGGATGTGCGTCGCGCCGGCCTGGGCGACCGCCGCCGCCTGACCCAGGGAGAAGCACGTGGTGCAGAAGGTCTCCACGCCCTCCGCCTTGAGCACGCTGAAGGCCTCGAGCCCGTGCACGGCGCAGGGAATCTTGATGACGATGCGGTCGGACATGCGCGTGAACACGTGGGAAACGTCGAGCAACTCCTGGGTGGTGTGCCCGTCAACCTCCACCACGACCTGCTTGTCGGTGACGTCCAGGTAGCGCTTCACCAACTCGGTGAGCGGTCCGTACTTCTGGACCATTTCGTTGAGCACCACCGTGTTGGTGACGATGCCGTAGCCGCCGCGGGGCAGCCAGACTTTCAGGTCCTCGGGATCGCCCGCCAGCCAGATTGCGGGTCCGGTCCCCCGCTGGCGCGCGGCCGTCACCGGCCCGGCCGCCGGCGCGCCGTTGGCGTGTGCGTTTGCGTTACTCACTGTCGTGCCTCCCGTCGACAAGCTGCAATCCCATGTCTTGTGTGGCGTTGGTGTCGAGAAAACTGATCCGCCAGCCCGACGAGCTGACGATCGGCGCCGTGCCGCCGATGCCAAAAGCGGCCTCGAGGGTCGCGAGCGTGGCGTCCATGGTGTCGTCGCGGAAGGCCACGTGGTGCACGCTGGCGCCGTGCTCGTCGAGGTGGGCGGCAAACTTGCTGCGCGCCGGATCGGTGGGGCAGATCAGCTCCAGGAAGGCGCCCGAGTCGCCGACTCGCAGCGCGGCGTATCGGTTGCCTTCTTCCTCGGATGCCCAGATTTGCTCGGGTTCCATGCCCAGCGTGTCGCGGAAGAGTTCGAGCGCCCGGTCGAGATCCGGGACGACGTAGGCCACGTGATGAATCGCGTCAAACATGCCAAGTCTTTCCGTGCCGTACGGCTATGGCCCTGAGTTTACGTGGCGCGGCGGTCGCTGGCTGCCGTGCCGGCGTAGGGCGACCGCGATGGCCGATTCGGCGTGGTGGCGCTGGGGCAGATGTCGTTGAGCGTGCAGGCATCGCATTGCGGCTGCCGGGCCTCGCACACGCGGCGCCCGTGGAAGATCACGCCGATCCCCGCGAAGATCCAGTCGTCGCGCTCGATGAGGTCTATCAGGTCACGTTCGATCCGCACCGGGTCGTCGTGCTTCGTGAACCCCAGCCGCTGCGACAGCCGGGCCACGTGGGTGTCCACCACCACCCCGCTCGGGATGCCGAACGCCTCGCCCAGCACGACGTTGGCAGTCTTTCGGGCCACGCCCCGCAGCTTGAGCAGCGACTCCATGGTGGTGGGCACCTCGCCGTCGAACTCCTCGACGAGATGGGCGGCCGTCGCCCGGATCGACTTCGCTTTCTGCCGGTAGAACCCCGTGGGGTGCACGATGTATTCCACGTCTGCCTGCGGCGCCGACGCCAGCGCCTCCGCCGTCGGGTAGCGGGCGAACAGCGTGGGCGTCACCTTGTTGACCGCCACGTCGGTGGTCTGCGCCGAAAGGATCACGGCGATCAGCAGCTGGAAGGGGTCGGTGTAGGTCAGCTCGGCCGCGGCCTCCGGGTAGAGCTCGCGGAGGCGGCGGATGATCTCGGCAGCCCGGGCGCGACGCGCGGCCTTTGACTCGCGCCAGCTGCGCACCGGCGGGCCCGACCGCCGCCTGGAAACCCTGCCGCGACGCGCTGCCATTCGCGGAGCATATCGCGCGGGCGGTCGCCGGGCGCCGCGACCGCCCGCGGCGCGCCCTCGGCCGGGGGCATGTCGGTTCCCTCACAGAATCCCGTTGATATGATCGGGCAATCTTGATTCTCGGTATGGCTGCACCCAACAGACGCGCGTCGTTCCGAGGCGGAAGATCATGACCGCCGACGCTTCCGGCCAATCGCCGTCGCGGCGCACGCTGCTCCTGGCTGGTCTGGGAGTCGCCGGGTTCGCGGCAGCCGCTCCGGTCGCCCTGGTCGCGGCCCTCTTGCGCGGCGACGACGGAATGTTGCCCGCGGGCATGCAGGTTGACGGCGTGGACGTGGGCGGGCTGTCGCCCGAGGAAGCCGTCGCGCGACTCGACGCGCACTGGGCCCCTTATCTGGCTAACCCCGTGAGCTTCGAGCTCGGCGGCCAGACGTGGCGTCCATCCGCCGACGACGTCGGCCTCGCGGTGGACTACCGGGGTGCGCTCCGCGGCGTGCTGGCCGCGCAGGGCGGAGGCGGCATCACGCGTCGGATCTCCGAGCCGCCGGTGTCCGTCGATCGTGAGCTGGTCGCCGCAAGATTCGATTCGGATGTGCTGCGTGCTTACGTGTCCGGCATTGCCCAGGGATTCGATCAGCCGGCCGTGGACGCCAGCGTGACCATGGCGGGAGCCGACCTGGCTGCCGTGCAGCCCGGCCAGACCGGCCGCGTGGTCGATGTCGAGGCCGCCGTGCGGGCCGTTGGCGATCTCACTCAACCGACCCCGCCGGGCCGCGTGATCACGCTGACCTTCCGCGAGGATGTCCCGGCCTATACCACCGACCACGCGCGAGCGGCGCTCGATGCGATCACGCGCATGACCAGCGCCCCGCTGTGGCTGATGCACAAGGGGCGGGGGTGGACCATCGCTCCTGAGGAGCTGCGGGCCGCCATCGACGTCCAGGCCAACGGCAGCGCCTTGACCCCGATCCTGGACTTCACGCGATTCAACGATCTGTTCACCCTCATCGACGACACCCTGGCCGCCGAGCCGCACCCGACGGTGTTCGAGTACGACCAGGCGCGCAATCGCGTGCTGGCCTTCCAGGTGGGCAATCCGGGCCAGATCGTGGACCGCGCCGCGCTCGAGCAGGCCATGGCGCGGGCGGTGGCCTCGACCGACCAGCGCGTGGTCGAAATCCCGCTGACGCTGCTCAACACCGGCGCCGACTTCGCCGAGAATCCCCTGGGCATTCGGGACCTGCTGGCCATCGGCGATTCGATCTACAAGGGGTCGCCCGACTACCGCCTGCACAACATTTCGGTCGGCGCCCGGAAGCTCGACGGCCTGGTCGTCCCGGCCGGTGAGACGTTCTCGTTCCTCGAGAGCATCGGGCCGTTCGAGCTGCGCCATGGCTGGGTCGAAGGCAGCGTGATCCTGGCCGACAAGACCGAGCAGGGCATCGGGGGCGGCATCTGCCAGGTGTCCACGACGCTCTTTCGCGCCGTGCTGAACGCCGGGCTTCGCATCGAGGAGCGCTGGCCCCACCTGTATCGCGTGCGCTACTACGAGATGGGTCCGGCGCCGATCGGGATCGACGCCACGATCTTCAGCCCCGGCCTCGACTTCAAGTTCCGCAACGACACCGAGCACGCGATCATGCTGCGGGCGTTCGCCGATGAGAAGCTCGGCGCGCTGACCTTCGAGGTCTGGGGCGTCAACGACGGGCGGCGCGTCGAGATCGTGGATCACGAATTGCAGGATTGGGAAGACCCGCCGCCGGACGAGGGCATTCTCGACCCGACCGAGGATCCGGAGTTCGAGGAGCAAGTGGAATGGTCCAAGCGCGGCGTGCTGGCGGCGTTCTCGCGGGTGATCATCTGGCCCGACGGCACAGAAACCCGATCGACCTTCCGTTCCAGCTTTGTTCCCTGGCCCAACCGGTACGTCGTCGGCATAGACGTGGCGAAAGCCAGGTTCCCGACGCAGTACAACGAGTGGTTCGACGAGAACCCCGAAGATGCCGCGCGTTGGGGCGTGACGCGCGCGCCCGACGTGCCCGAGGGTCCGGACGCGCCGGCCGGATAGCCGACGTCGAGCGCTAGCCAAGCGTCCGCGCGCCCTTCTAGGATTGACAGTCGAATATGCGGGGCGTGGCGCAGCCTGGCAGCGCGCATCGTTTGGGACGATGAGGTCGCGAGTTCGAATCTCGCCGCCCCGACCACCGAGCACTGCTGACGCCGGCGGCCTGGGGTAGACGGAGTCGGTGCGCGGCCGCATTCGCCACCGTGGGCCGCCTCCAGCGCTCGAGGCGCCGGAGCGTTGACGTGACGATGAGAACGACAACCGAGATTCCCGGGATTGCCATCCAGCGGCGTCCCGCGGTGCCGGCGTTCGGACTCCCGACGTGATGGGCGCCAGGCGGCCGGGATGGCGCGTGCTCCGGGCCGGGGTCGCAATCCTGCTCACGGCCGGCCTGCTGGCGATCAGCGGCGCCCCGGTGATCCTTGCCGCGCCGGACGAACCTCCCGCGCCAGCCGGGCTCGTCGCGGCGGCGAACGCCACGCCGCCGCCAGTCAAGGAGCCGCCGCCGGAGCCAACCTCTCCGCCGACCTCGCCCGACGAGGCGCACGAATCGGTGGGCAAGTCCCTGGAGCTGACCCGATCGGTGGAAGGGCGCGCGATCCGAGTCGTGGAACTCGGCCGCGGACCGCGCTGGGTCGCGGTCATTGGCGGCATCCACCAGGGCAACGAGGCAAACACAACGGTTCTCGTCAATCTGCTGCTCGACCACTTCCGGGCCAATGTTGACCTGATCCCCGATGGCGTCGGCCTGGCGCTGATTCCCGATCTCAACCCCGACGGCGCCGTGGCGGGCACGCGCGAAAACGCGAACGGCGTCGACCTCAATCGCAACTGGGACGCCGACTGGCAGCCCGACAGCTACGGCCCCTCCGGCCTGGTTGTCGGAGGGGGCGGCGAGCGCCCATTCTCGGAGCCGGAGACCCGCGCCCTCGCCCGCTTCCTGGTTGACCGGCCGTTCGTCGCGGCGATCTTCTACCACAGTCTGGGCGCCCTGGTCGTGGCCGGCCATGGCGACGACGGCGGCTCGGCGGAGCTTGCGCGCGTGATCGCGCTGGCCGCGCAGTACCTCTATCTCACGGAATGGACGGTCTATCCCCTCAGCGGCCAAGCCACCGACTACCTCGCGAATCAAGGCATTCACGCGGTGGACGTCGAGCTGACCAATTACACCGACCCGGACTTTGCCCGCAACCTGCGAGGGCTCACCGCGGCGCTGGCGTGGGCGCAGACGCTCGACGCTCCCCCGCACGCCGAGCGCAATATCCCGGAGCAGATTTCCACTCGCTGTGGGTGCAAGCTGGGCGTTGACTGCCCAGGCTTCGCGCCGGCGCTGTGCCTGTGGTGACGAAGTCCTAGGAGGCTCCCCAGACTTCCGGCGTGCCAACCGACTGGTATTTGCGCAGGGCGAAGCGAAGGGTCACCAGCCCACCGGCCATCATGGCCAAACCCACCGGGAGACCCAACACGCCGGGCATCAGATACTCATCGGGCCGCAACGCAAACGCCACCGGATAGAACACGGTGAACGCGATCGGAATGGCCGTCAGGACGCCCCGAAGCGGCTGGCCCATGATGTCGATGGGGTACCGCGAGTGGTCCATGAACGACGCGATGCCGTGAAAGAACTGTCGCGAGCGCGTGAACCAGGCGCACGACAGGAACATGATGAGTCGCATGCCGGTCAGCACGAACACGGTGCACAGCAGCGCCAGCAGCAACAGGCCCGTCTGCCCCAGACTCTCGAAGATTCCGCTGTTTGCGGCAGCCACGGCCGTGGTGGCGACGAAGGTGATGACGACCATCGCATAGCGCGGGTGCGAGGCGTCCAAATTTGCCCACAGCACGATCGGCACGGGGCGTGCGCGGGCATAGTCGAACTGGCCCGAGTGGAAATAACTATCCACTCTGTTCGGAAACGCGAAGAGGAAGTTCCCAATCGCGTCGGCCAGCATGGCCATGCTCCACATGAGCATGACTTCCCATGCCGTCCATTGGCCAAGCTGGGGAGTCACGGCAAAAATGACACCGATGAACGCCAGTCGAACGGCCCGATACAAAAGGTCGCCGATGACGGTGGCGATGGTGTCGGCGCGGTACTGCGCGAGCACCTTGGGCATGAGTCGAAAGCCTTCGGCGTAGATCCAGGCCCAGCGCATGGTCAGCCGCCCTGGACCAGCACGCGGCGCACCAGCCGCAGCCAAAGGAGCCTCCCGGCCACGATCATTCCAACGCCCCAGGCTGCTTGAACGCCGAGGGCCGCAAGCGCCTCGAGGCCCTCCAGCCGTCCGATGTAGATCAGGGTTGGCGACGACACCATCGCGTGGAACGGAAACACCACCGCGAACGTCGCCAACCATGCGGGGAGGAGCGTGAGGGGAACCAGCCCGCCGCTCAGCAGCTCCTGCACGGCCACGCGAAACATGTTGATGCCGGGTGACTGGGTGACGACGATCGTCAACGCGGCCATCAGGTAGTGAAATCCGGCGGCCACCAGCCACCCCAGCGCCACGCTCAGGCCAAACAGCACCGCCTGCACTCCTGAATCCGGGTCGCCGATGACGCCGGTGAGACGGAAGACGAGCCACGTCGGCAGCGCCACCATTAGCGTGTCGACGGCGAACACGCCCAGCCACTGCGAGTAGCGCAAGACCTGGTTGTCGATGGGCCGGACGAGGTCCATCGCAATCTCGCCGGAATCCACGCTCCCCATGGCCTTGTAGAAGAGCTGCCGGTTGGCATGGCTCATTCGGGCCAGGCTCACGACCTGTGCGACGGCGATGTAGGTGGCCAGTTCCGCCGCGGTGAACTCCGCTTGGGCCTCGGGCGAGTTCTGGCGGATCGCGTCCCAGAGATTCACCAGAATCCACGTATTGAGCAGGGTGATTCCCAGGCTCATGAAGAACCCGAACCGAAGCGCCAGGCTGACCTTCACGTACGACCAGGCGACGGCGGTGAGCTTGACGAGTTCCCGCACGGGGCCTGGCTATTCCACGCCGTGTTGATAGACGCTGAGGATCACGTCCTCGATCGGCGGATCGAGCACGGTGATGCTCCGCAGCCGAGCCGTCTCCATGATGAGGCTGACGGCGCTCACAATGTCTTCGGCGGCGCCGATGCCCGACACCCGCAGGCGCGTGCCGTCGACCACGATGGCGGCGCCCGGCCAGCGCTCGGCCAGTCTGGCGCGCGTGGCATGCGCCGATCCATCGGCCAACTCGGCCTGGATCGAACGCGTCGAGGCGTGGCGGTTCAGCAGGTGCTCCAGCGATCCGTCATAGATGAGCGCGCCCTCGTTGAGCACCAGTACGCGCTCGCACAGCTCCTGGATGTCGGTGAGGTCGTGGGTGGTGAGGATGATCGCGGTTTGCTGCTCGCGGCTGATGGAGCGGATGAACTCGCGGATCGCGTGCTTGCCCTCGATGTCGAGGCCAATCGTCGGCTCGTCCAGGTAGACGACGCGAGGACGGTGCAGAAACGCCGCCGCCAACTCGCAGCGCATGCGCTGGCCGAGGCTCAGCGTTCGCACCGACTGGCGCATCAGCTCATCAAGCCCCAGCAGCTCGGACAGCTCCCGCAGCCGCGCCTCGTAGTCCGCCTGGCTCAAGCCGTAGACCTTCCGCAGCAGCGCATAGGCGTCGATGGGCGGCAAGTCCCACAGCAGGTGCGACCGTTGGCCGAACAGCACGCCGATGTTGCGCGCGTTGTCGATGCGTTGCTCGAAGGGGTCGAGCCCCAGGATCCGGGCGTCGCCGGATGTCGGGTAGAGCACGCCGGCCAGGATCTTGACCGTTGTCGATTTGCCGGCGCCATTCGGTCCCAGCAAGCCAACGATCTCGCCCTCGGCCACGTCGAACGACACGTCGTCGACGCCGCGAATCTCGCGGTACTGCGGCGCGACGAACGACCGCAGCCACCCGAAGCGCCCGGGCCGACGCCGTTCGACGCGATAGGTCTTAGTCAGGCTATTGGCCTCGATTGCCGCGATGGGAACCTCGCTTTGCCGACTCTGGTCGGATTCCGGGTCGCCACCGAATCGGCGCCCAACTTTCAGCCTACTCCGCGCCGCGATGAGGCGTCAGGGGGATCCGTTGAATCGGGGCACCCCACCGAGAACGCTGGAATGTCGACGCCCCGGCTATCCCACCGAGGCCAGCGGCGTCCGCCGCCGCCGGGGATGTTCTAGGAAGCTCCCCACATCTCCGGGGTGCCGACCGACTGATATTTGCGGAAGGCGAATCGGAGCATCACGAGACCCCCGGCCATCATGATTGCCGCCACCGGGAGCCCCAGGATGCCTGGCATCAGGTACTCGTCGGGCCGCAGAGCGAACGCGGCGGGATAGAACACCGTGAACGCCAGTGGAATGGCCGTCAGCACGCCGCGGAGCGGCTGGTCCATCACGTCGATGGGGTACCTCGAGTGATCGGTGAAGGCGGCAATCCCGTGCGATAGCACGCGCGACCGCGTGAACCAGGCCGCCAGGCAGAAGAGCATCAGCCGCATGCCAATGAACACCAATCCAGTGCTCAGGAGGGCGACCGCCAGCAGCCCCATCTGTCCGGCGCTTCCCAGAATGCCCGTGTTCGCCGCCGAAACGATCGCGACGCTGAGCATCACGACGACCAGGCTGACATAGCGCGGTTGAGTCGCCACCGTATTGGCCCACAGCACGATCGGGGCCGGTCGGACTCGGACGTAGTCGAGATCGCCTTCGTGGAAATAGCGGTCAATCACCGTCGGAAAGACGAAGAGCAGGTTCCCGACGCTTTCGGCCAGCATGGCCGTGGCCCACATGAGCGTGATTTCCCACGGCCCCCATTGACCCAATTGCGGCGTGACCGCGAAGAGCAAGCCGACCACCAGCAGCCGTATGACCCGGTATCCCAGATCGCCCAGAATCATCGAGAGGGCGTCCACACGGTATTGCGCCAGCCGCTTGAGCGTCAGCCGCAGACCCTCGACATAGATCCAGGCCCAGCGCACCGTCAGCCTCCCTGGACCAGCACGCGGCGCACGAGCTGCATCCAGAGCAAGCGACCGCTCACGATCAGGCCAACGCCCCAGGCTGCCTGAATGCCTAGGGCTGCCAGCGCGTCAAGGCCTTGCAGGTGACCGATGTAGATCAGCGTCGGGGAGGACACCATGGCATGAAATGGAAAGACCACCGCCGCCGTTGCCAGCCAGCCCGGCATCAGCGCCAGCGGGATGAAGCCGCCTCCCAGCACCTCCTGCAGCGCCACGCGCAGCAGGTTGACGCCCGGCGTCTGGGTAATCACCAATGTCAGGGCGGCCAGCAAGTAGTGGAAGCCCGCCGCCACCAGCCAGCCCAGCGCCACGCTCACGGCAAACAGCCCCGCCTGCACGCCGGAATGCGGATCGCCGACGATGCCAGTGAGACGGAAGATCAGCCAGGTCGGGACGGCCACCATCAGCGCATCCACCGCGAATACGCCCAGCCATTGCGAGTAGCGCAAGACCTGGTTGTCGATGGGACGCACCAGGTCCATGGCGATCTCGCCCGTATGGACGTGGCGCAAGGCCTGGTAGAAAAACTGCCGATTGGCGTGGCTCATCCGCGCCAGGCTCACGACCTGCGCGACCACGATGTACGTGGCCAACTCGGTTGCGGTGAACTCAGCCTGCGCCTCGACTGAATTCTGGCGGATCGCGGCCCACAAGCCGACCAGAATCCAGGTGGTGAGCAGGGTGATCGCCAGACTCATGAAGAACCCAATGCGACGCGCCAGGCTGACCTTGACGTAGGACCATCCGACGGCGATGGGCAGAGTCACGGCGTGCATCGGCTGGGCTATTCCACGCGGCAATGGCGGACGCTTGGGACCACGTCCTCGATCGGTGCGATGGGAATCTCCAATGTCTGGGCGGTGTGCGAATGCCGGGCGGGCGCTGACGACTCGCGAAGCGTTCAGCCTACTCCCCGCCGTGATGGACGGTGGCCGAGTTGTCACAGCGCGGCGGCTCCCGTTGCCTAGAATCGAATAGACCCGCTCGGACTCAAGGAGCCCCACACCAATGCCCATGAACAACGACCTGGCCAATGCGCTCAACGCGCAGATCACCCACGAATTCAACGCCTCCTACATCTACCTTGGAATGGCGGCGTACTTCGAGTCCCTGGACCTCGACGGCTTCGCCGGCTGGATGCGGGCGCAGAGCGCCGAGGAATGGGACCACGGCATGCGCATCTTCAACCACCTGGCCGCTCGCGACGTGCCGATCACGCTGGCGGCGCTGCTGAAGCCCAAGACGGGCTATGGCGACCCGCCAGCGGCCATCGCGGCGGCGCTGGCCTACGAGCAGGGCAACACCCGCGCGGTCAACGCGCTCTATGCCAGGTCCGTTGAATGCGGCGACTACCAGGCCAAGTCGCTGATGGACTGGTTCGTCAACGAGCAGATCGAGGAGGAGGACACCCTGCGCACGCTCCTGAGCCAGCTCAAGATCGCAGGCAACGACGGCGCCGGCCTGCTGATCCTCGATCGCGAGCTCGGCGCGCGGCAAGGGGCGTCGGCGGACGGCGGGGACATGGGAGGCGACTCAGCCGAATAGGGGAGGCCCCTCGGGATCCGTCATTTCCGCGGAGCCTGTCCCCGCGCAGGCCGGGAGCGGGAATCCACCTTCAATGAACCCGGGGCGCGCGCCGAATGCTTGGCGTCGGGCGGGTCTGAGACCCGCCCCTACCGGACTCTGCAAGGGTTTCCGGAGGCGGGAATTTAGTCCACGTCCCGCGGCAGCCCGATCGCGGATTCTCGCGGCCATCCGCTGGCAGCGGGCATTCATTCCGCCTGTGGAAATCAAAGTCGTCGAATACCCGCATGGGACGCCGATTCGTGCGCCATAATTCGGCATCAGCCCCCGGTCGTATCGCGATCAAGGTAGGGATCCCATGGTGAGCATCACCGCAAGCGTGCCGCAGGTAGAGCCCGTCCCCGAACGGAAAGTCACGGCCGTCCCGACCGTGCCGCAGGTACCGGCGCTGACCGAGAGTCAGATCGCGCAGTTCAAGCGCGACGGCTTTCTCGTGCTGCCAGGGGCGCTCGATGCCGAGTTGTGCCGCCGCGCGCGGGACGACATGTGGGAGGCGATAGGGACCTATCTCCCCCGGATGAAGCGCGACGACCCCTCCACGTGGACGCCGATCACCGACGAGGAGCAGACGAATTTTCCGGTGGCCTATCACGGCGGGCAGCCCTATTTCGGCGGCGGTAACACGCGCTATTACGTGCGCAACGGCACAAAGGAGTTCATGCTCGACCTGGGGCCGCGGGCGCTGTGGACCGTCGCCGAGCAACTGCTCGGCAAGGGCACCGTGGTGTGGCCGGCCGGGCTCGACGAATCCGGGTCCACCAGTGGTCCCTGCCTGATGAGCGACGAGGCGATGGAGGTGTTGTACGGCCAGGACCTGGAGACCTGGCCCAGCCTGCCCACGTTCAAGACGCAAACCCTGCGGCTGCCGCAGCAGGGAATCGAGCTTCTCACCGGGCAGGGCACTCGCGGCCTCTACTGCACGCTGCCCAACAGCCCGGACCCGGGGCCCAACTGGCGCGGCGCGCATTCCGACGGCTCGTCCTACGGCCGCTTCCGGCTCAACTTCGCGGCCTACATCGACGACCTGCCGCCGGCGTCAGGCGGCTTCACCGTGTGGCCGGGCAGCCATACGCGGATTTGGGAGCACCACTGGAAGACGTTTCACGCGGGTGAAACACACGTTGGACGACGCCACAACTCGCGCAAGCTGGGTGGCCACGAACGCATCGCCGATCCCATCGTCGAAGCCGTGAAGGCCGACACCGAGGCGGTCGACACCTACGGCCCGACGGGCTCGGTGGTGCTGTGGCACCACAAGATCCTGCACGTTCCCGGCCAGAACACGTCCAACGACGTGATCCGCCAGGCCACGATCTATGGATACATGAAGTCGCCCGAGGCCCTCTCCGACGAGATGGCGATGACCGACGCCGGCGGCGACATCTGGCGCGACTGGTCGGACGACGTGCGCGCGATCGAGGCGGCGAGCTAGACCCGCAAGACTCTACCGAGCCCAACGACACGGGGCGCCGGCCGCGGGTGGCCGGCTAGATCAGGTCGCCGAGCCGCGCCAGAATCGCGGCGACATGCGGGTGACTCGCCACGCGATCATTCGGATGCAGCCACCGGAAGTCGCTGATTTCGGGACCAAGCTGCACCTCGCCGTCCGCTTCGACGAGGAAGACGTGGTGTCTGTTACTTGAGCCGTCCCACGTGAACTGCAACTCGGCTCGCGTCGCCGTCAGGCCCGTTTCCTCGTGCAGCTCCCGAATTGCTGCCGCTCGAGGCTGCTCGCCTGGCTCGATGCCGCCGCCTGGCAGCGAAAAAAACCCGCTTTCGCCGGTGACCAGGAGCACTCGTCCGTCGCGAATCACGACCACGGTCGCCCGCTGGCGGAGTCCATCAGTCGAGGGTTCCGGATGCAGGCACTCCCATTCCCAACGCCAGCGCCGCAGGTGCCGGCCGGATTCAAGATCGTCATCACCCCAGACGCGGTAGAACAGGTCGCGAACGTCGTCGGGCTCGCCGTGGAGCGTTTTCCCGTCCCACGTGGCGATGCGGGAGTCGCCGGGCTCCCACGCCGGGGTGCACGCCTCGAGCACCGCTGAATAGTCGGGAGTCGTGCCACCCTGATCGGCAGATGCCACGGAAACGGAAAGAGCCGTGGCGACCAGTGTGGACACGACGATGAGTGCGAAGCGTCTCACGTGAGCCACAGCGTCACGTCGCCAGTTGCTCGGAACTATGACCAGCGCGACTTGATGGCTCCTTCGACTAAGCAATTGCGCCGCCGCCTCAATCCAGTCCCAAATCGCTCCCAAGGTTTCTGGGAAACCTCTGGTTCAATCCCTTCCCCCTGGAAGGGGGAAGGTTAGGAAGGGAGTCAGCGGCTGGCGCTCCAGACGGGGCCGTTCGGCCACGCAGTCTACGGCCCACTGCTACCGTGGCCGAATCCGGGCGAATCCCAAGGACGCCGCATGACCTCGGACTTGCAGCGTTGCGTCGCCGAATACGAGCGCCAGGCCGCGGCGGACGCCGCGACGGCCGATCACTCGCTGCTGGCCGACGGGTTGACCGCGTTCGAGCGCCTGCCGCCGGACCAGCGCCTCGCGACCGAAAACGTCCGAGCCGCGGTCAAGCTCTTCAGCCGTCTGCGCAAGCGGGCCGAAACCGTCGACCTGCTCACCGAGTATCTGGCGCAGGACCTGGAAACCGACGACGAGGAGTGGGCGCGCTGGGAGCGCACCGACAACCTCGCGCTGATGCGCCGCTTCGAGGAGACGGTGGAAGCCCAGCGCGACGACTACGCCTGGGCGAAGGAGCGACTCGAACCGCACCGCTGGCTCCGGGTGATGTACGACGGCACGCAGGCCCTGGCGTGGTGGGGCAGCGGGAGGCTCGATGAGTGGCTGGCCATCGTGCCTGAGTTGCGCGCCGCCGTCCCCGTCGACGAACGCACGCGCGAGTCGTGGTTTCACCTCAATCGAACCGAAGCGGCGGTACTCGAGCGTGACGAACGGATCGACGACGCCCTCGCTGCCGCCGATCGGGTCGGCGCGCTGGCCGATCACTTTCCGGAATGGGATATGGCGGAAATGGTTCGGGTGGAAGGGGACTTGACGCGTATGTCCGTGCTCACGCGGGCTGGTCGCGGCGAGGAATTCGATGCCGCGGCCGACCGGGTGATCGCGCGTCTGGCCGACTTTCCGGCCACACGCACGGTTGCTCCCGACGGCCCGAATCAGTACGCGGTTCTCTGTCACAACGCCGCCGCACGACTCTATTCGGCCAAGCGCTACAAGCGCGCGGCACGGCTATTCCGGGAGGCTGCCCGGGCCAGAACGCCCTATCTCACCTATATCTTTCTGGCCGCGTGCGTGTGGGCGGGCGCCAAGGATCGCCACGAAGTGATGGACTGCCTGCGCGAGGCGGCCAAGCGCGATCCGTCGGGATCCGTCTGGCAGCGCGCCCAGAAGCTGCCCGAGCTCGCCGACCTCGCGGACGACGAGGAAGTCAAGGCCGCGGCGGAGCGTGGCTAAGCGGCGCGGTTCTCCGAACGCGCCAAGTTTCCGGACGCGGATGAGGGGTACCGTACTCGGATGACTCGTCCTCTCCGGCCGCGGGCCACGGCGGTCGTGGTCCGTGATGACCGAGTGCTGCTCGTAAGCGACGGGGCCGGAATCTTCATGCTGCCCGGCGGGGGCATCGAGCCCGGCGAGCGGCCCGAGGCGGCGGCCGCCCGCGAGTTGCACGAGGAGACGGGTCTCACCGCAACCCGAACGGAATACCTGTTCTCCTGGGATAGCGGCACCAACCGGCACCTGCTGTTCCTCGTCGAGGCGGACGGCGACGTCGAGATCGGCTCCGAGATCAGCGACTTCCGCTGGTGGGATGGGCGGGAATGCCTACCGGCCTACCCGCACGTTGCGGTGGTGCTCGAACGCCTGAGCTAGCGGATCATCCGCAGCCAGCCACCGTCAGCAGGCCGACGATCAGGCGCTCTGCAATAGCCGCTCGATCAGAAAGTCCGCGTAGGCCAGGGAGTCGGCGTCGATGGTGACCGTCGGGTTGCGCAGGGTGGCGTGCTCCAAGAGCCCGCGGGCGACGAGCAGGCGCTTTTCGAGCGCGTTGAAGAACTCCATGTCGGAGAGGCCGAAGGCCAGCCACGGCACCAGCGGCTCGAACGCGGCCAGCGCCTCCGTCGCCTGGCCGGCAACCGCCAGCCGCCACGCGGGCGCCAGGCGGTCGGTGAGCGCCAGGCCCGGCATGATGCCGACGATGCCGGTGGGCACCAGCTCCAGCATGTAGAGCCCGCCCCAGCCTTCGAACACCTCCACGCGGCCGCCGGTGGCCGCGATGATGGCGCGCACCTTGGGGCCCATGCGCGGCTCTTCCAGCTTGATGTAGCGGAAGTTCGGGCAGGCCTCGGCGAGCTCGGCGCAGAACTCGGCGCCGACGGAGCTGCCGCTGGGGTTCCAGTCCTGGATTAGCACCGGCGCCGAAACGGCGTCGCAGACGGCGCGCGCGTAGTCGAACTGATCGCCGTCGGTCAGCGGAAACTGGCGCGGGAGCGCGAAGGAGATGACCTCGGCTCCGATGTCGGCGTTCTGGCGGGCGAGTTCGGCCGCGCCCTGGGCCGAGCCGTGGTTGCACTGCGCCATCACCGGCAGGCGGCCGCCGGCCTGGTCCACGGCGACCTCGACCACTCGAAGCCGCTCCGGCTCGGTGAGCTTGTAGAACTCGCTGCCGTAGGCCGGCAGGCAGATGGCGGCGGCCTCGGCCTGAACCGCGAAATCGACCAGCCCGCGAAGGGCGGCTGCGTCGACCGATTCATCGCCGGGGGCGAACGGCGTCGGGACGATCGGGACGACGCCCGAGATTGGATTCACCTATTCCCCCTCACCCCAACCCTCTCCCTCGGTGGGGAGAGGGGGCTTTTGGGAACTTGCGCTCGCGTGGCGACGCGATGACGTGTCTCAGCTGTCCCCGCCGCCCTGGGCGGCTGCCTTCTGCCCGTAGCGCGGGTACCAGTAGGTCCGGTAGATGCGGAAGCACTTGTCGCTGCAGACGATGACGGGCTTGCCTTCGTGCTCTTTCACCATTTCCTGCACCGGGATCAGGATGCCGCAGCTCGCACAGCGCGGCATTTCGTCGACTTCACGTTGCGGCATGCGCCATCTCCTCTCGCTTCACCCGGGTGGCGTCCTGGTCGATCAGGCCCGCGTCATCCAGCACGACGCCATAGGTCTGCTCCGCGGCCTGCGCGTCGATCAGCTCGTCGGCGACATCCTGGCGCACCAGCTCCGGTTGACGCTCGTGGGGAGCCCCATAGCCGCCGCCTCCGGGCGTGCAGAGCATGATCAGGTCGCCTTCTTCGAGCTCGACGTTCGAGAACTTGCCCGCCGAGATACGGTCGTAGAGGTCCTTGGCCGAGAGCCATTCGTCGGCGCCCGCCGGCTTGAACAGCAGCGCCGCGTTGCCTGCGGGCTCGCCGCCCTTGAGGCCCCAGGGCTGGAACCAGGTGCGGTTCACGTGGGCGCTGATGGTGATCGGCGCCAGGCAACGCCAGATGCGCCGCACGCCGAAGCCGCCGCGGTGGGCGCCCGGCCCGGTGCTTTCGGGGATCACGCTGTACTCCTCGATGCGCACCGGATAGCGGACCTCGATCACCTCGCAGGGCGAGTTCAGGCAGTTGCCGTTCTTCGTCACCATCGCGTCGTTGCCGTCGGCGTCGATGCGTCCGCCGCAGCCCATGCCCTCGATATGCAGCAGCACGAACGGCTCACCGGTATCGGTATTCGTGCCGTAGATGCCGAGCAAGCCGCTGGTGCCGCCGTCGCAGGCCTGGCTGCGGTCGCTCATCTGCGAGAAGGCGGCGAACAGCACGTCCATGGTGTTGGGATAGGTATCGGAGTTGCCGCCCACGCACGACCCGGGGTAGTTGACGTTCACCACGGTTCCCGGCGGCGCCACGATGGCGATGGGCCGGTAGGCGCCGTGGTTCCACGGGATGTCGTCGGGAATCATGTGAAAGATCGTGGCGTAGGTGGCGGATGCGGTCGTGCCGAACGACTGGTTGATCGCGCCGGCGGACTGGGGATCGGACCCGGTGTAGTCCACCACGATCTCGTCCCCGCGCACGTTGACCTCCGCCGCGAACCGATAGGACGTGTCAGGTAGCACGCCGTCGTCTTCGATGATGCCTTCCGCCGCATAGGCGCCGTCGGGCATGCGCGCGATCGCCTGCCGCATCATCACCTCGGATACGTCCTTGATCTGCTCCGACAGCAGGTTGAAGCGGTCGATGCCCAGGCGGTCGATGAGGTCCACGATGCGGCGCTCGGCCAGGTAGGTCGAGCCCACCATCGCCATCAGGTCGCCGCGCGACACCTTGGGCGTGCGCACGTTCGACGTGATGATGGCGAAGATGTCTTCCACCGGCTCGTCGTCCTTGTAGATCTTGATCGGCGGCAGCCGCAGCCCTTCCTGGAAGATGTTGCGCGTGTCCCCGAAGGCCGCCGGCACCATGCCGCCAATGTCCGTCATGTGCGCGATGTTGGCCGCATAAGCCACCACTTCGCCCTCGTAGAAGCAGGGCTTCAGCGTCATGAACTCCGGCATGTGGCAGCCGCCGCGGTAGGGATCGTTGTGCAGGATCACGTCGCCGGGATGCATGTTCTCGGGCCCGACCTCTTTGATGGCCCACTCGACGGTGTGGACGATGGCGCCGATGTGGGCCGGGCAAAAGTCGCCCTGGGCGATCATTTGGCCCGCGGCGTCAAACACCACGCAGGAGAAGTCGCGCGCCTCGTTGAACATGGTGGAATACGACGTGCGCAGCATGGCCGCGCCCATCTCCTCGCAGGTGCCGATCAGGTAGTTGCGCGTGACCTCGAGCTGGACCGGATCGTCGATATTCAGGTCGGCGACGCTGCGCTTGGCGGATGTGTCCTGCACCATCTCACTCCACCTCCAGAATCACGCTGCCCTGCGGCTCGACTCGCGCCGACCAGTTGGGCGGAACGATCGCCGTGGCGTCGTCTTCCACGATCATCGCCGGACCCTTGAAGGTGTTGCCGGCGCGCAGGTCGTCGCGGTGATAGAAGGGCGTGGACAGCAGCCCGTCGGCCTCGGTGAAGTAGACCTCGCCCACCTTGACCGGCGCCGGCATGGGGCCGGGGGGCACGTCGGGTAGGAGGACCTCCCGCCGCCGGGCGATGGCCGTCAGCCGCATGTTGACGATTTCGAACGCCGACTCCGGGAAGCTCCAGCCGAACTGGCGGTCGTGCTCGGCGTCGAAGGCCGCGCGCGCGGCGGCAATTTCCGCGGCGGTGATGACTCCGCCGGCGACCGGGACCTCGAGCTCCCAGTTCTGGCCGTAGTAGCGCAGGTCCAGACTGCGCTGCATGGCCGGCGGATCGCCGAAGCCCTCGCGCGCGAAGTCGTCGCGCGCGCGCTGCTCCAGGTCGTCGAAGTCGTTTAGCACGGTCTCGACGTCGATGTTGTCGGAGTAGGTGATGCGCGTCTGCATGTAGTCGAACCTGGTGTCGGCCATCAGCGCGCCCAGCGCGCTGAATGCGCCGGGGAACGGCGGCACGACGACGCGTTGCATTCCAAGGTGATCGGCCAAGTAGGCGCCGTGGAGCGGGCCCGCGCCGCCGAAGGCCACGAGGGCGAACTCGCGCGGGTCGATGCCCTGGTCGATGGTGAGCAAGCGCATCGTCTCGGCCATGTTGCTGTTCATGATCTCGAGGATGCCCGCCGCGGCGCGCTCAGCCGAGAACCCCAGTTCCGAGCCGATGCGCTCGACCGCCGTCCAGGCGGCCTCGGGCACCAGCTGCACGTCGCCGCCAAGCTTGAACGCCGGGTCCAGCCGGCCCAGCACCACGTTGGCGTCGGTTGAGGTCGGCTCGGTGCCGCCGCGGCCGTAGCTGGCCGGACCCGGATCGGCGCCCGCGCTCTGCGGGCCGACCTTGAGCAGCCCGGCGGCGTCGAGCCACGCGATGCTGCCGCCGCCCGCGCCGATGGAGCGGATGTCGAGCATGGGCGTGGCGATGGGGATGCCGAACTCGAGCTCGGTGGTCGTGGTTTGCGCGGCCCGCCCGCCGGCCACCAGACAGGCGTCGAAGCTGGTGCCCCCGATGTCGGCGGTCATCAGCGGATCGAGCCCCAGGTCATGTCCGAGTTGCAAGCTGCCGATCACGCCGCCCGCCGGACCGCTCTGAATCATGGTGACGGGCTGAGCCTTTGCGGTCTGGGTGGCCATGACGCCGCCGTTGCTGCGCATGATCAGCAGTCCCCGCGCGCCCCGTCGGTCCAGCTCGTCTTCGAGCGACGTGAGGTATTCGTCGATGCGCGGCTTGAGGTAGGCGTCGATCACCGTCGTGCTCGTGCGCTCGAACTCGCGCCATTGGGGAAAGACATCCGAGCTGACGGAAACGTAGGCCTCGGGGTAGAGCTCCTGCACGATCTCGCGCGTGCGGCGCTCGTGCGCGGGATTGAGGAACGAGAAGAGATAGCTGACGGCGATGGCCTTGACTTCCTCGGCGCGCAGGCGCTCCACCGCGGCCACCACGTCGTCTTCGGCCAGCGCCTGCACGACCTCGCCGTGCGCGCCGATGCGCTCGCGTACCTCCAGGCTGAGCGCGCGGTCGACCAGGTGCCGCGGCTTGCGCCAGTGCAGGTCGAACGACTCCGGGCGCACGATGCGCTGGATGCGCAGCACGTCCCGAAAGCCCTGCGTCGTGATGAGCCCGATGCGCGGCCCGCGGCGCTCGATGAGCATGTTGGTGCCGACGGTGGTGCCGTGCACGAAGTACTCGATGGCGGCCGGGTCGATTTCGGCTTTCGCCAGCGCGTCGAAGATGCCCTGCGATGGCGAGGCGGGCGTCGTGAGCGACTTCGCGACCTGCAATCCGGTGTCGCCGTCGGTGGCGATCAAGTCCGTGAACGTGCCGCCCATATCGACCGCGACGTTATGTGCCACTCCTGCGCTCCAATTCAGATCGGGTCAGGGACAGAGGGACCCTGACGGGCGTTTCGGCGGCGCCGGCAAATTATGCGGCAGGCGCCCGCTCAGGTGAGCCGGACGCGCGGGTCGATGTACGTATAGAGCACATCGACGAGAAGATTCGCTATCACATAGATCGTCGCTGCCAGCATCACCAGCGCCTGCACCACGGTGTAGTCGCGCGTGAGGATGGCCTTGACCAGGGTGAAGCCGATGCCTTTGCGGCTGAACACCACTTCGATGACCACCGCGCCGATGAGCAGGCTGCCGAACTGCAAGCCCACGATGGTCACCACGGGGATCAGGGCGTTTTTGAGCGCGTGGCCCCAGACGACGGTGCTCTCGCGCACCCCTTTCGAGCGCGCGGTGCGGATGTAGTCGCGGCTCATCACGTCCAGCATGGATGAGCGGGTGAGCCGGGCCACAATCGCCGCGCCCCCGATCCCCAGGGCGAGCGCGGGCATGATGAGCTCCTTGCCGTTGCCGTTGGCAATGGCCGGCAAGGTCAGGGCGGGAATCCAATCTTGCATAAGGATGCTGAATATGTAGATCAACAGCAGGCCGACGAGGAAATTCGGTACCGAGACGCCCAGCACCGCGATGAACTGGCTGCCGTAGTCGACCCAGGTGTGATGGCGCATGGCCGACACCACGCCCGCCACCAGGCCGATAAAGAGCGTCACCGCCATCCCGGCCATCGTGAGCACCAGCGTTGATGGGAATTGCTCGCCAATTACGTCCGTGATGGGCTGTTTGGTGCGGAACGAACGCCCGAGGTCAAGCCGCATCACGTCCCAGATGTAAAAGACGAACTGCTCGGGAATGGACTTGTCGAGCCGCAGCTTGGCTCGCGCTTGCTCCAGGGCGTCGATCGAGACCGAGGTGTTGGACGTGCCGCCGGCGTCGCTGCCGTAGTAGAAGACCTCCACGGGATCGCCAGGGATCAGACGCAGCAGGACGAACACCAGCAGCAGCACGCCCAGGATCACGGGGATTGCGGCGAGCAGCCGCCGGACGATGTATCGCCCCACGTTGCGCCTCCTCCTCGCTCACCGTGCCAACGGACCTGCGAGGCTCCTCGGAGAGGGACGACCTACCCATCCTTCAAGTCGCCTCCGGCTCGGCAGTGTAGCCGACGGCTCATCAGGCGGGCACGCTGCCGACGATGCGCAGGATGCCGCGGCGTACATCCGGGTCCCAGGGGCGAGAGGTTGCGAAATCGCTCTCGTGAGACACTCCAATCAGCCTGAAAACGGTGTCCTCGCGCGTTGAAGATCACAAGCGTCGAGACCAAAACGCTCCAGTTGCCCGCGCTCGATCCCCATGCGGGTCGTCGACGCCCCGGCTGGCTCGAGCGGCGCCCCATGGCGAATCCGATGTCGCGCTATTTCCCCGCCGAATCCAACATGCTGCGCTGGGTGCCGGAGTGGCCGGACTTCCTCGTCGTCGTAACGGCGGAGGACGGCACGCAGGGGGTGGGCCCCGGGAGGTACGGGCGGCCCGTTGCCGCCGTCATCGAGGACTACCTCGGACCGCGGATCATCGGGGAGCCCGCGCTCGCGACCGAGCGGCTGTACGACATGCTGGTCCGGCTGTGCGCGCCCTTCGGCGCCACCGGCCTTGCGTCGTACGCCGTCAGCGGGATTGACCTGGCGCTGTGGGATCTCAAGGGAAAGGCTCTCGGACGTCCGGTCTTTGAGTTGCTCGGCGGTCCTGCCCGAGACTTCGTGCCCTGCTACGCCACCTGCGGCGACGTGGACTGGGTCAACGAGCTGGGATTTACCGCCGTGAAAGTGCCCTGTCCCTTCGGTCCAGACCAAGGGCTGGACGGCCTGCAGCGCAACGTCGCGAGCGTGGCGGCGGCCTGGGAGTGCATGGGAAACGACGCGCAACTCATGCTCGACTGTTGGATGTCACTCGACGTGGAGTATGGCGTGCAATTGGCGGAAGCACTGCGCCCGTATGGCCTCGCGTGGATCGAGGAAATGCTCCGTCCCGAGGACTTTGACGGCTACGCGCAACTTCGGGCGCGCCTACCCTGGCAGACGCTCGCGACGGGCGAGCACTGGTACACCCCGATTCCCTTTCAGCATGCGGCGTCGCGCCACCTGGTGGACATCCTGCAGCCGGATATCGCGTGGGTGGGCGGACTGACGCCACTGCTCAAGATTTGCGCCATTGCGGAGGCGGCAGGGCTGACCGTCATTCCGCACGGCGGGGCTGGGAGTCCGTATGGGCAACACGCCCTCTTCGCGCTCCCGGCGATTCCGCTTGGCGAGTGGTACATCGCCACGGCGCCGGGCGTTCCCCTGGAGAACGGCCCCTTGTTGCCGGGCACGGTCGTGCCCAGGAACGGAAGGCTGCGACCGTCCGACGCGCCCGGATTCGGCGTGGAGATTGATGCCGACAAGTTGCCGGCGTTTCTTTAGGGGCGGCGCGCCGGCGCCGCTGGCTGGCTGATGGAGTATCGGCGGCTGGGCCGGACGGGACTCGAAGTCTCGCTGGTGGGGCTGGGCACCGGTGGGCCAAGTCAGTTGGGCCAGACGCGCGGTACGACGCCTGAGGTGGCTCGCGCATTCGTGCGGCGCGCGCTCGACCTCGGCATCAACTACTTCGACACCGCGCCGGTCTACCACGACAGCGA
This sequence comes from Chloroflexota bacterium, assembly GCA_026707285.1. Taxonomy (GTDB): domain Bacteria; phylum Chloroflexota; class UBA11872; order UBA11872; family UBA11872; genus JAJECS01. The sequence goes on along the minus strand of JAPOXD010000028.1, from coordinate 2,863 downwards.
AGCGCTGCTGGCCCACGCGCTGGACGGCGTGCCGCGAGACGAGACCGTGATCGCGACCAAGTATCCGAGCGTGGTGGACGTGCACGCGCACGCGCCGCCCTTGGCGCCGCCGAGCGTCATTCGCCCATCCGTCGAGGCGAGCCTGCGGCGGCTCCGGCGGGACGCGGCGGACATTGTGCTGATTCACGCCCTGCGGCCGGAGCTCTACGACGATTGCCGCGAACGGCAGGTGCCCGAATTGCTGCGCCTCAAGGACGACGGCCTGGCGCGGTTTGTCGGGATCTCTGGATGGCCGGTGATGGTGGGCCGCGCCGTCGCCGACGGCTGGCCCGACGTGGTGATGCCGAACTACAACCTGCTGACGCACGCCCCCGAACGCCATGTGTTCCCGCCGGCCCGGCTGCACGACGTGGGCGTGGTCGCGATGACGCCCGTGCGACGCGCCATGTCCGATCCCGCGCACTTGCATGACGTGGTAAAGCAGATGAAGGACGCCGGCTTGGTGCCGCCCGCGGCCGTGCCGGATGCGCAGCCGCTCGATTGGCTCATCCACGGCGACGTAAAGACGCTGATCGAGGCGGCTTACCGTTTTGCAGCCGCGCCCGGCGAGGTGGCGTGCGTGCTGACGGGCACGGCCGATCCGGCCCATCTCGAGTCAAACGTCGAGGCGGTAGGTCGCGGTCCGTTGCCAACCGCCGACGTCGAGCGGCTGCGGGCAGCCTTCGGCGGCCACGACGAGTACTTCGGCGACTAGAGCCGAAGACCCAGCGAGCGGACAACCGCCGCGCGAGGCGGGAACGCAGACCGCCGCCGGGCCTGCGTCGACCTGTTCCGCGAAGAGCGCGAGGCTCGTCGGCGGACAGGCCCCGGCCGAGGTTTCCGCCCATCCTCGGCCACCCAGACCCGGCGGCGGTGCTGAACTCCCTAGACGCTAGCCGCCCTTCTTGTCGTAGAAGTCCATCGCGAACGCCTGGTCGAGCAGCGTGGAGTGCGCCACGCCACCGATCTGGTCGCTGTTGTAGAACCACTGCGCCATGGCGTCGGCCAGCGGGATGTTGACGGCGGCCTCCTGGATCAGGCGGTTCGCCTCCATCCACATCTCGGCGCGCTTGGACTCGTCGAACTCGGCGCGGGCCCCGTCGAGCAATGCGTCGATGGGGTCGCCCTCGGTCGCCACGCCCGGCTCACCGTTGTAGTTGAGGAACGCGAACGCGCGGCCCGGCAGCCCGTAGTTGGACGTGTGGTACTTCGCGTACAGCACGTCGGCGTCGGGGCCACGCCCGCCGGTCCACTGGTGGGTGTACTTCCCTTGCGCCATGTCGTTGATGTAGGTCGCGAACTCGACGTTCGGGATGTCCACGAAGATGCCGATGCCGGACTCGATGTCCAGCTTGTACAGCTCGCTCAACGGGTTCGGCGTGTTGGGGAACTCGACCTGCATGCGCTGGCCGTCGCGGTAGCGGAAGCCGTCATCACCGCGAGCGTAGCCGGCGTCATCCAGCAGCTTGTTGGCAAGGCCAACGTCCCACGGGTAGAGGTCTTCCATCGCCTCGTTGTAGCCGATGGTGCCCGGCGTGAGGATGTTGCCGGCGATGCGCGGGATGCCGCCGTTACCGCGCTGCACCACGAGCTTCTTGTTGACCGCGTGGTTCAGCGCCTTGCGCACGACGATGTCATCGGTGGGCCAGCGCGTCGAGTTGATGTGCAGGAACCACGGCATGCCCGAAGACATTCGCCCGAGGATGGCGCGGTTTTCCTGCTTCGCGAAGCGCTCCATGTCGATGAACTGGAAGTGCTGGATCCAGTCCACCTCGCCGGCTTCGAAGGCCGCCGCACGGGCTACCGCGTCCTGCGCCAGGATCTGGATGACGAACTCGTCGGGGAACGGGGGGCCCTGGTTCGTGGCCCACTCCGGCGCCCAGGCGTAGTCCTCGTTCCGCTCGTAGGTGACGGAGACCTGCTCCTGCCACTCCTTGAACTTGTACGGCCCGGTGCCGACCGGGTTGCGCGCGATGTCCTCGCGGTAGGTGATGTACGCCTGCGGCGAGGCGAATGTGATCTGACGGTCCGCCAGCACCTGCATGAACAGGGCCTGCGGGGTCTTGGTCTTGAGGTCGATGGTGAATTCGTCGACCTTCGTGACGCTCTCGATGTCGCCGACCTGGCCTGCAATCTCACCGCGCTCCAGGCTCTCGTCCAGGAACAGCATGAAGTTGAAGGTCACCGCGTCCGCGTCGAACGGCGTGCCGTCGTGGAACACCACGTCCTGCCGCAACGGAATGCGGCGGGTCAGGCGGTCATCCGACAGCTCGGGCATGTCGGCGGCCAGCCGCGGGACTATTCGGTTGTTGGGCGCCCAGGTGTACAAGGTCTCGTACATGGGGAAGCCGCTGCGGTAGGACCACTGGTCCATGCGCACCGGGTTGAACGAGGTGATCGGACCCGGCGTACCCCAGGTGATGCGGCCACCGCGGGTCGGGTTCCACTCGCCAAGCGGAACGGCCTCGTCGGAGCGGAAGAGGTTGATCCCCTTCAGTGCGCCGCGCGCCGCCGTCTCGGCCTCGATCTCGACGATCACTTCCTTCTCGACGACGACTTCCTTTTCGACGACGACTTCCTTCTCGACGACGACGGCCTTCTCGACTTCCTTGATGACTTCCTGCGTCACCACCTTCTCGACCTCGACCTGTTGGATCTCGGTCACGGTGACGATCTTCTCGACCTCGACTTCTCTGATCTGTACCTCGCCCTCGCCGCACGCTGCGAGTGCCGCAACGCCGACGCCGCCCGCGAGGGCCAAAGCCCCGCCGCGCAGGACGTTTCGACGACTCAGAGACTTACCACGATCCATAGACCTTCCCTC
>JAPOXD010000047.1 GCA_026707285.1 Chloroflexota bacterium | reverse complement strand
CCCGCTGCTTCCCCACGGACGATCCGAGGGGACTTGCAACATACAAGGGGCGGGTCTCAGACCCGCCCGACGCCAAGCATCCGGCGCGCCTTCAGATTCGACCGGACTGGATTCCGGCATTCGCCGGAATGACGGAGGGGCGGCTCATCGAGCCGCCCCCCTATGGCATGTGCTGCCTGTCGCTCAGCCGCTAGGGAGTCTCGAAGCGGCCGGTGGATCTAATATTGCCGCCGGTAATCTCCCAGATCTCGATGGGGCCGAACACGTCGCCGTTTTCGTCGAAGTCCACCGCGCCGGAGGCGCCTTCGTAGTTGATTTCCGCACCGTCGGCGATCAGACTCAGCGCCCGCCGGATGCCCGCCACGCCGGGGCCGACCACCTCGCCCGGGGGATTCGCGATCGAGCGCAGCGAGTCACGGATGGCCACCGAGTCCGTGGTCGTGCCCGCCTTGGCCGCCGCCAGCGCGATCACGGCCACGGCGTCGTAGGTCTCCGCCAGGTAGGGCTCTACCGGAAGCTCGACGGCGTAGGTGTCGGTGTAGGCGCTCGCGAACGCGGCGAGCTGTGGGCTGTCCACCGAACCCGGCGCCGTGCCCAAGGTTCCCTCGAGCCGGTCCCAGCCGATGGCCTCGTTCATCTCCGCCGACTTGGTGCCGTCCACGAAGAGAAACTTGTCGGCATAGCCGCCTTCCAGCGACTCCCGCACGTAGATCTGCGCTTGCCCGGGATAGCTGATGGCAACCAGCGCATCCACGCCGCCGGAGGTGGCGCGCTCGAGCTCGGAGGCAAACGTGGGTTGCTCGTCCTCGTGCGGCACGGCGTCGACGATGGTTCCACCGAGCGCGGTATAGGTCGCGTCGAAGCGCTCGGCCAGGCCCTCGCCGTACGGGTTATTGATGTACATGACTCCGACATTGCGGAATCCCTGCTCCCACGCCAGACGCCCTAGGACCACGCCTTGCGCCGCGTCGGAGGGCGCGGTGCGGAAGAGGAAATCGTTGTCGTCGAGCACCGTGATGCTGGGCGCCGTGGATGCGCCGGAGATTTGCACGCGTTGATTCGGCACGGTGACCGAGGTGGCGACGGGGATCGTCACCCCGCTCGCCAGGGCGCCGACGATGGCCACGGCGTTTTCGATCTCTACCAGCGCCCGCGCCGACTCGACGCCTTGCACCGGATTCACGCCGGTGTCGCGGCTGATGATGATCAATGACCCGCCGCCGACGCCGCCCGCGCGGTTGACGTGATCGGCCGCCAGTGCGGCGGCGTTGCGATGGACGGGACCGAAGAATGAAAGAGATCCCGTGAACGCATTGAGCTGCCCCACGATCAGCGGCGGCAGCATCGGCGCTTCAACAAGCCTCTCGACCGGGACTTCCTTGATGACTTCTTGCCTGACGACGGTCTGAACCGGAACTTCCTTGATGACCTCTTGCGTGACGACGGTCTGGACCGGAACTTCCTTGATGACCTCGCGTGTGACGACGGTTTCGACCGGAACTTCCTTGATCACCTCTTGCGTGACCGTTTCCGTCTCGCCGCAGGCCGCCAGCACGGCCCCGCCGGCCACGCCGAGCAGGCCGCCGCTCGCCACCCGCAGCAGGTTTCGGCGGGTCATCGTGCGATTCCCGGATTCCGACATATCCATCTTCATCCCACCCTGACTTTGCCGCTCGTCATCGCGCGGCTCACGCGACTAGCATAGGTGACTACGAACGCCGATCCAACGGTTGCCCGCGCCTCACTCGTGTTCGCCGACGACATCAAGAGATGGCGGCTCGGCGTCATCGTCGTGACCTGCGCTGCGTTCGTAGCGGCGGCGTGCGGCGCCGAGAATCCGGACCCGCCCGTGCTCACGGTCACCGCCCGGGCGGCGCGCTCGGCGCCGGCCAGAATCTCGACACCCGAGCCGGCGTCAACAGTGACTGCGCCTTCGTCGACGGCCGTTGACAGCCCGGAGACGCCGACCTCACTCGGCACACCCGAGCCACCGCCGGCCCCAACCACGACACCAGCCAGCCCCGAGCTGGCGGCCGGTGAGGAGGCGCGGGTCGTGCGCGTGATCGATGGCGACACCCTCGTCGTCACGGTCGATGGGGTCGAGCACACCGTGCGGCTGCTGGGTATCGACGCGCCCGAACTTGGAGACCCCGGCGGACAGGCCGCGCTGGCCGAGCAAGCGACCGCCGCGCTGGCGGCGCTCGTGGGCGACGGCGCGGTCAACCTCATCATGGGTGACGAGCCGCACGATGACGGCGAGCGGTTGCTGCGGCACGTGGCACGCGGCGATCTCGTCTTTTCGGTCGAGCTGGCCCGGCAGGGCTGGGTCCGCGCCCACGAATACGCGCCCAATACGTTGCTCTTCGGCGCCATCGCCGACGCCCAGCGCGAGGCGCGCGCGGCGGCCCGCGGGCTCTGGGCGCCGCCCGTGCCGGGACTCGCCATGGTGGTGGACAAGGTGGCCGAGACCGTGGTGATCGCCAACGACGGCGGCGCGCCGGTCGATCTGTCCGGGTGGCGGGTGGCGAGCCTGCGGGGACCGCAGTCGGTTGAGTTGCCGGCCGGGACCGTCCTTCAGCCGGGGACGACCCTCACGGTCGCCTCGGGCAGCAGCCAGGGGGATGTCGCGTTCGCCCAGCGGCACGTCTGGCACAACGAGCTTCCCGATTCCGCCGAGCTGCGGCGTCCGGACGGACGCGTGGCGCTGTATTGGGACGATCCGGCGGCGTCGGACTAGGCGGGTGCGGCCCTAGCCGCGGCTGCCCGCCGCCACGGCCTGCCGGGCCCGGCGCTCGCGGGCTGCGGCGCGCTTGGCCGCGCGCTCGGCGTCAACCTGGGCCTCCGTGCTCGTGTCCACCTGCGGCGGATAGGGCACCACCTGCCAAAAGTCCGGCAGCACCTCGTCCCAGCGGTCCAGCAGCGATTGCCCCAAGTCGCTGTCCGTGGCCGCCACGTGGCGGGTGACGACGTCCCGCAGCAGCTCCGCGCTCTCCGCGTCGGTCACCCGGCCGACCGTCACCAGCTCGTGGTTCACGTGCGAGGGGAAGGTGCCGGCGGGGTCGTAGGCAAAGGCTCGTCCGGCGGACATCCCGGCGGCGAAGTTTCGACCCACCGGACCCAAGACCACGACCACGCCGCTGGTCATGTATTCGCAGCCGTGGTCGCCGATGCCTTCGGCCACGGCGGTGGCGCCGCTGTTGCGCACGGCAAATCGCTCGCCCGCGCGACCGGCCAGGTACAGCTCGCCCGACGTGGCGCCGTAGAGGCAGGTGTTGCCGGCGATGACATTCTCCGCGGCGGCAAAGCGCGACTCCGGCGGCGGCTGAACGGACACCACGGCCCCGCCGAGCCCCTTCGCCACGTAGTCGTTGGCCTCGCCGACCAGTCGCAGCCGCAACCCGCGAATGCCAAACGCGCCGAAGCTCTGGCCGGCGCTCCCTGTGAATTCCAGGTGGATCGTGCCCGGCGGGAGGCCGTGATGGGAGACGCGGTGCGCAATCTCCCCGCTCAGGCGCGTGCCGACGGCGCGGCGGTCGTTCGTCAGGTGGTAGTGCCGACTAACGGGCTGGCCGTCGTCCAGCGCGGGCCGAGCGGCTTCGAGCATGTCCACGTCCAGCGAGGGTCTCCCGGGGCGGTCATTGCGAGCGACCTGCTGGACGCGCGGCGAGCGTCGCGTCTCGTCGGCCGGAGCCAGAATGCTCCCGAGATGGATGTCGGCCGCTCGATCGTGGAGCTTGTCCGGATCCGGTTCCAGCAGCTCCACCCGGCCCACGATGTCCTCGAGGCGGCGGGCCCCAAGCTGCGCCAGGATCGCGCGCACGCCGCGGGCGAGATGCAGGAAATATCGCTCGACGTACGCCGGTTCGCCAGTGAAGCGTGCGCGCAGGTCTTCCCGCTGCGTGGCCACCCCCACCGGACAGGTGTTGAGGTGGCACTGGCGCGCCATGATGCAGCCAACGGCGATGGCCGCCATCGTGCCGAAGCCGAACTCCTCCGCGCCCAACAGGGCGGCGATCACGATGTCGCGCGCCGACTTCAGGCCGCCGTCCGTCCGCACGCGAATGCGGTCGCGCAGGTCGTTACGCACCAGCACGCGCTGGGTCTCGCTGAGACCGATCTCCCAGGGCACGCCGGCGTTCTTGATGGAGCTCAGCGGCGAGGCACCAGTGCCGCCGTCGTGCCCGCTGATGAGCACGTAGTCCGCATAGGCTTTGGCCACGCCCGCTGCGATGGTTCCCACCCCGGATTCCGCGACGAGCTTCACGCCGATCGCCGCGCGGGGGTTGACCTCCTTGAGGTCGTAGATGAGCTGCGACAGGTCCTCGATGCTGTAGATGTCGTGGTGCGGCGGCGGCGAGATCAGCGGGATGCCGGGGACCGTGAAGCGCAGCCCGGCGATGTACTCCGAGACCTTGGTCGCCGGGATCTGGCCGCCTTCGCCGGGCTTGGAGCCCTGCGCCATCTTGATTTCCAGTTGCTCGGCCATGGCCAGGTATTGCGGCGTCACCCCGAACCTCGCCGACGCGACTTGCTTGATGCGGCTGTCCGGCCACTCGCCGGAGGCGTCGGGGGCGTACCACGTGGCATCCTCGCCGCCTTCGCCCGTGTTGCTCCGGGCGCCGATGCGGTTCATGCCCTTGCTGATGGTGCTGTGGGCCTCGGGGCTCAGTGCGCCGATCGACATGGCCGTGGTGCAAAAGCGCGGCAGCAGCGATTCCACCGACTCCACCTCGTCCAGCGGAATGGGCGGACCGGCGGGCCGGAAGCGCAGCAAGTCGCGAATCGCGTACGGCTCCCGATCGTCGACGGCGCGGTCGAATGCCTCGAAATCCGCTGGATCGTCCGTCTGCACCGCCCGCTGCAGGGCTTTGACCAGCGTGGGATTGGCCGCGTGAAACTCGCCGTTCCGGCGAAAACGGACCCAGCCGGTATCCGGCAGCCGCTGTGCGGTCTGGCTGAACGCCGCGTCGTGCCTCGCCAGCACGTCTTCGGCGAGTTGCACCGCCCCGACGCCGCCTATGGTCGACGGCGTGCCCGGCAGACAGCGCTCGATCAAATCCGGCGCGAGTCCGACAGCCTCGAAAATTTGGGCGCCGCGATAGCTGCTGAGCGTGGAGATGCCCATCTTCGACATCACTTTGCGGATGCCCGCTTCGGCCGTGATCACAAAGTTGTCCGCGCCGGACCGAGCGCCGTGACCGTTTGCAGCGGTGAGCGCCTCGGCGCTTTGCAGGGCCAGCCACGGGCACACCGCGCTGGCGCCGTAGCCCAGCAACGCACAGAAGTGATGCACGTCCCACACCTGCCCGCTCGAAACGATGATGTCGGCGCGCATGCGGCGACCGGCCGCGATCAGGGCGTGATGGACTGCCCCAACCGCCAGCAGGATCGGAATCGGCGCCCGTTCGGCGTCCACGGCCTCGTCCGTCAGAACCAGCAGGTGCGCCCCGCGGTCCACGGCTTCAACGGCTTCGCGGCAAACCGCGTCGATCGCGTCGTCCAGCGCGTACGGGCCCTCGAGCGCTGGAAACGTGACATCCACGCGAGCCGTGCGGAAGGCCGGATCGGTGAGCGACTCGATGGCCGAAAGATCGACCGGTCGGATCACGGGTGAGCGCAGGTGGATCAAATGCGCCGCCTCCGGCACCTCGCTCAGCAGGCTGGCGCGCGGCCCCATGCGCACGTCCAGCGACATCACCAGCGACTCGCGCAGAGGGTCGATGGGCGGATTTGTCACCTGTGCGAAGCGCTGCTTGATGTAGCCGAACACGCTCGGACCCGTCCCCGAAAGCACCGCCAGCGGCGCGTCGTTCCCCATTGAGAACACGGGGTCCAGGCCCTCGATCGCCATCGGGTCGAGGATGTGGGTCAGGTCTTCGCGCGTGAAGCCGTAGGCATGCTGGTATTGCGTGAGCGTGCCGTTGGCCAGGGCCGTCACCGCGCCATCGCCGTTCGCCGCGTCCGGCGCGGCGGTGATCGACGCAAGATCGACCAGGTGCTCGGCCAGCCAGTCCCCGTAGGGCGCTCGAGTCGCGATGCCCTGCTTGGCTTCGTCGTTGTGCAGCAGCTTTCCGCGTTCCGTGTCGACGGCGATGATCTCCCCCGGCCCCAGCCGGCCCTTCGCCGCCACGCGCTCGGCGTCGATGTCCAGCACGCCAACTTCCGACGACACGCAAATCGTGCCGTCGTCCGTGATCACGTACCGCGACGGACGGAGGCCGTTGCGGTCCAGCGCCGCGCAAACCCAGCGACCGTCGCTGAAGGCGAGTGCCGCGGGTCCGTCCCAGGGCTCGGTGAGACACCGGTGGTAGTCGTAGAAGTCCCGCAGCGTGCGGGGCATTTCCTCCATGTGCTCCCACGCCTCGGGGACCAGCATCATGGCGGCATGGACGATGGAGCGACCGCCGGCGACCAGGAACTCCAAGGTGTGGTCCAGGCTGTAGGAGTCGGACCCCCGGTCGTCGGTCACGGGAAGCAGCGTGGACAGGTCGCGCCCCCACCGCTCGCTGGTCAGCGCCGCCTCGCGCGCGGCCATCCAGTTGCGGTTGCCGTCCAGGGTGTTGATTTCGCCGTTGTGCGCCAGCATGCGAAACGGCTGGGCCAGCTGCCAGGTCGGATGGGTGTTGGTGCTGTAGCGCTGATGAAACACCGCTAGCGACGATTTGAACCGCGGGTCGCTCAGATCTGGGTAGAAGTGTCCGAGCTCGGCGCCGACGACCAGTCCCTTGTAGACGATCGTCCGCGACGACATCGACACGACGTAGTTGGACTCGATCGACTCTCGCGCCGCGCGACCCGTGAGCTCGCGCCGCGCCAGGTAGAGCCGGCGCTCGAAATCGTCGACGGATGGAATCGCCGGGCCTCGCACGAGCAGGGCCTGCTGAATGTCGGGCCGGTCGGTGTAGGCCCCGGCGCCGAGCACGGACGTATCGACCGGCACCTGGCGCCAGCCGACGACCCGGATCCCGCGGTCGCCGCAGATTTCTTCCGCCAGCGTGCGGAAGCGCCGGGCGCCGCGCGGATTGCGGTTGTCGAGGAACACCGTCGCCACCGCGATGTCCGCGGGATCGACTGCGCGCTCGCCGAAGCTTCGAATCTGCGCGGCGAAGAACTCCCGCGGGAGCTGCGTGAGCACGCCGGCGCCGTCACCGGTCTTGCGGTCCGCGGCAATCGCGCCGCGGTGGCCCAGGCGAGAGACCGCCTGCACCGCTTGCTGCACCGTGCGATGCGACCGACGGCCCTGAATGTCCGCGATGAAACCGACGCCGCAGGCATCGTGCTCGGCCCAGGGGCCGGGCGGCCGCGGGGTGCGGTCGCCAGTGGTGAGAGGTCCGATCGGGTGCATGACGGTGGGGGAACGGTCAGCTAGCGCGAAGGCACGGGCCTAGCAGGAGCGCGGCTCGATGCATATACAGCGATCCCTCCTGCTGACGTATCGGTGTCACGGTGCAGCCCCAACCAATGCTCGCCGCCGTTACGGCGCACTCGTCGGGCAGCCCTGCGGCTGCGTGGCGCAATGGCATACGGCGCCCGCCACTTGGGCGCCATCGTACCGCAGAGGTGGCCGAACGGATGCCGGCATCGAGGCCGATTGCCCCTGTAGTAGCATCGCCGGCGGCGTAAGCCTCGGGTCAGCCTGTGTTTCGCACCCTCTTGATCATCGCCATCATCACCACCGTGCCGCTGCTGATCTACGGCGGCCTGCGCCGGCGGCTGGCCTACACCATTTCGATCACCATGACGGTGTATCTCATCCTGATCGGCGTGCGATATCTCCACGGGTTCGTATTCTTTCGCGAGGAGCTGTCCAACGTCATTGGCGTCGTTGCGGTGATGGCCCTCATCGGAGTTGCCGGCTACGCCGCCGTGCGCTATTACAGCGACCGCGCGGTGGCAAAAAAGCTGGAGGAGCGGCGGCGGAGGCCCGAGGCCCATCGCACGCTCGTCGACAACGTCCGTCGGAGGCTCAACTTGTGAACGTCCGCAAACCCATACCCGTCGCAAAGGCAAGGAGAACAACGTGGCGCTGACCATCAACGAGACGCCGGTGCATTGGGACGATGTCGCCCCGCCGGAGCGCCTGCCGCCGTGGATGGAAGTCGTGTGGATCGCCGTGCCGCGCTACTCCCGGCGGCTGTGGTTCCTCTCCAAGACCGGCACGAGCTGGCAGCAGCGGCAGCGCGAGGAGATCGTGCGCAAGGGGCGGGAGATCCTGCTCGCGGAGCGTGACGCCACGGCCGACGTGGTCGTCGGCGACGCCTAGCGAACCCGGGTGGACCTACAGCTGACGGGGCTTGCCGCCGCCGTCACCGGCGGCAGCGAGGGCATCGGCCGGGCCATCGCGACCGCGCTGTCGGCCGAAGGCTGCGACGTGGCCATCGGGGCGCGCCGCCCTGATCCGCTGCAGCGCGCGGCCGAGGAGATTCGCGCCGCCACCGGAGGCCGCGTAGAGCCGCTGCCGCTGGACGTGACCGATGCGCAACAGCCGCACGACTTCGTGGAAACCGCGGCCCGGCGGCTTGGCCGCCTGGACATCCTGGTCAATAACGCCGGCACCTCCGCCGCCGCGCCGTTCGAGGACGTCGACGACGCGGCCTGGGAGGCCGATTTGCAGCTCAAGGTCTACGGCGCCATCCGCTGCACGCGCGCGGCCATCCCGCATCTCCGCGCGGCCGGCGGCGGCGCCATCGTCAATCTCACCACCGTCGGCGGCAAACAGCCGGCCGCCGCGTCGGTGCCGACCTCGGTGAGTCGCGCCGCGGGCATCGGGCTCACCAAGGCACTGTCCAAGGACCTCGCCGCCGACCGTATTCGCGTCAACACCGTCATGCTGGGATCGATTCGGAGCATGCAGTGGGAGCGCCGCTGGCGCAGCGGATCGACGAACGTGTCGCTCGAGGACTACTACGCCAGCATGGGCTCCGACATTCCGCTCGGACGGATCGGTCGCGCCGAAGAAGTCGCCGACCTGGTGGCGTTTCTCGTCTCGCCGCGCGCCGCCTACATCACCGGCACCGCGGTCGCCATCGACGGCGGCACGGGCAACGTCATCTAGCCGCCGATTCGCCCGGTCAGAATCCGGCCTCGACGTCCACCACGTTCTCCAGCGGCTCGCCCGCCTTATAGCGGCGCAGGTTGCTCGCGAAGAACTCGCGGATGCGCATCACGCGCAAGGGCGACGCCCCGCCGTTGTGTGGCGTGATCATCACGTTGGGAAAGCTCCAGATCGGGTGATCGGGCGGCGGCGGCTCCTGGTCGAGCACGTCCAGCCCCGCGCCGCGTAGCCTGCCGCCGCGCAGCGCCTCAACGAGCGCCGGCGTGTCCACCACCGCGCCGCGCGAAATGTTGATCAGATAGGCGTCGTCGGGCAATAGGTCGAAGACGCTCTTGTCAATCAGACGCTGGGTCTCGGCCGTGCTGGGGCAACAGATCGCCAATATGTCGGTGTCCGGCAGCATGGCGGGCATCTCGCTCACCGGCCGCACCTCGCGGATGTAGTCGTCCGGCTCCTGCGGGTAGATGTCCACGGCGCGGACCTCGACCTCGAGGCCGTCCAGCCGGCGGGCCAGCGCGCGTCCAATGCCGCCCGCGCCGACGACCAGCGCCCGCTTGCCGGTGAGTTCATCGACCGGAATCGACGGATCCCAGCGATGCTCCTGCTGGGCCAGCACCGCCGGCGCGATGCCGCGCGAGAGGCCGGTGAGCAGGGCGATGCCGGTTTCGGCCACGTGGCTGCCCAGCACCACCTTCACGTTGGTCAGCACGAGGTCGCGTTCCAGGAGGCCGGGGGATTTCAGGTACGTCTCGACGCCGGCCGAAAAGACCTGGACCCAGCGCACGTTCGGCGCCGCGTCGAGGACGCCGGGGCCGAGTGGCCGTGCGGCGCCTATTACCTCCGCGTCGCTCAACGCGGGGAATGAGGCGTCGAGCTCGGCGGCCCAGGCGAAGTCGTCGTCCGGAAACTCGGCACGCATGGGATCCCAGTCGGCGCTTGTGCCCATCGGGTAGTCGATCACAACGTTCAAGGCGACCTCGGTTTCTCCGGCGCTGCGGCCCACGCTCGCCAGTGTAGGCGGCTGCCGCCGGGGCCACTGCTAGACTTCGCCGCGTTCCACCCCGAGGGCGCCCTGCTGCATTCCGACTCCGTTCACCGCGATTCGCGCGGCCTCCCCTCGGGCGTGACCGAGCTATCCGCCGAGGCGGTGCGTTGGACCTGCGATCCCGACTCGCTGAGCTTCGAGTCCACCGCCGAGCTCGAGCGTCCGGACGCGCTGATCGGCCAGGAGCGCGCCGAGCGATCGCTGGAGTTCGGCGTGGACATCCGCAGCCCCGGATTCAACATCTTCGCCATGGGGCTTCCGGGCACCGGACGCACGTCCATGATCTTCGAGCGGCTGCGCGCCGTGGCGGACAGCCGCCCCACGCCGCCCGATTGGTGCTACGTCCATAACTTCGACGAGCCGCACCGCCCGCGTGCGCTGCGACTGCCGCCGGGTGCCGCGCCCGAGTTTCGCAGGCAAATGGACGATCTGGTGGCGGCGCTCCAAATCGAGATGGCGCGGGCCTTCGCCACCGACGAATACGAGGCGCAGCGGCGCGGCATTGCGCAGCGGGAACAGGCCGAGCGGCAGGCGGCGCTGCAGGACCTGAACCGTCGAGCCCAGGCGGCCGGCCTGGCGATCGTCCAGACGCCGGTGGGTCTCAGCGTGGCCGCGGTGCGCGACGGTCAGCCGCTTACGCCGGAGGCGCTGCGGGAACTGCCGGAGTCCGAGCGCGGCGCCATGCAGCAAGCCCGGCAGGTCGTGGACGGCGCCCTGGCGGACACTATGCGGGCGCTGCGCCGGCGACAACGCCAGGCGCGCGACCAACTGCACGCGCTCAACGTCGACGTCGCGCGCAGCGTCGTCCGGCCGCTGCTCGAAGATTTGCGCGAGGCCTACCGCAGCCACGATGAGGTCACCGCCCATTTGCTCGCGGTCGAGCAGCACGCGACCGAGAACTTCGAGGTCTTCCGTGAGAGCGAGGAAGGCGACGCGACGCCGGACCGCGCGGCGCGCCACCCGGCCGACCCCCTGCTGCCCTATCAGGTCAACGTGCTTGTGACCCATGCCCCCGACAGCGGGGCGCCGTTGGTCCGCGAGGGACACCCCACCTACCCCAATCTCTTCGGCCAGATCGAACAGCGCCAGACCATGGGCGTGGTCACCACCGACTTCACCATGATCAAGCCGGGCGCGCTCCACGCGGCCAACGGCGGGTTCCTGGTCGTGCAGGCGGAGGACGTGCTCCCCAACGTGGCCGCGTATGACGGCCTCAAGCGGGCGCTGCGCGATCAGGTAATCCGCATCGAGACCGCGGCGGAGGGCTTTGGGTTGGCTCCACCGGCGCGTCTCGATCCCGAGCCCGTTCCGCTGGATGTCAAGGTCGCGCTGGTGGGCGCGCCGTGGGTCTACTACCTGCTCCACGACGCCGACCCGGACTTCGGCGACTTGTTCAAAGTCCGCGCCGAGTTCGACACCGAGATCGAGCTCAACGACGCAAACATGAACCGCTATGCCCGATTCATCGCCGCCCGGTGTCACGACGAGGACCTTCCGCATTTCGACCGCACCGCCGTCGCCCGCGTGGTCGAAGAGGGCGTGCGTTTGGCGCAGGACCGCCGCCGCCTGTCCACCCGGTTCGGCGACCTCAGCGACATCATCCGGGAAGCCGGGCACTGGGCGCGCCGGGCGGAGGCCGGCGTGGTGGGCGAGGAGCACGTCTGGTCGTCGATCGACGAGCGCATCCGCCGCAGCAACCTGACCGAAGAGAAGATCCGCGACCGGATCGCCGACGGCACCGTGATGGTGGAGATCGAAGGCGCGGCGGTCGGGCAGGTCAACGGACTGTCCGTCGTCGGCCTGGGCGGCCACGAGTTCGGCCAGGTGCACCGGATCTCGGCGCGCACCTACCCCGGACGCGACGGCGTGCTCAGCATCGATCGTGAGGCCAAGCTCACCGGGCCCATCCACGACAAGGGCGCCATGATCCTGTCCGGGTTCGTGAGCGGCACGTTCGGGATCGAGGGTCCGCTCAGCCTCAGCGCCACCCTGGTCTTCGAGCAGTCCTACGGCGGCATCGAGGGCGACAGCGCGTCCTCCGCGGAGCTCTACGCGCTGCTTTCAAGCCTCAGCGGATTGCCGCTGCGGCAGGACGTGGCCGTGACGGGCTCGGTGAATCAACACGGCCAGGTCCAGGCCGTCGGCGGAGTCACGCAGAAGGTCGAGGGGTTCTTCGATCTGTGCCGCCGGCGCGGGCTCACCGGCGCCCAGGGCGTGCTGCTGCCGGCGGCGAATGCCAGGCACCTCACGCTTCGCTGGGACGTGGCCAAGGCCATCGACGCCGGGCAGTTCCACGTCTACACCACGGATACGATCGGCGGCGGCATCGAGCTGCTGACGGGCGTGCCCGCCGGGTCCGCTGCCGCGAGCATGCGCTATCACCCCGACTCGGTCTTTGGCATGGTGCAGGCGCGGCTGGCCCTTTTTGGCCGGCGCTGGCACGACGGCCCCGCCCGCTAGGGATCTTTGCGTAACCCCGCCGTCATTCCGGCGGAGGCCGGAATCCAGTTCGGTCGAATCTGGAGGCGGGCCGGATGCTCGGGGCCGGGCGGGTCTCAGACCCGCCCCTACCTTCCCATGCAGCGGCCTCTCGCTAGGCAGAGGCCGAATTGGCCGAAACAGACCGCCCCAATCCGTTCGCCCCGAGCTGGCCGTAGGAACTATCGAACGGATTGCGACACACGCGGGCCGAGACTTCCTTGAGTGTTCAGCGGTTCTCCAACCACTTGACCAACGGATCCGCGGTCGCTTCGTGCGTATCTTCACCTTTGGCGCCGCCTCCGGGGGTATACTCGTCGTTCATCGCCAGGCGGCATGGTGCGCGCCGCGAGCGACGCGCCAGAGGCCACGCTCGGGGGGAGACGCCGGCATGGGCATGACCATCGACTCTGATATTCGGCGACGCGCCGCCGCCCGGCGGAGCCCGCTGACCTTCGTGCGCGAGAACTGGCGCGCGATCACTCTCTACCTGGTCATCACGGGTGCGCTGCTGCTGGGGCTGACCCAGGCCACCGAGATCACGGTCGGAATCTTGCAGTTCATCGCGCAGTTGCTCTTCGCGATGATGTTCCTGATCGTCCAGTTCGGCGCCCTGTTCTACATCCTGGGCCGGGGCCGGACCTATTGGGTACAGCCGGGCGAAACCGGCGTGTGGTTTTCGGACTACCGCGGCAACGATCAGATCCTGGAGGTCGCGCGGCGCGTGGTGACGCTGCTGCGCGGCGTGCGCGAGTTCAAGCGCATGGGCGGCGAGACCATCCGCGGGCTGCTGCTCGAGGGACCGCCCGGCACCGGCAAGAGCTATCTGGCGCAGGTCATGGCCAGCGAGGCCGGGTTGCCGTTCGGCTACCTCTCCGCGCCGAGCCTCCAGGCCATGTTCATCGGCATCGGTCCCCTGCGCGTGCGCATGCTCTACGGCAAGGCGCGCAAGCTGGCCCGCCGGCATGGCGGCTGCATCGTCTTCATCGACGAGATCGACGCCATCGGCACCTCCCGCACCAGCCAGACGGGCGGCGGCATGGGCATGGGCATGGGCATGGGCGGCATGTTCGGCGGCGGCGGGCTGGGGCTGCTCAACGAGTTGCTGCTGCAGATGGACCCGCCCAACTTCGACAGCGGCATGTTTTCGCGGCTGCTGCGCATGCTCGGCCTCAAGAAAGGCCGCGCGCTGCCGCCGCCGGTGCTCACCGTCGGCGCCACGAACATCGCCTCCGTGCTTGATCAGGCGCTGCTGCGGCCCGGCCGGTTCGACCGCAAGATCCACGTCGACAAGCCCGACTTCGAAGGCCGCAAAGACATCATCGAGTACTACCTGGCGAAGGTGCGGCACGAAGAGATGCCCATCGACCGCATGGGCAACGACACCATCGACTACACCCCGGTCGCGATCAAATACGTCCTCAACGAGGCCGTGATCCACGCCCACTTCGACGGCCGCGACGCCATCTCCTACGCGGACTTCTCGCGCGCGCGAGAGAACCACGAATGGGGCCTGCGCGAGCCGATTCGCGGGCTCACGCAGGAAGACCGCCGCCGGCTCGCCTACCACGAGGCCGGGCACGCCATCGCCCAGGTCAAGCTCAAGCACTGGGAGCGCTTGACCAAGGTCACCATCATTCGGCACGGCAGCGCCCTCGGGCTGGCCGCCTACAAGCCGGTGGAGGAAAAGCGCGTGCTGGTGCGCGAGGAGTTGCTCGCCAGCATCCAGGTCTCGCTGGCCAGCCGCGCGGCGGAAGAGCTGTTCATTGGATCGCCGACGGTGGGCGTCACGTCCGACTTCGCGCACGCCACGCACATGGCCTTCCACATGCTGAGCGTGTGGGGCATGGACGGCAGCTTCTACTCGACCCTGCCGTTCGGTCCGGCCGTGTCCGCCACGGCGCCCGACATGAAGCGCAAGATTGACCAGATCCTGGACCAGGAATACCGCAAGGTGAAGTCCCTGCTCACGCAGTACTCCGGCGCCATGCACGACCTGGCGCAACTGCTAATCGACCAGGATGAGGTCGACGGCCAGGACGTCGAGGACATGGTCACGCGCTACGACGAGATGATCGCCGCCGGCAACGAGCCCAAGGCGCTGCCCGAGCCGCCCGTGCTGGTGACGGCCGGCGTCTCCGCGCCCGAGCCCTACGTCTTCGGCAGCGACGACGCTTCGAATGGCGCGAGCGGTCCGAACGGCTCCTCCTCGGACAACGGCGCGCCAAGCGAGGAACGCGGGTCCGACTAGGTCGCGTCTCGAGCCGGGCGAAGGGGGCGGGGCGTCCTTCATGTCATTCCCGAAACACCTCTCTTGTCATTTGTATGTTGGCGACAGCCTCATCACGTGGCCGGGTGATGAGGTGGGCG
>JAPOXD010000020.1 GCA_026707285.1 Chloroflexota bacterium | reverse complement strand
CGCCGAAACGTCCGCCCGTTCGGCAGCCGGTCCAGCGGCGAGTGCGCCCGGTGACGGCTCACCACGTCCGACGAGGCGAGATGGAGATAGTGGTTCACCATCATCAGGGTCGTGTGGCCCAGGATCCGCTGCAGCGTCAATACGTCGCCACCGGCTCGGAGATAGGTCACCCCGAAGGTGTGGCGAAAGCGATGCGGGTGGATGTTCACCAGATTGGCTCGCGCCCCCAGCCGTTTGAGCACGCGCCCGAGGGTGTAGCGCGTCAACGGCCGGCGCTGGCGCGTCAGAAACACCCGGTCCGCGTCGGGGTCCGGGTCGTCCGGCCAGGGGCGTGCGAGCTGCAGGTACCGATCCACCATCGACCGCGCGCGCTGGCCCAGCGCCACCGTGCGGTCGCGGGCGCCCTTGCCCCCGCGCACCCGCACTTCGCCCGAGGCCAGATCGAGGTCCGCGACGCGCAGGCGGCAGAGCTCCGAGGAGCGCAGGCCGGTATCGAGCAGCACGCTCAGGATGGCCAGATCGCGCAGGCCCAGCGGCGAGCGCGGATCGCAGGCCTCCAGGAGCCGCTGCTGATCGTCCGCCGCGATGGGCTCAACCTCGCGCGTCGGCAACCGGCCTGGTCGAAACGTCCCCAGGGGATGGGCGTCCACGTACCCCGCCTCGGCGAGCCAGCCGGCGAACGCCCGCAGCACGCGGCAGTAGCCGTTGACGGTGTGGGCGGCCCGGCGTTCGCCCTCGTGTCCCGGCTTGCGCCGCGGGCGAGCCATCGGGGCGGTGCGCAGATGGCGCTGCCATCGCCGGGCCAGTTCGAGCGTCAGAGAGTCGACGTCTCCGGCCGCCACGCTGCCGGCGTAGTCCGCGAAGCGCCGCAACACGGCGCGTTTCCAGCCCAGCGTGGCGCGCGACTGTCCCTCGGCCTCGCAGGCCGCCAGGTACTCCGCGATGGCCTCGGGGAGAGGCGCGTTGGTCCCGATCGGCATGTCCCCCATGATCCTGCCTCCAGCGTCGGCGGAGCGGTCCAAGCGTCCGCCGACCGTTGGCCGAACGTCGGGAAGCGCAGGGGAGCGTTTGGCAAGCGTTCGATTTCGTGGCTGAGGCTAGTGCCCTT
Source organism: Chloroflexota bacterium (assembly GCA_026707285.1). GTDB lineage: Bacteria > Chloroflexota > UBA11872 > UBA11872 > UBA11872 > JAJECS01. The sequence goes on along the minus strand of JAPOXD010000020.1, from coordinate 14,527 downwards.
GGTCACGACTTCGAAAAAGCTAGTGACCCTTCGTCCGCCGCACCACCGCGGCGGCCGGGGCCGCTGCATGGCCGCTCCATCAGGTTTGACGGAGCGGATGTCGAGGGTGCCGAGGGCGGGACTCGAACCCGCACAGCCCGGAGGCCACTAGCCCCTCAAGCTAGCGCGTCTACCAATTCCGCCACCTCGGCCGGGCGGTTGATTATAGGCGTGAGGGCCGGTCACTGTCCGACCAGGGCTTTGGCGCCCGCGGATGGCGTACGCTGGACGCAATCAGACCATCGCAGAGGACATTTATGTCAAGCTCACCGCACGTCGCATGGCTGCGCCTCTCCCCGACTTCCGGCCAGAACGTTGGCGTCAGCAGCCTCAGCTTCGTGGCCGATCTGGGCATCGACGGCGACCGCCACGCCAAGCCGGACTCGCGCAACCAGGTGCTGCTCATGGACACCGAGACCCTGGACGTGCTGGAGCTTGGCCCCGGCGACATTCGCGAGAACGTCGCCACCACCGGCATTGATCTCGCGTCGTTGAACGAGGGCGATCGGCTGCGCATCGGCGCCGAGGTCGAGGTGGTGATCTCCCACCCGTGCGACCCGTGCTACAAGATGGACATCCTGCGTCCGGGGCTCCAGGAGGAGATCAGAGGACGACGGGGCATGCTGGCCACCGTCAGCGCCGGGGGCGTGGCCGTTGCCGGCGATCCCATCACCCTCACCGCGGCCACGGAGGCCTGACAGCACCGCACGCCGGGACGCCGGAGACCCGCGAATCCGGGAGGGCGCATGAATCTCTACATCCTGCGGCACGGCAAGGCCGAGGCCTTTGGACCGTCCTATCCCCGCGACGACCTCCGCCCGCTGAGCATGTTGGGAATACGGCGTACCGAACGGTCGACCAAGGGCATGGCCGCGGCCAACGTCGTCGTGGACACCATCATCTCCAGCCCGCTGCTGCGCGCGCGGCAGACTGCCGAGATCGTGCACCAGGGTCTGGGCGTCGCGGCCGATATCGAGTATTCCGACGCGCTCGCCACCGGCGATCTCAACGGCATTGTCAATTCCGTGCGCGCCCATGAGCGCACCAAGGGCGTCATGCTGGTCGGTCACGAGCCGACGCTGAGCCAGCTCATCTCGATATTGGCCTTCGGCGCGCCCGGTGGGTCATTCGGCCTGAAGCCTGGCGGGCTCTGCAAGCTCCAGACCTTCGCCATCGCGCTAGGGCAGTGCGCCGTGGTGCGCTGGTTTCTGACGCCGAAACAGCTCGTGGGACTGGGCAGGGGTTCGCGTGGAGGCAAGCACGGCGCGGCGGCCTAGGTCGGAAGAGCACCGAGGCGACCTCTGCAGAATGCAGGGCAGAAGGTGTGTATGCGCCCTGAACCGTTCGACAGCTCCTTCGACAAGCTCAGAGCCTGCCCCGTACTTGATACGGGGACGGACGGATCGGGGCGCGGCGTGGGGGATTATTAGGAGCCTTCCTGAGGCGGCGCACCGACTCCGGCGAATGACGCGTCGCCTTCGGCCGCGAGCCGCGCGTTCCTCGGTCCGCGGCCGGTCCTGGGGATTCACCACGGCCCTGGCGAGCCTGGCACTGGTTCTGTTGAGCGGCTGCAACGGCGGCTCGTCGGGGGTGATCCGCGTGCCGATCGAGCGGGTGACGGTGGTCGCGACGACGCCCGCCCCGCTCCCCGCAGAGTTCCCCACGGGCCGACCCCGTCCCACACCGACGGCTCCGGTGAACCTGCCGCCTCCCACACCCACGGCCACAGCGCCCCCCACGCCCAGTCCAACGCCCGCTCCCACGGCCACGCCGAGCCCATCGCCGTCTCCCGCCCCCACGGCAACACCGACGCCCACGCCCAGCCCTACGCCAACTCCGACACCCGCACCAACGCCCACGCCAACGCCGACGTCGCCTCCTGCGGATACGCCGTTCCCGCTCCTCTGGGTCGCCTACCAGGCCGACATCGGCCGCAATCTCGAGATCTACGTCATCGCCACGGACGGCACGGGCCAACGGCGCCTGACCATCAATCCCGCCGACGACGCGCAGCCCGCGTGGTCGCCCGACGGCTCGACCATTGCCTTCGCCAGCAACCGCGACGGCGAGTTCCGCATCTGGTTGATGACCTCGCTCGGCCGCGACATTCGCCCGCTCACGCAGGGTCCCGGCGACTCCCGGCCCTCCTGGTCGCCGGACGGCTCGACCGTCGCCTTCCAGTCCCAGCGCCGCGGCAGCCCCGACATTTGGATCGTGGACGTCGAGACGGGCGAGGAGACGCTGGTCGTCGGCAGCGGCCGCGCCGAGAATTCTCCGTCGTTTTCGCCCGACGGCACCCGCCTCGTGTTCAGCGCCGATCGCTTTGGCCAGTTCGACATCTTCACCATGGCCCTCGACGGCAGCGACGAGCAGCGTCTCACCGATGCCGCCGGCGCCGACCTGGAGCCGCGCTGGTCGCCCGACGGTACGCGCGTGGCCTACGCCACCATCCGCGAGCGCCAGCCTCACGTCGCAATCATCAATGCCGACGGCACGGGCGTCGTCGTGCTGCCGCTGTCGGAGTTCAGATACACCCTGGGCGATCGGGCTCCGGTGTGGACGCCGGACGGCGACGCGTTGGTCTACGTGACGGCTGATGGCGACTCGTCTAATCTGGCGGTGATGTGGGTGGATGGTTCGGGGCGGACATTGTTTGTCTTCCGCTTTGGTGACGACTCGTCACCCTCGCTCGGCCCCGCGGTAGCGCCATGAGCCGCGGCGCGGAGATCGCGCGCCGCTCCGCGTTCTTCCTCGTTCGCATCAGCCTCTTCTGGTTCGGCCTGTCGTTCCTGTGGGGCGGCATGAACATCCAACTGCTGCCGACCCGCGTGCCGGAGCTGGTGGACGACGAGATCAAGGGCACCGCCATCGGGGCCATCGTGGTGGTCGGCCTCATCGTGGCCATCCTCGTTCAACCGATGGCCGGCGCCTTCAGTGACCGGGTGCGGATGCGCTGGGGCCGGCGGCGGCCGATCATGGCGGCGGGCATCGCCGCGGCCATGCCCTGCCTGCTGTTCGTGGCATACGCGCCGAACTACGGGCTGCTGTTCGTGGCCATGGTGCTGCTGCAGATCGCCGCCAACATCGCCCACGGCCCCTACCAGGGCGTGATTCCCGACCAGGTGCCGACCGATTCGCGCGGGCGGGCATCGGGGTTCTTCGGACTGGCCAACCTCATGGGCACGCTCGTCGGCGCGGGCGTCGCCGGCGCGTGGCTCAGCATGGCCGCCGAGGGCCAGGACCCCAACCCATTCTTCGCCCCCGCGCTCCTCACGATCATGGTGGTCCTGGCCGTCTTCTCCATCGCCGCGTGGTTCGCCGTCCGCGAGCAGCGGCCGCCCGAGCAGGCGCCGTTCGAAGGCGTCCTGCGCGAGGTCCGCACGCGGCTGGGCGAGCTGACCCAACGCTCGGCGTTCGCGTGGCTGATGCTCTCGCGGCTGCTCTATTTCATGGGCCTGCAGGCCATGGACAACTTCATCCAGCTATTCCTCAAGGGCGACCAGGTGGACGGCGGCCTGGCCGAGAGCGACGCCGAGTTCAAGACCACCATCGTCCTGGCCGCGGTGCTGCTGACGGCGCTCATCACCACTGTTCCCGCCGGATGGCTGGCCGACCGCTACGGCAAGCTGCGGCTGGTGGCGGCGGCCGCGGCGCTGGGTCTCATTGCCGCCGCCGTGCTCATGACCTCACAGTCCTTCGTGCAGGTCGTGATCTTCGCCGCGGTGCTGGGCGTCGGCGTCGGCCTGTTCACGGCCGCGGATTGGGCCGTGGCCATCGACCTGATCCCCGACCAGCGCGCGCCGGGCTTGTACATGGGCCTCTCAAACGTCGCTACCGCCGGCGGCGACGGCCTGGCCACGCTCTCGGCCGGCATAGCGCTGGACCTATTCGGCTACCGCGCCGTCTTTGCCATGATGGCGATCTTCTTCGGGCTGAGTCTGGTCGTCCTGCCGGTCGTCCGCGCGCGCCTCGCCGCGGCGCAGGCGGCGCCGCCGACGTGATGTAGCGGCGTCCCGCGTGGGTGCCCGCCGTCATTGGCCCGGGGGTAAGGTGGCTCAATGACCGCCACCCCGTCCGTTTACAAGCTGAACCTGCCGCCGGAGCGGTTTGTCTCGGTGCCGGCGGGGCGCTTGCGGGGATTCGTGTGCGAGGCGGCGTTGGCCTTGGGCATGCCGGACGCGCAGGCCGGTCAGCTGGCGGAGCTACTCACCGGCAACGATCTGCGCGGGGTGCACTCGCATGGGACGCGGATGTTCGCCCACTATGCCGACGAGCTTCGTGGGGGTCGGCTCAACCCGGCGCCCGGGCCGCGCGTGACGCGCGAGACGCCCGTGAGCCTGGTCGTGGACGGAGACGGGGGGCTGGGCTATTTCGCCGCTCTCCTGGCGACCGAGCGGGCGATCGACAAGGCGCGTGAAGTCGGCGTCGCGGTGGCGGTCACGCGGAATCACGGGCACATCGGCGCCGCCGGCATCTACGCCCGCATGACGCTGCCGCACGACCTGCTGTGCTTCGTCACCGGCGGCGCGCGGCCGAACATCGAGCCGGGCATGCCGGTCTACAGCTCGGCGGTCGGCTCGCCGATGTGCTTCAGCGCCCCGGCGAGCGATGCGGATCCGCTGATCGTCGATTTCTCGCCGGTGTACGACCTGCGCTCGTCGCCGCACCGCGAGGAGCTCGAGGACTGGATCCCCGGCACGATCTTCCGCTGCATCGGGCTGGGCAACATCGCCCAGGCTTGGGGCGGCGTTCTGGCGGGGGTGCCGCAGGAGCGCGACGCGCTGCCGCCCCGGTTCGCCTCAGCGCACCAGGCGGCCGCCTTCATGATGTTCCGCATCGATCTGTTCCTGGACCCGGCGGAGTTCCGGCGGCAGATGGACGTGCTGGCGGAGCGCATCGCGGAGCTGGCCCCGCTGCCGGGGTTTCCCAAAGCGCAGTTCGCCGGAGCGCCGGAGGCCGAGCGCGCGCGGCGCTATGCGGTTGAGGGCATCCCCGTTGGCGACGAGCATCGGCGGGAGTTGGAGGCGCTAGCGGACGCGCTGGGCATCGACACGCCGTGGGAGCGCGCGGGCTGAGCAAGATTGGCGCCAGGCCGTTGCACCGTAGGGGCGACGCATGCGTCGCCCCTACACCAAGCATCCCTCGCGCGTCCAGATTCGACGGACCTGGATTCCGGCATTCGCCGGAATGACGAACCGGCTACGCAAGGATCTTCAGCAAGGGCAGGTTTGAAACCTGCCCCTACCCTGAGACCTCAGTCCGTGCACCCCAGCAGCGCGCGGCGCACGGGATCGGTCTGGCGGGCGATGAATTCCGGCGTGTGGTGCCACTCGGGGCGCACGTCGTAGACCTGGGTGGACCACTTGTAGACCACCCACACCAGCCGGCGCGGGCGTGACGAGCGATTGGGCATGGCGGTGTGCCAGATGTTCGTGTCGTTGATGAGGCAGGTGCCCGCGGGCGCCGTGAGCGGCACCATGCCCGGCAGCGCCCGCGGTTGGTTGTCGTGGTTGGCCCAAGCGGGCGGACGATTCGGGTCCCTGTGGCTGCCGGGGACCACCGCCGTCGGGCCGACTTCCTCGGTCACGTCGTCCAGGCAGATGGTCAGCCGCATGTAGGGCCCGCCGTCGCGGTGCCAGAGCGTCGCTGCCGGCGAGTTGGGCGCCCGGTAGTTGCCCATCCCACTCGACAAGAGGACCACGTCGTGATTGCGCGCCGCTTGGACGATCGGCAACACGGTCGGCAGGTCCATGAAATCCTCGAACAACGGATCGAGCTCGAAGAACCGGTGCAGATCGATCGACCCGACGCCGTTGACCGACGTCGACGCGCCGTCCACCACGGCGCTCGGCACGTTTTCGTAATCGGCGATCAGCGCGTCGAAGCGCTCTCGAATCGGCTCCAGGCGCTCGGGGCTGATGGCGTTGGGCACCGCCGTGTAGCCGACGTGCTCGAGCCGCCACACGTGCATGAACAGCTCGTGCACGCTGGGAATCGGTTGCATCGCCGCTCCGTTGGGTAGCCGCCTGCTAGGCTACCCGCTCCAAATCAACCGCGCGGCCCAGGCGCATGGCCTCGTAGAGTCCGTCGGCCAGCTGCACGGCCCGCACGCCGTCGGCGCTGTCGGCCAGGGGCCGGCCGCCGCCACGCACGGCGTCGATGAATGCGTCCAACATTGCGGAGGGGCCGTCTTTGCCAACGCCCGGCTCGGGCGTTCCAGCCACGGCCCCCTCACCTTCGAACACGCGGGCTTCCGCCAGGTCGTTCCACAGCTCGGCGCGGCGCGATCCATCGTCCACGGCGCCCCAATAGGTTCCCCCGTGCTGGGATCGGCCAAACTCGCCCACGACCACCTGCGCCACGCCACCACTCGCGAACTTGATGGTCGCCGTCAGCGTGTCCGGTAGACCCGAGCGGCGCACGTAGCGACCACCGGTTCCATAGACCCGCAGCGGACGCGAGCCGGACAGATTGTTGGCCATATCGAGTGCGTGGCTGCCGAAGGTACCGAGCACGCCGCCGTGTTCGGGTTCGCCTTCCCATCGGTCGGCCAGCGAGTCGACCGTGGCGTGCACCACAACCGACCGCGGTCCCGGCACCGTGGAGCGGACCAGGGCAACGCCCGGCGCCGTGCGCAAGGCGAAGTCAACGCCGGCCACCACGCCCGCCTTGCGCACCGCCGCATGCGCGTGCAGCGCGTCGGGCAGCTTGGTCGCTAGCGGCGCCTCCACGAACACGTGCTTTCGGGCGCGGGCCGCCGCCGCCACCAGTTGCGCGTGCGAGTCGGGTCGCGTGGCGATCAGCACGGCCTGGACCTGGGTCCGGTGAAGCGCCCCGTCGACATCGTCGTCGGCCCTTGGTCCGTCCAACTGGGCCGCCAGTTGCGTGGCGGCCTCAAGATCACGATCGACGCACCACAGCAGCCGGCAGTCGGATCGCCGCGCCACCGCTCGGGCCAGGCGGCCGCCCATTGCGCCACACCCGATGAGAGCCAATTGCAAGGGACCCGCGGCGGCGCCCGCCATGGTTGTCACGGATTCGGGCAAACCGCGCGTAACGTCATGCCGGCGAATGGCGATCTATCGCGCGAGACATTCCATGCTCCACAGATTTAACGTCGTACACGCCCACCGCAGGCATTTCCTGTCGTATAGTGGACGCCACAATTCGACATAATGCCTAACCGCCTGATGCCCGACGGTTCCGAGCGCCTCGCCAGGCGTCTGCACCGCGCCGAAATCATAAGCCTCAGCGCCTCGTTGGCGGTCTTCGCCGTCATCGGCGTCATCGGGCTGTTCGTTTGGCGCAGCAACAGTGCCGAGCCTGCCACTGCCGCGCCTCAATCAACCCCCACCGTCGTGGCGCGTCCGGTCGCCACCGAGCCGCCGTCGGCGCCCACCGCGGCAACCCCCGCACCAACCGAGGCGGTCCAGGTGGACATCGAACCGCCCCCGGCCGCCGAACAGGTGGAGCAGCCCAATCCGCTCGACCTGATCGAGACGTGGCCCGGCGATCGGCCGTTCTCCCTGCTGCTGCTGGGTCTCGACCAGCGGCCCGGCGAGGCCAGCGGTCGCACCGACGCCATGGTGCTCACCCGAATCGAGCCCGCCAACAACTCCGCGGCCCTGATCTCCATACCGCGCGACCTGTGCATCGCCAACTGCCGCACGGACCCCTACCGCATCAACTCCGTCTACCTGAACGAGGGTCCCGATGTCCTCCGGCAACGCGTGGGAGAGATCATGGGGATCAAGGTGGACTATGTGATGGTGTTCGACTTTTACGGCTTCCGGCGGCTGGTCGACTTCTTCGGCGGCGTCGAGGTCGACGTGACCACCACGATCTACGACGAGAGTTATCCGAACGCTACCGACACCGGGTTCGAGCCCCTGTACATCCCCGCCGGCGTCAACCACTTCGATGGAGACATGGCGCTGCGCTACGCGCGCTCGCGCCACCAGGACGGGGCCATCGCCCGCGATCAGCGGCAACAGCAGATTCTCCTCGCGCTGCGGGATCAGCTATTGACCCCGCGCACGATCTTGCAGTGGCCCAACTTCCTCGAGCGTCTGCGCGACACCTTCAAGACCGACGTGCCGTTTGAGCTGGTTCCGTCCATGCTCAAGCTCGCGTTGTCGATCGACTCATCTCGCGTGGTCCAGGGCGCGGTCGGGTTCGATCGCGGGCTGTCGCGCACGGTTATCGCCGAAAACGGCGCCTACGTGCTCGAACCCAACGTGCCCCTCATACAGGCCTACGCCGCCGAGCTGATCCGCAACGGCGAGGCCCTGCCGGCAATGGAAGGCACCGCCGCCAGTCCCGAATTCGCCGACCGGCAGCACCTGGAGCCGTAACGCCTCACTCCGCGGGCCGGCGAGCCACCACGTAGATCTCCGACGGCTCGTAGGCCACCTCCAGCGCCCGCCGCAAGATTTCGGCCACCCGCGTCAGCTCGTCGCGCGTGTGCTGCAACTCGGCGCTCACCCCGTGAAGCGCGGCCTCCAGGTCCGCCGCGTAGCGCGACCGCGCCACGCGGCCGCCCACCCACCGCGTCACGCGGTCTTCGTCGGGGGGCGCGCTGCCTTCCGGTGACGGATTTTCCGTTATGTCAAGGTCGCCGAGCGTCACCGGCAGGCCCCGCGCGGACGTTGGGTTGACCCCGGAAGCTTGCACGTCGAGTCCCGCGTCCCGGCACAGGAACTCGAGCAGCTCCACGTCGTAGGGCCGCACGTGCGTCGGGTCCTTCCAGAACTCGTGCGCAATTGTCGGCAAGCTGCCGGGATTCGGCGTCGCCACGATCAACGATCCTCCGGGGACGAGGCGGCTTCCGCCGAGCCGCACCAGCGCCGCGCCCTCGTCCACCGGAAAGTGCTCGATGACGTGCAGCGCGCTCACGACGTCGAATGTCTCGGGCGTCGACTGCAGATAGTCCAGCGCTTCGGCCTCGATCACACGGTGAGCCGCGGCGTGCGCCAGCATGGCCCCGTCCAGGTCGACGCCGTGGGTTTCCAAGCCGGCGGCGGCCGCCACGTCCAGAAACTCGCCGCGACCGCAACCCACGTCGAGGATTCGTCCCTCGGAGGGAAGGAACTGGGCATACCAAGCGCGCGCGTCGCGGACCATCTCGGGGTCGAAACCGCGAAACGCGTACCAGTCGGACGCCATCAGGGCGTGTAGTGGCCGCGGTGCGAGGCGGCGGGCGAGGTCAGGTACATGGCAATCAGCGGCGGGTCACGATCGTGGCGCGACCGTACAATACCGGGCCGCCTGTCAGGTCACCGCGCGTGCGAAACGACGACGTCGAGATCTTCGCCATCGGCACGGAGCTCGTGACCGGGCTGATTCTCGACACCAACTCGCACTGGATCGCCGGCGAGGTGGCCGTGGCCGGAGGCGACGTGCGGCGCATCACCGCACTGGCCGACGACTTCAAGGCGGTCACGGCCGAACTGCGGGCCGCGGTGGCCCGACGCGCTCGCGTGATCATCACCACCGGCGGCCTGGGCCCCACGCCCGACGACCTGACGGTTGAGGCGGTGGCCGAGCTGGCCGGCTGCGGCGTGCACACGCCCCATGAGGTGCTGGAGGACTACGCGCGACGGCGCGGCATTAGCCTCGAAGAAGCCTCGAGCCCGCCGCGACTGAAGATGGGCACCGTCCCGGCCGCCGCTCGGGTGCATCTCAACCCGGTAGGTTGGGCGCCCTGCTTCATGGTGCCGGTCGAAGACTCCAGCATCTGGTGCATGCCGGGACCGCCGCGCGAGGTCCAGGGCTGCTTCAGCGCCCACATTAAGCCCGTCGTCGAGCGCATGTTCGCCGGTCAGTCCGCGCGGATGCGCGTGTTCATCGACGCCCACGAGTCCGAAACCTCGCCGCTCATGCAGGCGGTCATGCGCCGCATCCCATCCGCCTATCTCAAGGCCTATGTCGGCATGTCAAACCCTGAGGGGCTGCCCGTCGACATCGTCGTGCGCAGCACGGACGGCGCGGCACCCAACGACTTGCTGCAGCAGGCCTACGACGAGTTCTGCGCCGTCGCCGCCGCGTCCGGCAAGACGGTGACCCTGGAGGCGCCGGCCGCGTCCTGATCCTCCCGCAGTAGACTGCCCGCGCCTGATCGAATCCCCAATCGCGTTCACATGCAATCCCGCTGGTCCGACAACGACGCGCGACGGCTAGACCCGATACGTCTGAGGGTCTACACCTCGCGGCTGATCGGCGCGGAACCGGCGCTGGTGCTGCACGGGGGCGGTAACACGTCCGTCAAGCTCGACGACCACGACCACCGCGGACGCCCCTGCCGCGCCCTGGCCATCAAGGGCAGCGGGTCTGACTTGCGCACCATCGAGCCCGGCGACTTCGCGCGGCTGCATTTGGACGACCTTCACGCATTGCGTGCGCGGTCCGAGATGTCGGACGACGAGATGCTGGCCTACCTCGCACGCAGCTCGCTCGATCCCGATGCCCCGCGACCGTCGATCGAGACGCTGCTCCACGCGTTCCTGCCCGAGGCGTGGGTCGACCACTCGCACGCCGACGCCGTGCTGGCCCTCACCAACCAGCCGGACGGCCACCGCCTCTTGCGCGAGGTCTACGGCGACCGGGTGGCGGTGGTGCCCTACATCCTGCCCGGCTTCAAGCTGGCGCAGCTCACCGCCGACGTGTACGACGCGAATCCCGGAGTCGAGGGCCTGGTGCTCGACATGCACGGGCTGGTGACGTTCGGCGCGACGGCGCAAGAGTCGTACGAGCGGCACATCGAGCTGGTATCGCTGGCCGAGGACTATGTACGCCCGCACCAGCCGGCGCACGGATGCGCACCCGGCGACGAGGCCGCCGCAGCCAAGCTGGCGCCGGCGCTGCGCGGCGCGCTGTCGACCTCGAAGCGAGTTCTGGTGCGCTACGACGGCTCGCCCCGCGTGCGCGCGTTCGTCGACCGGCCCGATCTCGAGCAGATTTCCCAGCAAGGCCCGGTCACGCCCGACCACGTGCTGCGCACGAAGCGGCTGCCGCTGGTGCTGCGCGTCATCGATTCCGAGGGCGTGCACGACGCCGTGGCGGGCTACCGCGCGGCCTACGAGCGATACGCGCGCGAGCACGGCGGCGCCGAGGCGTTTCAGCACGACTCGGCGCCGCGCGTCGTGCTCGTTCCCGGCATCGGCATGTTCACCACCGGCGCTTCCTGGGACGAGGCGGGCATGGTGGCCGACATGTTCCGCCACACCATGGACGTCATCGAGGCCGCCTCCGCCATCGGCGCCTATCGGGCACTGCCGACGGATGATCTCTACGACATGGAATATTGGCCGCTGGAGCTATACAAGCTCACCCGCGCGCCGCCCGAGCGAGAGCTGGCCCGCCGCGTGGCGCTGGTCACCGGCGCGGGTCGCGGCATCGGACGCGCCATTGCGCAGGCGCTCGCGGCCGACGGCGCATATGTGTTCGTCACCGATGTCGACCTCGACGCGGCGACCGCCGTCGCCGAGGGCATCACCGCCGAAGGCGATCACGCCCACGCGCTGCAGTTGGATGTCACGTGCGAACGCCAGACGGCGAGAGCGTTCGAGACCCTGGCCAGGACAGCGGGCGGCGTGGACATCGTGGTCTCCAACGCCGGCATCGCAGCCGCCGCGCCGCTTGACGACCTGGAGCTCGACACCTGGCAGCGCAGCCTCGATGTCAACGCCACCGGCCACTTTCTCGTCTGCCGCGCCGCGCTGCGCCAGATGCGAGCCCAGGGACTTGGCGGGAGCATCGTGCTCATCTGCACGAAGAACGCTTTGGACCCGGGCGCCGGGTTTGGCGCCTACAGCGCCGCCAAGGCGGCCCAGCTTCAGCTTGGCCGCGTGCTCGCCGTGGAAGGCGGAACCGACGGGATCCGCGTGAACATGGTCAATCCCGACGCCGTGTTCGAAGGCTCGGGACTATGGGATGCGGAGCTTCGGGCCGGGCGCGCCGCCGCGCACGGCGTGGCCGTGGAGGATCTGGAATCGTTCTACGCGCAGCGCAACCTGCTGGGGCGGCGCGTGACGGGTCCGGACGTCGCCGAGGCCGTGACGTTTCTCGCCTCGGATCGATCGGCCAAGACGACGGGGGCCGTCATTCCGGTTGACGGCGGGCTGCGAGGCGCGTTTCCGCGCTAGTGATTCCCCTCGCTTGGTTTGCGAGTCGCCCCAAGGGCAATGAGACGTTTGCATGACTCTCAATGGGCGGGTCTGAGACCCGCCCCTACACCAGATTTCCGGCAGCGCCGGGTCTGACCGGACTGGATTCCGGCCTTCGCCGGAATGACGGAGGGGTTACGCAAGCGTTTCTCGATGGGGGAAACTCACCGGCGGTGCGGGCACCCACAAGGGGCGCCCCTACACGGGCACGCAAAGACCGCTTGACGCGCAGAGCGCGGGTGAGCCTCCCTATGATTTCAGCCGGCCGGGCGCTACTTGCCGCAGGCTCCCGCGGTGACGCCGGCCCCGTCGGTGTTGAACGAGCTGCCGCAGCCGCAGGTCGTCTGCGCGTTGGGGTTCCGGACCGAGAAGCCGCGACCCATCATGCTGTCGATGAAGTCGATCTCGGCGCCGGCGATCAGATGCGCCGTGTGCCCGTCGATGTAAACCTCGACGCCGTTCGATTGGGCCGTGATGTCGGTCGGCTCCGGCTCGTGGGCGAGCGCCATGGCGTATTCGTAACCGGCGCAGCCGCCGCCGATCACCGCGACCTTGAGCGCGCCCTGGGTGTGCCCCCGCTCCGAAAGGATCTCGCCGAAGGCGCGCGCGGCGCGATCGGTGACCGCCACCGGCGAGGGCGGCGGCGGGGCGGCCATCGGCAGCCCGATCGGTTCGTCAGCCGGCCCATCCATCGGCAGCGAGATGCGGCCGTCGGTCTCCACTGCGCTCATGGTGCGTCGTTCCTCAATCGCGGGGCGTTTGCAGCCTTCCCCCCGAAGCTAGCACGAGGGACGCCTTGCGGCGAGTCGGGCGGGAGTGTCGCAGCCGGCTCAGAGTCAAGACTACGCGTGCACAAGTCTCGGAGATGCGAATGCCAGGCGCAGGTCTTCTAGGATCACCTGGTACACAAGAACAGCGAATCTGTGACCCACTTCACGCGTGGAAAACCTCCATCCATGACCTACGCCGAGGCCCTGCGCTGGATCTATGGCTTCGCCGACCTTGAGCGCGGCGTGGGCCACGCGGGCCGGGAGGCCTATGCGGCGGGACCGGCGCGCACGCGGAGGCTGCTGCGCGCCCTCGGCGATCCGCACCGCGGCCTGATCTGCGTCCACGTCGGCGGCAGCAAGGGGAAAGGCAGCGTCTGCACGCTGGTGGCGAGCGCGGCCGAGGCCGCCGGCCTGCGCACCGGCGCCTACACCCAGCCGCACCTGCATTCATTCCGCGAACGCTTCGCCATCGACGGTCGTGCCATCGAACCGCAGACCTTCGCCGACCTCTGCCAACGGCTCGCGCCCCACGTTGAATCCATGACAGGGGCCAATCCCGACGACGGGCCGTACTCGACCTTCGAGCTGGCCACCGTGCTCGCGCTGCTGTGGTTCGCGGAGCAGCAGGTCGACCTGGCCGTGATCGAGGTCGGGCTCGGGGGTCGGCTGGACGCGACCCGCGTGATCGACCCGGCCGTGGTGGGCCTGACGACCATCGTGCTGGAGCACACCCGCGTGCTGGGAGATTCGCTGGAGGCCATCGCGCGGGAGAAGGCCGGGATCATCAAGCCGCAGGTACCGGTCGTCGCCGCGGCGCAGTCCGACGAGGCGCTTGGAGTGTTCCGGGAGGTTTGCGAAGCGCAGGCGGCCCCGCTGACCGCGGTCGAACCGCTGAACTGGGAGGGCGCGGCCTGGCACGACGCGCGACCGCTGATGATGGTTCGCGCGCCCGACGGAGGCGGCAGCCTGCCGGTGGGACTCGTCGGCCCGCACCAGCGTCAGAACGCCGCCGTGGCATGGCACATCTGCCGCGAGCTGGCGGACCAGGGACTGTCGATCGACCGCGGCGCTATCCGCGCCGGATTCGGCGCCGCCGAGTGGCCGGGACGGCTGGAGGTGGTGACCGGTGATCCGCTGACCATCGTGGACGGCGCCCACACCCCGGAGGCCATCGAAGCCGTCGTGACCGGATTGCGAGAGGTCTTCGGCGTGCAGCGCGGTCCCGTGATCTTCGGTGCGCTGCGCGACAAGCGGGTGCCGGTGATGCTGGACGAGCTAGGCGGTTTCGCCACACAGATGGTGCTGGTGAAGCCCGATCACCCACGCGGCTGGACGCCGGAGCGTATGGTCCGGCGATACGGGCTCACTCAGCAGGCCGAAATCGCATCGACGGTCGAGGAGGCCTTGTGGCAGGCGCGCGCGGCGTGCCGCCCCGGCGAGGCGGTGCTGGCGACGGGCAGCCTGGCGGTGGCGGCCGATGTGCGCGCCGCCGCGGGCGTGCCGCATGAAGTCGACCCTGAGCCGTGGGCGGGCTAGCCCGTGGCTGGAGTCTCG
>JAPOXD010000045.1 GCA_026707285.1 Chloroflexota bacterium | reverse complement strand
GCCCTGTGGGACCCCACCGTGGGCTAATCCCTTGACGGTCAAACACCGTTGCTACCGGAGTCCGCAAGTGTCTCCGGAAGCGGGAATCCAGGCTCGCCTCTCTCGCGGGCCAACAGCACTCGCCGCAACTTGGCACGCTGCCGACGATTACACTCCGGCCGCGCCATTCAATCACGCGACATGCAGGATCCCCTGCTATGCCCGACCACTCCTTCACCTACAGCCTGGTGGTGAACGAGGTCAGCGATGACCTCGACAAGTCCATGTCGTTTGCCAGGACCCACGGCATGTCGGCCCTCGAGCTGGACACGGTGTGGAGCGTGCCCATCGAGACCGCCGACGCCGACGACCATGCGCGCGTCCGCGATGCCCTGCAGCGCGCGGGACTCGAACCGGCCATGGTGCTCTCGCCCGCGTTCAAGGCCCTGCGGCTGGCGGACGCCGACCCGGACGACATCGCCTCGCTGGCCGGCTGGCGCGAGCACCTGCGCGAGCTCGAAGCGGCGATGGACTTCGCCTCGGCCATTGGCTGCCCGCGCGTGCGCCTCTTCACCGGGCGCCGCGACGTGGGCGGCGACAACCCCAGCCCCCGCCTTCCCGACGGCGGCGGACTGCCCTCCGCGCGCCTGGCCGCGGTCCGGGCGATATTGCTCGACGCCGCCAGTCGCGCCGAGGACCTCGGGCTCACGTTGTGCGTGGAGAACGTGCGGAGCTGCTTCGGCAACACCGGCCTCAATACGGCGGCGATTCTGGCGGCCGTCGATCATCCGAACGTGCGCGCCATCTGGGACCCGGCCAACGACTTCGTCAGCGGCGGGGAGGACTTTCGTCCGGGATACGAGGCGGTCAAGCCGTGGATGGTCCACGTCCACGCCAAGGACGCCACCGAGGTCGATTCCACCACGGGTCTCACGGCCTGGACGGCCATCGGCCAGGGCGCCCTGGACTGGCCGGCGCAGATTCGCGCCTTGCTCGACGACGGCTACGGCGGCCACATCAGCCTGGAAACCCACTGGCACCCCGAAGGCCGCAGCCGCGCGCAGAACTCCCATGACTCATTCACGGGCCTGCGCCGGGCGGTTCAAGAGGCCGAGACTGGGTTGCCTTCGGTTTGATGGGAGCCGGTCCGGTCCCCTCTCCCTGGGGAGAGGGCGAGGGTGAGGGGATGACCGGTCTCAGTCCCGCGCGCAAGTCCAATGACGTTGGATAATGACCGCGGCGCGTCGCCGAGACCCGGCGGATCCGACCACTGCGGTCGACCTGAGGGCGACATGGCCGAGGAACGCTAGATGCTGGAGAGGATGGCGCCCGCCCCATGACTACCGCCGCCCCGCCAGCTGAGACCGCCGCGCGTCTGGATGTGCGCCAGATGGCGCAGTTCGTGATGGACGGCTTCATCGAGTTCGACGACCTGGTGCCGGAGGACCTCAACGCCGCGGTCCACGAGGAGCAGCTTCGCGCGCCTCGCGACGCCACCTGGGATCCCAAGATTCCCGACGCGTTCCTGGACACCTCGCCCGCCTCCCAGGCCGTGCTGGAGCTGCCGCGCGTGAAGGCGATTCTCGCCACGCTGCTCGGCCCGTCCTACATCCACGACTGCTCCTTCCTGCACATCACGCCGGCAAACCAGCGAAGCTCGCAGACCTGGCACGTCGACCACGACCGCGACGGCCGGCGGATGACGCGTGAGGACTTCTACCGATTCAACATCCTGATCGCCTACTTCTCCCACGACGTGCCGCGCGAGATGGGACCCACGCTGATCCTGCCGGGGTCGCACCTGCGCCAGGTGGGCCACGACATCTCGCGCTACCGCAACATCGCCGGACAGCAGCATCTGGCCGGGCCCGGCGGGCGCATCGCCTTTCTGCACGACGCGCTGTGGCACTGCGCCCAACCGAACTTCACCGACCAGCCGCGCTTCATGCTCAAGGTGCGCTATCACTCCGCCGAGCCGCAGCGCGGACACTTCGACGCCACCGGTTGGGACAGCCTCGAGATGTGGCGCCTGTTCCGGGACAACGTGAACCGTCACGCCTGGCAGGGCTCCGCCTGCGACCGCGTCGCCGCTCTGCGCGACGACTGGTGGCGCTACCTCTGTGGGGCCGAATTAGCGAGCGTAGCGGCGTAGGCGGCCAGGTCAGCCGGTCGCTTGCCGCTTCCGCAGCCGCGCGCGAGTGCGCAAAGATTTGGATAATGGCCGCAGTGCATCGTCGCGATCCGGCGAATCCGACCACGCGGGTCGACCCGAGGGAGACATGGCCGAGGAACGCCAGCAGATCCTCATCCTGCATGCGAACAGTCTCAACCTCACAGCGCCGGTGGTGGCCTGGGCGCTGTTCGACGGCACGCAGCCCAGCGACGAACAGATGAGGACCGGCGACTCCGACGAGCCGCCCTATGCCAGCGTGGTGGACGCCATGCGCGACGGCTGGCGCGTCATCCAGCTACCCCAACCGCCCAGCGAAATTGATCCCGGTTATCTCGACCATGAGTTCGTGCTGGAGAGGATGGTGCCCGCCCCATGACTACCGCCGCCCCGCCCGCCGAGACCGCCGCGCGTCTGGATATGCGCCAGATGGCCCAATTCGTGATGGACGGCTTCATCGAGTTCGACGACCTGGTGCCGGAGGACCTCAACGCCAAGGTCCACGAGGAGCAGCTTCGCGCGCCCACCGACGCCCGCTGGGAGCCCAAGATTCCCGACGCATTCCTGGACACCTCCCCATCCACCCAAGCCGTGCTGGAGCTGCCGCGCGTGAAGGGAATCCTGGCCACCCTGATGGGCCCGTCCTACATCCACGACCACTCCTACCTGCACATCACGCCCGCGGGCCAGCGAAGCGCCCAGTCCTGGCACGTCGATCACGATCGGGACGGGCGGCGGCTGACGCGCGAGGACTTTTACCGCTTCAACATCCTGATCGCCTACTTCTCCCACGACGTGCCGCGCGAGATGGGACCCACGCTGATCCTGCCGGGGTCGCACCTGCGCCAGGTGGGCCACGACATCGCGCGCTATCGCAATATCGTCGGCCAGAAGCACCTCTCCGGTCCCGGCGGGCGCATCGCCTTCATCCACGACGCGATCTGGCACTGCGCCCAGCCGAACCTCACCGACCAGCCGCGCTTCATGTTCAAGGTGCGCTACCACCCCGCTGAGCCGCAGCGCGGACACTTCGACGCGACCGGCTGGGACAGCCACGACATGTGGGAATTGTTCCGCGACAACGTGAACCGCCACGCCTGGCAAGGCTCCGCCAGCGACCAGGTCGCCGCCGTCCGCGACGACTGGTGGCGCTACCTCTGCGGGGCAGACGCGGAGGATGTAGCGGCGTAGGGTCCGAAGTCAGGCGTCCGCCGGGCTGCCGTCCGTGGCGTCACACTCCAAGCATTCGCCGCTGTAGCAGTGATTGCATATCGCGTCGCCCGTCGGCGATCAATAGCACGTAGACGTTGCTCTCGACCACGCGGTAGATGATCCGGTAGGGCTTGAAGAAGACTTCGCGGTAGTCGCGAATCCCAAGATCCAGTAGTTCTTTTGGATAGCTGCCACGGTGGGGGTGTTCCGAAAGGCCACCGGAAGCGCGTTCAATCCGCTTCAGCACATAGTCCGCCTCGGCGGATGAGTGGCGCTCGCTGATGTCGTCGTGAATGTCCTCCAGATCGAGCGCCGCGCCGGCGGTCAGCTGGACATTGAAGGGCATCAGCGCGTCGGTTGCCGCTCCCGCAGCCGCGCGACGACCTCAGCGACAGGCTCCACCTCACCCGCCGCGATCTGGCGTTCGCCCAGGGCCAGAATCTTGAGCAGCGCCAGCGTCTCCTGCATTCGCTCGTAGCTGGCGATGTCCTGCAAGACCGCCTTGGCTTCGCCGTTTTGGGTGATGATGAGGGGCTCCGGTCGCTCCGCCAGCGTGCGCACAATCTCGGCGGCGTGGGCCTTGACATAGCTGATCGGCTTGATCCGGTCGGATAGCTGCACGGACCGCCTCCTTTCGGACCAAATATAGACCATATGCAGGTCGGATACTCGAGATTGTCTCGGATCGTCGTCAGACATCGCGCGGGATAGCCCGCCTGTACGCGGGGCCACCGCTTTGGGATTCGATGCGAACTTCGCGCTCGAAGCGACGGGAGGCTACGGTTTCCGCATGACTGATCGGCTGCCGGCGGACTTGACCATTCGGCCGGTCGAGGCCGCGACGTGGGCGGACTTCGAGCGGCTGTTCGAGTCGCGGGGCGGGCCGTCGTATTGCTGGTGCATGCCGTATCGGGCGACGCCGGAGGAGAAGCGGAACCTCGACCGGGTAACGCGGAAGGAGGGCATGCGGGCGCGGGTGATGGCGGGCGTGCCGGTGGGCATCCTGGCCTATGCCGGCGTCGAGCCCCTCGGCTGGTGCTCGATCGCCCCGCGCTCCACCTTCCCACGGCCCAAGACGTCGGCGGTCCCCGGCGCGGCCCGCGCCGACGATCCGTCGGTCTGGTCGCTCACCTGTTTCTTCGTGCCGCGGCGGTTGCGCGGCTGCGGGCTTGCTTCGCGACTGCTGCGGGAGGCGCTCGACTACGCCCGCGAGCAGGGCGCGGCAGCGGTCGAGGCCTATCCGGTCGATCCCGACTCGCCGAGCTACCGCTTTGGCGGGCTCCGGCCCATGTTCCAGGCCGCGGGCGCGCGCGAACTGGGACCGCTGGGCCGGAGGCGGCACGTGGTGCGAGTCAATCTCGCAGGCGAATCCCCCTCATCCCAACCCTCTCCCACGGCGGGGAGAGGGAGTCTGGACGACCCGCCCGATTGAGGCCCGACCTCACCTAGCGAGATCGAATCCCGGGCTGCACGCAGCCCGGGCCACCGGACGTATCCCCACGGTGCCCTGGAGCCGGGTTCGGTCCCTTCTCCCCTGGCGGGAGAAGGTGAGAGCCTGCCCCGTGCCGCGACACGGGGATGAGGGAGGGAACACGCCGAGAATGGTGTGACCGTCCGGGTATGCGAGCCTATCCGCCGTTATGGGATACCTCGCAGCAGCGGTGGCGCTGGCGGTGTCGTTTGGGCTGATTCAGCGCGCGGCGCAGCGCCGGCCCGAATACTACTTCTACGTGTCGGTCATCAACTACGCCGTCGCCGCGCTGCTGGCGCTGGTGTGGGTGGCGGCGCGCGGCGGCTGGGATGCGTCGGCGCTGGCCTACTGGGTGGGCGCGCTCAACGGCGTCGGCTTCGCGGTGCTCTTCGTCTTGCAGTACTTCATGTTCGGACAGCGCGGGGTGGGCGTCACCTTCGCGCTCGGTTCGTTGGCCCTGCTGGCGCCGATCTCGGTGTCGCTGGTGGTGTTCGGGGAGCCCGCCGAGGCGGTCACGCTGGTCGGCATCGCCCTGCTGGTCGTTGCGGCGCCTCTGATCGCCTACCGCCGCATGCCCATGCTGCCCGCGGCGCGGGTGGGCCTCTATTGGGTGGCGGTGGCCGGTCTGCTGGGATTCACCGCGGGCACGCTGATCTCGTGGAAGGTCATCAGCGAAGTCACGCCCGCCGCCGACCGCGACGCGTTCGTGCTGGCGACGTTCGCCGGCGCAACGGTGACGGCAAGCGTGACTCTCGCCATTCGACGCTGGAGCGAAGGTCCGGGTCCGTCGATGCGTCAAAACGGTCGGACCGGCGCGCTGGCGTGGGTGCCGCTGCCGATTCTCATGGGCGTGGGCCTGGGCCTGTGCAACGTAGTGCAGCTGTGGGTGCTCCTCGCCGCGCTGCGAGAGGTGCCCGGCGCAGTGGCCTTTCCCGTCCACAGCGCGGGCACGGTGCTCCTGATAACCCTGGCCGGCTGGATCGTCTGGCGCGAACGACACGGGCCGGTGACTCTGCTCGGCATCGCGGCGGCGCTGGCGGGGCTGGTGCTGGTCAACGTCTGAGTTGTGCGTGGAATCTCCTCACCCTGGCCCTTTCCCCTGGGGAGAGGGGACCGGATGGCCACCCACACCCGGTGTCGCGGTACAGCTCCCGCTCCAGCCTGGTTCGATAGCAGGACCTGTGCACGAATCCGTAGGGGCGTCCCTTGTGGGCGCCCGTCCGGGTGGATCCGGGCAGCCACAAGGGCTGCCCCTACACGGATTGACGGATACGGCGAGCACGCATCCGGGGAGCGGCAACCGGATGCCTGGTGCCGCTCAACCGTTGAGCCGAGCGGCGGCATAGTCGGCCCGATTGAGCATCAGGTCGAGGTCGGCGTCGCTTTCGGTCCCAGCTGCGTCCATGCCCGGCCCGACCGCGAAGCCCAGCGACTCGAACATCCGGCGGCTGCGCACGTTGCCCGCGTCGACGCAGGCGTAGATCACGTCCACGCCCTCGCGGCGGAAGCTGAAGTCGAGCAGCAGCCCCACCGCCTCGCGGCCCAAGCCCTGTCCCCACAGCGCCGGCAGGCCAATGGCGATGTCGATGCGCCGCACGCCCTCGCCCGGATGACGCGCCACCAGCCGCTCCAGGTTCATGTGCTGCAACCAGCACTCGCCGATGGGCTCGCCGTCCAGCTCCATGAGAAAGCAGTGCGCGTTGACCGAGATCGCGCGGTAGATGCGCTGCACTTCGTCCAGCGTGCGGGACTCAATCTCGTCGCCCTCGGCCCATGCGAGAACCTCGGGATCGTTGTTCCAGGCCAGCAGCGGCGCCCAGTCGTCTTCCGTCAGCGGGCGCAGCGCCAGGCGCGGTCCGCGTAGCGTGACGTCGTGCACTCGCAGCGTCGCCGGTGGATGTGCCAATGCCCTGCGGTGCTCGTCCGTCGTGGCGTGAGCGTCGCTGGACATGCTGGCGCGCCTATACTCCGCTCGGTCGAGCGGCAAGCCGGCGAGTCTCCCATGAAGCTGCGCAACGTCAACACCACCGACATCGCCGCCGCCATCGAAGCGGGCGCGCGGACGATGGCGAGCGTGTTCAACGCGGACGACGACAATATCCCCTTCTTTGGATCCGTGGTGTGGCCCGACCCCCGTCTAGCCTTCAGCCCGGTGCACTCCGAGGCCCACGTTCCGGGGCGGCATCTCAACGCCCTGCTGACGGCCGAGTCCCTGGGCTTTCCCATCGACGAAGCGGCGGTCGATAAGCACGCGCGGGCCGCGTTCTTTTCATATAGCGGACCGCTGCCGCTGCCGCTCAACCGCGAGCGCATCGACGGTCCGCTGGTGAACTTTCCAACGCACAACGTGCGCGAGGGCTTCCACGCGCTCTACGCCCTGGCGCGCTTCCGGGACTCCGCGCAGGCACACGACGTTGCCGCGGCGAGTATCGCCGCGATCAACGAACTCTGGGACCCCGACCGAGACTGGGATGACGAAGGCGTCGCCCGCGCCCACGGCATTGACGTCAAAGTCGAACCCACCTTCATCCGCGGACTGGGTCGCGCCATCGGCCCGCTGGTCAAGTACTACCGCGCGGCGGGCTACGGTCCGGCGTTGGAGCTGGCCATCCGGCTCAAGGACAAGGCCGTGGCGGACCATTTCACCGCCGACGGCAGCTACTCCACCGAGCGCTTCGGCTCGCACACGCACTCCACCACGTGTGTCATGTCCTCCTTGGCGCAACTGGCCGACCTGCTCAACGACGCGCCGCTGATGGAGCGCGTGCGGACGTTCTACAGCCGCGGGCTGTGGGAGATCCGCGACGAGCTTGGCTGGGTCATCGAGAGCAGCCTGCCGGACGCGGCGCCCGACTTTGGGGAGGTCAACAACACCGGCGACATCCTGGAAACCGCGCTCATTCTGGGACGCTGGGGCTATCCCGAGGCATTCGACGACGCCGAGCGCATCCTGCGCGGGCACATGCTGCCCAGCCAGCTGCGCGACGTGTCGTGGATCGCCGAGCCGTCCGATCCGGGGGGCGGCGATGGTCGCCGCGACGTGGCCCGGCGTCACCTCGGCGCCTACGGCTTCCCCGCGCCGTACGGGCACCGGCCAGTCGAGGCCGACCGCATCTCCTTCAACATGGACATCGTCGGCGGCGCCGTGGCATCGCTCTGCGAGGCCTACCGCGACGTTACCCGCTTCGACGCCGCGGGCCACTGGGTCAACCTGCTATTCGACCACCGCACCGAGGACATCGAGGTCGAGTCGCCCTATCCCAGCGGGGTGCTCGGCGTCACGATCAAGCGTCGGGGGCCGCTCTTCGTGCGGGTGCCCGCCTGGGCGAACCCGCACGACGTCGTGGCCGAGGGCGCGGTCGCGACCGCGCCGCGCACGGGGCGCTATCTCATGGTGCCTGAGCCGCCGTACGCCCGGCGCATCACATTCAGGCTCGATCCACCGACCAGCGAGATCGTCCTGCGGCACCGCACGCGCGACATTCGGGTCAGACTGCGCGGCGACGCGGTCGAGGCCATTGACAACTTTGGCCAGGACCTGACGTTCTTCGATCCGATCGACTAGCCGCGCCGGACGGTTTCGCGGTACTCGCGCACGATCCGGCGCCGCCGCGCGCGCATGGCCAGGTCGAGATTCGGGGCGTCGGACGCGGCGGCGAACACGGCGAAAACGTCGCGCATGCCGTGGATGCACGTGGGTGACACGCCCTGCGTCTCGGCCCAATCCGCTACCGCCTCCAACGCGGCGATTTGGGGCTCCCGTGCCAGGCGCGCGGTGAGTGCGGCCTTGGGGTCACCGTCGCTTTCCGGACGGGCTTGGGTGCGCACTGCCTGTCCTGCACGCGCCATCCGGAACCGCCTTGCGAATCGAATAGGGAATCTGGTGACCACCCTCGGCTTGGGAGATACTACCATTTATGGTTGATTCTGCCAAAATAGACGGTATTCTTAGGAAATGATATCATTCAGGTCAGAATGAACCTCGATTCGCACCTCAGCGACGATCCCCGACCTGGGCGGGGCGAGCTTTCCCGGCGGCTGCGGGCCTTTATGGGATATGCCGACCGCACGCTGGACGAGGTGGCGGCGGAGCTGCAGGCGGCGGGGGTCAGCGTGAGCCCCAGCACGGTCAATCGCTGGGCGCGCGGCCAAGGCGCGCCCAGCGTGTTCGCCGCGCGTGAGCTGGGTCGGCTCGTCGAGCGGGCGGGACTCGCGGCCGAGGGCGGCGGCACGGCCTGGCTGCTCGGCGAAGCGCCCGTGGTGTCCGCCGCCAGCCCGGCGCTCGACCGCGCCGTGCGCGCCTGGCGCTTCCGCGCCGCCGACGCGGCGCTGGCCGACGCTCTGGGCGAACGAGGCATCCCGGCGGGCTATCGGGCGCCACTCGCGGAGCTCCTGGCTCGGCTGCTCGAGGAGCTGGCCGACGACCCCGACGGCGCAGCCGAATTGAACGCGTCGCCGCCGGACGCTCCGCCCGCGGGTGGCGGCATGCCGCGTTAGAATATCGAGCGGGCCGGTCCCGCCCGGCGGAAGTGGCTCAGTGGTAGAGCATCTCCTTGCCAAGGAGAGGGTCACGGGTTCGAATCCCGTCTTCCGCTCCATCGACCCGTACCAAACCTGTTGGGAGCCCCCTGCCGAGGGGGTCCGGGTCATCCCTGGGTCATCCCGATGTCCGGAAATGTAGGCGTCCGGGTCCCGCGCGGCCGCCCGCTGCGAGTTCGGGAGCGCGTGCGCGTAGAGGTTCACGGTCGTGGTCTTGTCCCGATGACCGAGCACCTCGCTCACCACCGGCAACGCGTGGCCGCGCGCCAAAAGCAGCGTGGCGTGTGTGTGCCGAACGTCGTGCAGCCGCGTGTGCCTCGGGAGCCCCGCCCGTGCGAGCGCCGCCTGCACCCAGCGGTAGACCGTGCTCACCTGCAGCGGCTTGCCCAGGGCATCCGCGACCCACGCGAGCTCTGAGTTCTGACGCAACGACTACAATTCCCGTGCGGCTCTTCTGGAATCTCGATCTCGGTCATGCAACCTGAGCCGGTTCCCACGGCCTACGTCGGCCTGGGCGGTCGCGGCATGCGCTACCTCCGCGCCTCGCATTGGGTCGGCGGCTTCACGCCCGTCGCTTTGGTGGACACGGACGCGGAGCGGTTTGGCGAGGCCCGCGAGTTCACTGAGCTGCCCGAGGTCGCTTGCCACGCCTCGCTCGCCGCCGCGCTGCAGGCGCATGAGATTGCGGCCGTCTTCGTCTGTGCGCCGGCGTCGGCGCACGCCGCCATCATCTTGGAGGCCGTCGGGGCCGGGGCGCACGTCTTCACCGAGACGCCGTTCACCACCAACTACGCCGATGCCGCCGAGGCCGTGGAGATCGCCGCGGCGAAGGGCCTGGCGATCGTGGTCGCCCAGCAGTACCGGCTCGCGGCGGTGGAACGCACCATCGCGAAACTCTTGGCGCAGGGCGCGTTGGGCGGGGTCGGCTTCGGATACCTGCGGCACGATCTGCCTGCACGCGAGCCGGCCGCCGACGACGGGACTTCGCGACTCTGGCGGGCAGACGTCCACACCATCGATTCGCTCATCGCGATGATGCCCGGGAGTCCGACGCGCGTCTTCGGCCGCCTCTTTTCGCCAGGATTCAGCGATGCGGCGGCGGCCAGCTCGCTGCAGGCGACGCTCGAATTCGACGACGGTTCCGTGGTCCAATACTTGTCCAACTCCGAATCGCACCAGCCCGGCTATAGATTTCGGATCGACTGCGAAGCCGCATCCTTGGTGCACCGCGCCGCGCATCCGGGGCGCGGTGACGACGCGGCCGAGCTGATCCAGATTGCGCTCGACGGCAGCCAGCAATCGGTGACGCTCGATACGAGCTACGACGACGCCTGGTTAGAGGAGACCCTCGCCATCTTCTTCAGGGACTCCTTCCGGTTGGGCAAAGAGCCTGCCAGCAGCGGGCGTAACAATCTGGCCACCATGGCCGTGCTGCAGGCGCTGCTGCGCAGTTCCGAGACCGGGGAGGCGATTGACGTCGCGGATGTCGCGCCCGAGGCCATTCGTGAGCGTGGCTGAGGAGCCGGCGGAATCTCCTCGGCGCGCCGCGTTCATCGGCATCAGCCACGATCACGCCTGGGGCAAGGCCGAGGCCATTCGTCGCTCGCCCCACATGGACTCGGTAGGCGCGTTCGAACCCGACGCCGCGGCGCGTCCGAGCATGCCGGTCGCGAAGCGACCCGACGATTGCGCCGATATCGCATCTCGCCGGTGGGTGACGCAAGTCGCGTTCCCCCGCGCAGGCGCGACGCTGGGGCCTACTCGGAATTGGCTGTGGCGTCGCCGTCGGTCGCGGAGCCGGCCGCTGGCGTGGCGTTCGTCGCGGGATTTGTGCTGGTGCCCGCCGCCGTGTTCATGGGTAGCCGGTCGCGCACACCCGCCAGCTCCAGCTCCTTCACGCGGTGACACGCAACCCAGTGACCCTCCGCCACCTCTTCCCAGACGGGCGTGTCGGTCCGGCACACGTCCTGCGCATAGCGACAGCGGGGGTGGAAATAGCACCCGGACGGTGGCGCCGCCGGATTCGCGACCTCGCCCTCCAATACGATGCGCTGCGAGCGCTTTCGCGGGTCCGGCTCTGGCACTGACGACAGCAGGGCCTCCGTGTACGGATGCCTCGGGCTGTTGAACAGACGCTCACGATCGGTCATCTCGACCAGGCGGCCGACGTACATCACCGCCACCCGGTCGCTGAGGTGCTTCACCACACTCAGGTCGTGCGCCACGAAGAGATAGGTGAGCCCGAGTTTCTGCTGCAGCTCGAGCAGCAGATTCAGGATCTGCGCCTGCACCGAAACGTCCAGCGCGGATACCGGCTCGTCGGCCACGACCAACCTGGGGTTCAGGGCCAGCGCCCGGGCGATTCCGATGCGCTGCCGTTGCCCGCCGCTGAAGGCGTGCGGGAATCGGCGCATGTACTCAGGACGCATACCCACCAAGCGCAGCAGCTCTTCCACCCGCTCCTGCCGTTCCCGGCCGCTGCGCATGCCGTTCACCAGCAGCGGCTCACCGACGATCTCCAGCAACGTGAACCGTGGGTTCAGCGAGCTGAAGGGGTCCTGAAAGATCAGTTGCATGTCGCGACGCAGCCGCCGCAGCTCGCGCCGCGTGCTTTGCGCCACATCGAACACCTGGTCTTCGGTCGGCCGGAACAGAATCTGGCCATCCGTCGGGTCGTTCGCGCGCAGGATGCAGCGGGCCGCGGTCGTCTTCCCGCAACCGCTCTCACCCACCAGCGACAGCGTCTCGCCCCGGTCGATGTGGAACGACACATCGTCCACGGCTCGCACCGCGCCCACCTCGCGGCGCATAAAGCCCTTTCGGATGGGAAAGTACTTCTTGAGGCGTTTCACCTCGAGGAGCGGGTGTCCGTTCGGCCCTTCGACGGTCATGCCCGCTCGTCCGTGGGTTCGTGATACAGGAAGCAGCTCACCAATTGATCTGACTCTCGCTCATCGAGCGCCTGGAGTTCGGGCACGTGCCGATCGCACGTTCCCGGCATGAATTGTGGACAGCGATCGTGGAACGGGCAGCCCTCGGGCCGGTTGTAGGGATGCGGGATGGCGCCGCTGATGGTGGGCAGCGGGACACGCGCCTCTGAATACAGGCTCGGGATCGACTGCAGCAGCAGGCGTGTGTAGGGATGCTTGGGATTGTGGAAGATCGCATCCACGGAACCCTCCTCAACCACCCGTCCCAGATACATCACGACTACGGTGTCGCACATCTCGGCCACCACGCCCAGGTTGTGCGTGATCAGGATGATCGCCATACCGAGGTCGGTCTGAAGCTGCCGCAGCAGGTCCAGAATCTGCGCCTGCGTCGTCACGTCCAGAGCCGTCGTGGGCTCGTCGGCAATCAAGACTCTCGGCTCGGCGGACAGCGCCATGGCGATCATCGCGCGCTGCCGCAGACCACCGCTCAGCTGGTAGGCGTATTCGTCAAGGCGCGCCTCGGCTCGTGAGATGCCTACTTGCCGCAAGAGGTCGGCCGCACGTTCACGGGCTTCGCGCTTGCCCAACGGCGAGTGCAGCCGGATGGCCTCGACGATTTGGCTCCCGATCGGATGCACCGGACTGAACGAGGTCATGGGTTCCTGAAAGATCATCGCGATCTCGCCGCCGCGAATCTGCCGCATCTCCGGGCCGTCGGCCGAAATCTGCGCCAGATCGAGTTCGACCTCCCGTCCGTCGGTTCGATGCAGATAACGAATCTCGCCTTCCACGATTTCGCCTGGATGTTCGACGATGCGCAATATCGAGCGTGCGGTCACGCTCTTTCCGCAGCCGCTCTCGCCCACGATCCCGAGGGTCTGGCCGGCGCACACCTCGAAGCTCGCACCGTCCACCGCGCGCACCGTGCCCTCATCTGGGAAGAAATAGGTCTTGAGGTTGTGCACGCGCAGCAGTGGCCGCCGTTTCCCTGCGGCAAGGGTCGCCATCAGCTAGGTCCCGTACGGATCCGCGGCGTCCCGCAGACCGTCCCCGAGGAAATTGAACGCCAGAATCGCGACGATCACCGGCAGCGCCGGCAGCAGCAGCCAGGGTGACAGCGCCAACGTCTGGATGTTCTGCGCCTGCTGCAGCAGCACCCCCCAGGAGATGGCGGGCGGCCGCAAGCCTAGACCCAGGAATGACAGCGAGGTCTCGCTGATGATGATTGTGGGGATGGCCAGCGTCGTGGCCGCGATGATGTGGCTCAGGAACGAGGGCACCATGTGTCGCAGGATGATGCGCATGCGGCTGGCCCCGGCCAGCTCGGCGGCCATCACGAAGTCCTCTTCCCGCAGCGAGAGAAAGCGGCCGCGCACCACGCGCGCCAGTTCGGTCCACAAGATCAACGCCAGCAGGATTGTGATCGCGAAGTAGATCTGCTCGATCGTCCAGTCCTTCGGCACCGCTGCGGCAATTCCCATCAACAGCGGAATCTGCGGGATCGAGCGCACGATTTCGATGATGCGTTGAATCACGGTGTCGATCAGGCCGCCGAAGTACCCCGACACGCCGCCGATCACGATTCCCAGAATCTGACTGATCGCCACCGCGATCAGCCCGATCGTCATCGAGATCCTGGTCGCGAAAACGATCCGCGACCACATGTCGCGCCCTTGAATATCAGTGCCCAGCAGCGACACATGCTCCTGCGCCAGCGCGCCACCCGCGTCGTCGCTCACACCGATCAGGTGCCGGTCCCACGGAATGATGCCCAAGATCTCGTACTCCAATCCCTGCGCAAAGAACTGCACCGAGATCGGTTGATCGCCGAGAATCTCGTACACGCGTTCGAAGGTTTCCGGATCGCGACTTCCCTCGAATGCGAGCACATGCGGGTTCCACCCGTCGTCATCGAACAGGTGAATCGGCTGCGGCGGCAATAGGCCGCGCTTGGCCGCCGGCAAGTTCGGATCGGCGTAGGCGAAGAAGTCCGCAAACAGCACCACCACGTAATACGTGATCAGCACAATCGCCGCGATGTTCGCGACCTTGTGTTTGCGGAATCGCCACCAGGTGAGTTGCCACTGTGTGGCGACCGAGATGCGCTCTTCCTCGCGCGCGCCGCCAACGGCCACTGTGCTCTCAATCGTTCGGGTGGTGTGGTCCTCAGCCACCGCGCGCCTCAAACTTGATTCGCGGATCAAGAATCACCAGCAAGATGTCCGAAATCAGCGTGCCGACTACCGTGATGACGCCCAATAACAGAATGATCGTCCCCGCCAGGAAGGAGTCTTGCGCGATCAGCGACTTGAGGAGAATCGGCCCGAGCGTCGGCAAACTCAGCACGATCGATACGATCACGCTGCCTCCCACGATGTCTCGCAGCACGAAAGGTACGATGCTCACGAACGGATTCAGTGCCACGCGCACCGGGTACTTGAGCACCGCCCGGTTGTTCGTCAGGCCCTTCGCCCGCGCGGTCACCAAATACGGCTTACGCAGCTCATCCAGCAAGTTCGCCCGCATGATGCGTATCAGGAACGCGGTCCCCGCCAGTCCCAGCGCCAGCGCGGGTATTGGCATGTGCTGCATCAGATCCCAAAACTTGTGCCAGCTCCAATCCGCCTGGGCGTACTCCGGCGAGAAGAGGCCACCGACGTTGGCGTCAAACAGAACAAATCCGAAATACATCAGCACCAGCGCCAAGAGGAACCCCGGAATCGCCAGACCAATAAACCCGATGAAGGTGAACGCATAGTCGCCGATGGAGTACTGCTTGACGGCCGAGTAGATGCCGATCGGCAGCGCCACGATCCACGTGAGCAGCAGCGCCGCTACCGACACCACAATAGTCAGCAGGAAGCGATCGCCGATCACATCCAGAACCGGCCGGTTAAACTCGAAAGACACCCCAAAATTCCCCTGCGCCATCAGGCCCAGCCAGCGGAAGTACTGCAAGATGACCGGCTGATCGAGCCCGTAGAGATCGCGCAGCGCCTGCGCTTCGACGTCGGTGAAGATGGTGCCCTGCGACTGCAACTGCGCGATGTATGAGGTCACGTAATCGCCCGGCGGGATTTGAATGACGACGAACGACAGCATCGAAATCGCCCACAACGTCGCGAACGCAAACAGCGTTCGGCGGATCAGCCAGCCTGCCATCGGATCATTTCAGCCCCAGCCTGCCATCGGATCATTTCAGCCCTAGCACGGGCGGCCGGCCAAGCGTGGCCTGGGCGCAGCCGAGCTAGAACCGCCCGGCCACCCAGCCGTCCGCGACGCGCCGGGCGGCCGCCGCGGCCGCAGCGGGTTCGATGTGGACTTCGAACGTCCACGCACCGTCGAATCCCATGGTGGTCAACGCCGCGTACAACTCCGCCCAATTCACCCTTCCCTGGCCAGGCATCCAGTGCCGGTCCGCCACGCCGTCCGTGTCCTGCAGATGCAACGCCATGAGGCGCTCGCCAGCGATGCGCGCTTCGGCCGCTGGATCGAGCCCGCTCATGTAGGCGTGCCCGGTGTCCAGGCAGAGTCCCACCTCACGGGGGTAGCCGTCGATCACGGCCAGCACCTCTTCCATCAGGACCCCCGGCCGGGGCCGGCCATGTGACGGCATGTTTTCGCAGGCGAGGCGAATGCCGAGCGTCTCGGCCATCCGCCACAACTCGTCCAGCGAGCGACGGAAGGCATCCAGGTGCGCCGCGCGGTTCCCTTCGTCCCATTCGAGTGACCTGTTGGGTGGAACCCCACTGCCGCTGGGATGCACGATCGCCGCGCCGCCGCCCAGCGCCGCGTACGGCTCGAAGCACGCGCTGATCTCCGCTACCGAAGCCTGGCGGTGGTCCTCGTCCAGCGCGCCCAGATTCGTTGCGCCGATTGGTGGGTGGATGGTTGGGGCCTGCACGCCATGCCGATCGAGCACCGATCGCACCACCGCGACATCGACAGGGGGCTCCACGTGCTTGCCAGCGAGCTCGCAGCCGCGGATTCCGGCTGCGGCCAGGCCGCGCACAATCGGCTCCAACCCCCCCGCACTCTCATCTTCCACGAAATACTTCGACGAGATGGCCAGGCCGAACTTTGGCACGTCTATAACCCCCCGTATCGTGCGCCTACTGAGAAACTTGGTCGATGGTCTCGTGTGAATGCTGGCGATGATGGGCTGTCGCCACTTGAACAGCGAACGCTGCACCCGCTCACCGAGCGCTTACGAACCCCAGGTGCGCCGCGTCCGATGAACCAGCGGCGCCTGCCGGAAATCGTATACGAGAGGGATGTTCAACAACAAATCGTCCTCAGCGGCAGACGCAGCCTGAACGGCCCTCACAAGTGGCAGCGTACGCATCGCCTGCGTTGACGCATCAATGGTACTCGCCTACGCTATGCGCACGATTTCGGAATCGTCATCGGGATCGTCGCACCGGTTTCGGGCATCTCCGGTCGGCGCACGCGTGACTGTTGAGCAAAGCGGGTATCGCATCCGAGGCTGGTACCGGGGAGGTTGGTTATGAAACGCCTGTCGCGTCGACATTTGCTTCGTTTGATCGGGGGCGGCGCAGTCGGAGTAGCGGGCGTGCAGGCCCTGATGGCCTGTGGCGAGACTGAGGTCGCCACCAAGGAAGTGCCGATCGAGACGACCGTGATCAAAGAGGTCCCGGTCGAGAGGGTGGTGATCCAGGAGAAGATCGTCACCAAGGAAGTGGAAGTGCCGGTCGCGACCACCGTGATCAAGGAAGTTCCGGTCGAGAAGGTCGTAGAAAAGGTCATTGAGACCGAGCGGGTGATACCGGCCCTCCAGCCGGCCAGCGGTGAGAACGTCGACGTCGTGACTGGCTTCATTCCGGAGACGTTCTCCGAGGCGCCGCAATGGACCGCGTTGGTGCAGGCCGGGAGGCTGCCACCTATCTCGGAGCGGCTGCCCAAGGAGCCGTTGGTCTACCGGCCGCTGCGGCGAATTGGCATTTATGGCGGCACGATGCGCCGGGCGTTCACTGGTCCCGGCGACCTCGCCAACTTTGACCGCATCCTCCACGACACGTTCTTGTACTGGAACAGCCAGCTAACGAAAGTCGTCCCTTATATCGCCAAGGGGTGGGAGGTCAGTGACGGCGGGACCACCTTTACTTTCTTCATGCGCGAAGGGCACCGCTGGTCCGACGGCACGCCGCTTACCGCTGACGACGTCATGTTTTGGTACGAGGACTTGTATCTGAACGACGACTACCACCCAGGCGGGTCTACCTGGAATGCCGACTCCCAAGGTGAACAGGGTACGTGGGAGAAGGTGGACGACTACACGGTCAGAGTCCGCTTCGGCGCACCCAACTTCGTTTTCGTCGAGCAGCTGGCTTCGAACCCGCCTGGCGGCGCGTTCTCCTCGAGTCACCTCGGAAATAGCATCTGGGCACCCAAGCACTACCTATCCCAGTTTCACCCCAATTACGTGGGTGAGGACAACGCCGCGAAGCTGGCCAGCGACGCCGGCTACGAGAACTGGGTCCAGCACATGAAGACGGTCGCGCACCCCGTGCGCAACCCGGGATGTCCGGTTACAACCGCCTGGAAGCCTCTAACCGCTAACAGCACACCGCAGGTATTGCTGGAGCGAAATCCCTACTATCACGCTGTGGATATCGAGGGCAATCAGCTGCCCTACATCGACCGAATCCGGACCGATCTTGCCGAGGACTTGGAGGTACTGAACCTCAGGGCCGTAGCTGGCGAACTTGACTTTCAGGTCCGGCACATCGTCATCGGCAACGTACCCGTCTTGAAGGCCAACGAAATCAGAGGCGGCTACACGGTGAGTTTCTATAACGGGAACCACGGCACCGAGGGTGGCTTTCACTTCAACCAGGCGTGGCAAGGTGATGACCCGGAGATCAAGAAGTGGCTCGAGACCTTTGACTTTCGGCGGGCGTTGTCGCACGGCATCGACCGCGACGAATTAAACGAGATTCACTGGGTGGGCCTGGGTTCGCCCGGCACGACCTCGCCAGCCCCTGGCTCGCCGTACGCCCCTGAGCCCGAGTACCGCACGAAGTATGCCGACTTCGATCCTGCGAAGGCCAACGCGATCCTTGACGAGTTGGGCCTGGCAGAACGCGATGCCGACGGTTTCCGATTGCGCAGCGATGGCGAAGGCACGTTGATTCTGGATCTTGTCTCGGTCGCGGCGTCCTTTGTGGACTTTCCGGGCATCGCTGAGTCCGTGGGTCAGATGTGGCAGCGGAACCTCGGCATCCGCGTCAACTTTCAGGTGCTCGAGCGCAGCTTGTTCAACGTGCGACGGGCAAATGGCGAGTTGCAAATCTGGATTTGGTCGCTGCACGGAAACGACACACCGCTCCTCTACCCGGGATCCTCTCTCATGGCCTCTGCGGCCTCTGCCGCCCCGCTCTACGGGATCTGGTACGAGACCGGCGGTGCCAGAGGGTTGGAGCCGCCCGCGGGCAGTGAGATCCGGCGCCAGCAGGAACTCCACCAGCGAGCCAAGGGAGTCTCGGTCGAAGAAGCCCGGGAACTCGGCAAGGAGATCCACCGCATCATGGTGGACAACCTGTGGGTCATCGGGACGGTCGGCCTGTCGCCGGCGCTCATTGGTGTGCGCGTTCGGAGCAACCGGCTTGAGAATGTGGCGGAGGTTCTCCCGTATGGGCAAGCGGCCTATAGCCCGGGCCCCGCGCGCCCCGAGCAGTTTTTCTTCAAGGACGCTGAGCCGGTCGAGCTTGATTTCGGCGGTTGACGCAGGAACCAATCTCCGCCGCAGGCCGGTCGGCCTGCGGCGGAGACCCCGGCCGTCCGATATCCCTTGAGGAGTTCAGGCTGTGACCGTCACCAGGTCCCTCAAAGCGCCACAGGAGGAAGGACGGATGATCGCCAACGCGCGGGGGCTCAGCACGAGCCAAAGGGACTTCTTTGACCGCGAAGGGTATCTCGTCATCGATGATGTCTTGGACCCGGCCCGCGATTTCAAGTTGCTCAACGAAGAGCTCGGAAACATTCTCGACCGGATCGCTCGCCGCCTGCTTGAGGCCGGCGACATCAAACACTACGACTCTGAGGAATCCTTCGGGCAGCGTGTGCTACAGGTTCTCCGCGCCCCCGGCGCCTTTCCCGCCCAAGAATTCGACATCTCTCTCCCACAGAGGAGATCAATCGACTCCGACACCCCGATTTACCTCGGGAACGGCGCCTTTAGCATCCTCACACACCCGATCCTGCTCGACCTTGTCGAGTCGATCATCGGACCCGAGATAACCTCCAGCCCAATCCAACACATCCGCGTCAAAACCCCTCTCTCACTCGCCAGGACTGACAATCAATGGAACGGCATCCCTGATGAAAACACCCTCACCACGTCGGCCCACCAGGATATCGGCGTGCAATCCGCCGATGCCGACGCCAGCGAGGTTCTCACCGTCTGGATGCCAATCACCGACGTCTCCGCCGAGATGGGTTGCCTTGGCGTCTGGCCACGGCGCCACCGGGGCGGAATCCTCAATCACTGCCCCGGTAACGAGGGCCTGGCGATAACTCCACAGGCACTGGATGAAAACGACTTCTTGCCACTCCCGATGCGCGCCGGTTCGGTCCTCCTGATGACTCGCTTCACGCCCCACTGCGCTCTTCCCAACCTCAGCGACAGCGTGCGCTGGAGCATGGACCTGCGCTATCAGCCCACTGGCCAGATCAACGGCCGCGCCGACTTTCCCGACTTCGTCGCCCGCAGCGCTTCCAACCCGGAATCCGCCCTCGCCGACCACAACGCCTGGCGCGACCTCTGGTTTGACGCCCGCGCCCGGCTGGCCGGCCAGCCCATCCGCAGTTTTAACCGCTGGAGTGCAGACGCCCCCTGGTGCGCCTGAATTAATCACGGCCGGAACTAGGAATTGCGTGGGACTTCTAAGAATGCTCCGAAGAAGCCCATCGATTCGACCCCGATCCGTTCGCCCTGAGCGAAGTCGAAGGGCCGTTCATGGTTCGACAAGCTCACCACGAACGGCTTAGGGCGCGTAGTTGGGGGTTTCTTCAGAGCTTCCCTAGGCCTCGAAGACGCCTGTGCGCTCCTCGGACGGCAGGTGCGACACCTCATTCCACCCAGTGACGACGACACCCCACGGCGAACTCTGAAATGTCGCAATCGCGGTGTTCTCGACGTTGAATCGCCGCATGTGCGTGCGCGGGTCCAGGCCGAGCACTGCGCAAATCGAAAGCTGTATGGGGCCGCCGTGGGTGAAGACGGCGACGTGGCTGTCGTCGCGCGCCACGATCTCCTCGAGCGCGACGCGGACGCGACGATCCACGTCGGCGAGGGACTCACCGTCCTCTGTCTTGGCCGCGAACCATCCGCCACCCTCGAAATCGAACACTGCGGGATAGCGAGCGCGCGCCGCATCCGCCAGCATCCCGTCGGCGCCGCCAAAATCGCGCTCGCGCCAGACCTGCTCGAGGGTCGCGTCCACGGCGGACCCAAGGACGAGATGAAGCGTTTCGGTCGCGCGCGCGAGGTCGCTGGCGATGATCCGCGCACCGTCGAATCGATCCTTGTGCTGAGCCAGGAAGGCGCATTGCCTGCGGCCGCGGTCGGTCAGCCCGGTATCGTGCCCACCGTACCTATTCGAGAAGTTCGCCTCGGACTCGGCGTGCCGGACGAGCGTGATGCGCATGACTCGATCTGCTCGCGACTGAAAACGCGGGCCATCAGAGTATCGAAGCCGACTCCGCCGGCGCATAGGTCGCGGAGGCAAGCGTCGTCGCAGGCGGCCGACACAGCGCTTAGCCGGAAGTCGTGCTTCGGCTGCCTCGCGCGCGGACATGGCAGCTTCGGCCGCGTCAAGAGTCGCACCTCCGCTCCGGTGTCGGGCACTGGATATGTCGCCTCGTTGTGCTCCGTGGTCTGAAATCTGACAGAGCCTCAGGCGTTCTCTCGGCGTTCAGCCGTCGTCGGACTTCGCGCTTTCGCCAAACGGATTGAACACCCGGACGCCTGCCGGCTCGAAGTGCCTGGTGTTTCGGCTCACCACGGTCAGGCCGTGCTCCAGCGCCGTGGCCGCGATGATCAGGTCCGCGGATTCGTTCCCAAGGTGGCCGGACAGGCGACCCCAGCGCCGTGCCGTGGGCACGTCGACGCCGAGCACCCGGTCGCCGTACCAGGTGAGCACCCGGTCCAGCCAGACGGACAGCTCCCGCGCAAACGATGGGTCGCGGCGCCGCTGCCGGGCGATGACGCGTTCGATCTCGCCGACGGTCACCACGCTCAGAAACACGTCGGACGGCCGCTGGGCCTGAAGCCACGCGATTGGCCCAGGGTGTCGGTCGGGCCGGCGCAGGGCGGACACAACGTTGGTGTCCAGCAGATACATCACCACTCCACGGCGCGAAGCTTTATCGGGGCCTGATCGAACAGGTCATCCGGCCCGCCCTTGGGAATGGCGAGCAGATGGTCGATGAACGTCGGCGCGCCGGCCTTCTCGGCCTGACAAAGCCGCCGGTACTCATCGACGGCCAGCACGACGACCGCGGGCTTACCGCGGCGGGTGACTTGCTGGGGATCGCCTGAAAGGGCGGCATCGACCAGTGCGCTGAAGCGATTCTTGGCGTCGTGCAGGGGCCACTCGGTCATTTGAGCCTCCTGGCTAGATTACTTGTCTAGAATTTATTGGCGAGAAGATTGTCCAGCAAGCTTCCAGACCCCGGCTACGCAGCGGCGCAAACGCCCGTCGCGCTCAAGATCGCCGGCACCGCAATGGCCACCACCAGGATCAGGCAGCCCCAGCCGAGGCAGCCGGAGGGGTCGTTGACAGGGCCCGGCGAAGGGTCGTCCATCGCTTACCCCCCGCCCACCGTTTTACCGAACCGGTGCGAAACTACCATGGCCCGCGTGCGAGCGAGGCATGGCGGGCACAATGCGCGAGGACCCGGAAGAGAGTGACTCGATGAACCGCCCGGACCCGATCTCCGACCAGCCCCTCGAACGCAACGACCCGTTCGGGCTGTCGAAGTTTTCGATCAGGCGCTACTCGATTCAGCATTTCCTGCTGATCTTCGTGGTCATCGGACTCCTGGTGGCCACGACGGTGCTCGCCGTGCTGCACGGCAACGTGGTGTTGATTGTCCTTGCCGGCACGACGCTGGCCGTAACACTGGTCAAGGCCGCCCTGGTCCTTCACGTGGGAATCCGAACGATTGCCGTGGAGGCCTGGATCCGCCGCTTGGGCATGGGCGACTTCGAGTACCGCATCGAGCCCAGGGGCAACGACGAGGTGTCCAAGGCGTGCCTGGCGCTGGAGACGCTGCGGCAGAGCTCCATCCGGGCCATGCAGCTTGACCTGGTGCAGAAGCTGTCCGACGAGCTGCAGGAAAAGAACGCCACGCTGGAAGAGACCCTGGACGAGCTGCGGAAGAGCCAGGACCGCATCATCAGCCAGCAGAAGCTGGCGGAGCTGGGCGAGCTGTCCGCCGGCGTCGCGCACGAGATTCGCAACCCGCTGCAGTTCATCCGCAACTTCGCCTCGAACTCCGAGGTCATTGCCGGCCAGATCAAGGAAGCGCCCGAGCAGCCCGACGACGGCGATCTCGAGACGGTGGACGAGTTGACCGAGGACCTGGTGGAGAACATGCGGCGCATCGTGATGCACAGCGAACGCGCCGACCGGATCATCGCGGACTTGCTGGTGATGGGACGTCGCGGCGACGGGGCGTTCGAGCCGGTGGACCTGAATCCGCTCCTGGCCAAGCAGGCCAGCCTGGCCTACCAGGCCGCGCAGGCCCAAATGCCCGGATTCTCGGCCAAGCTCCGCGAGCAGTTGGACCCGGATGTGGGCCGGATCGTCGCGGTGCCGGAGGACCTGGCCCGCGTGTTCACCAACCTGGTCGCCAACGCCTGCCACGCCGTGGCGGAGCGGGCCGGGCTTGACGGTGACGACTATGCGCCCGAGCTGCGCATCGGGAGTCGGCGCACGGCCGAGGGCGTGGAGGTGACCATCGCCGATAACGGCGTTGGCATGACGCCCGAGGTCGCGGCCAAGATCTTCAGCCCCTTCTTCACCACCAAGGAGAGCAGCCGGAGCACGGGGCTGGGACTGACGCTGTCCCACGAAATCGTCCGCGAGCACGGCGGGCAGATCGTGCCGGAATCCCGGCCCGGCGAATACACCGAAATGGCGGTGCAGTTGCCCAGGGATCCCGGGGAGCCGGGCCACATGAGCGACCGGTTCAGCCAGCGTCCGACCACCGACCTCGGCGTAGCCGCCGCCGTACTGATCGCCGAGGAGCGCGCGGCTCGCGACGCGGAATTGGGCTGATCGGCCAAGCTTCGACGGGCAGCCACTAGGGCTGCCCCTACGCCGAAGGGCGACGGGTACGGCCGCCCCTACGGCGCGTCTTCGTCGGCCAGCGGCAGCGCCTCGTTCATCGAGCCGGACCGAAATCCTTCCAGATCCAGCGTGACGAAGGCGAAGCCGAGCGCCTTGATGCCGTCCACGATGCGCCGGCGGCGCTCCGAGTCATCGACCAGGCGCGGCAGCGCCTCGGCGGGCACCTCGATGCGAGCAATGGCGTCGTGGTGGCGCACGCGCAGCTCGTGCAGCCCTTCCGCACGCAGCAGCGCCTCGGCGCGCTCGACCTGGCTCAGGCGCTCCACGGTCACCTCCGTTCCATAGGCCACGCGCGAGGCGAGACAGGCCTGGGCCGGCTTGTCCCAGGTGGGCAGGTCGAAGCGGCGGGCCAGCTCGCGCACGTCGGCCTTGCGCAGCCCGGCTTCCACCATCGGCGCGCGCGCGCCGCGCTGCCGGCTAGCGGCCATCCCCGGGCGGAAATCGCCCAGGTCGTCCACCACCGGGCCGTAGACCATATAGGGAATCCCGTGCGCGTCGGCGTAGCGCTGCAGGCAGTCGAACAGCTCCGCCTTGCAGTGAAAGCAGCGCATGCGGTCGTTGCGGCGATAGTCGGCGTTTTCGAGCTCGTGGGTCACGAGCATCTCGTGTCGAATGCCGATCTCCGCCGCCACTCGCGCCGCCTCGGCGCGCTCGGATTCGGCCAGACTGGCCGATAGCGCCGTGACGGCCACCGCCTCGTCGCCGAGCACGTCGTGCGCGACCTTGGCGAGCAGGCTGCTGTCCACGCCGCCGGAATAGGCCACTACCACCCGCGCCATGCGCCGCAGGTTGACCCGCAGCGCGGCGAGCTTGTCGTCGAGCGGGGCGTCGACGTCCGTGGTGGGCGCGTAGCTGGGCGCGGTCGTCGCGGTGCTAATCGGAGTCCCCATCCGCGACGATTACCAGCGGCTCCTCATTGACTTCCCCGCCGGTGAGCCAAAACGAGCGCGCCACCGGAGCGCTCGGGTCGGCCAGCGAGACGATGACGAAGCGCGACACCTCGCTGTAGCCCGACTCCAGCGCGTGGCGAAGGTCCGTGGACGACGGGAACGCCTCGCTGGCGGGGTGGGAGTGGTAGAAGCCGAGCACGTCCCACTCGTGCACGTCCTCGATCTCACGCGTGACGCGGTAGTGATCCTCGGGATGGATCGTGTAGTGCACCCGGCTCTGGTCGATGTTGCGGGTGCGGAAGGTCGCCAGCGCCCGGTCGCCCGTGCCGCCGATGATGCCGCAGCACTCCAAGGGGGCTTCATCGCGGGCGTGGGCCACCATATCGTCCAGTTGGCGGCGGGTGACTTCCAAGGGCATGGCTAGATGCTGTAGGCGGGCCGCTCGCGGGCTTCCTGCATGTCGAGGGCCAGCTCGGCCAGGCTCACCTCTTCCAGCGAGGTCAGGATGGCTGTGCGCACGCGCCCCCACACCGGCCGCTGCGAGCAGGTGTCGGTCAAATCGCAGGCCGAGGCGTCCTCCAGGCAATCGAGGATCGGCAGCGGGCCTTCGAGCACGGTGACGATGTCGCTCATGGTGATGGCGTCGGGTCCGCGCGCCAGCTCGTGGCCGCCCTGGGGACCGCGCGTGCTCCGCACCAGCCCGGCCTTGCGCAGCGCGCTGAACACCTGGTCCAGGTACACGGGCGGGATGGACATGCGCCGCGCCACGTCCGCGCTTTGGATCGGCCCCTGCCCGTGGTGCATCGCCAGGTCCGTGAGGGCGCGGACCCCGTAGTCGCTTCGCATGGACAGGCGCATGGCTCAAGCCGCCTCGGCAGGGGTTGCTTCAGTGTGGCACGCGCCGAGAAACCGCCACAACGCCCGGGAGTTGATCAGGTCGACGTCGTCATTCCCGCAGAGAGCCTGCCTCGTTCGCGATACGGGGGAGGCTTTTTCAGAATCGGGTAGGGGCGGGTCTCAGACCCGCCCGACGCGTAGCCTTCAGCGCGCCTCCAGATTCGACCGGACTGGATTCCGGCCTCCGCCGGAATGACGGACGGACTAGGCAAACGTCTCCTAAGGGCGAGCCGGCGGGTCGGGAAAGGCGAAGCGCTCGAAGCGGATGCCCCAACGGGTGGTGTCCATCGGTGGAACGACGTCGATGCGCGTTGATCCCGGATAAAGCGAGGCCTCGACGTGGTCGCCCACGGCAAACGAGGCATACGGCGTTTGGCCCCATGTCAACGTGCTGCGCCCGTCCAGGGTCCGCATGGTCACGTCGAGATCCGTCGTGTCGCCGTAGACCGAGGCCACGTAGACGCCGGCAGCAAGGACCACCGTCAGTGAGCCGGGGCCGACCCCGTTGATGTCAACGTCGTCGATGCCGAAGGATGGAAATGGCGCGCCGCTGATCTCGGCAGTGGGCGCCAAGGCCAGCGGTTCCGCCAGGGACCCCAGCGGCGCGCGATCCAGCTCATCGCGGACCAGCGGCCACAGGATCGCCGCGATGACCACGAGCGCCGTGGCCAAATACACGGCCCGCTCAACGCGCGACAGCATGGCGCGACGATAGCACCCGTCGGTTGTGTAAGGGTTTTCATAATCGAGTTGTCAGGTGGTTTTTTGCGAGCTACGGTGCCGATGGGTGGTCAATGACGATCGCCTAGAGGAAGGAGGCGGCAATGCCTCACGTACTCACCCGCACACGGGCCGTGGTCGGCGGCGGAATCCTGGCGGTGCTCCTCTTGGCCTGTCTCGGCGCGCTGCTAGGCGCGCAAGCACCGACCAATCCCGTGTCCGGCTCCCGTCTGCCGATCACCGTCACGACCGCTCAGCGTCTCGCCGTGGCGGTCGGCGTCCCTCTGGTGATCGCGGGGGGCGTGGCGCTGTGGCGCATGTTCCGAGTCCATCGGTCGACGTGACTCGAAGCCGAGGCGCGCCGGGCCGGCGGGTGGCCGGTCCCGCTAGCCCGGTGCGACGGATCGGAGAAGGAGACCGACTATGAGACGGCGTCTTCTCGGAGCGATGGCCTTGATCGTCGTCGGGATCTGGCTGGCAGCGACCGCCGTCGCCAGCGCCGGCATCGCGGGGTAAGCCGTGGGCCCGATTGACCGGCCATTGATATTTGTCCTGCCGGCCGTGCTGAACCTCGGGAGGCGTCCGCCGTGATGACGCGGCGTCTCGACTCGGCGCCTGGATGGATGCTCGGCGCACCGATTCTCGCCGTGACGGCCCTCGTTGCGCCGAGGTCCTCACGGCCACCGTGAGATGGGTGAACTGGCGGCGCGAAGGGCGGGGACGATCCGCGTCCCCGCCCTTCCCTGATTTAACGAAAGGAGCGAACCCGATGAAACACCTCAGTCGCACCGAGCGCGGCCTGCTGGCGGTGACCACCGCCGGCGACCCTCGAGCAACCCGATCGAGGCGAGGGCAGGCTTGACATGAGAAGTCATTGGGAGCGCATCGCCTGGCTGACGCTGCTGCTCATCATCGCCGTGGCCGTCGTATGGCTGACCGTGCGCATTGAGCTGACATTCTGGACCTTCGGACTCGCACCAGACTCCGACGACGCGGCATTTGGCGCTGAGGTGGACATTCACGGCCTCGTCGTGCGCGAGGTCGTGCTCGTCGAGGCCGTGGGCCGCGAGGAACCGCGCCTCACGCTGGCCGCCGGCACCTGGCGGGCGACGGTTGAAACGGCCGACGTCGGGATTGACTGGGCACAGATTGCCGTAGCCGGGCCGCGCCGAAATACCATCGGCTGGGATATCTCCAATTCGCGCTCCGCCGTCTTCGTCGTCAGCTACCGCCCACCAAGCCGGGACACTCCGGGGACGCTGAATGGGCGCGAATTCCGCATCCGCACCAACGCGATCGACGATCATCCGTGGTCGGTCACGCTGGAGCGGTTGGGCGACCCCATGGAGACGCTGATTGATCGGAAGGCCCCATGAGCCGTGTCATCGGCGAACGCAACGGTGGCGGTCAATCATGCTTGACGCTCGACTTGGGCGCTCCCTACAATTTTGCGGACGGACCTAGTGCGTAATTCGCACCAAGACACCCCAAAGCCCTTGCCGTGGCGTCGGGCGCCCTCGCCGGCAGAATGCTAGAGGCCCCGACGCGCATGCACCGATAACGGGCTGGTCGGAGGAACGACAGCATGCCGAAAGAGATCCTGCTCGATACCGAGGCCCGCGCCAAGCTGGTTAAGGGTATCGATACGGTGGCCAACGCCGTCAAGACCACGCTCGGCCCCAAGGGTCGCAACGTGGCGCTGGGCAAGAAGTACTCCGGGCCCACCGTCACCCACGACGGCGTCACCGTCGCCAAGGACATCGATCTCGAGGACAACTTCGAGGACATGGGCGCCCAGCTCATCAAAGAGGCGGCCAGCAAGACCAACGACGTCGCCGGCGACGGCACCACTACCGCCACCGTGCTGGCCCAGGCCATCATCAAGGCCGGGCTGCGCAACGTGGCCGCCGGCGCCAACCCGATGATCATCAAGCGCGGCCTCAACACCGCCGTCGAGATGGTCGTCGAGCAGGTGAAGGCCGACGCCAACCAGGTGCGCGGTCGCGAGGAGATCGGGCAGATTGCCTCGATTTCGGCCAACGACGAGCACATCGGCCAGCTCATCGGCGAGGTGATGGACAAGGTCGGCAAGGACGGCGCCATCACCGTCGAGGAGTCCAAGGGGCTCGAGTTTGAGATCGAGTACGTGGAGGGCATGAAGTTCGACCGCGGCTACATCTCGCCCTACTTCATCACCAACCAGGACCGCATGGAGGCGTCGATCGAGGACGCCCTGATCCTCATCACCGACAAGAAGCTCTCCTCGGTCAACGACATCCTGCCGACGCTGGAGAAGGTGACCCAGGCCGGCAAGAAGGAACTGGTCGTCATCGGCGAAGACGTCGAGGGCGAGGGGCTGGCCACCCTGGTGGTCAACAAGCTGCGCGGCGTGCTCAACGTGCTGGCGGTGAAGGCCCCCGGCTATGGCGACCGCCGCAAGGAGATGCTGCAGGATGTCGCCGTCGTCACCGGCGGCACGGTGATCTCCGAGGACATGGGCCGCCGTCTCGACGGCATCATCCTGGAGGACCTCGGACAGGCCCGGCGCGTGGTGGCCGACAAGGACGACACCACGATCGTCGAGGGCGCGGGCGACGAGGCGGCCGTGCAGGCCCGCATCACCCAGCTGAAGGGCCAGCTCGACGAGACCACCTCCGACTACGACCGCGAAAAGCTGCAGGAGCGCCTGGCCAAGCTGGCCGGGGGCGTTGCGGTGATTCGCGTGGGCGCGGCCACCGAGACCGAGCTCAAGGAGAAGAAGCACCGCGTGGAGGACGCGCTGTCCGCCACCCGCGCGGCGATCGAGGAAGGTG
The DNA here is from genome assembly GCA_026707285.1 of Chloroflexota bacterium. GTDB lineage: Bacteria > Chloroflexota > UBA11872 > UBA11872 > UBA11872 > JAJECS01. The sequence goes on along the minus strand of JAPOXD010000045.1, from coordinate 67,968 downwards.
TCGTCCCCGGTGGCGGCATTGCCCTGCTCAACGCCGCCAGCGCGCTCGACGGCGTCGAGGAAACCCTCAGCGGCGACGAGCTGGTGGGCGCGCAGGCGCTGCGCCGGGCGCTCGAAGAGCCGCTGCGGTGGATCGCCACCAACTCGGGCGCCGACGGATCGGTCGTCATCGAGGAAGTCCGTCGCCGCCAAGAAGCCGAAGGTTCCAGCAACATCGGCTTCAACGTGGTGGACGAGGACTACGTGGACCTGGTCAAGGCCGGCGTGATCGACCCGGCCAAGGTCACGCGGTCGGCCCTCGAGAACGCCGTCTCGATCGCGGGCATGATCCTCACCACGGAAGCCCTGATTGCCGACGCGCCGGAGGACGAAGACGCCGCCGCTGCCGCGGCGGCAGCCGCCGCCGCCGGCGGCGGCATGGGCGGCATGGGCGGCATGGACTTCTAGTCCACGCCGACCACCGTTCGAGGCCCCGCCATCGCGCGGGGCCTCGGTCGTTCAAGGCGTTGCAACCACAGCGGTTGATTCGCTGTTCTGGCGAGCTGCGCCATCGGACGGGCGCCCACAAGGGGCGCCCCTACAGGGAAAACGCCGGTGTAGGGGCAGCCCTTGTGGCTGCCCGGATCGAGCCAGGGTCTGTGGCGGCCGGATCGCGATGTAGCGAGGATCGACCCGGTCGCGGCGCGTCAGCCTGGCTCTGCGTCCTTCGGCAGGTGTCCGATTTCGATGAGCTTCTTGACCGAACCGGTCATGCGCCACTCGTCCCAGGCTTCCCTCGCCGCCTCGAGGGCCGCAAGCTGCTCGTCGGTCAAGACATCAGGGTTGACGAAGGGTGGATCCGTCCACCGCGCCTTCGCGGCATCAGACACCTTGCGTCGTTCAGACATTCCCGCTCCCATCCGACTCGTCCGGAAGCACGAACACGCGGTCGGACACCGACCGACCCAGGTGATGGGTTCGATCTCCAATGCGAATCTCGAGCGGACCGTCGAACGGCAGGCGCTCCCGCACGTCGACGCGCACGCCCGGCACCAGGCCGATCTCGGTGAGGTAGGCCAGGATCGCGCGGTCGCGGTCGGACACGCGGGCCACGGCGACGCGCTGCCCCGCGGCCGCGGAGGTCAGCGAGACGGCCTCGTCGTCCACGGCTTCCAGGGCCTCGGTGGGAATGCGGTCGCCGTGAGGATCGGTGGTGGGGTCCGACACCCGGGCCGCGATGCGGCGCTCCAGTTCCTCGGAGATGGCGTGCTCCAGGCGGTCGGCCTCCTCGTGCACGTCGTTCCAGTCGTAACCGAGAAACTCCACCAGGAACCGCTCGATCAGGCGGTGGTGCCGCACCATCTCCAGCGCCATGCGCTCGCCGTCGGGGGTCAGGCGCACGCCCTTGTAGCGCTCGTAATCCACCAGACCGCGCGCATGCAGCCGCTTGACCGCCACGGTGACCGATGCCGGCGAGTTGCCCGCCACCTCGGCCACGCGGCCCATCGCAATCTGCGCGCGAGCGCCCCCCGCGTCGTAGATGGCGCGGAGGTGATCCTGGTCGCTCTCGGTCAGTTTTGGTGCGGCTGCCAACTCGGCTTGCCCGCTATAGTGCGAGGGCGTCTCGGTAATGAGTCACGAGGGTATCAGCTTGCCGTCGCCGGACTGTGGGCGTCGGTGAGAGGCCCCACACCTGTTGGCATTCCGCGTCGACGCGTGCTCATGGGCCTGGGAATCGTCGTCGCGGGACTGACGACCTGGGCCTGCGGCGAACCCGCCGAGCGCGACGACGTCAATGTCTTTCCCACGGCGACGGAGTTCGTGGTCGGCCCCAACCGGTTCCCCTTCACCGTGGTCACCAACGACGGCGTCGGCATCGACCAGGCGGCGGTGGACGTCCGCTTCTCATGGCTGGACGGTCCAGCGACGCACTTCAAGTTCTCGCGGCCCGCGACCTTCTATGAAACTCGCAACACGACCCCGCATATCCATGCGGATGGCTCCGTCCACATGCACCTCGACCGGCGGGGCTACTACGTCGTGGAAGGGGCCGAATTCGACACGCCCGGCATCTGGTCCGCCGAGCTGACAGTCGATCCGCCGGACGCCGCTGCGTTCCGGGCGCAGGCCGCGTTCAACGTCAATGCGCAGCCCTCGGCGCCGGGCGTGGGCATGGCGGCAGTCTCCATCGACCACCCCACGCTGGACGACGTCGCCGACGTCGAGCAGCTGTCCAGCTCGGTGGACCCCGTGCCGGACATGTATGCCGTCACCGTGGCGGAAGCGCTGGCGGAAGGGCTCCCGCTCGTCGTGCAGTTCAGCACGCCGCGGTTCTGCGTCGCCCACATGTGCGGGCCGGTCTACGAAGAGGTGGCGGCGCTGCACCAGACCTACGGCGACCGCGTGCGCTTCATCCATCTCGAGCCCTTCGACCTTGGCATTGCGCGCTCCGAGGGGCGATTGGTACCCACGCCGGCGTTTCAAGCCTGGAGTCTCCAGACGGAGCCGTGGACGTTTGTGATCGATGCCACCGGAGTGGTAAGCGCGAGGTTCGAGGGAATGGTGGGAGCGGCGGAGCTCGACGCCGCGCTGCAACGCGTGGTGGGCAGTTCGGGATCCGCCTCTCATTCCCTCTCCCTGGAAGGGAGAGGGCTAGGGTGAGGGTCATCCGATGCTCAAGAGCAGCAGATCGCCCGACCGTCGTTCCTGCCCCATCCGTCATTCCGGCGGAGGCCGGAATCCAGTCCGGTCCAACCTCGAGGCGCGTTCGTTGGGCAAGGCGTCGGACCGCAGCCTTGATCATTGCGGCCTTCGCCATGCTCGCGCTCCCCACCGCCGCCGCCGCCCACGGCGGCAGCCTGGTCTTCAGCGGCGACCGCGGGCCCTATCAGATCCGGGCCTTCGCCATTCTCAACGAGGGCTGGCTCGACTACTCCATCGACCTGCGTGAGCTGGGTAGCGGCGAGCGGGTGACGGACGCCGAGGTCTCGATCATGGCCCTGACGCCCGACGGCCTGCGGGGTCCTTGGGACGCGATCTACACCGGCACGGTCTACGAGATGATCGAGCGCGCGCCGGAGGACGTGGACTGGACCATCCAGGTCGATGTCACCGGCGGCCCCGGGTCGATCACCTACGCCCACCGGCTGCGGATCACGCCCGGAACCTGGATCGGGCCCACGGTCGCGATTGGGATGGCATTCGCCCTCGCCGTCGCCGCGCACGCCTACACCGGCCGCAAGCGCCGTGCGCGCCACCGCCAGGAGCGCGCGGCTGCGCGTTGACGGTCGGGTTTCCCGCGGGCCGGCTGGATCGAGGGTGAATATGGACTAGACTAGTCCATATTTGACAGAGGGCTTGCCATTGAGCGCCGACGCATCAGACCGCATCTGGACCGTGGCCGAGGCCAAGGCCAAGCTGTCGGAGGTCCTGCGGCTGGCGGAGGAGGAGGGTCCGCAGCGCATCGGCCTGCGGCGGCGCTTCGTCGTCGTGCCCGAGCGCGTGTGGCGGGAGAAGTTGCCTCCCGAGATGCACATGGGCCGGTGGCTGGTCGAGAATGTGCCGCGGGGCCTGAATTGGGAGATCCCCCGTGAACGGCGTTCCAATCGAGCGATTCCCTATGCGGATGAAGACGAACGTTGACGGGTTTTCTCCTGGACACCAACGTCGTTTCCGAATTGACCAGAGACGAACCCGATTCGCGGGTGATTCGGTTTCTCGACGACCAAGACGACCTATGGCTGCCGTCCGTCGTCGTGTTCGAGATGGAATATGGCCTAGCGACACGTCCCCAGGGCCGGCGTCTGGAAACGTTGCGCGCCTTGCACTCGGAAATCCTCGCCGCCTTTGGCGACCGGTTGCTTTCCCTGGATCAATCCGGGGCCCGGTGGGCAGCCGAGCTCCGCGCGCAGGCGCGACACGCGGGGCGGGCCGTCGACGTCGGTGACGCGCTCATCGCCGGAACGGCCAAGGCGCACGACCTGGCCATCGCCACCCGCAATGTCCGGGACTTCGAGGGAATGGACATCGACGTCGTCAATCCGTGGGAGTACCCATAACCGCGCTGACCGAAGATGACGTCGAACCAATTTCCTCTCGGGTGACCCGCCAACAGCAGCCGGTCGGTAGCGGCGCAACACGCCGCAAGTACCAGGCACGCGCCCGTTGACGGTGGGCGTGGGGGCGTGCCACGGTTCGGTGGCACGCTTGCGCGGGACTTCGGCCATGCGGATCGCCATTGGCGCCATTGCGCACGAGTCCAGCTCGTTCACGCCCGTCGCGACGCCGTATGAGGCGTTTTCGGAGACCGGACGCGGGTTGTTGCGGGGCGACGAGATCATCGACGTGCATCACGGCGTCAACTCGGGCGCCGGCGGATTCATCGCGGGCGCCGAGGAGTTCGACTTCGAGCTGGCGCCCGTGCTGTGGACCTTTGCCGAGCCGTCGGCGCCGGTCGAATCGGATGCCTGGCGACGCCTGAAGGGCGAATTCCTGGAGCGCCTGGCCAGCCTGGGTCCGGTGGACGGCGTGCTGCTGGACCTGCACGGCGCGATGGTGATCGAGGACGTCGAGGACGGCGAGGGCGACCTGCTCAGCGGCATCCGCGAGGTGATCGGCGACGGCCCGCCGGTGATCTCGACGCTGGACCTGCACGGCAACATCACCCAGCGCATGTGCGACGCCGCCACTGCGCTTATTCCCTGCGACAACTACCCCCACACCGACTTCCTGGAGCGGGGTCTCGAAGCCTCGGAGATGATCGTCGGCACGCTGCGCGGTGAGCTGTCGCCCGTGATGGCCTGGCGGCAGCTGCCGATGCTGTGGACCGGCGGCCAGTTCACCGGGCGCGAGCCCTTCGACTCGATCATCGCCCGCGCCCACGCGCTCGAGGCGCAACCCGGAATCCTCACCGCGTCGGTGGCGCCCGGCTTCCCATGGGCCGACATCCACGACGCCGGGGCGTCCGTAATCGTGGTCGCCGATCGCGACGCGGCGCTCGCGCGGCGGGAGGCCGATGCGCTCGGCGGCTGGATCTACGCTCAGCGCGAGCTGTTTCTGCCCGATCTCGACTCCTGGGACGAGGCGCTGCGGACGGCGCGCGCCGTAAACCGGTGGCCGGCCGTGTTCGGCGACCCGCAGGACAACCCGGGCGGCGGCGCGCCGGGCGACTCGGTGGGCATGTTGCGGGCATTTCTGGACGCGGGCCTAACCAACGCCCTCATCGTCACGCTGTGCGACCCGGAGGTGGTGGGCATCGCGCAGCAGGCCGGCGAGGGCGCGGAGATCACCGTGGACATCGGCGGCAAGTCGGCCCCGGACCAGGGGCCGCCCGTGCGCGCCACCGCAGTGGTGGAGCGGTTGTTGGACCTTCGCTTTTCGATCTCGGGTCCGATGTATACGGGCATGGTGCAGGACTTCGGTCCCTCGGTGCTGCTGCGCATCGGCGGCGTCCACGTGGCGGTGACGACGCTTCGCATGCAGGTGTTCGACCTGGAGGGGCCGCGCATGCTCGGCTTCGAGCCCGAGCGCCTGTCGTGGATCGGCGTCAAGTCGGCCAACCACTTCCGCGGCGCCTACGAGCCCATCGCCGGCAGCGTGCATCGGGTGGCGTTCCCGGCGCAGCACCGGTTCGACCCGCGGGAGCACCGCTACACGCGGCTGCGGCGGCCGATCTGGCCGCTGGATGAGGTCGCTCTTTAGAAGTGCGCCTTGGCGAGGGTGCCGCCGTCGATGGTGATGGCGCTGCCGGTCACGTATTGACACTCGTCGCTGGCGAGGAATAGCGCCGCGGCGGCCACGTCCTCGACCCGTCCGAAGGGGCCTAGGGGAATGGCCTCGGTGCGCTTGGCCACGAGCGCGGGGTCTTGATAGCGCGGCGCGTTCTTGTCGACCAGGATCGGACCCGGCGCCAGCAGGTTGACTGCAATGCCGTGCGCGCCCAGCTCGATGGCCATGCTGCGCGTGAGCATCAGCAGGCCGCCCTTGCTGGCGGCGTAGGGCGAGGCCTGCATCTCGGAGGCGAACGAGTCCACCGAGCCGGTGTTGATGATGCGGCCCGGAGTCCGAGCGTCGACCATGTGCCGCGCCACCGCCTGCGCGATGACGAACGGGCCGGTGAGATTGGTTTCGATGAAGTCGCGCCAGACGTCGAGCTCGACATCGAGAAACGCTCCGGCGCGACCCGTGCGTCCGGCGTTGTTGACCAGAATGTCCAGCCGACCGGTCGCCTCGATCGCCTGATCGACCAGCGCGAGCACCTGGTCGGTCTGGGTGATGTCGGTTGGCACCGCTTTGGCCCAGCCGCCGTCCGCCTCGATGTCGGCGACCGTCGCGTCAAGGGCCTCGGCGTTGCGCTGGGCGATGACGACGCGCGCGCCCTCTGCCGCGAAGCGCAGGGCAATGGCGCGCCCGATGCCGGTGCCGCCTCCCGTGACCAGCGCGGCCTTTCCTTCGAGTCTTCCCATGTGCTTCCGCCAGATTGGGTCGCCGGCCGTCGTGGCTCCGGCTCACGGCGGATATTCTCTCACTCGTGACCCCGCGCTTCGTTCAGTTTTCCGGAGGCGCCGCCGCATGATTCGTGCCCGGTTGGCGCTGGCCGCAATCCTGCTTGCCCTCATGGCCGGCGCCACGTGCGACGCCGGCGGCGAGCCGGTGGTCGGCCCCGAGTCCCCCACGCCCGCGCCGGTGATCGCTCCGGTCGCCGCGGAGACCGTGGCGGCGGTGATCCCACGCCCGACAGCGCGGCCCGAACCGTCGCCGCCGCCCGCGCCAACCGCCACGCCCGAGCCAAGCCCAACGCCGACACGGCCGCCCGTAACCGATCCGACGCCCTCGCCGACGGCTTCTCCCACGCCGACCCCGGCGCCTCAGGCGACCGCCGCGACCGCGCCTTCCCCAACGGCAACCACAGCCGTCACGCCCACCCCGGCAACCCCGCCGTCGGCATCTCCCACGCCAACGCCGGTACCCGAGCCGACACCGACCCCATCTCCCGCGCCGACGCCGGCTCCCACAGCAGCGCCGGCTCCCACGCCCACGCCGTCCCCGACGCCCACGCCTTCGCCGACGCCGACCCCAGCACCACCTCCGCTCCGCGGCCTCACGGCCGATGTCGTCGTCGGCGGCCTCGTTCGTCCCGTCTATGCCGGACACGCCGGCGACGGGTCGGGTCGCCTGTTCGTGATTGAGAAGGAAGGCCGCATACGCATCGTCGCCAACGGGCAACTCGCGCCGGACCCGTTCCTGGACATCACCGGCATCGTCAGCTCCCGGGCCAACGAGCGCGGGCTGCTGGGTTCGGCGTTTCACCCGGACTACGCCGCCAACGGCCGCTTCTTCGTCTTCTACACGCAACTAGGGGGCGCCACGGTGGTCGCCGAGTACCGAGTCTCGGCCGATCCCGAACGGGCCGATCCCGAGTCGGGGCGAGTGCTGCTCACGCAGGCGCAGCCGTTCGCCAACCACAACGGCGGGATGCTGGCGTTCGGGCCGGACGGGATGCTGTACGTGGCGCTGGGCGACGGCGGCGCGGCGGGCGATCCGCAAAATCACGGCCAACGGCTCGATACCTGGCTGGGGACGTTGCTGCGGCTGGACGTGAGCGAGCCCGGCGTCTACCGCGTGCCGTCCGACAATCCGTTCGTGGGCGTTGCCGACGCGCGCGGTGAGATCTGGGCCTACGGCCTGCGCAATCCCTGGCGCTTCTCCTTCGATCGCGCGACCGGCGACCTCTACATCGCCGACGTGGGCCAGAACCTTTACGAAGAGATCGACTTCGCCCCGGCCTCGTCGCCCGGTGGGGAGAACTACGGCTGGAAGCTCATGGAGGGCTTCAGTTGCTTCGTCGAGGGCAGTCCTCAGTGCAACTCGCTGCGCTTCACCGATCCGATTGCAGTCTATGGCCGGGACGCCGGATGCTCGGTCACCGGCGGCTACGTCTACCGCGGCTCGGCGCACCCGGCGCTCGCGGGCGCGTACGTCTTTGGCGACTACTGCAGCGGCAACGTGTGGACGCTGCGGCGCGACGCGGCGGGCGCATGGCAGATGGCGCTGCAGGGTGAGGTGGACGCCCGCATCACCTCGTTTGGCGAGGATGAGGCGGGAGAGCTGTACATAACCGACGACGCCGGCCGCCTGCTGCGACTTCGCGCCGTCACCTGAGTCCTACGTATTATCGGCCGAGGGTCAGCACGGGGGGTTGGCATGGGGCACGAATTCGCGTTGGTCGGGTGCGGCGGCATGGGTCGGCGCCACCTGCGGGGCTTTGTCGAGCTGGCGCGCGTGCGTCCGGGCCTCGTGGAGATGGCCGCGGTGGTGGACGTGGACCGCGAGCGGGCGGAATTCGTGGCCGGAGAGGTTGAAGAACTCCTGGGGAACCGCGCCGCCGCCTGCACCAGCATCGCGGAGGCCAAGGCCCGGCGGCCCGAGCTCGCGGCGGCGGACATCGTCACGACCGCGGGCGCGCATCACGTCGCGGCCGTCGAGGCGCTGGACGCCGGGCTGCACGTGCTCGTCGAAAAGCCGCTGGCGGTCACCATGCGAGGCTGCGCCCGGATTCGCGCGGCGGCCTCGCGCTCGGGGCGCCTCGTCTCGGTGGCGGAAAACTACCGCCGCGATCCCATCCTCAGGCTCGCGCGAGCGCTGATTGACGCGGGCGCCATCGGCGAGCCGCGCTCCATCGTCGAGCTGCGGGCCGGCGGCAGCGACGGCATGCTCATCACCCCTTGGCGGCATTTCCGCGAGGACGGCGGCCCGCTGATGGACGTGGGCGTGCACTACGCCGACATGATTCAGTACCTCATGGGTCCCGTGGATCGGGTGGCCGGCATCACGCGGCTGCTGGAGCCGGTGCGCACCACCGGCCGCATCCACGAAGCGCCCAGCGGCATGTACGCGCGATTCCGCGGGGACCTGCCGGACACCTTCGAGGCCACCGCGCCCGACTCGCTGCAGGCCATGCTGGGGTTCGCCTCGGGCGCCGCCGGCACCTGGGGACTGGAGCTCTCGGCCCCGGATGGCGGCGAGAGCCTGAGCGCGGTGCTGGGTTCGGAGGGCCGGCTCGAAACGTACGGCGTGCGCAGCGGCCGACCGCTGAAAGTCTGGCGGGGCGGCGCGGAGCCGCTCGACGACGCCGAGGTGCTCGCCCTGGCGCCCGACTTTAGGTTGGACCGGCTGACGACGGACCTTTTCGGCGGCGACCGCATGGCGCGCTATGACTTTCAGTTTCCCCAGGCCGACCGCAAGCTGATTGCCCTCGAGATTGGCGAACTGGCCGAAGCCATCGATTCCGGGAAGCCCGTCGAGGTCGACCTCGACGCCGGTGAAGCCGCCGTGGCGCTGGTGCTCGCCGTGCACGAATCGAGCCAGGTCGGCGCCATCGTCACGCTCGACGACGTGCGCAGCGGCCGCGTCAGCGCCTACCAGGACGTGACGGACCGAACGCTGGGCCTCATCGGTTGAGCCTTGCGGCGCCGGTCGCTGTCGGTCTGGCGGAGGATGCCTGAGTGACTGTTGATCCGGCGGCTCTTCCGGGCCTGCTCTTGATTTTCGCCGAGTTCGTGGCGCTCGCCGCGGTCGGCTATGTCGTGGCGCGGGTGGTGCTGCGCCAAGCGGATGAGCGGATGGCCTTGGCCCAAGGACTGGTGGTGGGGCTCGCGCTCTGGGGCCTGGTGGTCAACTTCGTGCTGCACCTGGTGCCAGGTCTGGCAGGGGCCATCGTCGGCTGGGTCGTCATGCTGGCCCTGGGCGCGGTGCTGACGTGGCGCGCGCCTTATCCCATTGGCCCGCGACCGCGAGTGGCGGCCGGTTTCGTCGTCGCGGTCCTGGCCCTCTTCGGGGTCGCGCTGGCTAGCCGTCAGTTGATTTCGTTTCCCGACACGTCCATCAATCTTGGGCTGGCGGCCTTCATTCGTGCCGGCGGCTTTCCCCCGGAGTTACCGTGGAACGCGGGCACGCTCATCCGCTATCACCACGGCACCCCTCTCCTCGTGGGTTTGCTGGCGCCGCCGACTGGCCGCCCGGACTTGCCGTTCGCCTTCGAGCTGCTCGGGGCCTACGCCTGGACGGCCTATGTTTTGGTGGTAGCCACCGCGCTGCTCCAGCGGGCGTCGGTATTCAGCGTGCTCGTCACGGCCCCGCTCATGCTGAGCAGCGGACTCTGGACCTTCAGCAGCGTCGTCGGAGAGGTTTTACTGCTGCCCCTGCCAGCTGGACTGCCTGAGGCCGGCCTTCGGGCCTCATTGACCGACGTCTATTGGCCGCACGTCGATGTGTCCGCGGGCGCGACGCTTTCACAAGTGCTGCCAGACATTTGGAAACCCGGATTCCCGCTGGGACACGCCCTGGCTTTCGTGGTGCTGAGCTTCGCGGAACGTCATGAACGCTGGTCCTGGGGAGAGACGCTGACGCTCGCGGGATTGGTCGGCTTCCTGGGTGTCCTCTCGACCTCCCTCGTTCCGGTGGTCCTGATCGCTTGGGCCGGACTGGCCGCGATGCACTTCCTGCGAGCTCGCCGGACCGAGCCGCCGGCGCCGGCGGCACTCCGACTGGGCGCCGGTCCGATCCTGGGTGGACTGCTGGTTCTCGGCGGCGGCGGCGCCTTCACGGGAGTCTTGGACGGATCGCCACAGTTGGGCCTGACGCTGGCGCAGGGCATTGAGTCGGTGCACTGGCAGGCGCTGGGCTCGTTCGACGTGCGTCCCGGCGGCCTGGGCCGGCTGGGCTTGGGGCCGGTGGCGCTTGGTGGCGCGGCGGTGGTGTTGGCGCGGCGCGACCGGCTGGTGGTGACGCTGGCGGCGTGCGCCGGATTGCTGGTGCTGCTTTCGCTCGCGCTCACCTATCAGCCAGCGCCTTGGGATACCTACCGCATCGCGGGACATGCCCGCAACCTTTCGCTCGTGGCGCTGGTGCTCGCGATGAGTTCGCGCCTTTCCAGCCTCCCAGTCGGACGCTGGCGCTACGCCGCCGCTGCGGTGCTGGTCGCGCTGATCACCTGGCCCACGGTCGTGACGCCCGCGCGCAGTCTGGGCCTGGCAATCGGCAATGGCCTTCAGCTGGCCAATGCCCGGTGGGTGCAAACGGAGCTGCGAGACGAGGGCGTGGACGTGCCCATGCGCCGGTTTCAGCTGCGGGCCGTGACGGGACCCGTGGCCGACTATCTCCGGGACCACACCGCTGTGGATGCGCGCGTGCTCGCCACCGAATGGCAATATTGGAACGTATTCCTCGGCACCGGCCGCCCGAACAACGCGGGCTTCGCCAACCTCGTCCATCAGTTCTACCAAATTGGACCGGAATACCTGGACGCCGTCCACTATCTTGAGCCGGCGGCCATCCGCCGGTTGGGCCTCGAATATGTCCACGCGACGGATGCCTGGGCAGCCGGGCTTCCCGCACGGGCCCAGGAGTGGCTGGCGGACCCCCGGTTGTTCGAGCTGCTGGTGCGCGATGGCGCCGAAACCGTGTACCGCATCCGATCCGCCTTCCTCCAGCTTGACGTCGTGCCGCATCCACAGTCCTACGAGGCGCTGCGTGCGGTGCCGCCGTCGACCGTCGTGCATCTGTCATCGCGAGCGGATCCGATGGAGAGACTTCGCGTCGCATCAGTGCTGAGTCACGCCCGGCTGCTGGGCACCGTCGACGAGCTCCGGCTGCACTTGCGAACACCCGCGCCGTGGACGGTGGATGCGCCGGGCGAGCAGGCGCCGGACTTGGTCGTCCTGCCGCCGTCAATCGGGCAGTGGACGCGGATGTTTCCGGCCTCCAGTCGGCAGCCCGTGTGGCAGAACGGTCAGGTCGCCATCTATGCGCCCAACGGGGGATTCGCGTCGATCACGCCGCCCGGGCCAGCACTCGAGGCACCGCCGGTGACGGTTCGAGTGACGGATGCACGGCTTGAACACGGGCGCCTGAAATTCATGGCGACGTTTACCGAGCACGCGCCGGAACGTTGGACCGGGCAGGACTGGGTCGTGATTCCGGTCAATGATGAACCCTGGGCGATTCCCGCCCGGTTTCTTGACGACCGCCGCGGACCGGAGGTGGCGCGGTGGTTTGGCGGGCTGATCTCGTCGGGGTCGGCCACGTCCTCGCACACGTACCGATTCGACGCGCGGGCGCCCGAATTGTCCGTGCGCAACGACGCTGGCGCATTCGTGCCGCTGGCAACGTCGGCGGCGGAGCTTGCACCGGGCAGCTACACGTTGGCGCTGCGTCTGCGACACGAATGGCAGCCAAACTCCTGGCGCCAGGCAGCGCTCATTCCAGTGATTCAATTTAAGGTCTCCGAGGCTGCCGAAGTCTCGTATGCGGTCTTTGGCGGCGTGCTCGGGCGGGTACTCCCGTAGGCCTGCAAAACTGTCCGTGTGTGACTCGGGCAAGATTGGCGCCACGCTCCCGCGTGACAACGACCGCGCCGGGAAGAGCTTAAGGCTCGAAATGGTTGGACCGTGGCGCCGAGGCTGGGCCGATGACCCTTGACCCAGCAGTAGTTCCGGGCCTGCTGCTGCTGGCGGCGGAGCTGGCCGCGCTGGCCGCCGTGGGTTACGTCATCGTGCGGGTGGCCCTGCGTCAGGACGACGAGCGCATGGCCTTGGCGCAGGGCTTGGTGGTCGGCCCGGCGCTCTGGGGACTGATCACCAACTTCGTGATGTACGCCGTTCCCGGCCTTGCGGGGGCGGCCGTCGGTTGGGGCGTGGTGCTGACCCTGGGCGCGGTGCTGGCCTGGTGCGCGCCGAAACTCGTTGGGCCGCGGCCGCGCGTGGCGGCGGGATTTGCGGTGGCTGTGGTGGCGCTCCTATGGGCCGGGCTTGCCAGCCGCCAACTCCATTGGATCCCGGATCCGCAGACGCAATTGGGGGTGGCGGTCTCGCTCCGCGAGGGCGCCTATCCGCCAGAGCTGTTCTGGGGTCCAGGGACGCCATCGCCCTACCACCACGGTGTTTCCCACCTGGTCGGACTGTTGACGCCCCCGGTTGGGCCTGATCCGGCATTTGTGACGGAGATTCTTGGCGCCTACTGCTGGACAAGTCTCGTGCTAATCGTGACGACGGCGTTGCTGCAGCGGGCGTCGCTCGTCAGCGTGCTCGTCGCCGCCCCGCTCCTGCTCAGCAGCGGTCTTTGGACCTTCACTATCGCTTCGCCCGGCGTGTTGCTGCTGCCCGTTCCGTCCGGGCTGCCGGAGGCGGGACTGCGGGCGGCAGTCGGCGACATCTACTGGCCGACGGTTGCGCTGTCGTCGAACGTGACGCCGCCGGTAACCGACCTCTTGCCGGATATCTGGAAGCCACACTTCCCGCTGGGCTACGCGCTGACGTTTGTCGTGTTGGAGCGCGCCGCTCGCTCGGAACGCGCGGCATGGACTGCCGCCATCACGCTGGCGGGACTGGTCGGCTTCCTGAGCCTGGTGTCACCTACGATCGTTCCAGTGGCTGGGGTCGTGTGGGCGGCCTTGTCCGGCTGGCAGGTCATGCGAGCCAGGCGATCTAGCTCGGCGGTGAGCGACGCGCTCCGAGCTGGCGCCGGTCTGGCGCTGGCGGCGGTGCTGGTCCTCGCTGGCGGCGGCGCGTTTGCGAGGCTCCTCGGTGGCGCGCCGTCGTCCGGTTTCGAGCTGGCGCCAAGTTTCCACGAGGAGCACTGGCAGGCGCTCGGCACATTTGCCGCGCGGCCCGGCGGCCTGGGTCTGCTGGGCGTCGGGCCATTGGCCGTCGCCGGCGTGGCCGTCGTCCTGGCGCGACGCGACCGGCTGGTGCTGGCGTTGGCGGCGAGCGCCGGCCTACTGGCGCTCGCTTGGATGGCGCTGACCTATCCGCCCGCGCCCTGGGATGTAAATCGTTTCGCCGGGCATGCGCGCAATCTGGCGCTGGCGGCGCTGCTGCTGGCGCTCACGAGCCGTCTGGCCGATCTCCGGTCCACACGCCAGCGTGTTGCCGCCATCCTTGTAGCGATTCTGGTCGTGTGGCCCACGGTCGTGGCGCCAGCCCGCAGTCTCGGCCTGGCAGTCGGGAATGGCGTGCAGTTGGCCAACGCCAGATGGATAAATGAAGAGCTGCCACCGCGGAGCGAGGCGGTACCCATGCGGCGATTTCAGATGCCACGCGTGTCCGCCGACGTGGTGAACTACATCCGGGACCACCTCCACCTGGATGCGCGCGTGCTGGGCACCGAAGGGCGCTACTGGAACGTGTTCTTCGCCACCGGTCGTCCCAACAACGCCGGGTTTGCCGGGCTGACTCACCTGAATTACCAAATCGGTCCCGAGTATCTGGACGCCGTGACCTATCTCGAGCCGGCGGCTTTCCGGCAGCTCGGCATCGAGTATGTCCACGCCACGGATGCCTGGGCAGCGACCCTGCCGCAACGTGCGCGGGCCTGGCTGGACGATTCGGCCTTGTTCGATGTGCTCGTCCGCGACGGCTCCGAGCGGCTGTACCGGGTGCGCCCGGCGTTCTTGAGTCTCGATTTCTCGCCCGCTCCCGCGTCATTCGAGGCCCTCAGGCGGGCCGTGCCGCCGTCGGCAACGGTGTATCTGGTGGTCCCGCACACCTATGTTCAGATGATCCGCGTTGCGTCGGCGCTGTCGCACGCCCGGCTCGTCGGCAAGCTGCACCCCCAGCAGCTCCACCTGGTACCGCCCGCGAAATGGCACGTCGACGCACTGACCGATGAGACACCGGACTTCGTCGTGTTGCCAACCAACGCTGTTGCCTGGATGTTCGAGTTTTCGGCGCGGACGCCGATCTGGTGGCGTGAGGGCGTCGGGGTGTATGCGCCAAATGGCGGGACGCCGCGGTTGATGGACACTCCACCGCCAGATACTCCGCCGTCCGGCGATCCGCTGCCGCTGCTCGTGGAAGTGACGGACGTGGCGGTGGCGGACGACCGCATCGAGTTCGTCGCATCGTTCGAGGAGCGCGCCTCGGAGGGTTGGACGGGCCAAGATTGGGTGGTCCTCAAAGGTGACCGATCACCGTGGGCGATTCTGACCGAGGTGTTCCGCCGGGGCGACGAGCCGACAATTGCGAAGTGGTTTGGGGGTCTGCTCTCGGCGGGGAGCGCGACCTCCACCCACACCTACCGGTTTGACGTGCGGACGGCCGAGCTGTCGGTGCGCAACGACGCCGGGGCGTTTGCGCCGCTGCCGATGTCGGCGGCGGACCTTGGCCCGGGCGGTTACACCCTGGCATTCCGTCTGCGGGAGGAGTACCAACCGAACTATTGGCGCGACACCGCGGTGATACCGGTGGTGCGGATCAGGATTGCCGAGAGTGGCGCCGTGACGTTCAAGGTGTTTGACGATGTGCTGGGCGGGAGCCCGCTCCCGTAGACTCTGGCGTCGCCGTGATCAAATTGAGCGCAACGGGCGTGATGCTCGCGTGTGAGGACGCGCCCAGCGGCTGCGTTGGCGCCATGCAGGACGCGACGGTCACCCGCGCGGATGCACGGGGCGAAGTGACTGCATGGATATACTCCCGATTTGACATGAGCCTGTGGCGCAAACCTCTGGCGTTCATGCGGAGCTTGCCTCAGTGACTGTTGATCCGGCGGTCCTCCCGGGTTTCCTGCTGCTGGCAGCCGAACTCATCGCGTTGGCCGCGGTGGGCTACGTCGTGGTAAGGGTGGCGCTGCGGCAGGACGACGAGCGCATGGCTCTGGCGCAGGGCCTGGTGGTCGGCCTTGGCCTCTGGGTCGTCATCACGAACTTCGTGTTGTACGTCGTGCCGGGGCTCGCCGGCGCGGCCGTTGGCTGGGGCCTCACGGTGGCCATTGGCGCCGCCGCGGCGTGGCGCTCCCCCGACCGCGTCCGTCCACAGCTGCGGACGGTCGCCGGATTCGCGATTGCCGTCCTGGCGCTTTCTTGGATTGCACTCACGAGCCGGCAGCTCGTGACGATTCCCGAGGGGCCTCTGCATATCGGTTTGGCCGCCACCATGCGCGCGGGCATCTTCCCGCCGGAACTGCCCTGGAATCCGTCGCTGCTGGTGGGCTACCACTATGGGTTCGACCTGCTCGTTGGCCTGCTGGCGCCGCCGATTGGCCCCGACCTGGCGTTCACCACGGAGTTGTTAGGCACCTACATCTGGACAAGCTTTGTGCTCATCGTGGTGACGACCCTAATCCATCGCGGCTCGTGGCAGGTGGGTCTGGTGCTGACGCCCCTCCTGCTGACGGTCGGCGCGTGGACGTTAGTCTTTGCAACGCCGCCCGAAATCTTGCGGATCCCCGTCCCGGCCGGAGTCCCTTCCGACGGGCTTCGGACGTCGCTGGCCGAGGTCTACTGGCCCGCTGTTCAGCTGCCATGGAGCTGGGAAATCTGGGGGCGGGACTCCTGGTCGGCCGGCTCGCCACCGAACATCTGGAAGCCGTCCTTCGTGGGGGGGTACGCGCTGGCGCTCGTGGTGCTGGAGCGGGTCGCCTCCCGCACGGGTCGCCGGCGGCCCAGCGGCGCCCTCCTGGCGCTGCTGCTCGGCTCTCTGGCGCTCTTTGACGAGTCCATCGCCCCAATCGCGCTCGCGCTATGGGTGGTCTTGGAGGCGGACGCACTCTGGGCAGCCAAGCCGGCGGGCCGCGGACACGCTCGCGCGGCGTTGCGCGCCATCGGGGGACCGGCGCTCGCCGCGCTCCTAGTTGCCCTCGGCGGCGGCGTCATCACACATGCCCTGACTGATACGGCAGCGTCCGGCGTCTCGCTGGGGTGGCACGCCGACCCGGGAAGCCGTCGGCCCATCGGAGAACTCTCCCAGCAGCCAGGCGGACTTGGCCTGCTAGGCCTTGGTCCCGTCGTCGTGGCGGCCGCCGCCGTGCTGCTGGCCCGGCGTGACCGGACGGTTCTGGCGCTGGCCGCGGGCGCCATGGTGTTCCTGCTCGCCGGGCTCACGGTGCAGTATGGCTACTCATACTCAGGAGATGTCGTCCGATTGGACGGGCACGCACGTAATTTCGCGCTGCTGGCGTTGCTGCTCGCGCTCAGCATGCGCCTCGCCGAGCTGCGGCCGCGCTGGCGCACAGCCGTCGGCGCGCTGCTCGTGGGGCTCGTCGTCTGGCCGACGGCCGTAGGGCCGGCCCGCAACATCGGCCTGGCGGTTGGACAGGGGACGCAGCTCGCGAATGCCGCGAAGGGGCAGAGCAAGTTCAACGTGGTGCCCATGGATCGCTACGTGATCGAGCCCTTCGCCACCGAGACCATGGCCGCGTACATTCGCGATCAAACGGCGACGGACGCGCGCATACTGTCGGCCACCCCATTGGCGATGTCACTCGCCACCGGCCGTCCCAGCGCTCAGGGGTTCCCCGGTGTCATCCATGTAGGCCTTCACTCCGGTCCCGACGACATCGATGCGCGGCGATTCCTTGAGCCGGCCGCGTTCCGGAGGCTCGGTCTGGACTATGTCCATTTGCCGGATACGTCGATGGCCGAGCTGCCGGCGAGGGCGCGGCGCTGGTTGGCGGATCCCGCCCTGTTCGAGCCCCTGCTGCGCGACGGTGGGGCGACGCTCTTTCGCGTGCGACCGGCATTTCTCAGCCTCGACGTGCCACCCACGCCCGGATCGTTCACGCACCTCCGGTCCTCCATCCCGCCGGGGACGACGGTGTATTTGACTCCACAGCTCGAATGGTCTGCGGGGCTCCGCGTGGCGTCGGTTCTTCCGCACGCCCGGCTGCTCGGCACTCTGCATGTGGGATTAATCGCGCTGACCCCCGTGCCGTGGACGGCGGAGCCGCTTGGCGAGCAGGCGCCCGGCCTCGTGGTCCTGCCGGCGTCAATGCGTCCGTGGAGATTTGCGCCCGCCGGCCGGTTGCCCGTCTGGCACAGCGACGAGATTGCCGTCTATTCGCCCGACGGGTCCATCGCCCCGATCATGCCGCCACCCCCGCGACCCGATCCCCCGGTCGTTGACGTGCGCCTGTCCGACGTGCGCGCCGTCGATGGACGCATCACCTTCGACGCAACGTTCGACAATCACTCGCCCAATCGGTGGTCGGGCCAGGACTGGGTGGTGATCGCCGTGGACGACTCCCCGTGGAATCTGCCGCGGCGCTTCGGTTCCGGCCGAGGCACCCCAGAGGCCGCCGCGTGGTTTGGTGGCTGGCTGGGGCCAAGCACGACGACCACGACGCATACCTACCAATTCGATATCCGTGAACCCCAACTGGCCATTCGCAACCGCGACGGCGTGTACACCGCTGCGGCGTCGTCGGGAAGCGTGCAGGGCGCGGGCGACTGGGCGCTGGCACTCCGTCTCCGGCACGAGTGGCGGCCGGGGTCTTGGCGGGATGCGGCCTATATTCCGGTGCTGCGAATCACGGTGTCCGAAGCTGGCGAAGTGTCGTTTCACGTCTTCGACGATGTGCTCGACGGAAGTGCGCGGCGGTGAGCTTCGGCGTCGCCGCGTTTCTGTTGTGCCCGCGGGCGCGATGCTCACGCGTGACGATGTGCGCGGCAGCCCTGCCAGCACCTGACAGGATGTGACGGATCGAACGCTCGGCCCAATTGATTGAGCCCGTGACGAGGAGCGACGGCGGTCGTTCGGCGCCTGCCTAAGTGACGGTTGATCCAGGGCTCGCTCCCGGTCTGGTGCTCCTGGTGGCGGAGTTTGCGGCGCTGGCGGCGGTTGGATACGTCGTGGTCCGGGTGGCGCTGCGTCAGAGCGATGACTGCATGGCCTTGGCGCAAGGCCTGGCGGTCGGCCCTGCCCTCTGGGGCGTGATTACCAACTTCGTCCTGTACGTCGTGCCTGGACTAGCCGGCGCGGCCGTCGGGTGGGGGATCACCATCGCGATTGGCGCCGGGCTTTCGTGGCGCGCGTCCCAACGCATCCGCCCGCGGTGGCGCGTCGCGGCGGGGTTCGCCGTTGCCGTCCTGGCGCTCGTGGCGGCGGCGCTGGCCAGTCGCCAGCTCATGGGCGTGCCCCATCCCGAACTCCGGCTGGGCCTGGCGGCCTGGATCCGGGCGGGCGGATTTCCACCCGAGCTGGCATGGAGTCCGGGAATACCGCTGCGCTTTCACCATGGTCCGGACGTGCTTGGCGGACTGCTGGCGCCGCCGGTGGGCCCGGATCTGGCGTTCGTCAACGAGCTGCTGTGCGCTTTTGCCTGGACGAGCTTTGTGCTGATCGTGATCACGGCGCTGCTGCGGCGCGCGTCGCCGGTGGCCGTGCTGGTGGCCGCCCCGCTCCTCCTCGCCAACGGCCTCTGGACGTGGACGACGCCGGCGCAAGGGGCGATCGTGCACGCCCCGCTCCCGACCGGGCTGCCGGCGGCGGGTCTCCGCGCGTCGCTCGGCGACATCTACTGGCCATTGGTTGAACTGTCGCCGAACGTGCGCCTGACCGATCTCTTGGCCGATATCTCGACTCCGTCCTACACGTTGGCCTACGCCCTGACATTCGTGGTGATCGAGTACGCGGCGAGGTCGGAGCGCTGGTCGTGGAGTGCGTCGTTGACGCTGGGGGGACTGGTCGGATTCTTGGGCCTGCTCATGACCTCGCTCGTGCCGGTGGTGGTGGTCGTGTGGGCCGGTCTGGCCGTGGTGCACGTCATGCGCGGTCGGCGTTCCGGCTCGATGCGCGGCGCGGCCTTTCGGGCCGGCGTGGGTCTGGCATTGGCGGGTCTGCTGATTCTCGCTGGCGGCGGCGCGTACACGGGGATTCTGGACGGCGCCCCACCGTCCGGATTCGAGCTGGCGCGAAGCCTGCAATCGGAGCACTGGCAAGTCCTCGGCACCGTTGATGCGCGGCCCGGCGGCGTGGGACTGCTGGGGGTCGGACCGTTGGCCGTCGCCGGCGCCGCCGTGGCATTGGCGCGAAGGGACCGGCTCGTGCTGGCGTTGGCGGCGGGGGCCGGCCTGCTCGCGCTGGCCTGGCTGGCGTTGACCTATCCACCGGCGCCCTGGGACATCAACCGCTTGGCGGGTCATGCGCGCAATCTGGCGCTCGTGGCGCTGCTGCTCGCCATGACGTCCCGTCTCACGGACCTCCAGCCCACCCGTCGACGCTTCGCCGTCGCTCTTGTCGCAATTCTCGTCACGTGGCCCACGGTCGTGGCGCCGGTCCGCAGTCTCGGCCTGGCGATTGGACATGGGGTCCAATTGGCCAACGCCCGATGGGTGCAAGCGGAACTGATCGATCAGGGCGCGACAGTTTCCATGCGGCGATATCAGCTGCCGGCAATGTCCGGTCGCGTGGCGGACTACATTCGGGACCACACCCCGGT
Source organism: Chloroflexota bacterium (assembly GCA_026707285.1). Taxonomy (GTDB): domain Bacteria; phylum Chloroflexota; class UBA11872; order UBA11872; family UBA11872; genus JAJECS01. Next base: position 47,782 of record JAPOXD010000045.1, on the reverse strand, counting down.
GGATGCGCGCGTGCTTGCTCCCGAGCCCCCGCACTGGCACGTGCTCTTCGCCACCGGTCGCCCCAACAACGCGGGGATTGCCGGCCTCACGCACCTCAACTACTACCCCGGCCCGGAGTATCTAGACGCCGTCCGCTATCTCGAGCCCTTCGCCGTCCGACGGTTGGGCATTGGCTATGTCCATGCGACGGACGCGTGGGTGGCTACCCTGCCGCCACCGGCGCAGGCGCGGCTGGCCGATCCGCGGTTGTTCGAGCTCCTGGTCCGAGACGGCCACGAGCGGCTGTTTCGGGTGCGGCAGGCGTTTCTGAGTCTCGACGTTCCGCCGACGCCCGAGTCGTTTGCCGCCCTGCGGGAAGCCGTCCCTCCGACGGCAACGGTCTATCTCGTGGTCCCACCCACGCATCCCAACACGCTCCGCGTCGCGTCGACGCTGTCTCACGCCCGTCTCATCGGACAGTTGGACCCGCGGCTTCTCCACCTGATAGGCCCCGAGCGATGGCACATCGAGCCCCTAAAGGACGAGATTCCCGATGTCGTGGTCCTGCCGATCGACGCGACGCCCTGGATGTTCCCGCCCGCGGCGAAATCGCCGATCTGGTGGGGCGATGGCATCGCCGTCTACGCGCCCAGCGACACAGTGGCGCGGGTGTTGGACATGCCGGCTCCGGCAGCTCTGCCGTCGGAAGACCCACCGCCCATCGTGATGGAGGTCTCCGAGGTCGCGGTAGCGAACGGACGCATCGAGTTTGTCGCATTATTCGAGGAGCGCACGCCTCAGGCGTGGTCCGGTCAGGACTGGGTGGTTCTCAAGGGTGACCGGTCACCGTGGGCCATTCCGACCGAGGTTTTTCGCGAGGGCCAGCATCCGACGATCGTGAAATGGTTTGGAGGCTTGCTTTCGGCAGGCAAGGCAACTTCGTCGCACACCTACCGATTCGACGCACGGCTACCCGAACTGTCCGTGCGCAACGACAGCGGCGCCTTTGCGCCGCTGCCAATGTCGGCGGCGGACCTTGCACCGGGGGGCTATACGCTCGCGCTGCGTCTGCGGCATGAACACCAGCCGAACCAGTGGCGCGACGTCGCCGTCATCCCCGTGCTGCGCATCAGGATTTCCTCGAGCGGCAGCGTGACCCTCGAGCCATTTGCGGACGTTCCGGGTGGGCCAGCCCCATAGGCCGACCGGACGTCCCGCTCGGGGCGCGGGTGCCCCGATGTGATGATGTGGGAGTTGACCGCGCAAACGCCCAGGGAGAGTGGCTTGGACGGCGGGGGTGAACACATTGGGTGAGGGCGGGAAATGACCCTCGACCCAGCGGTCGTTCCAGGCTTGCTGCTGCTGCTGGCCGAACTGGCCGTGCTGGCCGCCCTGGGCTATGTGGTGGCTCGGGTGGCGCTGCGGCAGACGGACGATCTGATGGCGTTGGCGCAGGGCATGGTGATTGGCCCGGCGCTGTGGGGCCTGGTCGTCAGCTTCATCCTCCATGTGGTTCCGGGTCTTGGCGGAGCTCTCGTCGGCTGGGGCGTAGTTCTTGTCCTGGGCGCCGTTCTCGTCTGGCGCACGCCGCGCCCCATTCGCCCCCGGCCCCGGGTGGCCGTGGGATTCGCCGTTGCGGCCGTGGCCATGTTCTGGGTGGCGATGGCCAGCCGCCAGACGATGGCGATCGTCGATCCCTATCAAGCCCTCGGAGTCGGCGCCGCCATCAGGTCCGGCGCGTTCCCGCCGGAACTCTCGTGGAATCCGGGAATTCCCCTCCGCTACCACTACGGCGTGGACATGATGACCGGCCTGCTGGCGCCGCCCCAAGGCCCCGACCTGGCATTTGTTTCCGAGCTTCTCGGGGCGTATTTCTGGACCAGCCTCGCCTTGATCGTGGTTACCTCGCTCCGACGTCGCGGCGGCTGGTTGGCCGTGGTTGCTATCGCCCCGCTGCTCATCACCGCCGGCGCCTGGTCATGGGTCGGCATGCGAAGTGTCCTGGCGGTGCTGGCTCCAATTCCCGCGGAACTGTCTTCCGCGGCCGTGGCGTCCCTTGGGGAAGCGTATTGGCCGCCCCCGCCGCCAAATATGGGCTTGCCGTCGGGCGCCCTGCCCGACATTTGGCTCCCCACGTTTACCTTCGCCTACGCCCTGTCGCTCGTGGTGCTCGAGCGAGCCATTTGCGCTTGCCCTAGTGGCTGGATCCCACGCCTAACGATCGGGGCGTTGGTTGGTTTCTTGGGGCTGGCACAGACGGGCGTCGTGCCGGTGGTGCTCGTGCTATGGACCGGCATCGAGGCTGCTCACCTGGTGCGGCTGCGACGATCCCGCGCCGATCTGGGCAGCGCGGCGCTGCGATCGGGCACGGCGTTGGCGCTCGCCGCAGTCCTTTTGATCGGCGGTGGCGGCGGGCTTTCCGGTGTCCTCGAAGGTCAATCGACCGGGAGCGTGGCCTTCGCGCCGCGCACGCTTGACGATATTGGTGTCTCCCTTGGCCGACTGTCCCGCGGAGAGAGCGGGTCGGGTCTGTTCGCCGAGATCGGGCCGCTCGTCGTCGCCGGCGTCGCGGCGGCGCTGGGAAGGCGCGATCGCCTGATCCTGGCGCTGTCGCTCGGGGCCTGCATGTTCACGCTGGCTTGGATTCTGCTGGACTATCCGCCAGCGCCCTGGAATATGAACCGAATCGCCGGGCATGCCCGCTACTTCGCGCTTGTGGCCTTGGTTCTGGCGATTGGCGGTGGTCTCGCGCAGCTGCAGCCCCGCTGGCGCTATGCCGCCGCGACGCTGCTGATGCTAGCGCTGGTCTGGCCCACGATCGCTCGGCCTGCCCGCATCCTCGGCATGTCGCTAGCCAACGGGGTAGACATCGCGAACGCCGCGCGCACTGCGGGAGCGGCCGCCTCGCGGTCGACGGAGAACGACGACCTGCGGTACGCGATGCCCGAGGTCGCCCCGGCGGTGGCCGACTACGTCCGCGACCGCACGCCAATCGACGCACGCGTATTCACGTCTTTGGAGAATGCCTGGGACCTGAGCGTGCACACGGGCCGACCGAATGCCTCAGGCTTTATCGGGCATGCCTACCACACCCACCATTCCGGCCCCGAGCATCTGGATGCGCTCAACTTCCTCGAGCCGGCCGCCATCCGGCGGATGGGCATCGAATACATCCACGCGACGGATGATTGGGTGGCGGCGCTGCCGCCGCGGTCGCGGGCGTGGCTGGAAAACCCTCGGTTTTTCGAGCCGCTGGTCCAAGAAAAGCGCCAAGCGCTCTATCGAGTGCGGCAAGCGTTTACGAGCCTCGACGTTGAACCGCATCCGGCGTCCTTCGAGGCTCTGAGGAAGGCCGTGCCATCGTCGGCCACGGTCTATCTGGTGGCGCCGCCCCGGGAGTACGACACATTGCTCGTCGCCGCCGCCCTGTCGCATGCTCGGCTGGTCGGAGAGCTCGACCCGCTGTTCCTGCATGTCATTCCGCCCGCGAAGTGGCAAGTCGAGCCGCTGACCGACGAGCTTCCCGACCTTGTCGTCTTGCCGACCGGAGCGGATCCCTGGATGCTCCCGCCCAGGGCACGCTCGCCGATCTGGTGGCGCGACGACGTTGCGGTTTACGCTCCCACCGGCGCAGTGCCGCGGATTTTGGAAGGCCCGAGCCCGACCGATCCGGCGGCGGGCGACCCACCGCCTATTCGTGTAGAAGTAACCGGCGTGCGGATTTCTGGAGGAGCCATCGAATTCACGGCTGCATTTGACGAGGGCGGCCCGCAGCCGTGGACAGGGCAAGATTGGATCCTCATTGTCGGCGATCGATCGCCGTGGGCCATTCCGACCGAGGTCTTTCGCCACAGCCGCGACCCAAGAACCGCCCTGTGGGTTCAGGGGCTGCTTTCGCGGGCCGGTGTGGCGACGTCGCACACATATCGGTTCGACGCGCGGGCGCCCGAGTTGTCCGTGCGCAATGACGGCGGCGATTTCACGCCCTTGGGATCCTCCGAAGCGAATCTGGGACCGGGCGGTTACACGCTGGCGCTTCGCCTGCGGCACGAATTCCAGCCGAACCAGTGGCGCGACGCCGCCGTTATCCCAGTGCTTCGCGTGCGAGTGTCCGGGGATGGAACGATCACGTATGAGCCGTTTGACGAACTCGTCGGTGGCCAAGCGGCGTCGCCCTAGGTGAAGGGGCAGCGGTTGCGATTGCGACCTGGCTCATGAGGGTTGACCCAACAGTCATTCCCGGGCTGCTTCTCCTGGCGGCCGAGTTCATCGCGCTTGCCGCCGTGGGCTTCGTGGTGGCGCGGGTCGCGCTGCGGCAGGACGACGACCGCGTGGCGCTGGCCCAGGGTCTCGTGGTCGGCCTGGTGCTCTGGGGTTTGGTGGTCAACGTCGTGCAATACGTCGTGCCCGGGCTCGCGGGCGCGGCCGTGGGGTGGGGGGGCATCCTCACGCTAGGCGCGGTCTTGGCCTGGCGCGCGCGCGAGCAAATCCTTCTGCCACCCCGCACGGTTGCGGCATTCGTCGGCGTCGTTTTGGCGCTCTTCCTGCTTGGGCTCGCCAGTCGACAACTCTTGCCGATTCCCGACATGCCGATCCACCTGGGCTTGGCGGCTGCGATTCGGGCCGGGGTTTTTCCGCCGGAGCTGCCGTGGAGCCCGGGGGCGCCGCTGCGCTATCACCACGGCCCCTCACTGATGGTCGGGCTGCTGATGCCGCCCTTCGGGCCAAACTTGGCGTTCGTGTCGGAACTGCTGGGTGTCTACGCCTGGGTCAGCTACGTGTTGGCGGCCGTGTCACTCATCGCACAGCGCGGATCGTGGGTGGTCGCCCTAATCCTCGCCCCCCTCCTGCTGACGATAGGCGTCTGGACCACCGGCGAGTGGGAGTGGGAGGGAATGGGTGGCGGAGTTTTGCAGATACCCGTTCCAGCAGGGCTGCCGGCGGCGGGTCTGCGCGCGTCACTGAGCGAGATCTACTGGCCGTTGGTCGGGCTGGACGCGACCTTTCCCGCACCGATCGTGCCCGACATCTGGAAACCCGAATTCACCCTGGGTTATGCGCTGGCGCTTGTCGTGTTCGAGCGTGTGGCGCGCGCAGAAGACCGGTCGTGGCCTGCCGTTCTCACCCTCGGCGGGCTGGTCGGATTCCTGGGCTTGCTGGTTACCACGCTCGTGCCGGCGGTGGGTGCCGTGTGGGGAGGCACGGCGGCGTTGCGGCTCGTGCGGTCGCAGCGGGATCGCGCGGCATTGGGTTCGGCCATGCGGTCGGTCGCAGGACTGGCGCTGGCCGTGCTGCTACTCCTCGCTGGCGGCGGCCTTTTCACCGGTTTTCTAGATGCCTCGTCGCCCCCCGAGCTCTTGCTTGGTTGGCATGGCCATCCAGAGGGATGGTTGCTGCTCGGAGTGTTCGAACCTCTGCCCGGGGGTGTGGCCCTGCTCGGCATCGGTCCAGTGGCGCTGGCGGGCGTCGCCGTCCTGCTCGACCGGCGCAACGGGCTCGTGCTGGCACTGGCAGTAGGCGTGGGACTGCTGGCGCTGGGGTGGCTGCTGGTGAGCTATCCGCTCGCACCCTGGGACGTGAACCGCCTGGCTGGGCACGCCCGAAACTTTGCGCTGGTGAGTCTGTTGCTGGCGCTCGCCACCCGTCTGCCTCAGTTGTGGTCTGGGCGCCGGCGCTTTGCGGTGGGCGTGTTCCTTGTGGGGCTCATCGCCTGGCCGAGGGTGGTGGAACCCGTGCGGCATGCCGGCCTCGCGCTCGGCAACGGCATTGAACTGGCCAATGCCGGGGCGCTCGCGCCGGATCCGCGCCAAGCCGAACCCGAGACGCTTGCGCGGCGCACTCCGATGCCGGCCCTGTCCGACCGCGTGGCTACGTACATCCGGGACCACACGGCCACCCACGCGCGCGTGCTCGCCGGTGAGCCGCCCCCCTATTGGCGCGTATTCCTCGCCACCGGCCGCCCCAACGCCGCCGGATTCGCCGGCGTCGTCCACCAGATCTATCACCAGGGACCGGAGTATTTCGATGCCCTCGGCTATCTCGAACCGGCCGCGATCCGGCGGCTGGAGATCGACTACGTCTATGCGACGGATGACTGGGTGGCCGGCTTGCCCGCTCGGGCGCAACGCTGGCTGGCCGATCCCGGCCTGTTTCAACTCTTGGTGCGCGACGGCGTAGAGGCGCTTTACCTTGTGCGGCCGGCATTCTTCGAACTCGACGTTCCCCCGCATCCTGAATCGTTCGAGGCGCTCCGAACCGTTCCCGCATCGACCACGGTGTATCTAACCCCACATGTCCACTGGATGACCAGGCTCCGAGTCTCTTCGGCGCTGTCGCACGCGCAGTTGTTCGGCCCGGTTCGCACCGAGCTCCTGTTCGCCCGCTCGCCCGTCCCGTGGGCGGTGCTGCCCCTTGCGGAGCGCGTGCCGGATCTCGTCGTACTGCCCACATCCTTCGACTTGTGGGTCCAGGCGTTTCTACCCTCAGCTGGCCGACGCCCAATCTGGTCGAACGACGAGATTTCGATCTATGCGCCGGATGGAGCCGGGGCGCCCATTGCGCCGCTACCGCCGGTGCGAGAGCCGCCCGTGACAGTCCAAGTGACAGAGCCGCGCATCGATCGCGGACGCCTCATCTTCCATGCGGCGTTCACCGAGCACGCGCCGGACCGCTGGACGGGCCAAGACTGGGTCATCGTCGAGCTGGACGATGGACCGTGGCCGCTGCCCGCCAGATTCATGGGCGGTGGACGCGGACCCGAAGTGGCCAAATGGATCGGCGGCTTGCTCTCGGCGGGTTCGGCGACCGCTCGGCACACGTATGAATTCGACGTGCCGACCGCGCGCTTGGCGGTACGCAACGACGCTGGGGCCTATGTGCCGGTCTCAGCATCCGACGGCGACCTGGGCGCGGGCTCTTGGGTGTTGGCGATCCGGCTGCGGCACGAGTGGCGGCCTGGCGCTTGGCGTGACGAGGCGTTCATTCCAGTGCTCCGATTCACACTCTCCGAAGCCGGTGAGGTTGTGTTCGCGGTCTTCGACGACGTGCGCGCGGATACGGTGCAGCCCGGAACTCCAGCCACGCCGTAGACAAGTCGGGCAAGATGAGCGCCATGCCTCGGACGATCGACACTCCAATCGGCGGCGGGCGAGCTTGGGAGGCTATCAGGGCCGCCACCGTGGCTGATGGTGCGTTTCCGTTGGCCGAGCCTTGCTCGGCTACGGCGGCACAAGTGTCCCCGGTCGACGCGAGGTGGAGGCCGCGGACTTGACCCTCGATCCGGCGGTGATCCCGGGCTTGCTGCTCCTGGCGGCAGAGTTCATTGCGCTCGCTGCGGTCGGCTACGTCGTCGTGCGGGTGGTTTTGCGACAAGACGACGACCGGATGGCCTTAGCCCAGGGACTCGTAGTCGGACTCGCGCTCTGGGGCGTGATCGTCAACTTTGTCATGTACGTGGTTCCAGGCCTCGCGGGGGCCCTCATCGGCTGGGGCGTCACGGTCGGCCTGGGCGCTGTCCTGGCGTGGCGCGCGCCTCGCCCCATAGGCCCGCGGCCGCGCGTGGCCGCGGGATTCGCCGTGGCCGTGCTGGCGCTGCTGTGGGTCGCGCTTGCCAGCCGCCAACTGATGGTGATTGCCGACCCGCAAACTCACCTCGGACTGGCCGCCACCATCAGAGCTGGCGGCTTTCCCCCCGAGTCGCCCTGGAACGCGGGCATCCTCGTTCGCTATCACCACGGGAGGGATCTTCTCGTCGGCCTTCTGGCGCCGCCGTTCGGACCGGATCTCGCATTCGTCTCCGAATTGCTGGGCGCCTTTGCCTGGACAAGCCTGATCCTGATCGTGGCTACGGCGGTGTTGCAGCGGGCATCGCTCGTCGGACTCGTTGTCACGGTCCCGCTCATGCTCAGCAGCGGTCTTTGGACCCTCACCAACGTTGGACCCGGCGTGTTGCAGCTGCCCATTCCGGCCGGGCTGCCCGAAGCGGGACTGCGGGCGTCGCTCGGCGACATCTATTGGCCGTACGTCGAGCTGCCCCCGATTACGGATAGGTCAAATGCATTGGCTGACATCTGGAAACCGTCATATCCATTGGGATACGCCGTGGCATTCGTGGTGCTACAGCACGCAGCGAGCTGTCAGCGCTGGTCGTGGCGAGCTGCGCTGACGCAGGCCGGCTTGGTCGGCTTCCTGGGCCTGCTGTCCATCACGCTCACGCCGGTGGTGCTGGTTGTGTGGGCCAGTCTGGCGCTGGTGCACGTTTTCGGTGCTCGCAGGACCGAGCCAGCGGCGCGGGCGGCGCTGCGCTTGGGCGCGGGTCCCGTGCTTGCCGGGCTGTTGCTGCTCGGCGGCGGCGGCGCGTTCACCGGAATCTTGGACGGTTCGCGCCCGTCAACCTTGATCCTGGCGCAGAGCCTTGAACCCGAGCACTGGCGAGCGCTGGGATCGTTCGAGGCGCGTCCCGGCGGGCTGGGCCTGCTGGGCTTGGGGCCGGTGGCGCTTTCGGGCCTGGCGGTGGCGCTCGCGCGGCGCGACCGGCTGGTGGTGACGCTGGCAGCATGCGCCGGCCTGCTGGTGCTGGTCTGGCTCGCGGTGACGTATCCGCCGGCGCCCTGGGATCTCAACCGTCTGGCGGGGCATGCCCGCAACCTGTCGCTCGTGGCGCTGCTGTTGGCGCTCGGATCCCGCCTCGCCGGCCTTCCGCCCGGACGTTGGCGCGTCGGTATAGGCGCGCTGCTGGTGGGTCTCATCGTCTGGCCAACGGCGATGACACCCGCGCGCAATCTCGGCCTCGCAATCGGCCACGGCGTGCAGCTGGCCAATGCCCGGTGGGTGCAAACAGAGCTGCGAGACCAGGGCGTGGACGTGCCCTTGCGCCGGTTTCAGCTGCGGGCCTTGACGGGACCCGTGGCGGACTATATCCGGGACCACACGACCGCGGATTCCCGCGTGCTCGCCACCGAGTGGCCCTATTGGAACGTGTTTCTCGGCACCGGCCGGCCGAACAACGCAGGTTTCGCCGACGTGATCCACTTGAACTACCACCAGGGACCGGAGTATTGGGACGCCCGCCACTACCTCGAGCCGGCGGCCATCCGGCGACTGGGTCTCGAATACGTTCTTGCGACGGACATCTGGGCGGCGGGCCTACCCACGCGGTCGAAGACGTGGCTGGAGGATCCCAGCATGTTCGAGCTGTTGATCCGCGAAGACGACGAGGCGCTCTATCGCATTCGGCCGGCGTTTCTCGAACTCGATGTCGCGCCGCATCCCGAGACTTTTGAAGCGCTTCGCTCGGTGCCGCCGGCGACCACCGTGTACCTGACTCCGCAAACCATTTGGGTGGACCGACTCCGTGTCGCGTCGACGCTGCTGCACACGCGGCTGGTCGGCGCCATCCACGCACTGCCGCTGCACGTGCGCACGTCGGAGCCGTGGACGGTCGAACCGCTGGGCGAGGACTTCCCCGACCTGGTTGTCCTCCCGGCGTCCGTCGAACCGTGGATGTGGATGTTTCCACCCGGCGGTCGGCAGCCCATTTGGCAAAACGAGGAGGTTGCCGTCTACGCGCCCAACGGCGCCGTGGCGCCGATCACGCCGCCCCGGGGGGTGCTCGAAGCGTCGCCGGTGTCCGTCGAGGTATCCGATGCACGTATCGACGCTGGCCGAATTATCTTTGCGGCCACCCTTGACAATCGGGCGCCGGAGCGTTGGACGGGCCAGGACTGGGTGATTGTGGAGGTCGACGCGACGCCGCTGGCGCTTCCGGTCGGATTTAGCGGCCACAGCCGCGACCGTGGGCCCGAGATTGCCAAATGGTTCGGCGGCCTGATCTCGTCCGCTTCGGCGAGTGAGTCGCACACCTATGAATTCGACGTGCCGACGGCGCGCCTCGCGGTGCGCAATGAGGCTGGGGCCTTGGTGCCGCTCGACACATCGGAGGGCGGCTTGGGCGCGGGGACTTGGGTGTTGGCCATGCGCCTGCGGCACGAGTGGCAGCCGAACGTTTGGCGGGATGTCGCCGTCGTTCCGGTGCTGGAGATCACGGTCTCGGATACTGGCGATATCTCGTACGCCGCGTCTGAAGATGCGCTCGGTGGGGCGTCGCTCCCAAGGACGACGGCGCCCTAGCCAGGTCGGGCAAGATGTCGACATGCCAGCGACGGACGTCCGTAGGGCTTTCCGCGTGCACGCGATGGGTGAAACTCCCAGCCTCACCCGCGCTAAACCGATGCCACGCCTCGCGACGCGCGGTCTAGTCGGCGCGACCGAAGGACCACACCGCGACGTGTCGTGGAGCGCGCGGGCATGACCGTCGATCCGACCGTGATTCCGGGCCTTCTGCTGCTGGCGGCGGAGCTGATCGCCCTAGCGGCGGTGGGCTACGTCGTCGTGCGAGTGGTGCTGCGGCAACCCGATGAGCGCGTTGCTCTCGCCCAAGGTCTGGTGGTCGGGCTCGCCCTCTGGGGCCTGATGACCAACTTCGTCATGTACGTGGTTCCCGGCCTCGCGGGGTCGGCCGTCGGCTGGAGCGTCACGCTCACCCTGGGTGCCGCCCTGGCGTGGCGGGCGCCTCGCGCCATACTACGTCCGCGGCCGCGGGTGGCCGCGGGCTTCGCCGTCGCGGTCCTGGCGCTCATGTGGGCGGCGCTCGCCAGCCGCCAGCTGATGCTGATTCCCGATCCGCCGATCCATTTGGGGCTAGCCGCCACGATCCGCGCGGGTGGATTCCCGCCGGAGTTGCCGTGGCACCCGGGCACGCTCATCCGCTATCACCACGGCACCGATCTCCTCGTGGGTTTGCTGGCGCCGCCGTTCGGACCGGACCTCGCGTTCGTCTCGGAGCTCTTGGGCGCCTATGCCTGGACAACCCTGGTCCTGATCGTGACGACCGCGCTGCTGCAGCGGGCATCGCTCTTCGGCGTGATCGTCACGGCCCCGCTCATGCTGAGCAGCGGACTCTGGACCTTCAGCAGCGTCGGCGCAGGGGTTTTGCAGCTGCCCCTGCCAGCTGGACTGCCTGAGGCCGGCCTTCGGGCCTCGCTGACCGACGTCTATTGGCCGCACGTCGAGCTGTCCGCGAGCGCGACGTTCTCACACGTGTTGGCCGACATTTGGAAGCCCGGATTTCCGCTAGGATACGCCCTGGCTTTCGTGGTGCTGAACTTCGCGGCGCGTCATGAACGCTGGTCCTGGGGAGAGACGCTGACGCTCGCGGGATTGGTCGGCTTCCTGGGTGTCCTCTCGACCTCCCTCGTTCCGGTGGTCCTGATCGCTTGGGCCGGACTGGCCGCGATGCACTTCCTGCGAGCTCGCCGGACCGAGCCGCCGGCGCCGGCGGCACTCCGACTGGGCGCCGGTCCGATCCTGGGTGGACTGCTGGTTCTCGGCGGCGGCGGCGCCTTCACGGGAGTCTTGGACGGATCGCCACAGTTGGGCCTGACGCTGGCGCAGGGCATTGAGTCGGTGCACTGGCAGGCGCTGGGCTCGTTCGACGTGCGTCCCGGCGGCCTGGGCCGGCTGGGCTTGGGGCCGGTGGCGCTTGGTGGCGCGGCGGTGGTGTTGGCGCGGCGCGACCGGCTGGTGGTGACGCTGGCGGCGTGCGCCGGATTGCTGGTGCTGCTTTCGCTCGCGCTCACCTATCAGCCAGCGCCTTGGGATACCTACCGCATCGCGGGACATGCCCGCAACCTTTCGCTCGTGGCGCTGGTGCTCGCGATGAGTTCGCGCCTTTCCAGCCTCCCAGTCGGACGCTGGCGCTACGCCGCCGCTGCGGTGCTGGTCGCGCTGATCACCTGGCCCACGGTCGTGACGCCCGCGCGCAGTCTGGGCCTGGCAATCGGCAATGGCGTGCAACTGGCCAATGCCCGGTGGGTGCAACACGAACTGATCGACCAAGGCGAGACGGTTCCCATGCGCCGGTTTCAGTTGCGGGCCTTGACGGGGCCCGTGGCCGACTACATCCGGGACCACACGGCTGTGGATGCACGCGTGCTCGCCACCGAGTGGCCCTATTGGAACGTGTTCCTCGGCACCGGCCGCCCGAACAACGCGGGCTTCGCCGATGTGATCTACCTGATCTACCACCCGGGCCCGGAGTATTGGGACGCCCGCCACTACCTGGAGCCGGCCGCCATCCGGCGCTTGGGCCTCGAATACGTTCACGCCACCGATTCCTGGGTAGATTTGCTGCCGGCTCGGGCCCGCGAGTGGCTGGCGGATCCGAGCCTGTTCGAGCTTCTCTACCGCGACGGCGACGAGGCGTTCTATCGCATTCAGCCGGCATTCCTCGAGCTCGACGTGGCGCCGCATCCCGAGTCGTTTGAAGCGCTGCGGTCGGTGCCGCCATCGACAACGGTCTACCTGGCTCCGCAGGCCAACTGGCTGGACCGGCTTCGCGTCGCGTCGGTCCTGCCTCACGCCCAACTCGTGGGCGCCATCAACACGCTGCGGCTGCACGCGCGTACGCCCGTGCCCTGGACGGTGGCGCCGCCTGGCGAGGGCGTGCCGGATCTCATCGTCCTCCCGGCGTCCGTCGAGCTGTGGACGTGGGCGTTTCCCCCCAGCGCCCGGCAGCCCGTCTGGCGCAACGAGGCGGTCGCCGTCTACGCGCCCGGCGGGGCTGTTGCACCGATAACGCCGCCCCGCGTGGCCCTCGAAACGCCGCCGGTAGCCGTCGCGATTGTCGACGCCCACCTTGGCAACAGACGCATCGCCTTTACCGCCACGTTCGACAACCAAGCGCCGGAGCGATGGACCGGGCAGGATTGGGTGGTGGTGCGGGTGGACACTTGGCCGTGGGAGATTCCAACCGCCATTCTCGACCGCGGCCGCGGACCGGCGACCGCGAAGTGGTTTGCCGGGCTGCTTTCATCGAATTCGGTCACCAGCACGCACTCGTACGAATTCGATGCGGCGGCGGCCACCCTGGCCGTGCGGAACGACCGCGGGGCCTTGGTACCGCTCGACACATCGGAGGGCGGCTTGGGTGCGGGGACTTGGGTCTTGGCGCTCCGCCTGCAGCACGAGTGGCGGCCCGACCAATGGCGGGAGGCTGCCTTCATCCCGGTGATGCGGATCGAAATCGCCGAGGACGGTCAGGTCACCTACTCAGTGCACGAAAACGTCCGCGGCGAATCGCTGCCGTAGCGTTCCGTCACGCCGTGTCTGCGTCGAATCGGACTAGCAAGGCGCACATGCGGCGGTTCCACCTGCCGCCGGCGCAATCGCGGAGCACCATGTGACCTGCCGCAGGCGCCGGCGTGTCGCGTGAGAGTGGGCGAATGATCGTTGATCCGGCCGTCATCCCGGGGCTCTTGCTCCTGGCGGCGGAGCTCGCGGCGCTGGCCGCGGTGGGCTATGTCGTCGTCCGCGTGGCCCTGCGGCAGGCCGATGCGCGGGCGGCCCTTGCCCAGGGCCTGGTGGTCGGCCTCGCGCTGTGGGGATTGATCACAAACTTTGCCCTCTACGTCCTGCCGGGGCTCGCCGGCGCTGCCGTCGGCTGGGGAGCCACGCTGGTTCTGGGCGCGGTGCTTGCGTGGCGCGCGGGTCGTTTCGTCTGGCCGCGCCCGTGGGTGGCGGCGGGATTCACCGCTGTCGTTCTAGCCCTGCTGTGGCTGACGCTCGCCAGCCGGCAGCTGCTCGAAAGCCCGGACCCAACGCTGCACCTGGGCTTGGCCGCATGGATGCGGGCGGGTGGATTTCCTCCCGAATTGCCCTGGAATCCCGGGTATCTCGTGCGCTATCACCACGGCGCGGACCTGCTGGTCGGCCTGCTGACGCCGCCGATCGGGCCCGACCTGGCGTTCGTGCAAGAGCTGCTGGGTGCCTACGCCTGGACATCCTTCGCCTTGGTGGTGGCGACGGGGCTGTTGCGGCGCGGGTCGTGGCGAGTGGCGCTGGTCGTTGCTCCGCTGCTGCTCACGGCCGGCGCCTGGACGTGGACCAACCTGGGCGGCGGCATTCTGCGGCTGCCAGTGCCGACTGGCGCCCCGGCGGCCGGCTCTTGGGAAGCACTGGCCGATGTCTACTGGCCGTCGCTCGGGCCGTCGTGGCCGTTGGAATCGGCAGCGCTGCACGACATCTGGACGCCGGCCTTCACCCTGGGATACGCGCTCACTTTCGTGGTGCTGGAGCACGCCGCCCGACCTGAGCGCGCGACGTGGGCCGGCGTGCTGACGCTCGGGGCGATCGTCGGCTTCCTCGGCATCCTCGTGACTTCGCTCGCACCCGTCGTGGTTGTCCTGTGGGCCGCTCTGGCGGCCGTCCACATCGTGCGAGAGCGGCCCGGGGGCGACGAAGTGCTGCGACTGGGCGCTGGGCTCGGGGTTGCGGTAGCGCTAATGCTCCTCGGCGGGGGCGCCCTCACCGGGCTCCTTGACGGTGGACCTGCCAACGGCCTCGGCCTGTCGTGGGATCTCAATGGAACGCGTTGGCAGGCGCTTGGGGCGTTCGACGCGCGTTCGGGGAGTATCGGCGTGCTGGGCGTTGGTCCCGCGGTCTTGGCGGGTGTCGCCGTTGTCCTGGCGCGCCGCGATCGTCTTGTCGTGGCACTGGCCGCGGGGGCCGCACTGCTGGTGATGGCCTGGCTGATTCTCAGCTATCCGCCGGCGCCGTGGGTGCTCAGTCGCCTGGCAGGGCACGCGCGCAATCTGGCGCTCGTGGCGCTGCTGCTCGCGCTGGCCGCCCGGCTAACAAGCCTGGAGTCAACACGATGGCGACTTGCCGCCCCACTCCTCATCGTCTCCCTCGTGGGCTGGCCGACCATTGCGGGGCCGGTGCGCAGTCTCGCGACGGCGGTTGGAAGCGGTGTGCAGCTGGCCAATGCCGGATGGGCAGCGAAGCACCTGGAATACAAGCGCCCGGCGGCGTCGATGCGGCGATTTCAAATGCCGGCGATGTCGGACCGGCTGGCGAGCTATATCCGCGACCACATCCCGTTGGACGCCCGCGTGCTGACGCCCAAGTGGCCCTATTGGGCGGTGTCCCTGGCAACCGGCCGGCCCGGTAGCGCAGGGTTCTCAAATCTGTCCCACCTGATCTTCTTCACTGGGTCGGAGTACCTGGACGCCGTCGGCTACCTGGAGCCCGACGCCATCCGGAGGCTGGGCATCGAATACGTCCACGCCACGGACGATTGGGCGGCTGCGCTGCCGCGGCAGGCGCAGCGCTGGTTGGCCGATCCCGGGATGTTCGAGCTCCTGGCGCGAGATGGCGCCGAAGCGCTCTACCGCGTCAGGCAGGCGTTCCTGACGCTCGATGTCGAGCCTCATCCCGAGACATACGAAGCGCTGCGCGCGGCGCCGTCGTCAACGATCGTGCATCTCGCCCCCGAGCTCGGCTGGTTGGACGGACTACGCGTCGCCTCGGTGCTGTCCCACACGCACCTGACCGGCGCCGTGGACACGCAACTCTTACACCTGCAGGCGCCCACGCCGTGGACGGTGGAGCCGCCGGGCGAGCAGGCGCCCAATCTGGCGGTCCTGCCGGCGTCGGTCGAGCCGCCGAGGGCGCCGAACGCGGAGTGGACTCGAATCTGGCGCAACGACGACATCGCGGTCTATGCGCCGGCCTCCTGGCGCAGCCGTGCCACGAATGAGTCCTGGACCACGCGTACCGCATCCACAGGAATTGGCTGATCCGCGGCCACGGGCTCGCGCACCACGGCCCCGTAGGCGAGTCCCAGCGGCAGCACGCCGCCGCTCACCGCTTCCGCCCGGTCGATCAGGCCGTAGACCAGCCGCCCGCCGGAGCCGTCCAGCGTGTCGCCCGGCTGGAGGTCGCGCTTGGCATATGCCAGCACCTCGGAGGTCGGCGTCTCGCGCGGCGCGCCCGACGCCGCGCCCAGCAGCGCCGCCTGGGCAATGCTCAGCGGCGTCTCCACGCCGCACAGGTGGTACTCGCGAAACAGCAGCGTGCGATCGCCATCGCGCGAGACGCGCGTGCCGTGAATGCGCAAGTCCTCGCGCACGCGCTCGTCGTCGCACGTGACCACGGCCCACACGCCGGTGGCGATGTGCTCCGGAATCTCGGACGCACCGTCGGGCGCCACGGCGTTCGCCAGATCGACCACGCCCGTCCGGTGCAGCAGACCGCCGGCGTCGCGCGGCGCGAACAGGTCGGCCAGCTCGTTGAGGCCGGCCGACGGCTCGTGCATGCCGCGGCGGTCCGGCGGCAGACCCGTCATGTTGGACACGGCGCACATCTCGATCTGAGACTTGGTGCCGTCACGGAACGAGTTGTACATCTGCGCGTTCAGTCGGAGACGGCCCGCCGTCTCCGCGTCGTAGCCGAGCCTCGCCAGGGCCTGGTCGGCGTCCCCGTGGCGGTCGTGCGGGTAGAGCCGCGTCCCGCGCCCCACGGCCACGGTTTCCAGACCCAACGCGACGGCCCAGTCGAACAGCTCCATGATGGCGATTGGCTGGTCGCCGGCGGCAAGCGTGTAGACCACGCCCTGCCGCCGCGCCTCCCGCGCCAAGGCCCAGCCGCAGCTCACATCGGCCTCGACCGTCACCATGACGACGTGGCGGCCTCCGCGCAACGCCGCCCAGGCGTTGTGGGCAGCCACCTCCGGGATGCCGGTCGCGTCCACGAACACCTCGACGGGCGCGGAGGCCAACGCGTCAGCGTCGGGCGCCAGCGCGGCGTTGCCCGCTTCAACGGCCGCCTGCGCGGCGACCGGGCTCTCGCAGCGCTGCAACTGGTCGTCCGCCCAGCCGGCGGCGCGCAAGGCCTCCGCGCCGTTTTGCGCGTTTGGATCGGCCACCGCCGCGAGCCGCAGGCCGTCCATCTGCGCAATCTGCGCCGCGATGCTCGTCCCAAACCGACCGGCGCCCGCCAGCGCCACCGTCACGGGTCGGCCCGCCGACGCCCGCGCCTCCAGTCGCTCGAGCAACGGACGAATCATGTGGATATTCCTAGCCAGTAGGCGGACCAGCGTCCGGCCCGCCCTTAGTCTTGGACACGACGCTCAAACCGTCCATCGTCGTCCGCGCGGCGAGTCGGCCTTGCCTCGCACGGGCGCGCTTGAAACCGGCCGCTGCACGACCATTTCCGACATTCCGGTGATGCGCCTGCCCGGTGGCACGCGCTGCGTGCAGCGTGGGACCATAACCACCGCAGGCGTGAATTGCGAGGCACGTGATGACTAGCTTGTATCGACATCGTGATCTGGGCGCCGCCGAAGCGCTCGTCACCGCGGCCATTCTCGGCGTCGCGCTGTTCGCCTGGGGCGACCAGACCGGCATGTTCAGTCGGCCGGGCCTCGCATCGACCGACAACTGGACCTGGCGGCTCTGGCAGATTGGCGCGCTGCTCATGGGCATCCCCGGCGTCTGGTGGATCTGGCGCGGCACTCGCAGTGTGACCTGGACCCGCAGCCTGCTCCTGACCGTTCTGGCCGTAATCGTCTTTCTCAACACGTACACGGAAGTGTTGTCCTCCGCGCACTTCGGCAACGTCTGGAAGATGATCAACCCGCTGTTCCTGGGATGCACCACCGTGGCCGTGGTCGCACTCTGGAGTCGCGGCGGCTTTTGGGACGGCATCGGCGCCGCGGTCTTCGCCGCGCTCGGAACCGTGGTCTTCATCAACGCCTACTTCATCAACCACGGCATTCTCTGGGAAGCGCTCAATCCGCTGCGGGCCCTGGTCTTCCTGCTGTGGGCGTTTGCGGCATTGCAAGTGGCCCCTCAACCGCGGGAATCCGCCGATGAGTGACGCCCCCCTGTTCGAAGCGGCCTACCCCTTCCAGGACGACGTGCTCGCGCTGCCTGTCACGGACCTCGATCAGGCCTCGGAGTGGTACGCCAGATCCTTCGGCCTCGCCGAGGCGGAGCGCCGGGACAGCCCCGTTCCCACCGTGTTCATGCAGCGAGACGGCGTGCGGCTCGGCTTCGCCGTGAACGGCGGCGATGCCAGCATGGACGGTGCGGCCATCCTAGTGAGCGACATCCACCGCGCCCGGCAGGAGCTGGAGGCCAACGGCGTCGCCACCGCGAACTGGCGGGTGGACGAACGCGACGGGCAGAGGTTCCAGGTGTTCTTTGTCGTCGCGCCGGACGGGCTCTGCTGGTACTTCCATCAGCCCATCGGATAGCGACCGGCGGCTGCTGCGACTGGGACGAGCGGGTGAATAGCCTCGGGACCACGCCGAGCGTGCGGTGACCGTCCAGCCTTGGCGTCCCGGCGATCAGGTCGTCGTGCGCAGCGTGTGGGGCGAGCGATTCCAAATCGCCATGCCCACGACGGTGATCGCCGACACCGAGCGAATCACGGCCCTCTACCTCGCCGCCGGCACGCCAATCAAGAACAAGAGCACCTATCGGTCGGACCGCTTGCCGCTTGGCGACTGGGAGATGGTCGACGACGTATGGCGGGATGATCTGATCCGCATCAACTACGCGGACGACGCGCACGCCACCTACGCCATGTGGAAGGGCGACCGGTTTGATCGCTGGTATATCAACCTCGAGAGCGCCTACCAGCGCACGCCCATCGGCTTCGACTTCACCGACCACGTCCTGGATATCGTCGTCCGGCCCGACCCGGCCGGCTGGCGGTGGAAGGACGACGACGAGCTGACCAGGGCGGTTGCGCTCGGACTCGTCACCCAGACTCAAGCCGATGCCTTCTATGCGGAAGGCAAGCGCGCCATCGCGAGGCTGGAGGCGAACCGCCCGCCGTTCGCGGACGGCTGGGAGACGTGGCGTCCCGACCCGGCATGGCAAATCCCGTCGCTGCCGTCGAATTGGAACTTCATCGAGTAGCAATGTCCGGTGGCCCACGCTGCGCGCAGCGTGGGATAGCGCCGGCACCCGCCAACGGTCAAGCTCGGAATCGCTTAAGCTGGACCGTTATGCCCGAGAACGCCATCGTCGTCCGCGGCGCGCGCGAGCACAACCTCAAGAACATCGACGTCGAGATCCCGCGCGACAAGCTCGTCGTCATCTCGGGCATCTCCGGCTCCGGCAAATCCAGCCTCGCCTTCGACACCCTTTACGCCGAAGGCCAGCGGCGCTATGTGGAGTCCCTGTCCGCCTACGCCCGGCAGTTCTTGGGGCAGCTCGAAAAGCCCGACGTCGACCAGATCGAGGGCCTCTCACCGGCCATCTCCATCGACCAAAAGGCCCGCTCGCACAATCCGCGGTCCACGGTGGGCACCGTCACCGAAATCTACGACTACCTGCGGCTGCTGTACGCCCGCGTCGGCCAGCCCCACTGCCCCGAATGTGGAAAGGTCCTTTCGCGGCAGACGATCCAGGAGATGGTGGACTTCGTTCTGGACTGGGACGACGGCACCCGCTTCCTCGTCCTGGCGCCGGTGGTCAAGCACCGCAAGGGCGAGCACAAGGGCGTCTTCGACGACGCGCGGCAAGCCGGCTTCGCCCGCGTGCGGGTCAACGGCGAGGTCCACACCCTCGACGACGTGCCGGCGCTGGACCGCAACTTCTGGCACGACATCGAGATCGTGGTCGACCGCCTCGCCGTGCGGCGCGACGTGCAGGCCCGGCTGGCCGACTCGCTGGAGACGGCCCTCAAGCTGGCCGAGGGCGTGGTCGTGCTGCAGGTCGTCGACGGCGACGCCTTCACGCTCAGCGAGTCGCTAGCCTGCGTCGATGACGGCTTGAGCTTCCCCACGCTCGAGCCGCGGTCGTTTTCGTTCAACACGCCGCACGGGGCGTGTCCCGAGTGCGACGGCCTGGGCGCCAAGCTGGAAATCGACCCGAGCCTGGTCATCCCCAACCGCAAACTCTCCATCGACGGCGGCGCCATCGCCCCCTGGGCGCGCGCCGCAGGCACCGGACCGTCCATGACGCGCGCCGTTCTGGACGCCCTGGCTGCAAAGTATGGCTTCACCGCGACGACGCCCATCGAGCAGCTCAGGTCCGAGGCCGTCGACGTGCTGCTTTACGGCAGCGCCACGCCCCTCACCGTCGAGCACGTAGGCAGCCGCGGCCGGCGCCGGGTCTACACCTTCGAGTTCGAGGGCGTAGTGCCGAATCTGCGCCGCCGCTACCAGCAGACCGAATCCGACTACGTGCGCGGCGAGATCGAGCGCTATATGGCGCGCCGCACCTGTCCCGCCTGCCAGGGCGCGCGGCTCAAGCGCGCGAGCCTGGCCGTCACCGTGGGCGGCCTCTCGATCCACGACGCCACCGAGAAGACCGTGGAATCCGCCGCCAGGTTCTTCGATAACCTCGAGCTCAGCGCCCGCGAAGCCGCCATCGCGGTCCAGGTGCTCAAGGAGGTGCGGGCACGGCTGGGATTCCTGGAATCGGTGGGCCTGGAGTACCTCACCCTCGACCGCGCGGCGGACACGCTCTCCGGCGGTGAGGCCCAGCGCATCCGCCTGGCCACCCAGATCGGCTCCAGCCTCGTCGGCGTGCTCTACATCCTCGACGAGCCGAGCATCGGCCTGCACCAGCGCGACAACCGCCGCCTCGTGCAGACGCTGCTGGGCCTGCGCGACCTGGGCAACACTGTGCTCGTGGTTGAGCACGACGAAGAGACCATCCGGTCGGCGGACTGGGTCATCGACTTTGGTCCGGGCGCCGGCGAGCACGGCGGCGAGGTGGTCGCCGACGGCCCGGTGGACCGCATCCAGCGCTCCGAGCGGTCGCTCACCGGCGCCTACCTCGCCGGGCGCGAGTCGATCCCGGTCCCGCGCGGTCGGCGTTCCGGCAACGGCCAAACCATCTACGTCGAGGGCGCCGGCGCCAACAATCTCAAGGACCTCACCGTCGGCATCCCGCTCGGCGCCTTCGTCTGCGTCACCGGCGTGTCCGGTTCGGGCAAGAGCACCCTGATCACCGACGTGCTCTACCGCGCCTTGGCGCAGCGCATCTGGGGCAGTCGCGACCTGCCCGGGCCGCATCGCCGCATCCGCAACGCCGAGGCGCTGGACAAGGTCATCGAGATCGACCAGTCGCCCATCGGCCGCACGCCGCGCTCGAATCCGGCCACCTATACCGCCGCCTTCACGCCGATTCGCGAGCTCTTCGCCGCCGTGCCCGAGGCGCGGGCGCGCGGCTACAAGCCGGGGCGCTTCTCGTTCAACGTCAAGGGCGGGCGCTGCGAGGCCTGCCAGGGCCAGGGTCTCAACAAGATCGAGATGCAGTTCTTGCCCGATGTCTACGTCACCTGCGAGGTCTGCCACGGGGCGCGCTACAACCGCGAGGCGCTGGAGATCCGGTACAAGGGCAAGAACATCGCCGAGGTGCTGGACATGACCGTGCAGGACGCTCACGCCTTCTTCGCCAACATCCCTGCCATCGAGCGCAAGCTGGGCACGTTGGTGGATGTGGGGCTGGGCTACATCCGCCTGGGCCAGCCTGCGACGACCCTGTCGGGCGGCGAGGCCCAGCGCGTCAAGCTCTCATCCGAGCTGGCCAAGCGCGCCACCGGACGCACGCTCTACATCCTCGACGAGCCCACCACGGGCCTGCACTTCGCCGACACGCGGCGACTGATCGCCGTGCTGCAGCGGCTGGTCGACGCCGGCAACACCATCATCGTCATCGAGCACAATCTGGACGTCGTCAAGAGCGCCGACTGGATCATCGACCTCGGACCCGAAGGCGGCGACGGCGGCGGTGAGCTCGTCGTGGCCGGCACCCCCGAAGAGGTGGCCGCCGACCCCGACAGCTACACCGGCGTCTTTCTGGCGCGAGTGCTGGGACTCCAACCCCACGACGCGACGGCCAACGGCGCCGATCTCCCACGCCCGAAGCAGCCGGCTGCCGTGGGTTAGCCAACGTCGGCATCATCTAGATCCTCGAAACCTCTACTTAACCCCTCCGTCATTCCCGCCAAGGCGGGAATCCACTCGTCGTTGAACCTGGGAGCGGATTGGGTTCGCCCGGTCATCGTCAAGGTTGGTCGGTCTTGGCAAAGTTCCCCAAATGCGGAAGTCTGGCGGCTTCTCAACCTGTTGGCCCACGTTCAGGGGGGCGAGAATCGCCTCGACCTCGTCATGCAAAGGACTCCTGTCGAGGGCTGAAGTCCCTCCCGAGGTTGTCTAAGCGTCGTCTATGCGCGCGCGGTATTGCAGCGCCTCGGCCACGTGGGCCGCGCCGATCACCTCCGCACCGTCCAGGTCGGCGATGGTCCGAGCCAGCTTGAGCGTGCGGTGATGCCCGCGCCCGCTGAGGCCCATCCGGTCGTGCGCGCCGCGTAACAGCGCCTCGCCTCGCTTGTCGACCACGCAGAGCTCGGGCACCAGGCGTGCCGTGATCTCGGCATTCACCCGCAAATCGTGAGGGTTGAGGCGTCGCGCCTGGATGTCCCGGGAGGCTTCCACGCGCTGCCGCACCGCCTCCGATGACTCACCGCGGTCGCCGCCCGCCATGTCCTCATAGGGGATCTGGGGCACTTCGACATACACGTCGATGCGGTCCAGCAGCGGGCCTGAAATGCGCCGTCGATAGCGCCTCGCGGCGTCGGCCATGGTCGAGTTGCCGTCGCCGCCTTCGGCATAGCCGCCGGGCGACGGGTTCATGGCCGCCACGAGCATGAGTCGAGCGGGCAGCGTGACCGAATAGTTGGCGCGCACCACGCTCACGGTGCCGTCCTCCAGCGGCTGCCGCAGGGCTTCGAGCGACTGCCGGCTGAACTCCGGAAACTCATCCAGAAACAGCACGCCCCGGTGGGCCAGGCTGATCTCCCCCGGCTGAGGGGTCACGCCGCCGCCAACCAACCCCACGTGCGAAACCGTGTGGTGCGGCGCGCGGAAGGGCCGCTCGGCGATGAGTGAGGTCCGCTGCGGGATCAGGCCGGCCACGCTGTAGATCTTGGTGACCTCGATCGCCTCTTCCAGCTCGAGCGGCGGCAGGATCGACGGCACGCAGCGCGCCAGCAGCGTCTTGCCGGCCCCGGGCGGACCGATCATCAGCACGTTGTGGGCGCCGGCGGCCGCGATTTCCAGCGCCCGCTTCACGTGGGCCTGTCCGCGCACGTCGGCGAGATCGACGGGGTAGCTGGAGCGATCGACGGTCGTCTGGGTGGCCGGCAGCGGCTCGATCTGGATGAGTCCGATGAAGTGCGCGATCAGCTGCTGCAGCGAGTTCACCGGCAGCACCTCGATGCCGCTGACCACGGCCGCCTCGGCCCCGTTCATGGCGGGGACAAAGGCGCGCTCCATGCCCGCCGCACGCGCCTCCGCCACCATCGGCAGAATCCCGTCGGTGTGCCGCAGCGCGCCGTCGAGTGACAGCTCGCCCAGAAAAATCGCGCGGTCCTCCGTGATGTCGCCCAGCTGTCCGGTCGCGGCCAGGATGGCCGACGCGATGGAGAGATCGTGCACCGGGCCGACCTTGCGCACGTCCGCGGGCGCCAGGTTGACCGTGAGGCGGCGGTTCGGGAACACCGCGCCGCTGTTGCGAATCGCCGCGCGCGTGCGCTCCCGCGCTTCCTGCACCGCGGCGTCGGGCAGTCCGACGATGGTGTAGGCGGGCAGACCCTGAGCTACGTCGACCTCGACGTCCACAAGCACGCCGTCAAGGCCCACCAGCGCACAGCTATGCACCTTGGCAAGCATGCGCGGATTCTACTTGTGCGGGGGCGGAACTCGCGTGCTTCAGCAGTCTGGTCGTTGCGCCAATCGGCGTGGCACCTACCCGCGCCGCCGGCTGTGCGCTGGGCCTGCTAGGTCGTGGGGCCGGGAGCGGGATCGGGCGGCTGGTCGGCTCCTCCGCGGTCGCGCCACAGCCAGCCTTCGATGCGTGCGACGCGCTCAACGAGACTGTCCATGCGGGAGCGCAGGTCGCGAATATCCGCGTGCAACCACGCGACTAGTCCCAGGATCAGCGCGGCCAGCGCCGCGCCCACGCTCAGGATCCCGATCAACTCTGGGGTCATGAGCGGGGGCGTAGCAAACGGTAGGGCGCGCACGCGGGCTTCGCTTGCGACATCCGGCTTCGTCCCGAGTGTCCTGGTCCAGCCAATAGGCCGTCGAGCTGAGCCGGAGACAACGCTATTGGGGAACCGCCACCGCGACGAAGCTGATGCCCAGCAGCACGTCCTCGTCGACTGACGCCACGAATGGCACGTTGGGAATCGTGAGGTTGTAGTCCCCACGCAGGATGGTGGTCACCGCCGTGCCCTCCACGCGGTCCGGGGCAACGACCATGAGCTCGGCGTCGAACACAACCTCGCGCGTGATGTCGCGAATGGCCAGATTCCCGACGATCTGGAACGGCACGGTCTGTCCCAGCTCCAGCGACCCGGGAAGCCCCTCCAGCCGTACGGGCTCGAAGGTGGTGAACTCGTACTGATCGCTGGCCGATTCCAGAATCCGCGAGCGAATCGCGCGGTCGCGCCGCTCCTCGTCTGTGCGCAGGGTGCGCACGTTGATGCGCACCGGTCCCAGCTGCGAGGCCGTGAGATCGGCGAAGTCGACGATGAAGTCGCCCGCCACCTGGTTGGTGGTTCCCACGACCAGCGTCGGCGCACCGCGCAGGATCTCGTCGATCTCGAACCTGACCTCCGACTCCTCCGGCACGATGCGATAGAGCACTGCCGACGTCGGAACGCCGCCGTCCGCCGCCGGCTCCTCGGCGGCTGCGGTTGCCACGGGGGCGGCAGTCGGCGTCGGGGCTGCCGTCGCGGCGGGCGTCGGGGCCTGGGTCGCGGTGGGCTCGGGGGCGGCAGTCGCCGTCGGCTCGGGGTCTGACATCGCCACCGGCGTCGGGTCTTCCGTCGCGGCTGGCGTTGGGGCGGGAGGTTCGGGAGTCGCGGTCGCCGCGGGCAACGACAGCTGCGGAGCACTGATGGGCTCGCTCGCCTCGCCGGTGCCGCCGGTGATGAAGACCAGCAGGTAGGCCACGCCGGCGATCACGACGCCAAGCAGGGCGGCGACCACCAGCCACCGCACGAGTCCTCCGCGCATCAGCACGCTCCTATCTGCCCGGTCGCATCGGGGCCCTCGACCGCGCTTCCTGGCATGTCAGCGTAGGTCGGGCGCGTGCGCCGGCCATGCACGCCGTGTGCAGATTCGGCGCAGACGTCCGATCGCCAAATTGGGCTCGCTTCAACCCTAGGCAAGCTGACCGTGCTGCTGCAACCAGTCCCGCAGCGGCGACTCGCCGCCGATGTGCTGTAGAGGCTCGTCGCCCTCGCTCGGGTAGTCGAGCAGTTGTCGACGGATCGGACCGGCGTCCGCGAGCATATCGGGCGAAACCGGCATCGCATCCTTATCGCGCCGCCGAATCCAGCGATAGCCATAGCCGTAGAACAGCGCCCGGCGCGACCACGGCGCGGCGTTGGGGCTGCCGTCGTGCCAGAGCCGCCGGTCGAAGATGACCGCGCTGCCGGCGGGCGCGCAGACGGGGATGGCCCCGCTTGGCTGACCCTGACCGTCTTTCGGGACGTCGATGGAGGATCGCGTGTGAGCGCCGGGCAGTACCCACAGGTTGGCGCTGCCGGGCTGCGAGTGATCGGTGAGAAAGTACGCGACCTTGACCGACAGACGCGCGGGCACGGAAAGCTCGGGCATGTCCCGGCCCATCCAACTCGAATCCTGGTGCCAGTTGAGGGTGTCCCGCTCGGGGTCGAACTCGTCGGCCTGCGGCGGCGTGATGATGAGGTGGGTGCTGTAGAGATAAATGTTGGGCCCCAGGATTCCCCACACCTTGGGGAACAGCCGGGGATGGTCGATCAGGTCCATGAAGGCGCGGTCGAGCGTGATGAAGCCAAGGTGCAGCACGCGCTGGTCGATGCCGGCGTAGCGTTCGGGTGATGCCAGCCGGTCGGCGTCGCGCAGCCGATCGAGCACCGCGTTGAGCGCCGCCACCTCCGCGTCGCTCAGGGCGCCTTCGACGACTAGATAGCCCTCGGCGTCGAAGCGATCCCGTTCGCCAGCCGTCAGCACATGCGCCAGGCAACTCGAGTCCATGACACGAATTCTAAGACTGGCGCCCGGTCAGCGCGTGGCGATGATGGACTCCGCCAGGATTCCCACCGCGCGGTCGATCTCCTCGTCGCTGATGATCAGGGGCGGCGCCAGCTGCATCGTTCCGCCCAGCAGGGCGCGAGTCGCCAGTCCGCGCTCCAGCGCCGCCGCGGCCACGGCGGTCGGTCGTTCGCTGACGTGGTACGGCTCCCTGGTGCCCTCGTCGCGCACCAGCTCCACCCCCGACATGAGGCCGGCCGATCGGATGTCGCCGACCTCGGGCAGGTCGTGCAGCTCGTCCAGGCGCTGCCGCAGCCGGCGGCCCTTGGCGGCGACGCCGTCCACGATGCCGTCGTTCTCCAAGATTTCGAGATTCGCCAGCGCCACGGCGCAGGGCACGGGATGGCCCGAGTAGGTGAAGACATGCATCAAGGGCGGGTCGCCCGGCGCCTCGCGCATCGCGTCCCGCAGGTGCTCTCGCAGCATCACGCCGCCGAGCGGCAGGTAGCCGCTGGTGACGCCTTTGGCGAAGGTCATCATGTCGGGGACCACGTCCTCGTGCTGCGAGCCGAACCAGGCGCCCGTGCGCCCGAATCCGGTGATCACCTCGTCGGCGATCATCAGCACGTCGTACCGGTCGCAGACCTCGCGCACGGCGCGCAAGTAGCCGTCCGGCGGCACGATCACGCCGCCGGTGCCGAGCACGGGCTCCATGATTACCGCGGCTACGCGCTCCGATCCGACCTCCTCGATCCGCCGCGCCACGGCGTCGGCACTGGCGATGTCGTCAACGTCGATATCGGCCGGACCGTACTCGTCCCAGCGATAGGGATATGGCGGCGGCACCTTGTCGAAGCCCTCGGCCAGGTCGCCGAAGGTGCCGTGGTATTCGGTGAGCCCCGTTGCCGACTGCGCGCCGTGCGTGAGTCCGTGATAGCCGCGAACGTGGGAGAGCACCAGCGCCTTGCCGGGCTGTCCCCGCAAGCGCCAGTAATAGCGGGCAAACTTGAAAGCGGTCTCGTTGGCCTCGGCGCCGCCGGAAGTGAAGTAGGCGGCCGTGAGATCACCGGGGGTCAGCCGGGCCAGTCGCGCGGCCAGCTCGATGGCCGGCTGGTGGGAAAACCCGCTTGACGTGTGGGCAAAGGCCAGGCGCCGCATCTGATCCGCCGCTGCATCGGCCAGCTCGGCGCGGCCATGGCCCAGGTTGACGCACCACAGGCCCGACGTGCCGTCCAGAATCTCCCGCCCATCGGCCAGACGCAGCGTGGCGCCGCTGGCGGATTCGACGATCACCGGACCCGTGCGCGCGTGGTGACCGGCGCGCGTGAGTTGATGGATCAGATGCTCAATGTCCGCCGAGACCAGCGCATCGCGCGTCGTCGTTTCAAGCATGAAGTGTCCTAGGGGCGGCCGGCCGCGCGCGAAATGCTAGCACCGGCGGCGGTTTGGGCCGCGAACGTCGCGGCGTGGGTTGCAATGTCCGCCTCGACGGCGTCGCCGTCGTGCGCCAGCAGGCGGATTCCCAAGTCCAGCGTGTCGCCTCGCGGCACGGTGGCGGCCTCGCGGGCAAACGGATTCACGTTTAGGGTGCCCCAGTCGTAGGCCACCCACGGCACGTGCGCCGTCGATGCATGACCCAGGATGGTCAGGCCCGCCCTGGCGCCGTGCGGCGCGGCGCCTGACGCATCGACCCATGCGGACGCCTGATTGGTGATCGCCGCCCCGCCGCTGCGAGCGTTGGCGTCGATCAGCGTGCCGCCGTCGACCACGCGGAGGCCGTAGGCCAGGCGCACGGTGAAATAGGCGTGGCGAGTCGGCCCGATGGTCAGATCCCACTCGGTGGGCCGCAGCTGCGACCGGATGTCGACCGTGTTGATGACGTCGCCGGGACGAATGTCCGTGGTCCTGGTTTCCACGGCCAGAACGCGCCGGCCGTCCGCAGCCCCCCACTCCTCCGGTCCTTGCCACTCGACCGTTTGCACGACGCGCAGGTGATCCGGTGCGAGCTCGTTGGCCTTGACATCCACGGACCACGTGCGGCCGGGCATCCGGCCTTGAAAGACGTTGTTGGCATAAAGGTTGTAGGTGCCGGACTCCGTCAGCGGCGATATCGCCGGCGTCAGCGGCGGGAACTTGGCGATGAGCATGTCCGCGCCCACGGTCACCGAATCGTGGTGCGGATGGTCGACGGGACTCTCGGCAGTCAGCGGCACGCCGGCGGGCGAGTACAGCGGGTACAGATAGCACCGGTGCACGCCTTGCGTGAAGGCGCAGATGGGCCGGCCGCGCCAGGCGACCGCCACGCGGCGTGCCTGCGGCGTGGCCGTCCGGGGCAGATCGATTTGCTCGGTGGTGACCGAGAAGTGCTCCATGTCCGCGCCCAACCCGTCGCTCATGTGACCGGCGCCCATCGGCGCAGGCTGTCGCTGGCCTCCAGACCCGCGTCCTGGCCGCTGGCAAAGGCGGAGGCGATGAGATTGCGCTCGCCGGCCACGATGTCTCCGCAGGCCCAGATGCCCGGGATGGGATTGCCGTCAACGTCCATCACGCGGTGATCCTCGTCGCACACCAGGAGCCCTTCATCGTTATGCTGCGGCGAGAACCTGGACAGGAACTCGTCGTTGGGTACAAGGCCCTCGTCGACGAAGAATCCGTCGAAGAAGAGCTCGCGGCCGTCGGCCAGGCGTAGGCCAAGCAGGTCCCGACCGCTGCCGATGTGGGCGTCGATCCGCTCGGTTTCGAGCCGCACGCCCCGGCGATGCATTTCCGCCAGCACGGCATCCGACATGCCGTGGGGGCGCCCGTTGGTCAGTACGGTCATCCGGTGGGTGAAGTCCTGCGCGCCGTGAACGACGTCGAAGATATAGTCCCCCACGCCGACGATGGCGAGCTCCTGGTCGGTGTGCAGGTGCCCGTCGCAGCGCACGCATACGTGCCACCCGCGGTGGTTGCCGGCATAGCGGAACACCACGCCGTAGCGCGCATAGGCCCGCTCCGCCGAGGACTCGATCTCGATGTCGGGCCAGGCGTCCTCGAACCCCGAGGCCACGACCACCGTGCGCGCCCGGACCGTCTCCGTGGGTGGCGCTGCGCCATCGCGCGGCAGCATCGCCGTCGACATGGTCACCGCAAGCGTGCCGTCCGGAGCCCTTTCGATATTCGTGACGTAGCCGGGGATGCGGCGAATCCCGATGTGCCGCGCCTCGCCGTCGATGGTGACCTCTTGTTCCGGCTGCGCGTCGGTCCACTCCTTCAACGCGCGGTTGAACGCTGGCCCGGTGATGCCCGGGAACACCGGCGCGTCCACGAACTCGACCGACTTCGACCAGAAGTGCCGGCCGCGTCGCAGGCTCACGGCCCCGCCGTCGATCAGCGCCACGTGCCGCATCTGGTGCGCGGCGCTCACGGCGGCCTGGGCGCCGGCCGGTCCGCACCCGATCACCAGGACGTCGAACGGGGATTCCGGCGAATGCTCACTCATGGGCGCACGGCCGTGGCGGTGGTCACTCCCATCTTGGAGGCGTATGGTCGCATGATAGGGATCGTGCTTGTGATGGTTGGACGACATTGCGTGAGGTAAGCATCGCCGGCGTCGGCTCGACGCCGTTCGGCAAGCTGCCGGACAGCGGGATCGTCGAGTTGGCCGCCGATGCGTGTCGTGACGCGCTTGCGGACAGCGGCATTCCGCGCGAGCGGGTGCAGGCGCTCTATCTTGGCAATTTCATCGGCGAGCGGCTGGCCGACCAGGGAGCGCTGGCGCCAGTCGTCGCGCGGCGGCTGGGTCTCGACGGCATTCCCGCGACGAAAGTGGAGGCCGCCTGCGCGTCCGGGGGAATTGCCCTGCGACACGGCTACCTGACCGTCACCGCAGGCATCCACGATGTCGTGCTCGTGGCCGGGGTCGAGAAGATGTCGAACATTCCCACCGGCGACGTCACCGCCGCGCTGGCAACCGCAGGCGACGAGTGGCTGGAGATGCGCACCGGGCTCACCTTTCCGGGCGCTTTTGCCATGGTCATGCAGGCGCATATGGCGCGGTATGGCACCTCGCGGGAGCAGATCGCCGCCGTATCCGTGAAGAACCACGACAACGGCGCCGCCAATCCCAAGGCCCAATTCCGAAAGCCAACGACGGTCGAGGAAGTCGTGAATTCACGGTTCGTGGCCGAGCCGCTGCGGCTCTTCGACTGCCCGCCCATCAGCGACGGCGCGGCGGCGGCGGTTGTCTGC
The DNA here is from genome assembly GCA_026707285.1 of Chloroflexota bacterium. Taxonomy (GTDB): domain Bacteria; phylum Chloroflexota; class UBA11872; order UBA11872; family UBA11872; genus JAJECS01. Next base: position 17,687 of record JAPOXD010000045.1, on the reverse strand, counting down.
ACGGCGGACATCGCGCGCCAATACGCCGCGCGCAGCGTGCGTATCCTCGCTTCGGGCCAGGGGTCGGGGCCGGTGGCGCTGAGCGGCATGGACGACCTGACGTCGTTTCCCGCCACGGTGCGTGCGGCGACCGAGGCATTCGGGCAGGCGGGACTCGGACCCGGCGAGGTGGACGTGGCCGAGGTGCACGATTGCTTCACGATCGCGGAGCTGGTGGCGACCGAGGATCTCGGCCTGGTTCCGCCCGGGCACGGTGGACGCGCGGTGGAAGCCGGCGAGACCGCCGTGGACGGCCGGTTGCCGGTCAACCCCAGCGGCGGGCTGATCGCCAAGGGCCACCCGGTGGGCGCCAGCGGCGTCGGGCAGGTCTACGATCTCGCGCTGCAGCTGCGCGGCGAGGCTGCCAATCAGGTCGACGGCGCCCGCATCGGCCTGGCCCACAGCATGGGCGGCTGCGGCGCGGCGGCCACGGTGCACATCCTGGCCCGTGACTAGTCCGCCGCGGCTCACGGTCTATCGCTGTCCTGACGACGGCCAATTGGTCGCGGCGCGCGCCGACGCCTGCTCCACCTGTGGCCGCTCCGACCTGGAGCCCCACGAGGTTTCTGGCGATGGATTCGTAGTCGTTTGGACGACGATCCACGTGCCCCCCACCCGCTATGCCGGCGAAGCCCCCTACACGGTGGTGATCGTCGAGCTCGATTGTGGTCTGCGCACCATGGGGCGCCTGATCGGCGATTCCGGGCGCGAGCTTGGCGCCCACGTTTGGCTGCACCACGTCGACACCGAGCGCGGCCCAATCTTCGAGCCGGTCGATCCGATGTAGGGGCGGCCCTACTGGCCACCCGAATTGACCGCTCGGTTCATCCCCGGGCGCCCAATAGGGGCGCCCCTACGCGGACTCCGAGTCCTGCGATGAAAACGCGGCGTTCCCCGCCCGCATCGCTACTTGGGAATCACCGGCAGCCGCAGGTGCGACGGATGCAGGTGCGCGTGCAGCACCGTCTGCGAGGCGGCGCGCATTTCGGTGTCAGTGGCGAGGTCGTTGCCGGTGTTCAGATTGCGGTCGTAGCACGGGAAATTCGACGACGAGACCTCCAGCCGGATGCGGTGTCCGGCGCGGAAGACGTTGCTGGTCACGCCCACGTCGATCTCGTAGCGATAGACCTTGCCCGGCTCCAGCAGCGCCGGCTCGGCCATTCCATCGCGGTAGCGGGCGCGCACGATGCCGTCGCAAATGTTCATCGCGTAGCCGCTGGTCGACACGTCCACCAGCTTCGCGGTCCAGTCCGTATCGCGACCGTCGGTGGCGGCGAACAACACCAACGTGATGGGTCCGGTGACGTCGAGATCGGCTTGCAGCGGCTCCGAGGTGTAGCAGAGCACGTCCGACCGGGCCTCGACCGGCCGCTGGTCGTACGGCCCCCAGGCGACGATCTCCGGGGTGCAGCAGGTCGTGCCGCCCAGCGATTGCACGGGGAATCGAGGGTCGTAGACGTAGCGGTCGGGCGGCTCCTCGGCCGGCGCCGCGGTCGTTAGCGTGCCGTCGCCGCGCGCGGTGTTGGCGCCGCCCTCCGAGTGCAGATACCAGGTTTGCCAGTCAGTGCGCGCCAGCGGCCACTCGTGCTCGTCGCGCCACTCGTTGACGCCCATGGTGAAAAGGCGCAGCGGCGGCTCTTCGCTCAACCCATCGTCCTCGCCCTTGAGCCACAGGTTGAACCAGCGCCGCTCGAGCTGGGTGAGGCTCACCAGCGAATCGACGCCGAAGTCGACGTCGCCGAGCCGCGTGGACTCGGCCAGCCGATGCGGCCACGGACCGACGATCGCGCGGCTCTGGCGCGCCTCGGGCGTGGCGCCGAAGCGCCGCAGGTTGTTGAAGTTCTCCAGCGTGTCGGCGGCGTAGAGGTCGTACCAGCCGCCCATGGTGAACGCCGGCACGCGGATCTCGTGCCAGCGGTGGGAGACGCTGACCTCTTCCCAGTAGTCGTCATAGCGATCGTGCTCCAGCCAGTCGCGCCAGAAGTCCAGCCGCCGACCGGCGCGGAGGTCCAGGTCCGCGATGGGCAGCGTGTGAAACGCCTCGGTCCAGTTGTGAAACGCGATGCTCTGCGCCGTGCGAGCGTTAGTGCGCATGCCCCAGGTGAGGGCCGTGGTGAGCTGCAACGCGCCGCCGGGCCGCACCAGTCCGCCGAGGAACTCCGCGCACACCACCCGCGGCGCGAGACAGGTGAGGTATTGGCTGCCCTGAGGAGCGCTGAGCCACTGCACCAGCGCCAGGTACGACGGGCCGCTCATGCCGATGCGCCCGTTGCTCCACGGCTGCTTGCCAATCCACTCGTGGGTGTCGAAGCCGTCGGCCGCCTCGTTGTGGAAGGGGTAGTAGACGCCGTCGGAGTCCCAGCGCCCGCGCACGTCCTGCACCACGCAGGCATAGCCGTCTTGGGCGAAGGCGCGGGCCGACGCGATCGTCTCCGGCGTGTTGTTGTCGTAGGGCGTGCGAATGAGCACCGTCGGAAACGGACCGGGAGCGTCGGGGAGGTAGATGTCGCCCGAAAGCTGCACACCGTCGCGCATCGGCATCTTGGTGTCCAGCGCGTAACGAACGCCAAAGGTGGGGTGCATGGCCGACCCTCGTGGGATGCCGCGCCGCCCCGCCTAGGGGCAGGCGACTGACGGACTGTCAGCGCGGGCAGTGTATCCACCGAACCGCGGGTTGCCCCGGCGCAGGCAGATCGCCACTATGCCAACAGCCGGTCCGCCGGGGGAAGTCGCGTGAATCCCTACGAGCCCGTTTCCATCACTGACCTCTGCAACGTCGCCGCCGAGGTGGCCGGGCCCGAGACGCCCGATTTGCTCGGTGCGCAGGACTTTCGTGGGCTGGCGTTCGCCGTGGGCAACCCGGCGCGGGGCACGATTGCGCAGTTCGGCCCAGGCGGACATGCCGAGCCGCAAACGCTGGCGCTGGGACGGGCCGTGCACACGCTCACATTTGCGCACGCGCTGCTGGACACGGCCATCGCCCACGGTGGAGCGCCCGGCGGCAGGGTCGGCGGCTACACCTTCGTCTACGAGAACGGCGCACGGGCGGAAGCCCCGCTGCGCGACCGATTTGAGATTGGCTGGATTTCGCGCCACTTCCTCATGCGGCCCGGCCAGCCGTATCTTGCCGAGCGCAACAGTGAGGACGGCATGCAGCCGCGCTACGAAGGGCCGTACGACGAGCAGCAGCGGCGGATAACGGAGGTCGCCACTGGGCGATTGCGGTCGTTCTACCTATGGACCTGGCGCAACCCGCATCCCGAGCACGCAATCGCGAGCATCGAGATCAACGGCGGCCCGCTGCCGTGGGTGCTGGGCGGCATATCGGCTGGGTTCGTCGATGAAGACCCGCTGGAGCGCGCGCCGCGCCGTCCCGTGCGGATCGAGCTGACCCGCCCCGAGGACGCCGCGAAGCCATTCGATCTCGACGTGCAAGTCAAGCGCGGCTCGGCGACCTATGCCCAACCGCTGCCGCAGGACCCCGAGGCGTTCGTGGACGCCCTCGACAAGGGATGGGGCGAGCCGGACAACCTCACGTCGAGCCCCGCGTATACGGAGGTCAGCGCCGCGCCCTCAGCCGATGTCAGCGTGACGCAGGGCAACGAGGTGCTCGGCACGGCACGGTTCGGCGATCTGCAGGCGCAGGGCACGGTGCAAGCCTCGCCGCGGCTCCGACTCAGCCTGCCCGAATCGGGCCGCAACTGGGTGCATACGCGGGTGCTAGACGCCGACACCGGTCGACCGGTGCCATGCCGCATCCACTTCCGCTCGCCCGAGGGCGTGCCCTACCAGCCCTATGGCCACCACCCGCACCTGTTTTCTGGCTTCTCGACCTGGGGCCGCGACGCATTCGGCGATGTGCGCATGGACCAGGTCACCTACGCCTACGTCGACGGCGCCTGCCAGGGCTGGCTGCCGCGCGGGCGGGTGATCGTGGATGTCGCGCGCGGCTTCGAATACGAGCCGTTGCGGACGGAAGTCGAGATCAAGCCGGGGCAGCGGGAGCTGGAGCTGCGCATCGGCCGCTGGACCGACATGAACGCGCAGGGTTGGTACAGCGGCGACACGCACGTGCATTTCCTGGCCGGCAATGGCGCGGTGCTCGAGTCGGCGGGCGAGGACCTCAACGTCGCCAACGTGCTCCAGTCGCAGTGGGGCCACTACTTCAGCAACACCGACGACTTCACCGGGCGGCCCCAGGTGTCGGACGACGGCAAGACCATCGTCTCGTTCGGCCAGGAGAACCGGCAGCACTTCCTCGGGCATCTCACGCTGCTCGGCCACACCGAGCCGATCATGCCCTGGTGCACCGACGGTCCCGGCGAAGCCGAGCTGGGCGGACCGCTCCAGACCACCATGTCCCACTGGGCCGAAGCCTGCCGCGAGCAGGGCGGCACCGTGGTGCTGCCGCACTTTCCCTGGCCCAACGGCGACCCGGTGGCGCTCATCGCGCTGGGGCTCGCCGACGCCGTCGAGATGTGCCGCCAGGTGCCCTTCGACCACGATGAGTACTACCGCTATCTCAACGCGGGCTACCGCCTGCCGCTGGTGGGCGGCACCGACAAGATGGCCACCGACACGCCCGTGGGCATCTACCGCACCTACGTCCAGCTTGCCGAGGACATGCCCTTCACCTACGACGCCTGGCGCGCGCAGATGAGCGCCGGACGCACCTTCATGTCCAGCGGTCCGCTCATCGGGCTCAGCGTCGAGGGCCACGCCATCGGCGACACGGTGCATCTGCCCAGCAACGGCGGCACGGTGCACGTCGAGGCGTGGGCCGAGGGCAGCCTGCCCATCTACAACCTGCAGATCGTGCAGGAGGGCCGGGTCGTGGCCGAAACCGTGGCGTCCGACGGCGCCCGGCGGCTGGAGCTGAGCGAACGGCTACGGGCGGACGGGCACACGTGGTTCGCGGCCCGCACCGGCGGAGCGGAGTACTACGACGCGCCCTACTACCTCGACGGGTGGAAGCGGCAGCGATTCGCCCACACGTCGCCGGTCTACGTCTCGACCGGCGGCGATTGGCGCATGTGGAACGACGCCACCGCCGAATACATGCTCACCATGATCGAAGGCAACCTCAGCTACGTCCGACGACGCGCAAGCAGCGAGCCGACCGACGACTCGGTCACCCACCACCACGGCGAGCCGGACCACACTGCCTACCTGGAGCGTCCGCTCCTAGCCGCGCGCGACGCCATCCACCGGCGCATGCACCAGCTGGGGATCGCGCACTAGGCCGCGCGGGACCCCTTCAGGACATTCATCTCGCAGGCTACTGCGAAGTGCGGATGCCGCCCCTCGGTCAATTCACCCGCCGATCACGAGGTCCGTGCGGCGCGCGAAATCGTCTCCGTGAGCCAGGCATTCAAGCTCTGGTCCCTAGAGCGAGCGGCGGCTGTCGCGGCTCGGTGAACCGATGGCGGGAGCCGAAGCGCGACGTTTCCTGAGAATGGCTTGTCCGGCGTCCGGCCTCGCTCCGCGCACACCTTCAAATACTCGTCCACCGACTCGCGAAACGCCTGACGCAATTCTCGGACCGAGGTGCCTTGAAAGGTAATCACGTCGCGCGTGTCCACGACCTCGCCGTGGAAGATCCCAGCATCGTCGTCGTACGTCACCACAGCTCGGTAGCCCTCATATTCAATCATGGTCCGTCTGCCTCCAAGTCAATCCCTGCGGTGACTAGAAATCGCCGCACCGAAGCCACCGCTCCCTTGTCGGCCTGCGGCCGCGGGTGCGGACGGTGAAATACGGCAATTACGTCGTTGAGCTCCACCGCTACGCGCGAACCGGCCCGCTCCTCGATGTCGGCGCCGCAGGCTTGCAGCAGCGATTCAATGTCGGCCCAGCGGACTCCCGCTTGGGTTGGTCGCTTGAAGATCGCGGCAAGGGTTCTGCGATGCCGTCGTCGCATGCTCATATGGTATCACAATGTGATATCGAAAGGTGTGCGAACAGCCCGGTACCCCAGGCTGCGTGCGGCCTGGGGATTCGGTCCAGTCCCTGGCCATTAGCCGCGGGAGCCCACGGTTGCCCTGGCGCCCCCTACGCCCCCGCATCCCTTCGCGCCCCCGCATAGTCCTCCGGCGTGTTGACATTGCGGAACGAGCGCAGGTCGGGATCCAATTTCCGCAGCTCGGCCTCCGGCACCCAGGCGACATCGAGTCCTTCAAAGGCCAGCGCAATCTTGAGTTGCCCCCGCGCGATCTGCCGTCGGGCCGCGGTCGCGACGGCGGGACCGTACACCGCGTGCAGCGGCTCCGGCCGTCCGTCAACAACCGGCACGACCGCATCCTGGCCTTCGAGGCGGTCCAACAGGTCCCGCACGAGCGCCAGGTTCAGAAACGGCATGTCGGCCGCCGCTGCGAACACCCGCTCGTGCCGCGCCGCTTCGATGCCCGAAAGGATGCCGCCCAGGCTGCCCGATCCCGGAATCGCGTCCGGCACGACCCGCGCACCCCGGACCTCGGGCCGATCGTTCGCCACCACGATCACGTCGGCGGCGACAGATGTCAGCCTGTCGACGACCGACTGCAAGAGCGTGCGGGGCCGTCCGTCGGCGCCCGTTCCCCAGGGCAAGAGCCGCTTGTCGCGCCCCATGCGGCGACTGGCGCCGCCGGCGAGCACCACGGCCGATGCCGCGGCGGCTCCCTGCGGGCTATCTGCCGTTGACATGACCACGGCGTCGTTCCTAGTCTCGGGCGCGCGATTTCGTGGCGCACGCGAAGGGTGACAGGATCACATGGCGGCTCCCGTGGCGGTGACGGACGCTGAATTCCAATCGACGGTGCTCGACGCCGAGACGCCCGTGCTGGTCGACTTCTGGGCCGAGTGGTGCGGGCCTTGCAAGATGGTGGCGCCGGTGGTCGAGGAGCTGGCGCAGGACTACGACGGCCAGGTGGCGTTCGCCAAGATGGACGTGGACGAGAACCCGGACACGCCCATGCAACTGGGCATCCGCGGCATTCCCACGCTGATTATCTTCAGCGGCGGCGCGGAAGTTGGCCGCATCGTCGGCTTTCGCCCCAAGGCGGACATCAAGAGCCAGATCGACCAGGCGCTCGCCGCGTAGCGCCGGCGCCCCGCGCCGGCAGCGCTATGGCGCCGGTCCGTGGGTGAGCACGGACAGCTCGCGCATCGCCATCTCGACGCTGCGCTTCTGCGCGCCCAGCTCGCGCGAGCGCGCGGCTGCGGCGTCGCCGTCGTCCATCGCGCCGACCTCGCGCAGCTCCTCCAGGATGCGCCGCTCACGGAGGCGCAGTAGCGTCACCTCCACGGCGCTGCGGAAAGTCTCCCCCTCAAGTGCAGGCAGGCCGGCGACGCGGGCGTGCACGGCCTCCACCTGCTCGCGCGACTGATCATCGAGCCCCTCCAGCACCGATTCCCAGGAGTCGCTCGTGGGATTCCCGGCGTTCTGCGCCAGTGCCTCGATGACGTAGCGCAGCGACGGATCGGACACCTTTGATGCGTCCAGTTGGGCCACGACGCCGGCTGCTTCGGGCGGCGCCTGGAGCACCAGTTCCAGCAGCCCCTCCTCCACCCGGTCGACCGGCTGGCTGGCGGTTGCGGGCGCGGCGCCCATGCGGCGCTGGCGCCGTGGGGCTGCGCGGCGCAACTCCTCGACCGGTACGCCGGACACGTGTGAGAGGCGCTCGTAGTAGTGCGCGCGCACGGCGGGCTCGTTGATCTCCGTGATGACCGGCGTCAGGTCCGCCACCGCCCGACGCCGCCCGACGATCGACGACACGTCATGCTCTTCGAGCGCCCAGCGGAAGTAGTAGTCCGCCAAGGGCACCGCCGCTTCGAGCAATGCGCGCCAGCGCGTCGTGTCGGCGCGAATCACCGAGTCCGGGTCCTCGCCCGACGGCAGCTCGACTACGGCGACGTCGATCGAGAGCCGCGCCTCGTGTCGAATCAATCCGCGGAAGTCCACCTCGGCGTCGGCTTCGTCGCGGCCGGCGTCGCGCAGCACGTCCACGCCGCGGCGCGTCGCGGCGGCCCCGGCAGTGTCCGCGTCCAGCGCCAGGACGATGCGCTGTGCGCCCGATCCGGCGAGCAATCGGCCCTGCTCATGGGTCAGCGCCGTGCCCATGGATGCCACGGTGTTGGTGAAGCCGAACTGGTGCGCCGCAATGGCGTCCATGTAGCCCTCCACCAGCACCGCTTCACGCTCGCGCCGGATGGCATCCGCCGCCAGGTTGAAGCCGTAGAGATGGTTGCCCTTGCGGAAGGTGTCGCTCTCGCGCGAGTTCAGATACTTGGGCGTCGCGTCGCCCAGCGCCCGTGCGCCAAATCCGATCACCGCCCCGCGCCGCTCGCTGATGGGGAAGATCAAGCGGTTGAAGAAGTAGTCGCGCGGCGGTCCATCGTCGTCGCGAACCAGGCCCGTGGCGCTCAGCGCCTCCGCGTCCGTGCCCAGCTCGCGCAGGTGCTTCGTGACCGGTGATCCGCGCGCCGGCGCGTAGCCCAGGCGGAACGTCGTGAGCATCTGCTCGGATACTCCGCGCTCCTCGAGGTAAGCTCGCGTCCCGGTGGCTTCGGGCGACTCGCGCAGCAGCCGGTGCATGAGGTTGGCCGCTTCATCCAGCGCGGCCCGTGTGCTCCGCCGCTGCCGGTCGGCCTCGGGGTCGCGGTCCTGCGCGCGCAGCTCCACCCCGGCCTCGCCGGCCAGCAGCCGCAGCGCGTCCGGAAAGCTGCTCCCGTCGCGCCGCATGACGTAGGTGAAGAGATCGCCGCCCTCGCCGCAGCCGAAGCAGCGAAACGTGCCGCGATCGCCGAAGACGAAGAACGACGGCGTCCTCTCCTGATGGAACGGGCACAGCCCCTTGAGGTACCGCCCCGAGCGCTGCAGCCGCACGTCGCGGCCGATGACCTCGGCGGCGTTGAGCCGGGATTTAATGTCCTCGACAGGCGAAGCCACGCGGCCTCCTCACGCGCGTCTCAGGTCGTCGTAGATTCTAGTCCCTGGCCGCCTCGACGCTCGACGCCGGACGTCCGTCAGCCCGCCTGAAAAGCCTGCGGGGCGGGAACCTCGATCTCTACCAGCTCGAACCGGGTTGAGATCGTGGGAACCGGATCGCCGAACTCCCGGTAGGAGTCGAGCACGTCCTCGGCGACGGGTTCGCTGTGACTCGCGATGGCCTCGTCGATGGACATCTTCGGCTCGGGGAGCGGCTCCCCGTTCTCCAGGATCGCCTCGATGTGAAGCACCAGCGCCTCGCGGATCATCGCGAGCATCTCGTCCCACGATTTGCCGGTGCTGACGCAGCCCGGGACATCCGGCACGTAGGCGGTGTAATTGTTGGGTGTCTGCTCGAAGACGACAGCGTACGTGAGCTTCATCGACGTTCACTCTCGATTCCCGCTCGATGTCGGCCAGGCGCGCGTGGGCGTCTCGTCCAGTGCGGGCTGTGCTGCGAGGCGGCGTTAGACGGTCTCGAATTCGAGGCCGGAGAGGTTCAGGTCTGCGGACCGCTTCGAGAGGTGAAGCATTTCAACGCCGACGACTTCATTCGCGTCGTTGTAGTCGAGTACCACGCCCGGCGAGACTTCCTCGGACTCGACAATCTCCGTGTCGTCGAGACGCAGGTAGAGGGCATCGGCTTCACGGTCGACCCGCAGCTTCATAGTTCACCTCGCATCCCGCGATCAAAGAATACGCTCACGACGCGCCACGGCACAACGCGAGTGTTGACGGCCACGCGGAGCACCCGGTCACCGCGCCGCGGAACGCGCCGGAAAAACCGCTCCACCTCAGGATCGTTTGGATCAGGCATCCGCAATTCGGGTGCGGCCACCGCCTGCTCGACCCACTCTTCACGTATCAGTCGCTCGGTCATGACGCGGAAGGCATGCCGAGTGAACGTTAGCTGCATCGCGATTGAGGGGCCAGCTTCATGAACGTGTGTAAGCCATCACCTCGAACAGCCAAGCGATCTCCCGCTCCAGGCGCCAGAAACCGGACTCTATCGCGCGTCAATGGAATCTCAGACATCGAACGCCGTCGAAGCTAGCGATCGCGCTCGATACCCGCCAGGCGCGCGTGCGCGGCGGCCATGCGCGAGACGGGGATGCGGAACGGCGAGGCGCTGACGTAGTCCAGGCCGAGCTGCTCGCAGATTCCAATCGAGGCGGGATCGCCGCCGTGCTCGCCGCAGATGCCCATCTCGATGTCGGGATCGGCTGCCCGCCCCTGCTCGACCGCCAGCCGCAGCAACGCCCCGACACCGTCCGGGTCCATCACCTGGAACGGATTCGAGGGCAGGATTTCCGACTCGACATAATCAATGAGGAACTTGCCTTCGGCGTCGTCGCGGGAGATGCCGTAGGTCGTCTGCGTGAGATCGTTGGTGCCGAAGCTGAAGAAGTCCGCCACCTCCGCAAGCGCCCCGGCCGTCAGGCAGGCGCGGGGAACCTCGATCATCGTGCCGAACTCGTAGGAGACCGTGGCGCCCTTGTCTTGCACCACCTCGTCAGCGACCGCGTGCAGCCGCCCCTCCACCTTCCGCAACTCGTTCACGTGGCTGATTAGCGGAATCATGATTTTGGGCCGCGGCTGCAGGCCGGCGGCGCTCAGTTCCAGCGCCGCTTCGATGATCGCCCGCACCTGCATCTCGTAGACCTCGGGTTGCTGGATGCCCAAGCGGCAGCCCCGCAAGCCGAGCATGGGGTTGACTTCCTGGATCTCCTCGACGCGGCGCAGCATGCGTTCGAGATGCGCCCGGCGCTCCGGGTCGGAGTCGTCGGCGGTCAGCGTCGCCAGCTCGGCGGCGAGCGGCTCGTGATCGGGCAGGAACTCGTGCAGCGGCGGATCGAGCAGCCGAATGACGACCGGGAAGCCGTCCATGGCGCGCAGGATGCCGACGAAGTCCTCCCGCTGAATGGGCAGCAGCCGGTCGAGGGCCTTTTGCCGCTCCTCGACGGTCTCGGCCAGGATCATCTCCTGCACGATGGGTAGGCGGTCGCCCTCGCGAAACATGTGCTCGGTGCGGCAAAGCCCGATGCCCTCCGCGCCGTGCTCGCGGGCCAGCTCCGCCTCTTCCGGCGTGTCGGCATTGCCCCAGGTGCTCAGCCGCCGGATCTCGTCGGCCCAGCTGAGCAGCTCCTCGAGTTCGGGCGTCATCGAGCCGGGGATCAGCGGGAGCGCGCCGGTCAGTACCTCGCCGTCCGTGCCGTCGACGGTGATCACGTCGCCGGCATTCACCGTGACGCCGTGCGCTGTGAACTGCTTGGCGTCGAGGTCGAGGCGCAGGGCGTCGCAGCCCACGACGGCCGGAATGCCGAGCTGTCGCGCCACGATGGCCGCGTGGCTGGTCGCGCCGCCGCGCGCGGTCAGAATGGCCGCCGAAACCGCCATGCCGTGGAAGTCGTCGGGTGAGGTCTCGGGACGCACCAGGATCACCGGGTGGGCGGCATCGGCCAGCTCCGCGGCCTCATCCGCGGTGAACACCACCTGCCCGTGCGCCGCGCCCGGCGACGCGTTGAGCCCGGTGGCGATGGGATGGTCCCAGTGCGCCGGATCCACGCGCGGATGCAGCACCGCCCCCACCTGCTCCGGCTCCACCCGCTGCACGGCGGTGGTCTTGTCGATGACGCCCTCGCGCACCAGGTCCACGGCGATCTTCACCGCCGCCGCCGGGCTGCGCTTGCCCGCGCGCGTTTGCAGCATGTAGAGCCTGCCGGCCTCGATGGTGAACTCCAGGTCCTGCATCTCGCGGTAGTGCTGCTCTAGCCGCGTGGCGTAATCCTCGAACTGGCCAAAGACTTCGGGCATCGAAGTTTCGAGCGTGGCGATCGGCGTCGGCGTGCGCACGCCGGCGACCACGTCCTCGCCCTGCGCGTTTAGCAGGTACTCGCCGAAAAGCTCGCGTTCGCCGGTGTTGGGGTTGCGCGTGAAGGCCACGCCGGTGCCCGAGGTCTCGCCCATGTTGCCGAAGACCATGGTCTGGACGTTGACCGCCGTGCCCCAGTCGTCGGGCAGCCCGTGCACCCGGCGATAGTCCACGGCGCGCCGCCCGAACCAGGAGTCGAATACTGCGCGAATCGCGTGATCGAGCTGCCGGCGCGGATCGTCCGGAAACTCGGCGTTGGTGGCGTCGCGAATGATCCGGCGAAAGTCGTCCGCCACCGCCTGCCAGTCCGTCGCGCTGAGCTCGGTGTCCTGGTCCACGCCCAGTCGCGCCTTGTGTTCGTCAATGCAGTCCTCGAACGTGTGACTTTCCACGCCCAGCACGATCGAGCCGAAGCCCTGGATGAAGCGGCGGTAGGCGTCCCAGCCGAAGCGCGCGTCGCCGGTGGCGGCGATCAGCCCTTCGAGCGTGGCCGCGTTCAACCCCAGGTTGAGCACCGTGTCCATCATTCCCGGCATCGATACGCGCGCGCCGGACCGCACCGACACCAGCAGCGGGTTCTGCGGGTCGCCGAAGCGCCGGCCCACCGCTGATTCAACCTCGGCCAGCGCCACGTCCACCTGGGCGTCGAGCCCCGCCGGGAAATCCTTGTCGTTGGCGTAGTACTCCAGGCACGCGGCCGTGGTGATGGTGAAGCCGGGCGGAACCGGCATGCCGGCCTTGGTCATTTCGGCCGAGCCGGCGCCCTTGCCCCCGAGGAGGTTGCGCATGGACTCGCCGCCCTCGCGGAAGGGATAGACCCACTTGGACATGACGGCGGCGGGGGGTGGCATGCGGGGTGCGCCGGCGGTGCGTACGCTTGGCCTGCGAATGTACCACCGTCACGGGGCCGTCCCGGCTGTAGCGCCGACGCCTCGAGGATCGAACCGCCTCGCAAATCCTTGCCGGCCGGCAGGCCGTGATCACCGTCGCGCTGGGTCACTTCGCGTCGGACTTCTCCGCCCTGGGGCCGAGCATGCTCTACCCCATCCTTGCCGTGAGGCTGGAGATGTCCTACGGCATGATCGGCCTGGCGGCGCTCGCCTGGGCCTTGACGACCTCGGTGATCCAGCCGCTGTTCGGCTACATCGGCGACCGCGTCGGAAGGCGCTGGCTCGCCTCGCTCAGCCCGGCCTGGATTGCCGTGTGGGTGGCCGTGGCCGCGTTCGCGCCCAGCTATCCGTTGCTCGTTGTGTTCTTGGTGGTAGCCGCCGTCGGCGTTGCGGCGTTTCACCCGCAGGGCGCGGCCATCGCCAACGAGGCGCAGGGCCGCAACACCGGCACCAACGTCGCGCTGTTCTTCCTGGGCGGACACGCCGCGTTCGCCGTCGCGCCGCTGATCCTGGGCGGCGTGCTCGAGGCCGGCGGCACCGACTGGATGCCCGTAGTGCTCGCGCCGGTGTTGGTGGTGTCGGCGTTCATGGCCTGGTCGCTGCGCAACTTCCAGGCCCCGCAACAGCTGAGCGTGAGCGTCGCCGTGGGGCGGACCGCGTTCGCCGGGGTCTCAGCGGCGCTCGTCGGGCTACTGCTGGTGGCCGTGGTGCGCGGCTGGGCCTACGCCGCGCTCGTGACCTTCGTGCCCGTATTCGTCTCGCCTGACCGCCCGGACCCCGTGCGCGCGGGCATCGTGCTATCGGCGTACCTGGTCGGCCACGCGGTGGGCGCCTTCGCCGGCGGCGTCTCCACCGACCGCTTTGGCGTGCGCCGAATTCTCGGCGTGTCGTCCCTGGTGATGATTCCGGCGATGCTGGCCTTCGGCCTCCTGCCGTTCGGACCGTGGCACATTCCGCTCGGCGCGGTGATGGGGGCGTTCCTCGGCGCCGGATTCACGCCCACGGTGGTGATGGTGCAGCGGTTGCTGCCGGGCCACATGGGAGCGGCCAGCGGCGTCGTGCTCGGCCTGTCCTTCGGCGCAGGCGCCGTGGGGAACTACGTCACCGGCATCATCGGCGACGCCGCGGGATTGAACGTCGCCTTCGCCGGGATGGCGCTGGCGCAGCTCGTGGTGCTGGCGGTGCTGCCCTGGATGCCGCGCCGCGAGTAGGCTGAGCCCTCGCCGCCGCCGGCCCGAACCTGACGAGGCCCCTCGTTTCTAGACCAAGGCCGTGCCGAGCTGCGCCGCAATCTCCGCGCCGGTGGGCATCGACGGCTGCGCGCCGGGCCGGCTCGCCGCCAGCGCCCCGGCGGCGTTGCCCCAGGCGAGCGCGGTCGGTAGGGGTTCGCCCCGCGCCAGGGCGGCGGCCATGGCGCCGCAGAATGCGTCCCCGGCGCCGGTCGTGTCGACGACGTTGACGGGATGGGCGCTTAGTCGCAGAGCTTGGCCGTCGATATAGGCTGCCAGCCCATGACCGCCCAGCGTGATCACGCATCCTCGGGTCACGTCGGACGCCAGGCGTCGCGCGGCGTCGGATGCGCCGTCGCTCGCGACCGGCGATCCCAACAGGTCCGACGCCTCGATCTCGTTCACGACCAGCAAGTCGATCACGTCCAGCGGCAGATCGGCGTCCGGCTCGAGAGGCGCGGCATTCATCACGCGGATGGCTCCCGCGGGCGCATGGTTCAGGGCGGCCCGAACAGCCGCTTCCGGCACTTCGCGCTGAACCGCGACGACGGCGGGATCGTGCACGGTCACCGCGCGCGCCGCATCCTCCGGCCGCACGGCCAGATTGGCCCCCTCTGCCAAGGCGATGGCGTTGGCGCCGGCGCTGTCGACGACGATCATCGCGGTGCCGGTGGCGGCGTCGGTGCTCTGGCGCACATCGGCCCGATCGACCCCGGCCGCGGCGAGCGACCTGAGCAACGTGTCGCCGGCATCGTCCCGACCCACGGCGCCTACCATGGCCACCGCCGCCCCCGCGCGCGCGGCCGCGACGGCCTGATTCGCGCCCTTGCCGCCGGGATAGCGGCCGATGCGCCCGCCGTGCACGGTCTCGCCTGGACGCGGGATGCGCGGCAGGCGCATGACGATGTCCAGGTTGAGGCTGCCGACCACGACCACGCGGCTCATTCGGCGGCGTCCTTGGTCTTGCGGTCGAGGATTTCGCGCGCCGCGAGCGCCGCGAAGACCGGCAGGACCCGCATGCGGCGCCACCGTGACGGTTGCCGCCATAGCCGATAGGCCCATTCGAGGCCCGCCGATCGCAGCGCGGCCGGCGCGCGCGGCACGCGGCCGCTCAGGTAGTCCAGCGTCCCGCCCACGCCGATGGCCACGCACGCCGCGTCTGCGTCCAGGTTGCGATCGATCCAGAACTCCTGGTGCGGCGCGCCGTAGCCGACGCAGAGGATCTGCGGGCGCGCCTCCCGCAGGAACTCCCGGGCCGCGTCGTCCCCCTCGGCTCCGCGCGCGCCGCCGTAGGTGTGCGGCGGACGCAATCCCGGCACGTCGTGGACCAGTCGCTCCGCCGCGGCCTCGGCCACGCCCGGCGCGCCGCCGACGAGCGCCACGGGCCACTCGCGCACGGCCGCCAGTTGCATGGCCTCGTACATCAGCGCCACGCCTGTGACGCGGCCGGGGACGCGCCGGCGGCCCAGGCGTCCGGCGACCACGACGCCCACGCCGTCCGGGACGTTCAGCCGCGTGCGCTCCAGCACGTCGTGGAATTCGGAATCGTGGCGCGCGCGCATCACGAATTCGGGGTTCACGGTGGCGATGTGCGCGCGTACGTCGGCTTGTGCCCAGGCGTCGATCCACGCGGCGGCCTGGCCCAGGTCGATGCCGTGAATGCGCGTGCCGAGCACGCGAAACTCGACCGCTTGAAGCGCCTGAGTCTCGGCAGCGGGTGCGCCGCTCATGGGGCCAGCATCGAATGCGCGACACCGACGACGCGCTCCGGGTTGAGCCATTCCATGCAGAGCGTGTCGCCGAACTGGCAGGTCGCCACGCGGCGGAAGTCGTAGCAAGGCCCGCACGGAATCTCCACGCGCAGCGCGGCGCACGTGGGATCGCCGGGCCCGTGCAGCGCCGTGTCCGTCGGCCCGTGCAGAGCGATGACCCGGGTGCCGAGCGCCCGCGCCAGGTGCGCCGGACCGCTGTCCGTGGAGATCACGAGGTCCGCCGCCTGGAGCGTGCCCATGAGCGATTCGAGCGATGTTTCGCCCGCGAGGTCGATCAGATTGTGGACCGCACCCTGCAGCCGACGGGCCAGCGCGCCGTCGCCGGCCAGACCGACGAGCGCGACCGTCGCACCCGATTCCGCTAGTTCCGCCAGCGTGTGCTTCCAGTGCTCCTCCGGCCAACGCTTGGCGTCGCCGTGCGCGGCGCCGGCATGCGCCACGACCAGCGGACGGCCGACGCCGGTCAGGGCCGACGGCACGGGAAGGTCCTCAGTTCGGTCAATGGTGCGCCAGGGCGGAAGGTCGTCACCAATCAGGCGCGCCGCCAGCTCGGTCTCGTGCGGACCGCCGTTACGCCGTTCACCGGCGAAGGCCCGGTCGAAGCTGAACGGCGGGGCCTCGCGGCCGTAGCCGCGGCGCTCGCGGGCGCCGCTCAGCGCCACCACCGTCCCGGCAATCGGCCCGTAGATGCTCACGGCCAGGTCGAAGCGCCGCTTGCGCAACCGAAAGAGCGCCAGAAGGAGACTTCCCCAACGTCGCGGATCCAGGCACGCGGGCCAGTGGGTGACGACCGCCGGGTCGAGGGCAATCGTTTCGTCCACGGCCGAGCAACGATCCACGATTGCTCGCCACTGCGGCGGCGCCATGAACGCGATGTGCGCCTGCGGCCACCGCTGCCGCGCCGCGTGGGCGGCCGACAGCCCATTGACGACGTCACCCATCAGGTCGAGCCGTACCAGCAACACCGACCGGGGCTCGCCCTGATCGTTTCCGACTCCCAAGGCCCTGCGCCAAAGCGTGATTGCGCCGAGCAGCGGAACGAGGATCGCGGCAATGAGCCGACCGAGCACGGCCCGCGTTTGCCGCTTCACGCCGGGTCGCCGCCCGGTGCCGGCCATGGCCATATGGCGTCCACGGCTTCGAGCTCGGCGCGCGCCAGGAAGCCGAATCGCGGCGCGCTGGCCGGCGCCATGGTGTTGAACCGGTCGATCAGGCGCACGATGCCTCTCACGTCCTTTGCCAGCGCGTCGCGCAGATCCGCATGGGCGTTCCCCGCAGCTCGAAACCGCGCGGCGAAATCGCCGGCCGTCCCCGCCAGCGCGTGCTGACGCGCCCGGCGCATTCGCCGCTCGTGGTCGCGCCGGGCCGAGCGAAACTCGTCGATTCGCCGCTCGATTTCGGAGGCCATCTCTACCCAGGCGGGAGCCATACCGGAGTCTTTCAGCACCTTGAACGGCACTCGCAGCTCGTTTGGAACGATTCCTGATTCCGACTTGAGCGGGAGTCCAGTTCCCGCCAGGTTGTCGAACGCGCCCTCGGCGGCGGCCTGCTCGATGGCCTGCTCCACGCGCCGTCGGATCGGGCGCGCGTCGTCGTTAGTCATGCGGCAATCGACATCCGAAATTCGTGTAGGGGCGTCCCTTGTGGGCGCCCGCATTTTCTGTGTCCGGTCATCGTCACCGAGCATGGCTGCCGAGTGGGCCTAGCACAACCTCGGGCGCGGCCGCTTTGGGCCCGTCATTCCGGCGGAGGCCGGAATCCAGTCCGGTCGAACCTGGACGCGCCCCGGGGGGCGTCACGTAGGGGCGACGCATGCGTCGCCCCTACTCCCTCTGCAAGGGTCTCCGTGGGCGGGGGGCGGGAATCGAGACTCCAGCCACGGGCTAGCCCGCCCACGGCTCAGGGTCGACTTCATGCGGC
>JAPOXD010000034.1 GCA_026707285.1 Chloroflexota bacterium | reverse complement strand
GCCCTGTGGGACCCCACCGTGGGCTAATCCCTTGACGGTCAAACACCGTTGCTACAGGACTGAGCAAACGTCCCTTGCGGGAGAGGGTTAGGGTAAGGGGATCCGAATATTAGGCGTGGGAGGTCGACCGCCAATGCAAAGGTTTCCAATAGGGGGAGCGTCCAAATGATTCGCATCGCCATGCTCGGCAGCGGCTTCGTGTGTGACTTCTTCATGCGCGCGCTGCGCTACGTGCCGGGCCAAGTGGTCGTGGTGAACTTCTCGCGCAGCGAGGCACGGGCCTCGAAGTTCGCGGCCGAGTGGGGCGTTTCCGAGTGGACGACCGACATGCGGGCGGCAGTCGCGCGTGACGACGTCGATCTGGTCGCGGTCGGTTTGCCGAACGACGCCCACGCGCCCGCCTGCATTGCCGCCGCCGAGGCGGGCAAGGCCGTGGTCTGCACCAAGCCGTTGGGTCGCAACGGCCCCGAGGCCAAGACCATCCTCGACGCGGTGCGCGAGCACGGCGTGTGGCACGGGTATGCCGAGACCGAGGCCTTCATGCCGGACGTTTTGCGGGCGCGGCAGGCGGTGGAGGACGGCGCCATCGGCAAGGTGCTCATCGTCCGCGCGCGCGAGGCGCACACGGGCTCACACGCCAGCTATGCCTGGGACGTGGAAAAGAGCGGCGGTGGACCGCTGCTGGGCATGGGCATTCACGCCGTGGCCGCCTGTCGCATCTTCGTCGGCAAGGACGTGATGCCGAAGGAAGTATTTTGCTGGGCCGACACCCTGGAGCACGACGTGCCGTTCGAGGACAACGCCATTGCGCTGATCCGCTTCGAGAACGACAGCCTGGGCCAGGTCGAGGCCGGCTGGAGCAACCACGGCGGCATGGACGTGCGGACCGAGGTCTACGGCACCGACGGGCTGATCCACATCAACTCCACCCACGGCACGCCGATCCGGGCCTTCAGCCTCAACTCCATCGGCTACGTGCAGGAAAAGGCCGACTCCGACACCGGCTGGACCTTCCCTCAGGCCGACGAGGCCTGGCAGTACGGCTACCACGGCCAGATGTTCCACTTCGTCGAGGCCCTCAGCCAGGGCAAGCCGTCCGACGAGGACTTTGTCGACGGCTACATCGCCAACATGGTGATCGACGCGGCCTACCGCAGCGCCAAGTCGCGCCAGTGGGAGCCGGTGAACCTCGATCTGTAGCGCGGCGGCCCGACTGAACTTGGCCGCGGGCGAGGCCGCTGCTCGCGGACCTGAAGCATGACGAGCCGGACGCCGCTACCGGGAATGCTGGTGCAGGCGGCGGGCGGCTTGGGTGCGCTTGCGGCAACCGCGGCGCTGGTCTTCATCCCGGTCGGGTTGGGCCATGAGGTGCCGTGGGGCTGGTTCGGGGCCGGGGCGCTGGGATGGGTGCTGGCGCTGGCGCTGCGCGTGCCGGTCGTCCTGGGCCTGCGGCGACTGGGCGCGGGACCGGACAGCATGCGCCGCTGGACGCCCGCGCTCGCTGGACCGGCCGAGGAGATTGTGCGGCTGGGCGTCGTGCTCATCGCCGGCCAGGGTTTCGCGACGGCCTACGCCATCGGCGCGGGCTGGGCGGCGATCGAGGCCGTCTACGGCATCCAGGTCGGATTCGTCCGGCTCTTGCTCCTGCGGCGTGACGACCCCAAGGCGTTGGAGGCGCGACAAGAGCTCGCCAAGTTGGGACTCGACCGCGACATCGCGCCCGCCTGGGGCGTCGTCGAGCGGCTGTTCGCCGGCGCCGCGCACATCGGGTTCACGCTGCTCGTCGCGCGGTGGCCGCTGCTGGTGATCGCCCTCATTCCCGTCCACGCGGCCGTGAACATGGGAGTCATGGCGCTGCTCCCCCGGGGAATCGCCCGCACCGAGGCGCTGGTGGCGGCTTCGGGGAGCGTGCTCTTCTTCGGCGGCCTCGCCGCGTTCGGCGTCCTTGGCGGTGGGTAAGTGGAGCAATTGCTGCGGTAGACCGCGGCGCCAAGTCGCGCCGGTGGGAGCCGGTGAACCTGGACCTATAGCGCTTCGGCGGCATGACTCCCGGGCTGAGCCGTCGCGTATCGCGCATGGACCTTGATGCTATGCTGCGCTCCAGAGCCCTTGCTTGGTGAGATGATCGTGGATCCGAATTTCTGTTCAAAATGCGACAAAGTCCGCGATACCGACGCATCGTATTGCAGTGAATGCGGCAGCGATCTTGTTTCGGTTGACCCGGGTGACCTCGATAACCTCATGTCACGCAAACGGGTGGTGGTGCTGCTGTTCATCGGAGGGTGGATATTTCTTCTCTATTGGATGTACCGCACGTGGAAGCAGTATAAAGACCATAGTCGCCAGCGGGCTTTTCCGGTCTGGCATGCCCTAACCCAATTTGTTCCGATCTACAACTTCTTTAGAATGCATGCTCACTTTCGTGTCTACAAGGAGCTCATATTGCAGCGGGGGCTGTCGTCGTATACGCCACCGATGTATATGGTAGTTGTGATGATTGCTACACTCGTCTTTTATTTCGTTGCGAATGGCATAGATACACCCGATGTTTCGGTAAATTTGATCATTGTTGGAGTTGTCCTCTTGATCCTGGTGATCCAGGCCCTGATTGTGGCATCGTTCCAGAAGCATGCGAACCTCTATTGGGCATCGTTCCGCGGGGCATCGCGGGCCCCGATTGGGACAGGCGAGGTTATTGTCACCGTTTTGGGAATTGTTGACTGGATTCTCACCATTCTCGCGGTAACCAACGTTGCGTTCGGTGGATGGCCGATTCTCTGAGGCTTGGCAGGGTGGTTCGGAAGTCCGAATGAGACGGCGTGAAATGCTTGGGTGCTGTCCGACTCATCGTCAGATTCGAAAGTGATTGGTCGGCCGACATGACCCCCGGCCGGCTGCAGGCGGCAGCGCTTGGCATCGCTTCGGTCGTCTTCCCGACGGACGCCCGCGGCCTTGGGACCTGCCGCGGGCTTCTGCCCGGCGATGCTTATGCTCGGGCTGCCGTGGCCATCGCCGATGGTCCGCCTGCCCAGGCCATGCTCCTGACCGGGTTTCCCGTCGGCGGGATTGGGGAGACCGACGGACCTCCCGGAGCGATGGCGGTCGGCCAGACGCTCGCGGCGCTTGGCTGGGACGTGGTCACCGTGGCCTGCGACACCACCGCTCCCGTCGTCGATGCGCTGCTCGCCGATGTCGGTCCGGTCATCGCGGCGCCGTGCACCGAGCGCGGCGCCGAAGTGGCCTGCGAGACGTTGCGCCGCGACTTCGCGCCCGATCTGGCGGTGGCGATCGAGCGGCCGGGAACAACCGCGGACGGGCGTCGATTGACCATGCGGGGCGAGGACATCACCGGCATCGCTGCCGCGCTGGACCCGCTGATGCGCGCGCCCCTCTCGATGGCGGTCGGCGACGGCGGCAACGAGATCGGCATGGGCGCCATCGCGCCCTACCTCCAGGCCAAAGGTCTCATCCCCGGCGTCAGCGTGACCCGCGCGTCGCACCTGCTGCTGGCCGAAGTCAGCAACTGGGGCGCCTACGGCCTCGTCGCCATGCTGGATATCGTGACCGGGCGCGACACGCTCCCGGACGGTGCAACGGAGGCGGCCTGGATTGAGCGTCTCGTGGCGTCCGGCGCGGTGGACGGCATGAGCCGCTCGAACACCGCCATGGTCGACGGGCACTCGCTCGAGGTCAACGCGCAGATGCTCGCCAGTCTGCGCGCCATCGTTGAACGCTGCCGAGGAGCGTCAGACGCGGCATAACCCGGTCCCGTCGACCGCTATCACCTACCCGCGTGGAAGTCCGGTTCCTGCCCCCCTGGGGAGAAGGCTAGGATGAGGGGATTTCGGTCAGGAGCGCGGGCATGGCAATCGCGGAACGACTCGAAACCGGCGCGGCCGTGCGCGCGGCGTGCCGCGATGGCTCGTGGGCCGCGACCACCGCCGGGCTGGCTCCGGGCTACGTGCAAGCCAACCTGGTCATGCTGCCGGCCGCGCTGGCCGACGACTTCGCGGCCTTCTGCATCGCCAACCCCCAGCCGTGCCCGCTCTTGGAGCGCACGGCGGTTGGCGACGCCGAGCCGGCGCGATTCGCTCCCGGCGCCGACATCCGCCGTGACGCACCCCGCTACCGCGTGTACGTCGACGGGGAGGCGCGCGGCGGAGAGCCCACCGATGCGCTGGCGCATTGGCGCGACGACCTGGTGGGATTCCTGCTCGGCTGCAGCTTCACCTTCGAGAATGCCTTGCAGGACGCCGGATTCCCGCTGCGACACCTCGAGCAGGACGTGATCGTGCCGATGTACCGCACCTCGGTCGAGTGCACGCCCGTCGGTCCGTTTGCCGGTCCCATGGTCGTGAGCATGCGGCCCATCCCGGCCGATCGAGTAGACGAAGCCCACGAAATCACGGCCCGCTACCCGCGCGTCCACGGCGCGCCGGTGCACGCCGGCGATCCAGCGGCGCTGGGTATTGCGGATGTCGCGGCGCCCGACTGGGGGAATCCCGTCCAGATGCGTGACGACGAAGTGCCGGTCTTCTGGGCCTGCGGCGTCACGCCCCAGGCGGTGGCGCAGGCCTCGCGTCCGCCGCTGATGATCACCCACGCCCCCGGCCATATGTTCGTGACCGATTGGCGCGACCACGAGCTGGCCGGGGATGCGCCGGCGCTCGACTAGGGATTGTCTGGAAGAGTCGAAGGGCACTGCCCGAATCCGTTCGGTAGCCCCTTCGACTAGCTCAGGGCGAACGGACTGGGGCGCGTTGCTATCGAGGTCGCCCGATTCGTTCAGAGGCTCGACTAGCCCCCGAATAGCCCCTTGAGTCCGGCCGGCATCTTGCCGCTGCTCATCATCTGCATCATCTGGCGGGCTTGCTTGAACTGCTTGAGCAGTTGGTTCACGTCCTGCACCGACGTGCCGCTGCCGGCGGCGATGCGCCGCCGCCGACGGCCCGTGATGATGTCCGGCGACGCGCGTTCCTGGGGCGTCATGGAGAGGATGATCGCTTCGAATCGGCGCAGGCCCTCGCCCTCGACCGCCTGCCGCACCTCCGGATCATTCAGCGCGCCGCTCATGCCCGGCAGCATGCTCATCACCTGGCTCAGCGACCCCATCTTCTTCACCTGCTCCAGCTGATCCAGGAAATCGTCCAGTCCAAAGGACGCCTCGCGCATCTTGCGCTGCATCTCCTTGGCCTGGCGCTCGTCGATGACCTGCTCGGCCCGCTCGACCAGCGAGAGCACGTCGCCCATCCCCAGGATTCGTGAAGCCATGCGGTCGGGATGGAACGTCTCCAGCGGCTCGATCGTCTCGCCCGTGCCGACGAACTTGATCGGCACCCCGGTCACGGCCCGCACCGACAGCGCCGCGCCGCCCCTGGCGTCGCCGTCGAGCTTGGTGAGGATCAGCCCCGTGAGCGGGCTGCGGGCATGGAAGGCCTCCGCCACCGCCACCGCCTCCTGGCCCGTGGTGGCGTCGGCGACCAGCAGCGTCTCGTCGGGCTTGATGCGCTTCGAGATGCGCCCGATCTCGTCCATGAGCGCGTCGTCCACCTGCAGCCGGCCCGCGGTGTCGAGGATCACGTGACTGTGGCCCCCGGCACGGGCGCGGGCCACGCCGTTGACGGCGATATCCAGCGGTTTGGGCCTCGTGCCTTCTTCATGGACTGGCAGGTCAACCTGCCCTGCCAGCGTGACCAGCTGGTCGATCGCGGCGGGACGCTGCGTGTCGGCGGCCACCAGCAGCGGCGTGCCGCCGCGGCCCTTGGCGCCCAGCGCCAGCTTGGCCGCGGTCGTGGTCTTGCCCGATCCCTGCAGACCCACCAGCATGACGATGGTGGGTGGCGCCGAGGCAGTCGCCAGCGGCACGGCCTCGGTGCCCAACAGCTCGACGAGCTGATCGTTGACGATCTTGATGACCTGCTGCGCGGGGGTGACGCTTTCGAGGACCTCGGCGCCCACGGCGCGCTCGCGGATGCCCGCCACCAGATCCCGCGCCACCTTGAAGTTGACGTCGGCCTCGAGCAGTGCCATGCGCACCTCGCGCAGGGCGGCCGTGACGTCTTTCTCGGATAGCCGCCCGCGGCGCCCGAGGCGCTGAAACACGCCCCCCAGCCGCTCGGTCAGAGTGTCAAACATCGTCGCTGATCTGGCTAAGCGTGGTGGCTCTCCTTCGAATTCCGGTCCGATCCCCTCTCCCTCTGGGAGAGGGTTAGGGTGAGGGCCGGAGCAAGCAGCTTTACCCTGGGCCCTCGATTCTACGCAGCTACCCCGCGCAATGCCGTTTCGGTAGCATGGCGGGCGGCGCAACGCCGCATGGGGCATTCGTCTAGCGGCCTAGGACACCGCCCTCTCAAGGCGGAGATCGCGGGTTCGAATCCCGCATGCCCTACCCCACTGCCTTGCAGGCTGTCGAGTTCAAGCGGGTGCCCAATAGTCTGCAACGCACGCCGGCCGTGGCCGTGAGCTGCCGATCGGTCGGCAGCCAGCCCATGGTGACATCGCCCCGTCGTGGTTGTGGTCAGCCCCGCGAAAGCGAGAGCGCAGATCGCCGTCCCGATCGGGAAAGCGCGCCTACCAGCGCGCCAGCTCGTCACGAGCGGTCTGCATCGCAGGCAGCGCCGACTGATTCAGGCTGTCGAACTGTGATGCGCCCCGCCAATGCTCGTGTGATGTGGAGTGCGTGAGCCGGTGGTTGAAAAGCCGCTTACGTCCGTGTCGAGTCAAACTTGAGGCATTCCTCGCAGACCGACTGTGGCACCAATCCCCAGCGAATCATGTAGTTGAAGACGAAGCATCCGGCGCAGAAACCCAGCAATGACTCAAGCGCGGCAAACACGGTCAGCACGGCCAAGACGGCGCCCGCCGCCACCGACAATCCTGCGGCGAAGTGCAGCACCAGCGCGGTCACCGAGAAGATCAGTCCCACCGTTTGCGCAAAGCGCTTGGGCGGTCCTGGGACGAGCCGCGGTTGAGCGATTCGCGGCGCGATCACCCGGGTCGCCAGCTGGCCCATTGGGCTTAGCGTAGGGCCGGTGGCCACTCTGGCCAGAAAGCCATACGCAAGGAGAAACATCAACCACCACTGACCGGTTACCAATACAATAATTGACAGGATGACTACCATTCCGGCTACGAGCCTTGCAGCAACTTCGTTGACCGGATTCGGAAAGCTGAAGATATCGCGAATGCTACGTGGAATCCGCTCGCCAAGTCGCTGAGTAAACACGCGTATATCCTCGCCCGTCCGCATATAACCCGAGATCATACAACGGCTGACCTTGTACGCTGCGGCAGAGCTCTAGCTGGACGGCACATCGAGCGGGCCGTCCGGTCGGGGCGATGGAAGCGAATCAAGAATGCGATCACCCTGCGCTGATCCGAGACGGGAAAGGCGGAGCGAATCTCGCGCCGGGTCGGCGAGCGACTGACGGACGAATCCCCGAAAGCTTGAAGGTGTCGACCGGCGATTTCGAAAGGGCCGGCAAGCTAGACATCGGTCCGCCCACGCCACTGTGGATCCTCGGTTCCCGCCGCGGCGTTGGCCGCGCGGGCCATCTCGAAGAGCACGTCCGACAGCCGGTTGAGAAACACCGGCGAGCCGTCCGGCGCGGGATCAGTCACCACGCGCCACACGCCGCGTTCGGCGCGGCGGCACACCGAGCGGGCCACTTGCAGCGCGGCGGCGAGCGGGTGTCCGCCGGGAAGGATGAAATGCCGCAGCGGCGGCAGCGCGTCCCGGTACTCCGCCAGCCAGGCGTCAAGCGTGTGCAACGATCCGGGCGCCAGCGAGGTGCTGCGGGCGCGTCCGCCGGGATTCGCCAGGTCGGCGCCGACCTCCAGGAGCCGCTCCTGGACCCACCGCAGCTGGTCGCCCACTCCGGCGACGTCCGGCTGCGCCGCGGCGAATCCCAGCCACGAGTTGAGCTCGTCCACCGCCCCCAGCGCCTCGATCCGCGCGTCGACCTTCTCCACGCGGGAGCCGTCGAACAGGCTCGTTTCGCCCTGGTCGCCGTGGTGCGTCGTCACGGGGCGACCGTCGGGAGCTCGCGCTCGAAGAAGTCCGCCGTTGCGGTCACGGCCCGGCGCGCGTTCCGGGTCAGGTAGTGCCCCACGCCGGGATGAATGGTGAGCTCGCTCTCCACGCCCGCCGCCTCGAGCGCCTCGTGCAGCCGTTCCGCCCAGCGCGGCTTGACCGCCAGGTCGGCTGCCCCCTGGTGGATGGTCACCGGCCCTACCACGTATTCCAGGAAATTACCCGGCGACAGGGCGTGACGCAGATCTTCCGACGACGACAGCGTCGGCAGCCGGTAGTAATCGACCAGGTCCTCGGCCCAGGCGCTCAGCGGCGCCCACATGCCCACCGGCTGAACGCGCGCGTCGACCTCGGCGGCGCGCAGGGCCAGGTCACATCCCAGGCTATGGCCCCACATGCCCACGCGCTCGTGTTGGGCGTCCGGCAGCGAGGGGATGGACGCCACAAGGTTGAGCACGTCGATCGCGAAGTCGAGACGTGCCCCGAGGTTCATGCGCGAATCGTCCTCGGAGCCGCCAAGGCCCCGATAGTCGCTGGCCAGGGTGATGAAACCTCTCGGCGACAGCTCGGCGGCCAAGGCGCGCGTACCGTCGCCGCTCTGATACTGGACGGGAAGCGTAAACCCGTGATTGAGCACCACGACCGGGTGCGGTCCGGCGGCCTTCGGAATCGTGGCCACGCCCGTGAGCAACAGGTCGTCCGAGCGGTAGGTCATGGCGTAGGTCGTATAGCGGGGCCGCTGGTTGAGCGTGCGGTGCAAGCGGATGTCGCCGGCGCGGTAGTCCCGCGCGCGCAGCGCCTCGATGGCGAACGGCGACCCGCCGGGATAGCGGTCGTCGGCGCTGCCCACCACCGACCAGGCGTCGCAGGCCTGCGCGGCGCCGGCTGCCAATGCCAGGCCGCCGCCCCGCAGCAGACGTCGTCGCGAAAGCCGGAACGAAGGCACGGAGTGTTGGTCATTCGAGCAAGTCATGGGTCTCATTGAACGTGGACCATGGGGCGCCGTGACGTCGGCGGCTGCCGTCGGACCTGGCGAACTCGGCTAGCAAACGGCCCCATCGTGGCATGCAAAGGGTTCGGTTGCCGTGGGCAACGCGACAGATCTCGCCAGGCCGCACTGCGTGCGTAACGCCACACGATGCGCGGAGCGCCGCTAGATTGTCGCCGCTTCCAGTCCGGAGGCGATGGTCGGCACCAGCTGCGCGCGCACCGCGCGGTCGGCCGCCAGCAGGGCGTTGGTCACGGCGGGCGCCTTTGATCGGCCGTGGCCGATCAGCAGCAGGCCCTTCAGTCCCAGCAGCGGCGTGGCGCCGATCTCCGCGTAGTCGATCCGCCGCCTCAGCGCGCGAAACGCGGGCCGCAGACCAAGCGCCGCGAGCTTCGCCAGCGGGCGCCGCAGAATCTCGGCCCGCAACTCGCCAAACGCGTATTCCGCCGTGGCTTCCGCGGTCTTGATCACCACGTTGCCGGTGAATCCGTCGCACACGATCACGTCGGCCTCGTCGCGAAAGATTCGGGCCGGGTCCACGTGGCCCACGTAGTTCATGCCGCCCGACGCCAGCATGGCCGCGGCCTCGTGCACCAGCGAATTCCCCTTGGATTCCTCTTCGCCGATGCTCAGCAGCCCGACCCGCGGATTCGCCAGGCCTTGCAGGCGCTCCTGGTAGACGCGACCCATCACGGCGAACTGGACCAGGTGCCGGGGGCGCGCCTCGGCGTTCGCGCCCACGTCGATCAGGAGCGGGCGCGGATCGTGCGCCGGCAGCAACACGCCCAGGCCCGGGCGCTCGACGTCCGGCAGGCGCCCCACGATCAGCACGCCGGCCGCCACCGCCGCCCCCGTGTGCCCCATCGTGACGACCGCGTCGACCTCGTCGGCCTTCAGCATCTCCGCTGATTTTCGAATCGACGTCGGTCGCCGCGAACGTACCGCCTCGACGGCGTGCTCATCCATGGCCACGGCCTCGGGGACGTGCACGATCTGCCAGGGCGCCGCCTCGACGCCTTCAATGTCCAGCTGCGCCCGGAGCGCGGCTTCGTCGCCGACCAGGAGCGGGGTTACGCCGGCCTCACGTTGGGCGGCCAGGGCGCCGCGCACGGTCTCCGCCGGGGCGTAGTCGCCGCCCATCGCATCGAGCGCGATCCGGGGAGCCACGAGATGCAGCGCGCCACCTCCGCCTAGATGTCGAGGTTTCTGACCGCGTGGGCGTGATTGAAGATGAAGTGGCGGCGCTCGGCAACGTCCGTCCCCATCAACCGCCGGAACACCTCATCGGCGTGCTCGGCGTCCGACACGGCGACGTTGAGGAGATGCCGCGACTCCGGATTCATGGTGGTGTCCCACAGCTGATCGGCGTTCATCTCGCCCAGGCCCTTGTAGCGCTGCACGGCTACTTTTCCGGACATCTGCTTGAGGGCTTGGTCGCGCTCATCGTCCGAGTAGGCGTAGATCGCCCGTTGGCTGTTGGCCACCCGGAACAACGGCGGCTGGGCGATGTAGAGGTGCCCCTCGTCGATGAGCTCCGGCAGGTTGCGGAAGAAGAACGTCAGCAGCAGCGTGCGAATGTGCGATCCGTCGACGTCGGCATCGGTCATCACGATCACGCGCCCGTAGCGCAGCTTGCTCAGGTCGACCTCGTCGCCGACGCCCGCGCCGACGGCCGTGATCAGGTTGCGGATGGCCTCGCTCGAAAGCACCCGGTCGATGCGCGCCTTTTCGACGTTCAAGATCTTTCCGCGTAGCGGCAGCACGGCCTGGAAGCGCCGGTCGCGGCCTTGCTTGGCGTTGCCGCCGGCTGAGTCGCCTTCGACGATGAACAGCTCGCAGCGGTCCGGGTCGCGCTCCTGGCAATCGGCCAGCTTGCCCGGCAGCGCCATGCCGTCGAGGGCGCCCTTGCGAACCACCAGGTCGCGGGCCTTCTGCGCCGCGATGCGGGCGCGCGCCGCCAGCAAGGTCTTCTCGACGATGCGGCGGGCGTCGGACGGATGCTCGTGCAAGAACGTGCTCAGTTGCTCGTTGACCACCGACTGCACGTGACCCGCCACCTCGCTGTTACCCAGCCGGTGCTTGGTTTGGCCCTCGAACTGCGGCTCGGGAATCATGACGCTGATCACGGCCGTCAGCCCCTCGCGCACGTCCTCGCCGGTCAGGTTGGCGTCGTTGTCCTTCAGCGTGCCCTGCTTGCGGGCGTATTCGTTCAGCGTGCGGGTGAGAGCCGTGCGGAATCCGGTCAGGTGGGTTCCGCCGCTGATGTTGCGGATCGTGTTGGCGAAGGTCAGCACCTGCTCGGAGACCGCGTCGCAGTACTGCAAGGAGATATCGATCTTGGTCGTCTCGACCTCGCCTCGAATACAGATCGGATCGGGATGGAGTGGCGTGCGTCGCCGGGCCAGCAGCTTGACGAACGATTGCGTCCCGCCCTCGAAATAGAACGTCCGGCGATCGCCGGTGCGCTCGTCGCGCAGATCGATGCGCGTGTTGGCCACCAGGATGGCCATCTCGCGGAACCGCTGCACCAAGGTGTCGAAGTCGAGATCGAGGGTCTCGAAGATCTCCGGGTCCGGCATCCACTCGATCGTCGTGCCGGTCTCGTCGGTCCGGCCGCCGCGCTTGAGATCGGCGAGCGGGCGCCCGTGCTTGTACTCCTGGGTCCAGACGCGCTTGTTCCGGCGGACTTCGACTTTGAGATGCTCTGACAGCGCATTGACGATGGAGACGCCGACGCCGTGCAAGCCGCCGGAGACCTTGTAGGCGTCGCTGTCGAACTTGCCGCCGGCGTGCAGCTTGGTGAGCACTACCTCAACGGCGGGGCGACCGACCCGCGGATGCTTGTCGACCGGAATGCCGGAGCCGTTGTCCCGCACCCTCACCCGTCCGCCCGGCATCAGCGTGACCGCGATTTCGTTGGCGCGTCCGGCCAGCGCCTCGTCCACGCTGTTGTCCACGACTTCGTAGACGAGGTGGTGCAGGCCGCGCGCGTCGGTGCTGCCGATGTACATTCCGGGACGCCGTCGGACCGCCTCCAGTCCTTCCAGAACCTGAATATCCTTGGCGCTATACGCCATTCGCTTCGCTACTCCTTCGAACGCGCGACCGCACGAATCGCGCGATGTTTTGTCTAAGCAAACGGCCGGTCGAACAGCCGGCCAGCCGACACCCCAAGCCACCGGCAGGCGCACGTTGCGCCGCGCGTCCTGTAAGCGGTTGCGTCAAGCTGCATGTTGGCGGGTCAACCAGAAGGGACGGCGATTGGCGCGAGACCAGTTCACCTGGTCGATTCGTGAGAGTTTCGCGCTGCCAACTTGCACACTCAATGGTATCACAGTTGGGACGAAATCCGCCCCGGACGCCGAGCCAATTTCGCTCTTGTAGCTACATTATCTCGATGGTTGTGGGACGGTCCTAAATCAAGAACCGCCCGTCCTGCTGGATCAGCTCGCCGTCCAGGTACAGCGCGCCGTCCTGCCGCAGGTCCTTGATCATGTCCCAGTGCACGGCCGACTCATTGCGTCCGCCCGTGAACTCGTAGGCCCGGCCAATGGCCAGGTGCACGGTGCCGCCCATCTTCTCGTCGAACAGGATGTTCTTCGTGTGGCGCTGGATGCCGAAGTTGGTGCCAATGCCGATTTCACCCAGCCGCCGCGCGCCGGGGTCCGTGTCGAGAATGTCCGTGAGAAACTCTTCGCCCTTGTCCGCCGTGGCGGTCACGATCTTGCCGCCGGCGAACTCGAGCCGGATGCCCTGCACCTCGCGTCCCTGGTAGATGGCCGGAAACTCGTAGCGAATGTGCCCCGCCGTGGCATCCTCGATCGGCGCGGTGAAGATCTCGCCGTCCGGCATGTTGTGCGTGCCGGCCGCCGGCTCCCAGATTCGCCCCTCCACGCGCAGCGTGAGATCGGTGTCCGGCCCGACGATGCGGACTTCACTGCCCACTTCCAGCCGTGCCTTGATGCGGGTCAGATCGGCTTCCATCGCCGTCCAGTCGATGTTGGTGGCGCCGAAGAGAAAGTCGGCGTATTCGTCCAGCGCCATCTCGGCCTCTTGCGCGAAGGCGTTGGTGGGGTAGTCGCAGAGCACCCAGCGCACGTTCTCGATGATCTGGTTCATCACCGGACGCGAGGCGGTCATCACCTTGCCGATCTTGCTGGTGTCGCTGCTGGTGAGCGCCCGCGTGTTGCTGGCGGCCCGAATTCTGATGGCGGCGTCGATGGTGTCGGCCTCGAACTTGCGCACCGGGTCCAGGTGGCTCAGCTGCTCGTCGGAGGCATGTCGCAGAAAGAGCCCCTCGGTCTCCTCGAAGGTCACGCTCATGCGGGGATGGGCGCCCGCCTCGAGCGCGAGGCGATAGCAGGACAGCATCAGCGGCTTGGCCTCGGCCGGCCCCATGATCGCCACCAGCTCGCCGGCCTGCAGCTTGGTCGAGTGATGCACCAGGATCTCAGCCAGACGGTCGATTCGGGGGTCGTTGAGCATGTCGCCTCGGACGGGGCGCAGGATGGGCCAGACTAGCACCGACCCCGGCCGTCGCCGCCCGCACTGCGTCGAGCAGGCCGGTTGGCCGAACCCGCGAGGAAGGCTGTGCGCATGCCCGTCAGCTCCACCCCAATCCGTTCGCCCTGAGCTTGTCGAAGGGGTTACCGAACGGATTGGGGCCCGCGTCGCCGGCGGGCCTTGCCCATAGGCGGATACCCTAGCTCGCCTCCATGCCCGCGAAATGGCGCCAGGCGGCGTAGTACACCTCCGACGCCTGCACGACTTCCGCGACCGGCACCCACTCGTCCTCGCTGTGCGCCACCGCAATGTCGCCCGGTCCGCACAGCACGCTGGGAATCCCGACCGCCGCCAGCGACGCCGCGTCCGAGCCGTAGGGCGCCCCCGCAATGGCCGCGCGACCGGTCACCGCCTCGCACGCCGCCATGAGCGCCTGGACCACGCCGGCTTCCTCGGGCGTGTCCAGCGAACCCGCGACAACCTCGGGCTCGGCCTTCACCTTCAAGCCGGGGAATCTCTGTCGGGCGATGTCGAGCACTTCGTCCAACTCGGCGTCCACGTCTTCGAGCGCCTCATCCGGCAGGAAGCGCCGGTCAAAGACCAGCTCGCAGTGGTCCGGCACGACATTGAACGAGGTTCCCGCGCGAATGGTTCCCGCGGAAAACGTGGAATCTCCGCACAGCGGATGCCAGCGCCCGGTCAGGCGCCGCGTGAACTCCTCGCGCAGCACCTGGATCACGTCTGACATGTGGTAGATGGCGTTGACGCCCAGGTCCGGACGCGAGCTGTGGGCCGACTTGCCGGCAGTGGTGATCTTCCAGAAACGTCCGCCGCGATGGGCACGTACGATCTCCAGGCTCGTCGGTTCGCCCACGATCGCGCCGTCCGCGGTCACCGCCGAGGCCGCCAGCGTGTCGGCCCCGGTGCTGCCCGTCTCTTCGTCGACCGTTGCCGCCAGCACCAGCGTGCAGGGCCGCACCGATTCGCGGGACACGCGGCGCAGCGTGAGCATCATGGCCGCCAGCGAGCCCTTTGTATCGCAGGCGCCGCGGCCGTGGAGCAGTCCCGCGTCGTCCAACCGAGGCTTGTGCCCGCGCGTCATGGCGCCCAGGGCAACCGTGTCCATGTGCGCTTCCAGCATCAGGACCGGCGCGCCGGCGTCGCCTGCGAGCGTGCCCACCACGTTCGCGCGTCCGGGCAGCGCCTCCTGGAAGACCACGTCCGCGCCGCAGGCTTCGGCATAGGCCGCGACCTTGGCCGCCATGGCCGCCTCTCCAGTGCCTCCCGGGATCTCGGGTGACACGCTCGGCGTGCTCACCAAGTCCGTCAGAAGCTCGATCGCGTCCTGTTCACTGACGGCCGGCTCCTCGCGCATGGCCGCATGATAGGCCCGCGCGCCGTGCCATGTGTAACTGGGCCGCGGTCCGCGCAGATCATCCTGGGCGCGTGTCGGCTGCGTTTCGACACCGTCCCCCGGATGAGACCGTGGCGCAACCCTTCGTCATTCCCGCGAAGGCGGGAATCCACCCTTCACTGAACCTGGAGGCAGACCGTATGCGCCAAATCATCCCCAAGCCCGGCTTGGTTTCGCCAAGGTCTCTGCATGGGTGAGGGTGCCTGAGAAGACTGGCTTCACCCGACAGGCGCCGAGCACGTTGGTCTCAGCACCGCGTGGCTGGCGCCTCAGATGCCCGCGGCCAGCTCCGCCCACTGACCCTCGGGGAACGCCTCCATCGTCTGCGTGCCGCCGCCGAAGCGCTCGCGGAACGCCATCATCGCCTGCGCGCAGGCCACGGTGCTGGGGAACTCCATGACCGCCACGCCGTCGAACTGCCCCATGGTCAAGTAGATGGAAAGCAGCTTCCCGCCGTGTGCCTCCAGGACCTTGCGTGTCTCGGGCGCTCCTTCTTCCAGCTTGTGGGCGAGGGAGCCCTCCTCGGCGGATTCGTTGGGCAGGGTGAGCAGAGCGATAAACGTGGCCATGGGATCTCCTGGCAAACGATGCGTTCAGCCGGTGAAGTATCGCACCACCTGCGGTGCCCGTCGGATGCAAAATGGCGCAGGGCTGAAAGCGGAGGACGAGGACCCATGGCCTACGACGAAGGACTGGCCCAGCGACTGCGCGAGGCTCTGGCGGACGAGAGCGGGCTCACCGAGCGCCGCATGTTCGGCGGCGTCGCCTTCATGCTCGACGGCAACATGGCCGTGGGCGTCTCGGGCGATGAGCTGATGGTGCGCGTGGGCCCGGATCGGTTCGACGAGGCGCTGGCGCGTTCGCATGCGCGCATCTTCGACCTGAGCGGACGACCGATGAACGGCTGGGTACTCGTCGCGCCCGCGGGTACGGCGGACGACGCCGACCTCGCCGACTGGCTGGAGCTGGGCGCGTCGTTCGCCCGCTCGCTGCCGGCCAAGTAGCAGCCGGCTACATCGGGATGTTCTTGACCAGGCCGATCACGTGACCCTCGGGGTCGGCGAAGAT
Source organism: Chloroflexota bacterium (assembly GCA_026707285.1). Classification (GTDB taxonomy): domain Bacteria; phylum Chloroflexota; class UBA11872; order UBA11872; family UBA11872; genus JAJECS01. The sequence continues at coordinate 81,017 of JAPOXD010000034.1, read as the reverse complement.
CCCAATGATCACGTCCTCCATCACCTGCATCTCGGGCATCACGATGCTGCCGCCCAGGCTCACGGCCTTCTCCAAGGACGCAGTCACGTCGTCCACGCCCACGTAGAAGGTCACCCTGGTGGGCGGCTCAACATCCCCCATGCCCATGATGCCGCCCCCGATGCCCGGACCGTCGCTCGGGGCGCTCACCACGCCGTAGCCCATGGGGTTGTCGGCCGTGACCTCCCAATCGAAGAGATCGCCGTAGAACTTCTGCATCGCCGGGCCGTCCTTGGCGTTGATTTCCCAATGCACCACGCTGTTCGCCATCCAACTGCTCCTTCTTCTTGCTCGCGGTCACTATCATTGCCGTACGCGCGGCCGGCTCGTCGATGGACACGGCCCCGCGGCGGCGCCCACCCTACACGGTCACGGCATGCCAATCCGTCCCATCGAAACGCCCGACGTGGACCGTAAATCGGTAGGCTGACCCATTCAGCAGGTAAACCTACGGAACCGGCATGAGGCGACCGTTGCGTAGTCGAACAGCGTGCCGATCCGTTCGTCACTCGCGCCCCCTTCGTCATTCCCGCGAAGGCGGGAATCCACGGCACACGACGGGCAGCGCGCCGCACCGAATCGCGAACCGGACCCCCTAGATGGAGTTCCTCCAAGCCCCCGTTCTTGGCGTCGCCGCCGGCCTCAATCCCTACGTCACCGTCGCCCTCACCGCGCTCTTCGCCTGGCGCTCCGACTTCGTTACGCCCAACCCCGCCTTCGAGTTCGTCGGCACCAGCGCCGTATTCCTCATCGCCCTTCTGCTCCTGCCCATCGACCTCTTCGCCGACAAGTTCCCTGGCAGCGGCGGCCTCATGGACCGAGTGGGCTGGGTGCTAAGGCCCGTGGCCGGCGGCCTGGCGGGCGCCGCCGTCATGCCCGACCACCCGGCCGCGATCATCGGCGGGCTGGTGCTCGGTGCCGTGGCTGCCGCCGGCATCCACGGCCTGCGTCTCCACCTGCGCCGCCGCTTGCAGTGGCGCATGCTCGGCTTCGGCCGCCTGGTCCTGGGCGCCTACAGCGACCTCACCAGCGGCATCGTCGCCGCCGTGGCCCTCCTCACCGCCCCCATCGGTGCCGTCATCGCCGCCCTGGCCCTCGCCGGCGCCCTCCTCGCCAACCGCCAGTGGGGGGCCGTCGAGCCGACAGCGGACGCGCCAGACGAACCCGACGGAGGCAATGCGGGCGCATAATGATGACCATCTCCCGCCGCGCAGCCGGACACCTTGGGAATGCTTGATCAGCAGACTCTGGACGACATCATCACGCGCATCGTGGACGTGGTGGCGCCGGAGAAAATCATCCTCTTTGGGTCTGCCGCTCGCGGCAGTGCCGGCCGCCACAGCGACATCGACCTACTGGTCATCAAAGGGGGCGCCGACCCGCTGGACCTTATGGCCCAAATCTATAGCCGGCTGCACGGCGTGGGCGCCGCGGTGGACGCCATCGTGGTCTCCCCCGAAGACGTGGAGCGCTTCAGGGATAGCCACGCGCTGGTGATCAAACCTGCCCTGCGGGATGGCACAGTGGTGTATGAATCTCCCTGAGCGCTTCTCTCCCGACGACCCACGCGAGTGGCTGAACCGCGCCAGGAGCAATTTGACGCTGGCGAAGCAGCGCGTCCCCGACGCCTACCTCGAGGATCTGTGCTTCGAGGCGCAGCAGGCGGCCGAGAAGGCGCTCAAGGCTGTGCTGATCAGCCTCGATGTCGAGTATCCCTACGTCCACGATTTGGCCCGACTGCTGTCGCTGCTCGAAGCTGCCAGCGCGTCTATTCCAGAAGCTGTGCGCAAGGCTGCGATCCTCACTCCGTATGCCCTGATCACACGCTATCCCGGACTGGCCAGGCCTGTGGCCGAAGCGGACTATCTCGCAGCCGTCGAGACTGCCGAGGCAGTCGTCCGCTGGGCTGAGCAACAAGTCTGACCCGCGGACACCGCCCGCGACGAATAGCTGAGGTGTCTCCCTGGGACGTGCAACCGAGCTTCGTCGAACACATCAAACGCGTTGCCTACGGCAACGAGCGGATCGTGCTCCCGCGCCAGGGCAAGGGTGTCGTGGCTCCGGTCTCCATGGCGGATGCCGAATTTCTGTAGCGCCTTGAAGACGAGGCTGATGTCGCGATCCTGCGCGAACGGCTCGGGGACGGAGATGCCTCCGACTACGTTCCGCACGACCAGATCGTGGCTGACCTGATCGAGTAGCCGTCGTGTCGACGGTGGTGGGGATGGCGGGCGCATGGCCGCATCCATAAGTCGAACCGGGATGTGGCTTGGCCTTCGGTCCGGTCGGCCCTTGAATGCGGCGGGGGCGTGGAGTCGCGGGGCGACCACCAGGCTCTGTGCCATCGAGCTGGCTTGGGCAAGCTTTGCCCAACGCGCGTCAGTGCGGCGCCTGCTTCTACGGGGAAGTGCCCGGTTCGGCTATCGCTTTCGGATTTGGGCCGGAACTACGGCCCACATCAGGAAGAGGCCTAGAAAGGCTACTAGACCAAGAATGGCTTCGACTGCCAACGGCATGCCTCCTACGCTCCCTCGGTTTCCCGGGTGAGCAACTACGGCCACCGCTGCAACTCCACCCCCTTCGCCGCTATTCGGCGCGCAGTGTACCGGAGCGTCGGCGAGGTCGCGTGACTGGAGCGATCGGATTCGCCCGAATGGTCTGGTAGGGGCGCACCGCTGCTCGAATGGTTCGGCTACAGCCGCACGATCTCCCGGGCGTCGCTCACCACTTCCAGCGGCAGGTGCAGGGCCTCGACGAAGTTCACGATGGCGGTGAGCTGGCCGTCCACGTAGCGGCCGTCGTTGGCGACGCAAGCCACGCCCACCCGCGCCGAGTGCGGCGTCGGGTCCTGCTCCAGGTCGGCCACCGCCGCGTTGAATTTGTTCCGCAGCCGGGCCGTGAGCGCCCGCACCACGCGGCGCCGGTCCTTGAGGGAGTCCGCGCCGTGGATGCGCAGCACGAGCTCCAGGGTTCCTACATGCACGGGGGAAGTGTAGGCGGCCGGCGCTCGGCGCTATCAGGCCTTGGAGACCTCCAGCACGTGCGACCGGGCCTCGCGCACGGTGGCCTCCACCTGCTCGGGCGGAAGGTCGGCCGTGCCGTCCCAGCTGAAGGTGAACATGCCGTAGTAGTTGCGCTCTTCGAGCTGGTCGAGCATGGCGCCCAGAGCGTCCGAGTTGTCCGGATCCGCGCCGGCGAGGTGCACGTGGCCGATGCGGGCGCCGGCGGCGTCGGCCAGCGCCTCGAACGTCAGCCCGTCGCGCGCGGCCTGCGCTGGATCCAGGCTCAGTTGCACGCGCGGATGGCCCACGTCGTCCAGGAACGACGCCACTTCCTCGGCCGTGTCCATCCAGGTCTCCGCCTGGTGCGCCAGACAAAGCGTGACGCCCGCTTCCTGCGCCGTGCGCCCGTAGGCGCGGACGTCGTCGGCGGCCTCGCGGCGGTCGTAGTCGCGCGGCGGCGCCGTGGCGATCACCACGCGCGCGCCCAGCTCCGCGGCAAAGCCGATGCGCTGCAGCATGTCGTCGCCGGACGTGGCAATGGCCGTCACCGACGAGGCGCGCAGCCCGCGCGCTTCGAGGCCGGCTTGGACGTCCGCCGCGCTCTCGGCGGCCGGGTCCACGTGGGCCAGCACCGTCGGCGCCGCCCACAGATCGACGTGATCGATGCCGGACGCCTTCACGCCGTCCAACGCCCGGTCCAGCGACTGGGCGCGGAACAGGAGCGTCGAGCACGCGAGTCGGGTGGAAATGTCGTAGACGAACATCGATTCCCGTTGCGAGGCGCGCCGGAACGGCAGGCTGCCACCCTATTGTCGCGCATCCGCCCAGATTGGCCTACAGGCCCGTCCCCTAGGCCAAGAACGGGTTGTGGAGCTTCTCCTCGCCCACGGTCGTTGGCGGACCGTGTCCGGGAAAGAACTTCGTGTCGTCGTCGCGGGTCATCAGCTTGGCGCGGATGGCGGCCAGGTGTCCGGCATACCCGAGATTGCCCGTCCGCGTGCCGCCGATCGATCCGGCGAACACGGTGTCGCCCACCAGCACCCCGTCGCGCAGCGCGTAGGCTGTGTGGCCGGGCGCGTGACCGGGCGTTTCCAGCGCTTCGAGGGCGAAGGGGCCCGCGGTAAACGGTCCGTCGCCGGTCACGATGTTCAAATTGGCCTCGTCAACGCCGTGGACGAGGGACCGTGCGCCCTGGTGCACCCACACCGGAGCGGGCGCCTGGGCGTAGACCGCGGCCAGCGCGTCGATGTGGTCGGAATCGCCATGTGTGATCAGGTACGCCGTGACACGCCAGCCGGCCTCGCGCACCGTTGCCAGCACCGTCTCCGGCAGCGCGCCCGGGTCCACCACCAGCGCATCGCCGGTCGCCGGGTCGCCGATGATGTACATCGTCACGCGCATGGGCGGGTGCGGGATCATGCGCACCTGCAGGCCGCCGGCCAGCGTGGCCGACTGCGCCTGCGGTCGCCACGCCTCCGTGGCGACGTCCCAGAGACTCGGCGCGTGAAGCTCCAGCGCCGCTGCCAGGCGGTCGCTCTCGGCCTGCGTCGGCTGGCGCTCGTAGTCCTCCATGCTTTGCACGGTGGCTTCGTCGAGACTCGCCCGCTGGGCAACCTCCGCCGGCTCGAGGCCGAGCCCGCGGCGCGCCTTGCCGATGACGTCGCCGAACTCGTCCTCCAGCTCAGTCGTCGTCATCCCCGCCGCGCTCATTCCGCGCGCTCCAGCAGCTCGATCTCGTATCCGTCCGGATCGTCGATGAAGGCCATCTTCCGCCCCAGCGGGAACTTCTCCCGCCAGCCGTCCGGCCAGATTTCGATCCCGCGGCGCTCGAGGTCGTCGCAAAACGCGATCAGATCGGGCACGCCGATGGCGAAGTGCATCAAGTCTTCGGGAACGTTGAGCTCATAGTCCTCCGACCAGGTGAACTCGATCGTGTGCTCGTTGCCCGGCAACTCCAGGTGCACGATGTGGTTGCCGGAAGGCGATCGATCTGTCCGGCTGATGACTCTGAAGCCGAGGAAGTCCTCGTAGAACCGAATCGAACGGTCAAGGTCGCTGACGCGGACGCGGGTGTGCAGCAGTTGAGCCATCAGTCGGACCTCCTCACGCAGCGCCGGTCCATAGTCTCACGCCGCGTGCGTTGGCGCGTCCGGCGGATCGGTCTTCCCTGACGACCGGGCCCAGAACGGCAGCACGGGCCGTCCACGCCGTCGCGCCAGCAGGATGTACAGCGCTGGACCGGCGAACGCCGCCAGCCACGGGATGACGTGCTCGATGATGACGTTCAGCGCCTCCCGCCCCTCGACGATCAGCCGGTCGTGCAGGGCGGGGTCCTCGATAATCAGCACCACCGCGATGCGGAAGATCAGCGCGCTGCCGGCGTAGATGATCAGCGGCAGCCGCTCGGTGGCGAAGGCGATCAGACCCGAGCCCACGAACAGCAGCGGGATCGAGAGCGCCAGCCCGATGACCAGCAGCAGAATGTCGCCGTGGGCCGCGCCGGCGATGGTCAGCACGTTGTCCAGACTCATCACCACGTCCGCCAGGATGATCAGTCGCAGCGCCTGCCAGAAGGTCGTCGCCGCTTCGTGGTGCTCCTCGTCCCCGTGGGGAGCGAGCAGGCGCCAGCCTACCCAGAAGAGCGCCAGCCCGCCGACCAGCGAGATAATCGGGATCTGCAGTAGCAGCGTCGCGATGGACGCGAACGCGATCCGCAGCACCACCGCGCCGCCCGCGCCGAACAGAATGGCCAATCGCCGCTGCCGCCCGTGCAGCCGGCTCGCCACCACCCCGATCACTACGGCGTTGTCGCCGCTGAGGATCAGGTCGAACAGGATGATCTGCCCCAGACCTGTCGCGAATTCCGTCTCCACGCGGACTCCTCGCCCTACACCCTCGCCGCCGCCAACGCACGGCGGGCATCTCGGCGGCCTAGCCTACATGCCTGGGCGCATGTGCCGGCGCATGCCGTGCGGGGCGGCCCCGCGCCGGGCGCCGATGCCTAGGTGAAATATCCCACCGTCGTGCCGCGCACGGCCGGCGCTAGAATGCTCCACAGGCGTGGCACGCTGGCGAGCACATGCACTGGTCAAGGACCCGACGCAGACTTCGGCCGCTGATTCTTCCCCTCTGGCTTCCGCTGGCGATATTGGTGGTCTCGGCCATCCGCTTCGGCACGCTTCCGGCGGGTGAGGAAGCGGGCGGGATTCCGAGCGCGGTCGCAATGATCGCGCTAATGGTCCTGTTTGCCTGGATCGCCGCGTTTCCGCTCACTCTGGCCGTGACCTACTTGCATCGCCGCGTGCGAGTCTTGGCCTACGTGTGCGCCATCGTGCTGGCTCCGCTGACGGTCTATGGAGCGGTGATCGGCGGGCTGTTCGGCCCGGTTGGCATCGTGCTCTACCCGCTGGTCCTTTCACTCCCGGCCTGGATCGTGCTGGGCGTCACCGTCCTCGTCCAGCGGAGGCGCTCCAATATGCGCCCTGCCGAGAGCGCATAGCTGTGCTGATCCGAGTCGGCCAAGCCGCGGCAATCGAACACGAGGCTGGACATCGCGAGAATTAGCGGCCTGTTCGCTAGGGCGACAAGCGTTCTTGTACTCCTGGCTGCCCTTGCCTGCGGTACCGCGCCTGAGAGTCGGAATCTTGACGCTACGCCTGGAAATCAAGAGCTTGATGAATTCTATCTAGGAGAGGGATACAAGATACAGCCGCCACTTGGTTGGGAGGTCGGCAAGGTATCTGGAATCGTCTATTTTAGAAGTCCGGATGTAGAAGATCTGACTTTCCAAGCCAACATTAACATCCTCGAAGAATACGCTCCCGGAGTCACTCTAAAAGACTATGTTGATATATCAAAACAGCAGCTTCCCTTGGTACTAAGTGAACACGAGGTGATAAACGAATATGTGCCGTCCGTCAATGGTCGACCTGCCCGTTTCTTGATGTCAACATTCCGCCAAGTCGAATACGATCTTCAAATCCTACAGATGTTCGTCTCTAACGATGACAGTATGTTCGTGATCACAGCGACGGCACTGCGATCAACTTGGGAGAGATATGACGACCTCTTCGATGCCGCCCTGAGTAGTTTCGCAATAGACTAGAGCGCCGATGAGCGCTGAGCATAGCCGGCTAGGTTTGCAGTCGTAGTGTGGCGATTTCGGCCGCGTCGAGCGTCCGCGCCGCGCCGGGCGCCAAATCCCCAAGGATCACCGAGCCGATGCGCACGCGCTGCAGCCGGGTCACACGCATCCCCACCGCCTCGAACATTCGCCGCACCTGGCGCTTGCGGCCTTCGGCCAGCACCAGTCGCCAGCCATTGCTCGTTCGGGTCGCGCGTAGGGCGCGAGCCGGCCGCCGGTCGCCGATGTCGACGCCCTCGGTGATCCGCCGGGCAAGGTCGGGCGGTTCGGGTCCGCGAACCGTCACCACGTATTCGCGTTCATGGCCGAAGCGCGGGTGCATGAGCTGAAACGCCAGGTCGCCGTCGTTGGTCAACAGCACAAGGCCCTCGGAGGCGAAGTCGAGCCGACCCACCGGATAGAGACGTTCGCGCCGCAGCGCCGCGGGTAGCAGATGCAGCACCGTCGGGCGGCCGTGCGGATCGTGGGTGGTGGTGAGCACTCGCGGCGGCTTGTGCAGCGCGATGACGGTTCCCGGTTGTCGATTCGGTTCAACGCGTTTCCCGTCCAACCGAACGTCCTGCGTCTCAGGATCGACTCGAACCCCGAGCGTCGTCACGGTCTGGCCGTCGACAGCCACCCGCCCGCCGCGGATCGCCTGCTCCATCGTTCGCCGTGACCCTCGCCCCGCTCGCGCGAGAAACACTTGCAACCGCAAGCCGCGGCTTTCCGGTCGTGCGTCGCCATCGGCGTCGGACGCTGGTGTGTGGCTGGTGCGCGGTGACAAACGCCGTCTCCAGCTTTAGAGTGACCTGCGGAGCATACGCGCGCGGAGGACCTCGCCATGCAGCGTCGCTTGTATCGCAGCGAGCAGGATCGCCTGCTCACGGGACTCTCAGGCGGTATGGCGGACTACTTCGACGTTGATCCCACGCTCATGCGCCTGCTCTGGGTGCTGCTGGCGATTTTCACCGGCGGGGTTGCCGTCATCATCTATTTCGTCATGGTGGTCGTCGTGCCCACAGGTGCTGCGCCCGCGCCCGGAATCGAGCCTGGTCCCGTTGGAGCGGATGACGAACCCGCCGCCGGCGACGCGCCAGAGCCGGGCGATGAGCCCGCTGGCGGGGAAGCCGCCGCCCAACAGGCATCCGAGACCGCGGCTCCCGGCGCCGCGCAAACGTATCGGCCCTATGCGCCCGAAGGGCAGTCGGATGGCCGGAGCAGCCGCCTGGGCGGCGCGGCATTCGTCGGGCTCGCGTTGGTCGTCATTGGCGTGCTCGCGCTGCTGGATTCGCTTGGTCTCCTGGCGCAGTTCGATTCGTGGCGGCTGTGGCCGATCATCCTCATCGCCTTCGGCGCATTCCTCATCATCAGGCGTCGCTGACGACGCGCCGTTGCGGACGACGTCGGGCGTCCGCCGCGATGTTAAATCTCGAACTCAGCTTCCGGATCCACGGTCAGCGGCGACCAACGCTGGCCCGCCAATAGGCGCAGCGTGATCTCGCCCACCTGCCGGATGTAAGGCTCCTCGCCCGGAATCAGTTGGTGCGCGCCGGCGTATCCGGCCTCAACTCGGGACGCGCCGGGTCGCCGAACCACCGCTGGAATGCGCCGCGCCTCGCCCCCGGCCAGCCGCCGCAGGCCGTCCGGGGCCACCGCCAGCAGCGCCGCCACTTCGGGATATGGCGGGCAAAGCTCGAGTAGACCGTAGGGACAGCGCCAGAGCCATAGCTCTTGGACCTCGAGATCGATCTGTCCGTTGGGGAGCCGTGCCCCGCTCTGCCGCTCGCCCAGCGACAGCACCTCGCCCGCGACCGGTCGGCGACCGAGCTCCTCCTCGGCCTCGCGCCATGGGTCGGGATCACCAACCCGAAGGTGCCCGGCCGAGCTCGCGTCGAGACGGTTCGGCCAGGATGCCTTGAACGGCCCGCGCTGCTGCAGCACCAGCATCGGGTCCGCGTTGCCCGCCGGCGGCAGCAGCGCCCACACGGTGCGCGTGCGGTGCCAGTCGCCGTCCGTGTGGATGGCGGCACGCAACTTGACGACGCCGGTCGGCGTCCCGTCGGGATGGGTCACCGCGAGCTGTTCGTCGTCCTCCGACGCGTCCGACGCAGGATTCGAGGCCATGCGGCAACTCCGGGCGGTAGCGGTCCTGGGGCTCGTGGCACTCTAGCGTTTGCGAACCGGAAACGTCCGCGACGGCGTGAGGCGGTGATGGCATGCGGCTTGGATGCTGCGCGTCGCTTGACGCGCTGGATGCGGTACGTGACGCGGGCTTCGCCTACGTCGAGCCCCGCGTGGTGGACCTGGTTCCCGACGACGACGAGACGGTCTACGCGCCAATCCGCCGGCGCATCCAGGATGTCGGATTGCCGGCCGAGGCGTTCAATGTGTTCGTTCCGGCGCACCACCCGGTCGTCGGGCCCAAGCGCGATCGCCCGGGATTGCGCGCCTATGTCGACACGGCCATGGGACGCATGTCCGAGTTGGGGACCCGCGTGGTGGTCTTTGGCAGCGGACCGGCCCGCACCACGCCGTCCGGCTACGACCGGCACCGGGTGCCCGACGAGATTCTCGAATTCCTGTCGTTGGTCGCCGACGCCGCGGCGCCCTACGACCTGGACATCGTCATCGAGCCGCTCTGGCGCGAGGTCTGCGACAACATCAACACGGTTCTCGAGGCGGCGGTCGTGGCCCGCCAATCCGGGATCTCGCGCGTGGCGGCCCTGGCCGATTGGTGGCACATGAAGCGCGAGCGTGAGCCCCTGACCAACCTCGCCGAGTCGCGCGATCGACTGCGCCACGTCCATGTGCCGGTCCCGCCGCTTCCCGGCTCGCCGTCGCAGTCCACCGATGCCGGCCTGCCCGAGTTTCTTCGGGCGCTGACGGCCGTGAACTACTCCGGCCGCGTCAGCATCGAAGACAACGGAAAGCGATTTGAATGCTTCAGTCGCCAGGCGCCGCAGGCGCTGGCCTACCTTCGGACGCACCTGCGCCGATGAACGCGCCGGCGCCCCGCACCTGGGAATTCGCGTTTGACGACCAGGTCGCGCGGCTGGATGACATGCACCGGCCCAGCCACGCCTTCCGACCGGGTGTCGACTTTGCGACCTGGCGCCACGGCCTGCGGGACGCCATCGCGTCCCTACTCGGACCGCTGCCAACACCGGCGGATCCCGATCCCGTGGAGCTGGAGCGCACGCTCGGCAGCGGCTACGTGCAGACGCGACTCGTCTTCCGCACCGCATCCGACGTTGACGTGCCGGCCCTGCTGCTCGTCCCCGACGGCGTCGATGCCGACCATCCGGCCCCGGCAATCCTCGCCGTGCACGGCCACGGCGGGGGCAAGGACGACCTCGTCACGCCGGGCATTTACCACGCCAATGCCAAGCGCTTCGCCCAGCGCGGCTACGTGGTGCTAGCCCCCGACGCGCCGGGCTTCGGCGAGCGTGCTGAGGGATTCCGCCGCTATGGCGGTCGCGACGGCTGCAACATCAACTTTCTCAAGCTGGCCCTCTTCGGGCGCAATATCATGGCGCTCGCCCTTTGGGACGACCAGCGCGCCCTGGATGTCCTCCAGGCCCGGCCCGAGGTGGATGCGAGCCGCATCGGCGTCGCCGGTCTTTCCTTCGGCGGCACCCGCGCCATGTATCTGGCGGCGCTCGACGAGCGGCCGGCGGCCGTGGTGGTGAGCGGCTACCTCACCACATTCCGCTCCTACGCCCTCGACGCCGGCAACTTCTGCGGGTCCCAGTTCCTGCCCGGCATCTATGCCGTGGCCGATGTACCCGATATCCACGGCTGCATCGCCCCGCGGCCGCTGCTCATTCAGGCGGGGCGGTCCGATCGCGGCTTCGCAATCGAGGCGTCGCGGCAGGCCCACGCCCATCTTGCGGACATCTACGCGGCGGCAGGTGCGAGTGATCGCCTTGCCCGCGACGAGTTCGACGGGGGCCACGAGCTCCTGCCCGAGGCGCCCCTGGAATTTATGGATCGGTGGCTGCGCGACCGGTGAGTCGGCACGCCCGCGTTCGACCCTAGGCGAAGCCTAACGTCACCGCGACGCCGGGAGTCCCGTCGGTACTTGCGGGGCTACCCGAAGCGGAGATACTGGCCTTGGACCCAGTTCCCGTCCTCGAGCTCCCACCAGGTCACGCCGTCGACGACCGTGTTTTCGCCGGTCATCTGCAGGCGCGATCCCGCCGGCGCGACGTAGGCCACTTCGCCATCCGCGCGCGGTTCCGTGCGAACGTTCAGCCCGCCTTCAGGCACGACCACGGCGGTGAGCTCCTCATCGCTCGGCGGCTCGGTGGCCGCCGCCGTTGCGGCGGCGGTTGGCGTCGGGGCGGCGGTCTCCGCCGGCGCCGGTGCCGGAGCAGCCGCACCCCCGAGTTCGAGGTACTGGCCCTGCACCCAGTTGCCGTCCTCCACCTGATGCCAGCGGATGCCGTTGATCTCCTGAACCTCTCCCGTTAAGTTGAGTTGCGTCCCGCCCCCCGCGACATACTGCACGGTGCTGGTCGTGGTGTTGGGCTCGTTGCGCACGTTCAGCCCGTCGTCGGGTATCACTACCCCCGTCAGCGCCGCGCCCGTGCCCGTGCCCGTACTAGTGGCAGGCGCGTCCGGGAGGGGGGCCGCCGTGGCGCCCAGCTCCAGGTATTGGCTCTGCACCCAGTTGCCGTCCTCGACCTCGTGCCAGCGGATGCCGTCGATGTCCTCGAAAACGCCCGTCAGGTTGAGTTGCGATCCGGCGCGCGCGACGTACTGCACCGTGCTGGTGGCGGTGTTGGGTTGGTCGCGAACATTCAGGCCATCGCTTGGAATCACAACGCCCGTCACGGCCACGGGTCGCGCGCCGAGCCGCTCGGCGAGCTGGCTCGGATCGGTCGGGATTTCAATGATCTGTCCGACAAAGATGATCACTTCCGCGTTGGCAAAGTCGTTGAATGCCACGATGTCGCCCAAGGCCACGCCATACGCATCGGCAATGCCCGACAGCGTTTCATCCGCCTGGACGGTGTGCTCGATGGGACCGGCGGGCGTCGGCGTCGCGGTTGGCGTCGGCGTCGAGGTCGGCTCGGCCGGCACCGTCGGCGTCGGCGTATCCACGATGACTGGTGTCTGGGTTGGCAGCACCTGCAGCGTCGTCGGGGACGTCCTTGCGGGCGGCACGCCGCCGCCGGTTCCTGGCGATGCGGTGACGGTTGGCGTGGTGGTTTCGGCCGAGGTATCCGTCTCGCCGCCGCCGCCGAACAAGGTGATGATCAGCACCACGATGATGGCGATGACAAGCGCCGGTCCAACAAGCAACGTGAGGAACAGCCGATACCTACGCAAGCTGTTCAAGGAGGCCCCCATTCATGGGCAAGCGAATGCTATCCCAACGCCCCCCCGCGTCCAGCGACTCCGCACGCCCGGTAGGCGCGTACATCTGACGTCGACTGAACGCTGCCGACATTCTACACGCGCCCGGAGCCGCGCGATACTGTAACAGCTTGGCCCGGCGATGCGCATCGACCCGTGACCCAACGTTGTGAGTGGGCCGCCTCCGCAGCGTATGGTTGGGCAGAATCTCGAATGGGCGCCAGTTTCGCGTCCAGGAACCGTGCAGGGGGGAGAGAGCCTTTTGGCCACACGACGTCGGGTATCACTCAGTGACCTTTATGCCGATGCATGTCGTCGCGTCGATGTCACACCCGAAGAGGCCGTGGGGTGTGAGCGCGTGGGGGACCGGCTTCGGCTCATGGTGACGCGCGATACGACGGTTGAGTTCTTGCTCGTCGAAGATCCCGAAAGCGATCGCCTGGTCCTCGGGCCGGCCATCGAGGGGTAGCGCGCCGCACCGAATCTCCGCCCGGCTACGACGCCCCCGCCCGACGGTCGAGCGCCGCATTCGCCAGCCGGACCACCAGCCCGAAGATCGCCAGCAGCGCCACCAAGAATCCGGCGGGTCCCCAGGCTCCGAATGCGATGGCCCATGTTCCGAGCATGAACACGCCCCAGGCGCCGCTGGCGAGGCCGAGCACCATCAGCGGAAACACCAGCAGCACGGCCATGGCCGTATAGCCGGTCGAATGCCGCACGCCGGGGATGCGGCTCACGCCGAACGCACGGCGACTCTCGCGATCCAGGTGATACGCCGCCGCGAACCAGAACGCGCTCAAGACCAACGGCGCCCCCACCCAGGCCGCGGTCATAAGGCTCAGATCGGCGCCGAGACGCGGATCGTCCGGAATCGGCAGCGGCGCCCAGCCAACGTCCATGGCCAGCACGCGCTGCACGGTTCCAGGGATTCCCTCCGGCCAGGGCACGACTGCCGAAATCACGGCCCACGCCAGGGCGCCCGCGACGAGGAGCGCGATTGCGGCAATGGGGCGCTGCCAACGCGTGCTCTGCAGCCACCCCGCGAAGTCGCTCCAGGTCTCCGCCAGCGTCAGTGGGCGATCGAGATCTGGTGAAGCAGCCGTCGACCCTTTCGCCTCGGACGCGATGGGCCCCATGTCCGCCAGCCGTTCAATCGTTCCGGGGACATTCGGCGGCTCCGCGTCGCCGGAGGTCGGTCGGGGGGCTGAGCCTCCCCCGCTCGGATCGGTGGCCGTCATAGCTGCGTCGGCGCCAAGCTGCCCATGTTGAGCATTCTACGCAGCCCATTCGCCGAAATTCGCGGCCTCACGGTTGACATCCGCGCCTTCGCGGCGTAAGTACGGGGAACAAGCAAGTGTGCGGCGCTGAGCGAGACCAGTAGCCGTCCTTCACGCGGACAGCGAGCCGGCGGCGGTGCGAGGCCGGTGCGCGTCGGACGGTGAATTGCCCTCGTGAGCCGCTCGGCCGAAGCAATGGCGTGGGTAGGCCGAGCCGGTTGGCCCCCGGTAACGGGCTTGGGTGCCTTGGCACCCGCTGAGGTTGCGTGCCGCGAGGCCGCAGCGCAGGAAGGTGGAATCACGGGAGCGCCCGTCCTTCGGGATGGGCGCTCCTCGCGCGTTCGAGGGGGGATTGGAGCATCGACCCAAGAAACGGCGGCGCGGGCGAGATGCCGGATGCCGCGGCCGGGAAACGCCGCGGGCCGGAGTGGATGCGCGTCGTGCTCGACAAGGACCCCGCCGCCAGGAACGTGCTGGAGGTCTTGCTCTATCCCAGCGTGCACGCGCTCTTCTTCCATCGCATTGCCCATTGGCTCTATATGCGGGGCGTGCCCGTCCTGCCCCGCGCCGTCAGTCAGTTCGCGCGGCTGGCGACCGGAGGCATCGAGATTCACCCGGGCGCCCGAATCGGGCGCCGCTTCTTTATCGACCACGGCTCGGGTGTGGTGATTGGTGAGACCGCGCGCGTGGGCGACGACGTCATGCTGTACCACCAGGTGACCTTGGGCGCCACCGGGTGGTGGCGTGACGACGGTGTCGGCGGCATGCGGCGGCACCCGATCGTCGAGGACGGCGTGACCATCGGCGTCGGGGCCAGCATCCTTGGCCCGGTCACCATCGGCGCCGGCAGCCGCATTGGCGCGCTGGCCATCGTCACCGAGGACGTGCCCCCCGGCTCCACGGTCGTCGGCCCTCGCGCAAGCTACGTGGAGCGTCGTGGCGAGCCGGTTCGACGGCAGCCGATCCGTCAGCTTGGCGAGCGGCGCGACCCGCCCGACTACGTGATCTGAGCTGGCCGATACACTGAGCGGCTGCTTGAGGTCGTCTGAGGCCGTCCGTGCAACGTTTGTCCTCGCTCTTCGGTCGCACCCTGCGTGAAGACCCCGCCGACGCCACCATCGCGTCCCACCGGCTCATGGTGCGCGGCGCATTCATCCGTCCTCTCGGCGCCGGAATCTTCAGCTATCTGCCGTTGGGCTGGCGCACCTTGCGACGAATCGAGCAGGTCGTCCGCGAAGAAATGGACGCCGTCGGCTGCCAAGAGCTCCTCATGCCCGTGGTGCATCCGTCCACATTGTGGGAGCGCACCGGCCGCTTCGCCTCGCTCGGGCCTGAGCTCGTGCGATTCAAGGATCGCGCCGAACGCAACATGGTGCTGGCCCTCACCCATGAGGAGATCGCCCTCGACCTCGCCGCGCGACTCGTGGGTTCCTATCGCCAGCTCCCCGTCAGCGTCTACCACTTTCAAACGAAGTTCCGCGACGAGCCTCGCCCCCGTGGCGGCCTGCTGCGGACCCGCGAGTTCACCATGAAGGACGCCTACACCTTCGACCCGTCGCCGGAGAGCCTGGACGCGACCTACCGGCAGTTCGTCACGGCCTACGTGCGCGCGTTCCGCCGCTGCGGGATCGAGCCGCTGGTCGTCGAGTCGGACGCCGGCGCGATGGGAGGTTCGGACGCGGACGAGTTTCACGCTCTGACCTCCGCGGGCGAAGACACGATCGTGGTGTGTCCCACCGGCGACTACGGGGCGAACCAGGAGGTGGCGACCACGCAGCCGCCCGAGCCGGACGACGCCGAGCCGCTTCCCATGGAGAAGGTCGAGACCCCCGGGCAGGAGACCATCGCCGCCGTGGCGGGCTATCTCGGCATCCCGACGCAGCGGACGCTCAAGGCTGTGTTCTATTGGACCGGCGAGCAGATTGCGTTTGTGGCCATTCGCGGCGATCTGGACGTCAACGAAGCCAAGCTGCGCCGGGCGCTGCGCGCGCCCGACATTCGACTCGCGGCCGATCAGGAATTGACCGCCGCCGGCCTCGTGCCGGGCTACGCCTCGCCGGTGGGCCTCGACGAGGTTCTGGTCGTCGTGGATCGCTCGGTGGAGTGCGCGGCCAACCTGGTTGCTGGGGCCAATATGCCCGGCGCGCACCTCGTGAACGTGAACTTCCCGCGCGACTTCAACGCTGATCTCGTCGAAGACATCGCCGACGTCGCCGCCGGTGATCCGTGCCCCAGGTGCGGCACGGCCCTCGAACTCCGCACCGGCATCGAAATCGGCAACACGTTCAAGTTCGGCGCCTACTACAGCGGCAAGCTCAATGCCACCTACCTATCCGAGGGTGGGTCGCCCCAACCAATCGTGATGGGGTCCTACGGCATTGGCATCACGCGGCTCGCGGCGGCCATCGTGGAGCTCCACCACGACGAAGATGGGATCATCTGGCCCGCCAGCGTGGCTCCCTATAACGTGCACGTCGTGCAGCTGGGCCAGGCCGACGAGGTGACACAGGCCGCCGAGCGCCTGGCCCAGGATCTTGAAGCTGCGGGCCTTTCGGTGCTGGTCGACGACCGTGATGAGAGCGCGGGGGTCAAGTTCAACGACGCCGACCTCCTGGGGATTCCCATTCGGTGCACGGTCAGCCGCCGCACCGTGCGGGCAGACGCCGTCGAAATCAAGATGCGGCACCAAGATCCGCGAGAGCAGGTGGCGTCCGCGGAGGCAGTCGCCAGGGTCGTGGCGGAGCACGACGCGCTGCTGGCCGCGCTCAGCCCGGACGCCCCGGTTGGATTGCTCCCGGTGGAGACAGCAGCCATGGCCAATTCGCACGACCCGTTGAAGGGCACGTGATGACCGTCGCGCCATCCAGTTCCGCCGACGGCGTCGTCTGGGATCTTTCCGCGCTCTACGCCGGACTCGACGATCCACGCATCGAGCGCGACCACGAGGCCGCCGACACCCGCGCCCAGGACTTCGCCACCCGCTATCGGGGAAAACTTGGGGAGCTGTCCGCCTCCGGCCTTCGCGAGGCTCTCCAGGAGCTTGAAGACATCTACGAGCTCATGGACGCGCCGGTGATCTTTGCGCATCTGCAGCACGCGGCCCACAGCGACGACCCGGCCGCCGGACGGCTGCTCAACAGCACCCAGGCGCGCAGCACCGAGATTCGCCGGCACCTCATCTTCTTCGACCTCGAGTGGGTGCACCTCGAAGACGACCGTGCCGCCGAGTTGATGGCGGACCCGCAATTGGCTGAGTTCGCTTATCTCCTCGAGCGCGAGCGCCGCACCAAGCCGCATCGCCTGGCCGAAGGCGAAGAGCAGGTGATGGATGAGAAGGCCAACACCGGATCGCGCTCGTGGTCGCGCCTGTTCGACGAAATCACCAGCCGCATCACCTGCGAGGTGGAAATCGACGGCGAGCGGCGCACCCTGACCGAAGCCGAAACCCTGGCCCAGCTCTACAACCCCAACCGCGACACCCGCCGCAGCGCCGCCGTCGGACTCACCGCCGCGCTGGCGGCCCAGCAGCATCCGCTCACCTACGTGTTCAACGTTCGCTTGCAGGATCACGCCATCGACGACCGGCTGCGGCACTATCCGACGCCCATCGCTGCCCGCAACCTGGCCAACGAGATCGAGCCGGCCGCCGTCGAGGCGCTGGTGGCCGCCTGCGAGGCCGGATTCGGCATCGTGCAGCGGTACTACCGCCTCAAGCGGCGCCTGCTCGGCCTGGACGAGCTCTTCGACTACGACCGCTACGCGCCCATCAGGGCCGACGACACCGTCTACGCGTGGGACCGTTGCCGCGAGATCGTGGTTGATAGCTACGCCGCATTCTCGGAGACGCTTGGCCGCATCGCGTCGCGGGCGTTCGAGGAGCGCTGGATCGACGCGGAGTTGCGCCTCGGCAAACGCGGCGGAGCATTCAGCGCCGGGTCGACCACGCAGACCCACCCCTACGTGCTCTGCAACTACACCGATCGCATCCGGGACGTCATGACCGTCGCCCACGAACTGGGCCATGCCGCACACCAGTTCCTGTCGCGCGACGTGGGCTATCTGCAGGCGCACACGCCCTTAACCACCGCCGAAACCGCCTCGGTGTTCGGGGAGATGCTGGTCTTTCGCCGTCTGCTGGAGGCCCAGCCGTCCGGCCAGGCGCGCCTGTCGTTGCTGGCGAGCAAGATCGAGGACAGCTTCGCCACCGTGTTCCGGCAGATTGTCATGCACCGTTTTGAGGAGTCCGCCCACGCGGCCCGCCGCGACGAGGGGGAGCTGCCCGCGGAGCGCCTGAGCGAGCTGTGGATCGAGGCCAACGCGCCGATGCACGGCGACGCGGTCACCCTCACCGACGATTACCGCACCTGGTGGAGCTACATCCCGCACTTCGTGCACTCGCCGTTCTACGTCTACGCCTACGCGTTCGGCGAACTGCTCGTCCTGGCGCTGCTCCAGGTCTACGACGAGCGCGGGGACGCCTTCGCGCCGGCTTACACCGAGATGCTGAGCCGCGGCGGCTCGGTCTCGCCCGAGGCATTGGTCCGTCCGATGGGCATCGATCTGAACGACCCAGGCTTCTGGTCGGGTGGGGTGGCAATATTGGCCGACATGGTGGCTCAGGCTGAGGCGCTGGCCTCCCGAGACGCATGAACGTCCGATCCCAGGTGCTCCAGGCCGAGGCGTCGCCCGCCGTCACGGCCTCAGACGCCGCGACCGTGATCGCCGATGCGCTGTCCGAGCTCCCGCTCGATGCGTCCCGGGTGCTGGTGCTGGCGCCCGACGACACCCGCAAGATCCCCGTCAGCCAAACGTTTCGGGCCGTCTGGCAGGCGCTCCAGGGGCGTGCTGCCGCGGTTGACGTCATGATCGCGCAGGGCACCCACGCCTCGATGCCCGAAGCCGCCAAGCGGCAGTGGGTATTCGGCGGCGATGCCTATCCCGCGGTCCCCATCCTCGACCACGAGTGGGCGCGGGCGGACGCCCTGGTCGAAATCGGCTCCGTGTCGCTGGCCGAACAGCAGGCCCGTTTCGGCGACTACGGGGATCTCGCGCCCGGGCTGGGATTCGACAGCGACATGCCGGTGCGGATCAACCGCCGGCTGCTCGACTACGACCGCGTCGTCCTGATCACGCGCGTGCAGCCGCACGAGGGAGCGGGCTTCGCCGGAGGCGCCAAGCAGATCTTCCCTGGCGTTTCGGGACCCGAGATGATCAACCTGCTCCACACCATCGGCAGCTTGCGAGGCGCGCGGGCCATTCAAGGCGTGCTCGACAACCCCGTGCGCGAGCTGATCGACGACATGACCAGCAAAGTTCCGGTTCCCCTCACCACCATCGCCCTGGTGGTCGACGACGCCTCGGGATCCACGCGCGGCGTGTTCGTGCAGCCCGACGGATGGCGCGAGGTCACGCGCGCGGCGGCGGCGCTCAGCGCTGAGGTCAACATCCGCTACACCACCCGCCGTGTCTCACGCACGGTGGCGGCCACGCCGCGCCTGCCCGACGGCACGTGGATGTATCCCGAGCTTTGGACCGGCGCCAAGGGCGTCTTTCGGGGCGACGACACGGTGGCCGACGGCGGCGAGCTCATCCTCTATGCCCCCGGCGTGCGCGAGATCTCCGCGGCGCACGGCCGCGCGATCCGCCAGGTGGGACTCCATGGGTGGCCCTACCTGCTGGCCCATCCCGAGGCCTGGCAGCCGCACGGCGTCAGTCCCCTGGCGCTCACCCTGGGCGTGTTGATCAAGGGTGATGCGCCCATGATCGACGGGCGTGAAGCGCCGCGCATCCACGTTCGCCTGGCCACCGGCATGTCCCCCGACGAATGCCGCGCTCTCGACGTGGGCTACGAGGACCCGGATCAGGTGGCGCGCGAGATCGAAGCGGCTCCGCCCGACGTCATCGACGACGACCGGCTCGTCATGCACAACGCCGGCAGCGTCCTATGGCGATTCCGGACGCCCAACGGCCAGAACCAGTCGTAGCGGAGACTTGGGGATGGGGCGGGAGGTCGACGATCACGACCCGCCGCTGCCGAGGCCGTTGCGTATCATCCGTCGAATCAGAGTCGGCTCTCGGGCTTCGTCGCGCCACATGGTTGAAAACCCTCCAGCGCTGAACTGGATGCCCCCGCAGAGCCAGGAGTGGTGATGACGGCCGACGCGTCCCTCGATCCGTCCGAGCAAGTTGACACGTCAACCGAGAAGCTCCCCGAC
Organism: Chloroflexota bacterium; assembly: GCA_026707285.1. GTDB lineage: Bacteria > Chloroflexota > UBA11872 > UBA11872 > UBA11872 > JAJECS01. Next base: position 60,997 of record JAPOXD010000034.1, on the reverse strand, counting down.
CTCTCGGTCGTCATACCGACCTATCGGCAGTCCGACGTCATCGGCCATCAGGTCGGCGAGGTTCTGCGGGCGTTGGACGGCCTTGGCTGCGGCTATGAGTTGCTGGTAGTCGTGGACGGCGATGAGGACGGCACATCGGAAGCGCTCGCAAGAATCGAGCACGAACGGCTGCGCGTCGCCGTGCATGAGCGGAACGCGGGCAAGGGTGAGGCCGTGCGCCGCGGGCTGCTGGCGGTTGCCGGGCGCTCGCGGGCGTTTCTCGACGGCGGCGGCGACATTCCCCCGCAGTGCCTCGTGGAGGCCTATCGGCTCCACGTCGAGACGGGGGCGGACATCGTGGTCGGATCAAAGCTGCACGCCCAGTCCGTGGTCGAATATCCGCTGGCGCGCCGCGTCTATAGCTGGGGCTACCGGCAGCTCACGCGCTTGCTCTTCGGTCTCGCCGTGCGCGACACGCAGGTTGGGCTGAAAATCTATGCCGCGCCGGTCGTCGAGCAGGTGTTTCCGCACGTGCGCACGTCGGGCTTCGCCTTCGATATCGAGGCTCTGGCGCTGGCGATTCGACTCGGGTTCCGGACCATCGTGGAGGCGCCCGTGATCGTCCGTGATCGATATCCGAGCACAATCCGACCGACCACCGCCGCCACGATGTTCGTCGAGACGCTGATGGTGGCGGGCCGCCTGCGTCGGTTCAATCCGGAGTAAGGCCGCGACCGATCCCGTGTCGCGAGGCTCTCACCTGTGCCGTCGTGTGCGGTTTTGGTCATGCGCGGACGCAGGGTATGTTTTGAGGGCTTTGGCAACGCTGTCGTTCGTAACGGCCATGAAAGGATCGGGCTAGCGGTGCAGGGCGGTACGCCCAGCGACTCTCAGGACGACCTGGCGATCACGCTCGGGGTCGAGGAGGAGTTTTTTCTCGTCGACCCCGCGTCGCGCGACCTTCTCGCCGACCCTGACATTCGCATTTTCGAAACCGCAGCGGCGCACAGCGGGCCGCACGAGATTTCGCGGGAGCTGCTGCGCACGCAGGTCGAGGCAATCTCCCGGGTGTGCGCAACGGTGGCCGAGGTTCGCGCCGCCCTGCTGGAGACGCGACGGGTCGTGACCCAGGCGGCCGAAACCTATGGGGCGGCGGTGATGGCCGCCTCGACCCATCCGTTTGCGGCTTGGAGGGCGCAGGCCACCACCCCGCGCGAGCGCTACGAGCGATTCACCACGACGTATCAGGAGAGCGTGCGGCGGTTCCTGATCGGCGGCATGCACGTCCACGCGGGATTTGGCGACCCGGATGAGCGGGTTCGCGTGATGACCGCCATGCGGCGCTACCTGCCGCTGATCCACGCGCTTTCCACCAACTCGCCGTTCAACGGAGGCCACGACACCGGCTTCAAGTCCTACCGCCTGAACCTGGTGGGCAACTTGCCGCGGACCAGCCTGCCCGGCCCCCTGTGGTCGCGCGCCGAATACGACCGGCTGGTGGCCGACTATCGGCGCATGGACTTCATCACCGACGGCAGCGAGCTGTGGTGGGACATTCGCCCCTCCCATGCCCATCCGACCATCGAGATGCGCATCTGCGATGTCTGCACGCGTATCGACGACGCAATGTGCATCGTGGCCATCTACGCATCGCTGGTCCGGCGATTGCTCCGCCGGCACCGGGACGGAGCCCTGCCGCCGGAGCCGCCGACCGAGATCATTGCCGAGAACCGCTGGCTGGCCCAGCGCTACGGCGTCCTCGCCTTCTTTGGGGACGAGCGCGGCGGCGGCCGGAAGGACATCAGCGACTTGACCGACGAGCTCGTGGAGGACCTCGCCGACGACGCCCGCGCGCTTGGCTGCGAGCCGGAGCTGCGCCACGCGCGCACCATCATCCGCGAGGGATCAGGGGCCGACCGGCAGCTCGATCTCTATCGCCTCCGGCGGCTGGAAGGAGACGCGCGCGAAGAGGCCCTGCGCCGCGTGGTCGATCTGGTGCTCACCGAAACTCGGGCCAGTGCGGCCCATGCTTGGCATGCTGCCGCGCCCGATGGCGGCCCCGCACTGCCGAGTTACAAGCATCACACCCATCATGACTGCCCGTACTTGCAGCGGGTCGTTCGCCCGCAACCGGAGAGACTCCGCGAAGGAACGGGTGGCCTTGAGCAGTGCTGGCATTGTCAACATGAGCGAGGCGATCCCCTGACAAGCTAGGCAGCCTCGGAGTGTCCGACCCTGCCGCCGCCGGCCGGCAACTGCTTCAGGGTCGTCGCGGGTCGAGCAGACCGCGCCAGAAGTGCCAGCCATAGCAGAGGTGGCTGGCGACAATCGCAGGTGCAACCGCCGCTCCGAGCCCGGCGCTGCCAGAGCCGCGCGTCGCGTGTATCGCACTTCCCGCGACCGCTAGACCATAGATCGCCAGGCTGCCAAGCAACATCCAACGAATCGGCTCGACCCAAACCGACGCCAGCGCGCCGATGACCAGCCACAGCAGCCACAGGCTGGGGATGAAGTATTGGAGCCGACGCGAGGTTTCCGGAAACACGCGGGCGAAATAGCCGCGATGCCGCCCATAGTGCGCGATCTGCCGCAGGTGACCGCGCATCACCGGCCGCCGATGGTGATAGACGAGCGCGCCGGGCTCATACACGATGCCGCCGCCGCGGCGAACGACTTCCAGGCACAGCTTGGTGTCCTCCCCCGGATAGAAGGCGCTGTCGAACCCGCCAACGGCCTCGAACACCGAGCGGCGCACCATCAGATTCATCGACGGATAGTCGTCCACGGCGCGTCGCCGACCCGGCACATAGCGGAAACGCGTGGGGCCGGACACGATCCACGACGCGTAGGTCCACCCGGAAACCTGCGCGCGAAATTCGTCGTGGGGCGGGGTGACGCCCGGACCCCCGACCGCCGACACGGCTGGACTCTCGAAGTGGGGAACGGACGCTTCGAGCCAGCCGGGGGCGGGATACGCGTCGTCGTCGAGGAACGCCAGCCAGGCTCCGCCGGCGGCCGCCGCCCCCATGTCGCGCTTTTGCGCCGGACCGGTTAGGTCACTCACGATGCACCGGCTTGAACCCAGATCGCCCGGCGGCTCCTCGTCAAGGACCACGATCGTCTCCCGCGGCGGACGTTTCAGGCGCGCGATGGCCGCCAGCGCCTCGTCGAGATAGGCGGTCCGGCGCGCCGCGACGATGATGATGGACACGTCCACGAACGCCGACGCAGGCGGCGCCTGGCGTCCGTGATGATCTGCGGCGGGCGCTTGGGGCGGGGGTTGGGAGTCACCCATAGTGTTCTAGAATCATAGAGCCGACGTGTCGCGCGGCGGAACTAGCCTGACGCCAGTCCATTGATGCTGCTGCTTCACCACCCTTGGAACGATAAACCCGCGTGAGAGTTGCCATCAGCTTTCCGCCGTTCGAGAGCGCCAAGGGCATCCCGCTCCTCAGTCAGAATCGGCAATACCAGGTCTTTTCGACGGGCCGCAGCGAGGGCCATGGGCTCGTGGGTGCGCTGAACCGCTTCGTCGGCGACAACGCCACCGTCATTTTTCCCGTGTTGCCCGCGCTGGCGGCCACCCTCCTGCAACGGCATGGCCACGAGGCCGTCTGGCTGGATGGGATCGCCGAAGGGTGGGACTGGGAATCCTACTGCCGCGAGGTCGAACTGGCGTGTCCCGACCTGATGATGATCGAAACCAAGACGCCGAGCGCGCCGCCCCTCTACCACGCGATCGCCGACCTCAAGGCGCGGTTTCCCGAGATGACCATCGCGCTGGTGGGCGACCACGTCACCGCGTTTCCCGAAGAGCCGTTTCTCTTTTGTCCCGTCGACTATGTGATCCGGGGCGGCCAGTTCGACTTTGCCATCTTGAATCTCGCCGACTTCCTGGAGGGTCGCGACGACCTTGGAGGCGGCGTGTTTTGGCGTCATGACGAGACCGAGATCGTCAATTCCGGCGAAGAGCCCGATCCGCCGGTCCGGGAAGCCGTTCGTCCGCATATCGACCGTCAGCTCGCCAAGTGGGAGCTCTACGCCTATCGCAACGGCAACTTCCTGAAGAAGGGCACCTACGGCTGGGCTACCGGCTCAACCAGCGCCGACTGCTGGTGGCGGCGGCGGGTGCCCGGGGGGCCGCGGCGCGGCGGCGGCGGGTGCACCTTCTGCTCCTGGACCAGCATGCTGCCTACGTGGTCCGTCAGGCCCGTTGACGACTATCTGGACGAATTGGAGCAGCTCGTCGATCTCGGCGTCGAGGAAGTGTTCGACGACACGGGCACGTTCCCCGCGGGGCGCTGGCTCACCGACTTTTGCACCGGGTTCCGCGAGCGCGGTCTGCACAAGGTCCTGATGATGGGCTGCAACATGCGCGCCGATGCCCTGTCCCAGGCCGAATACGAAATGCTGGGGGACAGCAACTTCCGCTTCATTCTCTACGGCATCGAGTCGGCCAATCAGCGCACCCTCGATCTGCTCAACAAGGGCACGACCGTGCGCCAGCAGTGGGAATCGGTGAAGTGGGCCAGCGAGGCCGGGCTGGAACCCCACGTGACGTGCATGGTCGGCTACCCGTGGGAGACGTTCGAGGAGGCCAAGCGGACCATCGACTTCACGCGCGAGACCTTCGACCGCGGCTGGATCAATACCCTTCAGGGCACCATCGTCATTCCCTACCCGGGCACTCAGCTCTACGCCCAGGCGCGCGAGCACGACTGGCTCCGGTTCGACGGCCCGGAGCACTGGGAACGCTACGACATGCGAGAGCCCGTGCTGCGGTCGCCAATCCCCACGCCGGAGATCATGGGGCTGGTGCAGTCGCTCTACACCAGCTTTCTCACGCCGCGCTATGTGACCCGCAAGCTGCTGCATGCGGGCAAGAGCCGCGACCACTTCCGCTACTATGTGGTGCGCGGGTCGCGCTACATCGTCGGCCACATGCTCGACTTTCGGAAGGGGCAGCTGGAGGGCGGTGACGCCGGCGCCGCACCGGTCGACACGGGTGTCGCCGAACTTCCCGCCAGGCTCTTCACCGCCGGCGGGTCAACCGCGCCGATCGACGCCAGCTTGCTGGAACCCGCCGCACCCGAGGCGGTGCCGGCTGTTGGCGCCGGCTAGGCACTTCCGGCCAGCGGCCAGGTTTCGAGCGGTACGAGACCCAACGCTACTTCACCCATGAGCGTCACCTCGCCTGAAGCGAGAGGGCGCTTCACAAGAGTATTCCTCCGGATGCGTTACTGGGCGCCGGATTCGGCGTCCTTTGCCGAACTTGCGCGGCGCGTCTTGGCCCACGATGTGGCCTGGATCGCGCTAGGGCTGCTGATCGCTGTCGCGGTGGCCTGGCGCGTCGTGGCGACGCCGGGCGAGCTTGCTCGGTGGGACGCCGGATATCCGTTCGCTGACGAGTTCTGGACTCGTTGGTTCATCAGTGCCTGGGACACCTCGTCTGGGAGCACGCTCGTCACGATCGTGCGTACCTACGTGGATGCTCCCTGGGGCTTTGTAGTCCAGGTGCTTGGTCTCTCGTCGGAATCCGCGGGCAAACTCCACTGGCTGAGCTGGCACCTCCTGGGTTTCCTGGCCGGGTACGTGGGCGCCCGGTTGATGGTTGGACCAGAGATGCGCGCTGCGCACCCGGTCGCCGTCCGCGCTGGCCTTGTGCTGGCGGGCCTCTTCTGGGCCATCAACCCCTGGAGCCTTGGGCGCTGGGGCCAGTTGTACGTTCACGTGAGTGCAATGGCGCTTCCGCTCGTCGTGGGCTTGGCAGTATCCGCGGCACGCTCAAACAGTCGGCGCGGCCGCGTGCGACACGCGTTGGCGGCAGCGGCCGCGCTCGCGTTCGTCGTCTCGACATCGCCGCATTACATGGCAATTGGAGTGCTCTCGGGCATCGGCTGGTTTGTCTATGCCACCGTGATGGCCCGCGGTCGCCGTCGCCCGCTCATGATTACCGCCGCCGTGTTCATTGGCGGTTACGCCGTCCTTGCCGCGTTCTTCCTGGTGCCTTATGTCGTCGCAACCATCGGCGGATCGGCGACAAGTCCCACCTACTTATCTGGAATTGAAAACCTCTCCGCAGTACACCCGTTCTTGTCATTCAGCAACACCCTCGCGCTGACCGGACACGAAGGCTGGGATTCGCTTTTCAGACCTTCCACGCCAAGCGCGCTCGCGGGATGGCGCATAGCCTCCTTTGTGCCCGTGGCGCTGCTGGCGCTTGCGCTCTTGCGTCTGCCGAGCCACCGACTGCTGCTTGGGTATTCCGCGATTCTCTGCGGCCTTACGGCACTGTTTCAGATCGCCACATTTGCTGAAGCAACGCGCCCGGCGTACTTGGATTTTGTGGTCAATGCGCCGTTCGGATGGGCGCTCAGGAGTCCAGATAGGCTCACCGGCGTGTTGGCGCTCGCCTATCTCCCAGGCATTGCCCTGGCACCGGTGATGTTCACCCGGCACGCGCCCCGCACCGTGCCGGCTGTGGGCGCGATCCAGACGGCTGCCGTGGGGCTCGCGCTGGCGATCTATATGCTGCCGGCGGTCCAGTGGGGGCTTCTCGACGAGAGGGCGCAGCATGTGCCCGAGCGCTTCCCAGCCTCATTTCACACCGTGCCGGCGGAGATTGACCGGCGCAACGCCGACTGGGCGTCGCGCACCCTCCTGGCGATCTGGGATCAGCGCCTTCCCGAATGGTCGTCGCAGGGTCGTGTCCTGCCCTTGATCGAGCGCGTCTCCGTGATCACGCCGTATGCGGTGAGCAATCTGCCGGTTGGCAACCGCCTTGTGGCGCTCTTGGAAGGTGGCGCACCCAACGTAAGCGATGTCTTGCGCGCCCATGGCGTGGAGCGGGTGCTGGTGGCCACGGACACGACCCGCGGACAAGAATCCGCGCAGCGTCTGCGGACGACCGATGGCTTGGAGCTCGAATTTGCCGAGGACTATCACGAGGTTTTTCGGACCCTGGACCCCCCCTATCCGTGGGTCTACGAGGGTCGACCGGCGGGTCCGACGGGACTCCCGTGGCGGCGCGAGGGCATGCACCGCCTCGTGATCGACGTGCCGCCAGGTGCGGATGAGCCGCGTGAAATCGTCACCCAGGAGTATTGGGACCCTCTGTGGACCGCCCAGCTGCCCGGCCATGAAGCTACCGTTGAGCGTTCCGAGTTGGGTTTGCTGAGCGTGCAGCTGGGCCCCGGCGCCTCCGGACCCCTGGTGCTTGAATCCGGCCTACAGCGCGCCCTCATCGTGGGGCACGCGATTACGTGGGCCGGGCTGCTTGCGTGGGCTGTTTGGTCGGCGTGGCCGAAGTTGCCGTGGCGCCCTCGGGCCTACTCGTGAGAGTTGCCGCGTGGCTGGTTGTGACGGCGTTGGCGCTGGCCTTGGCGGCTGTGGTGGCACAGGAGCGCGTGCCCGTCGCAGGTCCGAGCCCGCCTGACGTGGGCGCATTGCACCCGGCGCGGGGCCGCCAGCGGTCCCAGGGGCCTGGATCGGCGGCCCCGACCGTCCGACCGGGCCTCCCCAGCCCCAAGACCGTGCCGTGCGTCCGCCCAGGCGCCTCAGCCCTGCCTTCTTCACAGCTTTCCTAGGCATCGGAGTCCTACGCTTAGGGAGCCTCTGAGCAAGTCGGAAGGCCTTGGCATCCATCCCTTCGTGGTAAGTTTGCCCAACCATGAACGCCCTTCGACTTCGCCCAGGGCTTGACCGTACTTGATACGGGGCGAACGGATTGGGCGGGGCTCACGGGCTTGTTCAGACCTTCCTGAGGTTTCGGGCCGTTGTCGATCTAACGCTTCCTCGCTGATGAGCGTCACGCCGCTTGCAAGGGTATGGCGCCGCAACGGGACGCCTCTTCGCGTGCAGGTCTAGGCTCGGGGGGTTGGAGTTCGTGACCGAGCGTGCGCGGCGCGTCGTGGCTCACGACGCAGCTTGGATTGCGCTTGGACTGCTGGTCACCATGGCGCTTGCTTGGCGCGTGGTGGCGACGCCGGGCGAACTCATTCTTGGGGATCGGGAGTATCCGTTTGCCGCGGAACTATGGCTTCGGAAGTTCATCGGTGCTTGGGACACCTCGCGTGGCAGCAATCTCGTTTTCATGTCACGCACGTATGCGGACGCTCCCTGGGGTCTCATTGTTTGGATATTTGGACTCTCGACCGAGGTGGCGGGCAAGTTCCACTGGATGAGCTGGCACCTGCTCGGGTTCCTTGCCGGGCACTTTGGCGCGCGGTTGCTCCTTGGACCGGAAATGCGCGCCGCGCACCCGGTCGCGGCCCGTGTCGGTCTTCTGCTTGCCGGCCTGTTCTGGGTTCACAACCCGTGGATCCTGGCGCGATCAGAGCAGTTGCATGTTTGGGTGAGCGCTTTGATGCTCCCGCTGTTCCTTGGCCTGATCGTTTCGGCGACACGATCGCAAACACGCCGCGCCAGGGTGCGGCGAGCGCTGGCAGCATCGGCAATTCTCGCGTTCGCCATTTCGGCCTCGCCACACTACATGGCGATTGGCGCGCTCACGGGTACCGGGTGGCTGGTCTATTCCCTGGTGACGACCCGTGGCCCTCGGCGCCCGATCATCTTCACCGCTGCGGTATTCCTGATTGGCTACACCGTTCTTGCCGCATTCACCCTCGTTCCCTACATCACCGCCAATATCGCCGGATCGCCGACCGGGCCTATGTACCTCGCCACACGCGACACCCTGCCGGTGATTCAGTCCGGCAAATCGGTCGACAACACCCTCACCCTCACCGGCGAGAGATCCTTGCTGTCGCTCCGAGAGCAGTCGGTTCCAGATGCGCTGCCAGGCTGGCGTCTGGCAGGCATGATTCCCGCGGCATTGCTGTTGCTGGGGCTTTGCCGCCTGCCGGATCACCGTCAGGTGCTGGGCTATGCGGTCGTCGTCGGCGGCGTCACGGCGCTCTTTCAGATAGCCACCTTCGATGAAGCGTCCCGCCCAACATATTTGGCGCTGATGGCCGACGCACCGTTCGGATGGGTCGGCATCGAACCGGACAAGCTCTCGGGCTCGTTGGCTCTCGCCTATATCCCGGGAATTGCCCTCGCCCCCGTCGTGTTTACGCGCGACGCGCCTCGCAGCTTCCCGATCCTAGGCCCCATGCAGACCATCGCGATTGGCGTCGGGCTTGTGGCCTACATGCTGCCTGGGATCAATTGGACCCTGCTCGACGAGAAGGCCCAGAATGTACCGGAACGCTTCCCGGCCTCATTTCACACCGTGCCGGCGGAGCTTGACCGACGCAACGCCGACGGCACGACGCGCACCTTCCTGGCGATTTGGGATCAGCGCCTTCCCGAATGGTCGTCGCACAACCGTGTCCTGCACCGCATCGAGATCCTTTCGATCACCACACCATATGTGGCGAGCGATACATTAGTTGGTCACGGTCTCTGGACGTGGCTCAAGGCTGATTCTCCCAATCTCGACCGTACCCTCCGCGATCACGGCGTGGCCCGGGTGCTCGTACCCACCGGAACGTCCTACGGTCGCGACCTCGCGCGGCGTCTGCGCCAGACCACCGGCTTGGAGCTCGAAATTACTGAAGGCGCCCACGAGGTTTTTCGGACCGTGACCCCTCCCTATCCGTGGGTCTACGAGGGTCGACCGGCGGGTCCAGCCGGGCTCTCGTGGCGGCGCGAGGGCATGCACCGCCTCGTGATCGACGTGCCGCCAGGTGCGGATGAGCCGCGTGAAATCGTCACCCAGGAGTATTGGGACCCTCTGTGGACCGCCCAGCTGCCCGGCCATGAAGCTACCGTTGAGCGTTCCGAGTTGGGTTTGCTGAGCGTGCAGCTGGGCCCCGGCGCCTCCGGACCCCTGGTGCTTGAATCCGGCCTACAGCGCGCCCTCATCGTGGGGCACGCGATTACGTGGGCCGGGCTGCTTGCGTGGGCTGTTTGGTCGGCGTGGCCGAAGTTGCCGTGGCGCCCTCGGGCCTACTCGTGAGAGTTGCCGCGTGGCTGGTTGTGACGGCGTTGGCGCTGGCCTTGGCGGCTGTGGTGGCACAGGAGCGCGTGCCGGTCGCAGGTCCGAGCAACCTGCCGTCACCGGCTTTTTCACTCGGTCCGGTCGTCGGATCGGTCACCCAGTCGATCGACGTTGCTTCAGGCGTCGTGGAGACGATGACCGTTTGGACTCGCAGCGAGGGCTCGCGTCCGGCCCGCGCCGAGGCGCACTTGCTGCGGTCGTTGGACGGCCCGCCCATACGCTCGGCCGTCTTCGAAGCACCGTTAAGCGCCGACCCTCAGCCAACTCGCCTCCCGTTTGACCCGATTGACGTGCCGCCCGAGACCTTGGCGCTCCGCATCGTGGCTCCCGAGTCCGGCTCGCCGGCGCTGTACGTCGCCGCGACTCGGAACAATGCGTATGTGGATGGGCAATTCGTCGACCGCCTCGGTTACGCCCCTCGCGATGTCGATCTGGCATTTTCGATTACCGGTCACGCGGGCGCGCTCGCTCGTTTGCGAACCCAAGCCAGCGAAGCCCCATTCTATCTAGCCCTCGGCGTCGTCCTTGCCGTAATGGCGGGCGTGGCGGCCGGCGGCATCGCCTGGTCAACGCTGGAACAGGCGCGCTTTGGTCGGCTCGTCGCGTCGACGGTGGGGTGTGGAGTTGCGGCGGCCACGATCATGGGGCCGCTGCTGGGACCGGTCGCGTTTCTTTGACGGCGGTCAACCCGCTCACGATCTCCGCGAGCCCAGCGATGGCGGTGGTAGCATCCCGCGCTTGCGACCCCGGTGCCTGCGCCATTGCGAATCCTGCTGATCATGAACGGTTTGGTTCGCGAGCAGATCGATGGCGGGTGCGTCAGGATCATCGAAATCGCGAAGCAATGGCAGCGAGCCGGGCACGATATCCACCTCATGGGGAGTGCGCAGGCCGGAAACACCTGCGAGCAATGGGGCCTCACAACGACGAGACATATGACGCGGTGGCGGGTCGGCGAAGGGCGTTGGTGGATCGTCTTGCACTCGATCGCCGTTTGCTTGTTTTTTCCTCGATCGCTCTGGCGCCTCCGTCCAGACCTGATCGTTACCGCGCATGATCAGCCCTACGACGTGTTACCCGGCGTCATGCTCAAGCTGCAGCGGTGGCGGCGCGTGCGCTTGGGCGTTGTCGTGCATTTGGTACCGGTTTGGCGGTTTTGGCGCCGTCAGGGACCACGCTGGTATCAGGCGCTTGCGTTTCTCCTCGCCCACCGGTTCTCTTTGTTTTTTGCCGCCTTCTTTGCCAGCTGCACGCTCGCCGTCTCCCGTGCGACTGCGCACCAGCTTCGTCGCAATCGATACCCGATGCGCCGGGTCGCAGCCGTGGCCTGCGGTGTGGACTTGGCCGGCTTGCGTGCGGTCGCTCCGAGCCGGGGGCAGCCTCGGTATGACGTCACATCGGTTGGGCGCACCGCCGCCTCAAAGGGCGTCTTTGGTCTTCTTGAGGCGTGGGTGATTGTCGTCGCGCAGCGTCCACGCGCCAGGCTAGCGATGATGGGTGACGGTCCCGATCAGGATTTGGTTCGGGAACGCGTTCGCCACTACGGCCTCGAACAGAACGTCGATCTTCCGGGGTCCGTGACCAACGAAGAAAAAGACCAGTGCATAAGCGCCTCCCGAGTCTTTGTGCTCCCGTCGCACGAGGAGAACTGGTCAATCGCCATCGGCGAGGCCATGGCCCTTGGCACTCCGGTGGTTGCCTACGACCTGCCGGAACTCCTGGAGGTCTGGGGCGATGCCTACCACGCCGTGTCCGAGGGGGACATCCCGGCGCTTGCCGGCGCTATTCTTTCGCTCTTGGACGACACGCCCCGCTGTCATGAGCTTGCCAAGCGCGGCTTGGCCCGGGTGAGTGAGCTTGACTGGTCGCTTGTGGCGGAGCGAGAGCTACAACTGCTCATGGGAGATATTGCTGACGGCGAGTCGCCCGGTGAGGACCCTTGGCTGACAGCATCGCCGAAGTCGCGCGCGTCGGCCGGCCCGCCGCCCACGCAGCCTCCGACGATGGCGGACCGCTAGGGTGTTTGTCCCTGAAAGCGACCGCTCCGTGTTCGTGCGCCTGGCAGACCACTGAGCCAATTGCACGCTGGCGCGCGCCCGGCCGCGGTGTCGAGCGCCGCTGGAACTGAATCCTCCGGGCCGCGCGTCGTTGCCCGCGATACCGTGGTGCTTGGCGGCCTCAGCTTCCTCGCCAGCCTGATGTCGTTCGGGTTTCAGTGGGCCATGGCGCGCCTGCTGGCGCCAGGAGAATATGCGGATCTGTTCGCGGTGCTGGCGCTGTTTGCCGTGCTCTCCGTGCCGTCGCAACTGCTGCTGCCCATCGGCACGCGCAGCACCAGCCTCGCCGTGGTTGCACGAGGCCGCGGGGCCGCCCTCGTCGTCTTGCGGCGGGCGCTCGTCCGAGCCGGGGTTGTTGGCTTGGTCGCGTGGATCGTCGTCGCCGTCGCGAGTGGTGTCGTCGAAGCGCTGATTGGAACCGACAACCGAGCCGCGGTCATTTGGCTGGGTTGTGCGGTTGCCATCGGATTTGTGGTGCCGTTCACCAAGGCGCTGCTGACCGGCTTGCGCGCGTTTCTCCTGCTCGGGGCGTCGAATCTGGTGGACGGTGCGCTGCGCGCGGGGATCGGGGTTGGATTGGTGGCGCTTGGCTTTGGCGTGGCCGGCGGCATGGCTGCCTCGGCGCTCTCCGGTCTCTTCGGCGTACTGATCGTGGTGCTCGCCGCGCCATACATCGCGCGGGCGACGACGGAATCGCCGGTTGGCGCTGTCCCGGATGCGACCGGAGTGTCGGCGCACGTGCGGGTTGGATTGCTCGCGCTCTCGCTGGCCATCCTGACAAACGTGGACGTCTTGGTCGTGCGGCACTTCTTCGACGATGCTGGCGCGTCGCTGTACGCGGCCTCCGCCCTCGTTGGGCGCATCGTCCTCTTCGCATCGTTGCCCGCCGCGCAGGTCGTGCTCCCCCACATCATTCGGCACGTAGCCGCCGGCGAGCCGTTGACCCGCACCTTCGCGGTGACCGCCGCGTTCACGGTCCTCATCAGCGGCGGCGCCGCCTTGATCATCGTCGCTCTGCCCGAGCTGGTTTTTCAGATCATCTTCGCGGACCGCTACGTGCCCGTGCCGCAGCTGGTCTGGGGCTACACCCTTGCCGGATCGCTCCTGGCGCTCGTGACCATGCTTACCTACTTCCACATCGGGGCCGGTACGCTTCGCGTATGGGTTGTGCTTGTCCCGCTCAGCGTTGCCTGCGCCGTCACGCTCTGGCTTCGCCACGACAGCCTGACCGCCGTGGCGTGGACGCTCGACGCGTTCTTGGGCGCCGGAGCGCTCGGGATGCTCGGTTGGGCCATCTGGGTGCTCCGGCGCGACCGGGCCGACGCGGCGCGTCAGCCGGCGGAGGCAGCCGCGGGCCGTTCGTAAGTGCGTTCCTCGTGCTTGCCGACCAAGCTGGAGCTCCCACGGCAGCCACGGACCGACCGAATAACGCGGGGGAGCTGCGCTTAGGGACCGCATGCGCGTAAGCGCAGCTCCGGCTGCGGAGCACGGCGGTCGTTCTCTGCCGGCGGGGGCGCTGAAACGGGCATCCGCGTGGATTGGGCGGCTGATCGACCGCCACCCGGACGCGACTGCCTATGTGGCCATCCTGCTGCTGGTGGTGATCTGGCACCGGGGCCTGATTTTCGACTCCGGCTACCTGGGGCTGCGCGACGACTGGACCACGCCGCCGGCCGCCTGGCAGAACACCGACTTCGCCCTCGATCGACTCTCGGCCTGGCAGACCAACTACTTCGGGCAGTCCGAGGAAGAGCGGGCGATGACCCAATACCTGCAGCTCACGTTGGGAGCGTTGGTGCTGCTTCCGGGGGTCGACGGGTGGCTGACGTCGCGCGTATCGATCGTCTTCCTCGCGCTCGCCGGCGTCTTCATGTACCAGGCGGCGAAGCGCCTGGGCATGGGCCGGCCGGGGTCCTTCGTGGCCGCCGTCGTCTACATGACGACGCCTTTTTTTCTCGACGCGTTCATCAGCGGCTATGCCGCCATGCTCATCGGCGTCGCGCTGCTGCCAAAGGCGGTGCAAGTTGCGCACGAGACCTTTGATCGCGCGCCGGGCGTGCGCGGCTTTGTCCGCGGCAGCCTCTGGATCGGGTTGGCCGCCAGCTCAATACATCTCACCTTCATCACGACCGCAATGGTCGGCGCCTACGCGCTCTTCCGCACGTTCACGGCGTCGGGCTCTCGCGAGCAGCGCCTGCGGCGCCTCGGGCTCGTCGCCGCCATGGGGCTCAGCGTCGTCCTCCTGCATCCGGCGATCGCCTTTATCGTTTGGCAACTCCTCGTGGTGCCCTCGGCCAACGAGGTCATGTCGGCCTGGAGCATTGAAGCCGCCGCCCAATGGATCAAGGGAACGGCGCCGACGCTCGCCGAAGCCCTCACCCTGACCGGCAGCCCCTACAACTATTCCCAGAGTCCCGAGGGTCCCCTCGCCCACGTCAGTGGCGTCGGGCTCGTTGCCCGCGGCATGCTCGCCGGCCTGGCGCTCGCGGCCCCGGTTCTGCTGCGCGGGCCGGCCCGGCGGCAGGCGGTGATGGCGCTGCTCGGGTTCATCGTGCTGGTGCTAATCGGCAAGGGCTTCAACGAGCCGCTGCCCGTCATTCAGGATGTGCTCGACAGCACGTTGATCGGCGCGATCTTCAGGAATGTCCGCTATCTCACCGTCGGGGCCGGGCTGCTGCTGGCCCTGCTGGTAGGGCAAACGGTGGCCCACCTCGCCGCGCGGCCATTGGAGCTGCCACGGGCCGCGGCCGGCGTTCTGATTGGCGTCCTGGCGGCGCTAAGCACTCTTCCGTTTTGGAGCGGCGACCTCGGCGGCCACCTTCGCCCGTACAGGATTGACCCGGATACGGTTGCGGTGCTGGACAGCCTGCGCGCGCTGCCCCACGAAGACCGGATGTTGCACGTGCCAATGTTCTGGCCGAGCAGCTACGAGAGCCGCACCGGCCATTCCTCCGGCCGCGGCAACCCCCCGCCGGTCGTGCAGCCGCCCAAGCGCTCGATCTCGGGCTCGGCGTCCTCGACGCTCAATGGGCCCTATTTCGCCACGCTCAATCAGGGGCTCTACGGCCCCAGCAGGTATCCCATCGACCGCCTGCTGGCGTTTGGCCGGATTCGGAATGTTCTGCTCGATCCGCACTGGGTGAGCGCGCCCGCCGGCCTGATCTTGGCAACCGGTGAGCCGTGGCTGGCGTCGCAAGAGCAGCGCCCGCGCCCGCGGCTCGCGCTGGTGCAACAACCCGGACTGCGCCACCTTGACAACTTGTCCGCGGGTGAAGTTGAGCTGTACGACGTCGTGACGCCCCCGGCGCAACGGCTGGGCATTCCCGAGCGGATTCTCGTCGGGTCGCCCTCGCTGCGTCCGCTCGTCACGGCCTGGCACATGTTCAGCGATGCAAGATCCGTGACGCTCACCGGCGGCGAGGTGGGCGTTCGAGGAATCACCGGGGCTGCGGGCGGCGCTGTTCGCGCCGCTTCGGAGATCTGGCTGGGGGCGGATCCGCTGGACCTGACAGTCAACTATCTGCCCGAGCGCGCGCTGGTGAGTCCGGCGGACCAGGTGTGGCCGGAGGTCCCGGACGCCACGCGGGAATGGGTAGCGCCCTATAAGAACGCCTGGTGGTATGCGGATCCCGAGATCGCGGACATGACCCGCGGACTCCTGACCCGAGCCGACGGCGCAGCATTTACGGTCGCCGTCGATTCGCCCGGCGCGACCAGTGAGCTCTGGGTCCGCCACTTCGTGAGCCCGGAAGGCGGGGCGCTCGAAATCATGCTCGATGGCCAACCGGTGGCGCGAGTTGTGACGCGCGAGGCCGCGGACTACGGCTATCGCTGGACGCGGGTGGAGGCGCCGACGAGCGGCCCAGGCGAGCGAGTCGTGGAGGTTCGAAGCGACGGCCCTGGTCTCAACGCTGTGTCGCAGTTGGGCCTGCTGACGACGGCAGAGATTGCGGCCGCCGAGCGGGAGGCGACGCAGGCGCTGTCGCGGTTGCCCGTGTTCACCGTGCTGCCGGACCTGAGAACGACTGACGGCGAGCGTACGTTCCGGCTCGCACGGGCCGGGGCGTACACGGTGCGGCTGGCGGCCCCGCCGCACGTGCACCCGACGTTGGCGATCAATGGCGCGGAAGTGCCGCTGGAGCGCGTGAGGACCGAGGCAGGCTACGACATCCTCGAGGGGGTGGCGGATCTTGCGCCCGGCGCGCATCGCCTGACCCTGCGCGCGCCGCCGCCGCCCGCGCCGGTCGTCAGCGTGACCCACCACACGCTGGAGGCGGAGGGGTTTCAACCCTGCGAGACCGACGTATGCGGGGGCCCGGTGCGCGTGGAAGCCAACGTGCCGTCCGACGGGCGCACGGTCTCCTTTCTAGGCCGCGTCACTGCGGGCGCCGACGACGCCTACGCCAGCGGCGTCCAGGTCTATCCCGAAATCACGCGCGAACGCCATCGTGTGGAGGCCGGACAGCACAACCGCCTCGTGCGAGTCGAGGTGCCGCTCGATCCGGGCTCGGGCACCGCCACCCTCGATGTCGCGCATTTGTACGAGCAGCTGCCCGGCCTGGAGTTTGAGTTGCTGGAGGTGGCGATATCGCCGTTGCCGCATGGCCTAACCGTGGTGCTGGCCGACGAGCGGCGGCGAGCCGCTCCGGGCCGTGGCGACCTGGTCCTGACGGGCGACGAGCGCGGCTGGGCGGCGGCCACGTACACAGGCGAGGCGAATGAGCGGCTGGTGCGGCTGGACGAGCGGTTTGATCCGCGGTGGGTGTTGCACGTCAACGGCGACCAAGTGAGCGCGGCGCGTCACGTGGTGCTCGATGGGCACTTCAACGGCTGGTTCGTGGATCTGGCGGCCGGAGACGAGGTGACGGTCACCTTCACGCCAAACATCGGCTACTTCTGGATACTCGTGGCGAACCTGGGCTTCTTGGTGGCAATGATTGTGGTTGCCTGGGCGCCGGCGCCACGCCGGTGGTGGCGTCGGTGACGCGGGACCCGAATGACCTGGCGGCGGCACTGGCGGTGGCTGCCAATGGCCATGAGCCGCTTTGGACTCGTGCGGCGACCGTGGGCCAGTGTGGACGCCAGTCCAACGCGTGCGATGGGCAGTCGCGTCGTGGCCAAGCTGCGAGCATGCGGCGGCGAGGGCCCACCCGTCGTTCGGCTGGGTCAAGGGCGCGCAACCATGTGCAACGATGAGTGCTTGTGTTGACCCAAATTCTCCGCTGGGCTGCGCCCCATCGGACCTGGATCGTGCGCCACCGACTCTTGCGGTCGGTCGTGCTGCGCATCCTCACGCTCCATCGTGATGGCAGCGAGACTGTGGTCCACCTGGGCCACGCCAGGGGCTTGCGATGGCGGCGTTCCAAACGAAACGGCGTGGCCGAGTATTGGCTCGGGACGTTCGAACCGGTGGTCCAGCAGTCAATTGTCGAAGGTCTCTCACCCGGGGAGACGTTCTTTGACGTTGGGTCGCACAGCGGTTTTCACAGCCTCTTGGGCGCTCGCGCCGTCGGGCCGGAGGGGCTGGTCGTCGCGATCGAGCCGGATCCAGCGAACGCCGCCGAAACCGAAGGACAGGCCGCGCTCAATGGCTTCGGTCACATCACGGTCGTGCGCAAGGCCGCCGTCGCCGAGCTCTCGGAACCCTCGTCGAGAGTCCCCGACGCTGCCGTGACTTCCACAACGATCGACCATCTCAGCCATGAGTTCCGGCCGCCGTCGCTGATCAAAATTGACGTTGAAGGGCTTGAGCTTGAGGTCCTTCGGGGAGCGGCGGCTACCTTGCGCGAGCACCGACCGACCTTGGTGATCGAAGCTCACTCCGAGGCATTGGCTGGCATCACCACTGCGCGACTTGGCGCACTCGGATTCCACTGCGAATCCTCCCCGGCTCCCTACGGGCCCGAATATCACATCGTGGCGAAGCCCGAGTAGGTGAGCTTGGGGCAGCGAGACCGCCGTGGACCACATGCCGGACCCGCCCTTGGTGGTGTCCGATTTCGACGCTGGATCGTTCCTGGAAGTCATGACGCCGCGACGACGCAAGCTGAGCACATGTGAGCGTTAGTCTCGATTCCACGGCGGAGCCGGGCGTTCGCTCACCGTCTCTCCCGGGTGCGCGGCGTGCCCTTGCGTCGGCCAAGCAATTGATCGCGCGCCACCCGGACGCGGCTGCCTACATCGCCATTCTGCTGCTGGTGCTCATCTGGCACCGCGGCGTGATCTTCAACCCGGACTACCTCGGGCTGCGCGACGACTGGACCATTCCGCCGACCGACTGGCAGAACACCGAATTCGCTATCGATCGCCTGTCGGCCTGGCAGACGAACTTCTTTGGTTCGTCCGAGGAAGAGCGGGCGATGAGCCAGTACCTCATGCTCCTTCTGGGAGGCCTCACGCTCCTCCCCGGCGTGGATGGCTGGCTCACGTCCCGTATCTCGATCATCTTCATCGCCCTGGGTGGCGTGTTCATGTACCAGGCGGCCAAGCGTCTAGGTATGGGTCGGCCGGGGGCTTTCTCGGCGTCAACCGTCTATATGACTACGCCGTTCTTCCTCGATTCCTTCGTCGCTGGCTACTTCGGCCTGCTTCTGGGCGTGGCGTTTCTTCCCAAAGCGGTGCAGGTGGCGCACGAGGTGTTCGATCGGGTGCCGAGTGGCCGCGGCTTCGTTCGCGGCAGCCTGTGGATCGGGCTGGCCGCGGCTTCGATCCATATGGCTTTCGTCGTAACCGGCCTCGTTGGCATCTATGCGCTCTTCCGAGCCTTCACCGCCTCCGGCTCGCGCGGCCAGCGGCTGCGGCGCTTGGGGATTGTGGCGGCGATGGGCCTGAGCGTGATTCTGTTGCATCAGGCCATCGCCTTCATTTCCTGGCAGCTCATCGTGGTGCCCTCGGCCAACCAGGTCATGTCCGCCTGGAGCATCGAAGCTGCCGCGCAGTGGATCAAGGGGGCGGCGCCGACGTTCGCGGAAGCGCTGACGCTGACCGGCGCGCCCTACAACTACTCGCAAGATCCGGTGGGCCCGCTGGCTCCGGTCAGTGGCATCCGGCTCATTGCCCGCGGCATGCTGACCGGTCTGGCGCTTGCGGCTCCGGTCCTGCTGCGTGGACCGGCGCGACAGCAGGCGATGGTGGGCTTGCTCGGGTTCCTTGCGTTGGTGCTGATCGGCAAGGGGTTCAACGAGCCGTTCTCCGTCATTCAGGATGGAGTTGACGCCACGCTGATGGGCGCGATCTTCCGAAACATCCGCTATCTCACCGCTGCAGCCGGGCTGCTGCTGGCTTTGCTGGTGGGGCAAACGGTTGCCCACCTCGTGGCGCGGCCGCCCGCGCTGCAACGAACGGCGGGCAATGTCTTTGTGGGCGCCGTGATTGCCGGGAGCACGCTCCCGTTCTGGAGCGGAGACCTCGCGGGTCACCTGCGCACCTACCGATTCGATGCCGACACGGTCGCCGTCGTCGACAACCTGCGGGCTCTCCCCCACAACGATCGCATGGTCCACTTGCCCATGTTTTGGCCGAGCAGTTACGAGAGCCGCACCGGGCAAAACTCCAGCCAGGGCAATCCGCCGCCCGTTCTGCAGCCGCCCAAGCGTTCGATCTGGGGCGGGGCGTCCTCCACGCTCAACGGCCCATATATCGCCACGCTCAATCAGGGGTTCTATGGCCCTAACCGGTATCCCATTGATCGCCTCCTGGCGCATGGACGCTTTCGGAACGTCATGCTCGACCCGCACTGGGTGAGCGCGCACGCCGGCTTCATTCAGGCGACGGGCGAACCGTGGCTGGCATTGCAAGAGCGCCAGCCACGCCCGCGGCTGGCGCTGGCGCAACAGCCCGGCCTGCGTCGACTCGATGACCTATCGGTGGGTGAGGTTGAGCTTTACGAGGTCACGACGCTGCCGGCTCAACGGCTGAGCCTGCCCGTGCGGATTCTTGTTGGGTCGCCCTCGTTGCGCCCGCTCGTCACGGCTTGGCACATGTTCGACGACCCGGCCAAGGTCACCACCGCCAGCGGCCAATTGGGCGTGGCGGGCATTGATGGTGCTCCGGGCGGCGCCGTGCACGCCGCCTCCGAGGTTTGGCTGGGAGCGGATCCGCTGGACCTGACGGCTAACTATCTGCCCGAGGGCGCGCTGGTGAGTCCGGCGGATCAGGTGTGGCCAGAGCTTCCCGACGCCACGTTGGACTGGGTGGCCCCCTACAAGAATGCCTGGTGGTATGCCGATCCCGAGATCGCGGACATGACGCGCGGGCTCCTGACGCGCGCCGACGGTGTGGCTTTGACAGTCACCGTGGACACAACTGGAGCGACCAGGGAGCTATGGATCCGCCACTTCGTGAGCCCCGAGGGAAGCGCCCTTGCGGTTTCGCTCAACGGTCAGTTCATTGCACGGATTGAAACGCGGGAAGCGGCGGGCTACGGCTATCGCTGGACGCGGGTGGCGGCGCCGACGAGCGGCGCCGGCCAGCACGTCGTGGAAATCAGATCCGACGGTCTTGGCCTCAATGCGGTTTCGCAACTGGGGCTGTTCACGTCGGCGGCAATCGAAGCTGCCGAGCGGGCGGGGGAGCGGGCGCTTGACCAGCTGCCGGTCTACACCGTGCTTTCGGACCTCGGGACCACCGGCGGCGAGCGCAACTTCCGGCTGGCCCGCTCCGGCACGTATTCGGTTCGCCTCGCCGCCCACCCCGGTCTCGAGCCGACGCTCGCCATCGACGGTGCGCCGCTTCCGCTGGAGCGTGCGAAGACCGAGGCCGGCTTCGACATTCTCACCGGGGTGGTCACACTCGATGCGGGCCCGCACCGGCTGGTGCTGCGGGGCTCGCCGCCGCCCGAGCCGGTTGTCAGCGTCACTCACCAACCGCTGGCGGCTGAGGGCTTTCAGGCGTGTGACTCGGCGGTGTGCGACGGCGCGGTGCGCGTGGAAGCCACCGTGCCTTCCGACGGCCGAACCGTTGCCTTTGTCGGTCGGGTTGACACCGGAGTCGACGGCGTCCACCTGATCGGCGAACAGTTGTATCCAAACATCACCTACACGCTTCAGCGCGAAGAGGCCTATCAGGTAGACCGTGAGGTGCGAGTCGAGGTCCCGCTTGATCCCGGAGCGTCCGTGGCGACGCTCGATGTCGCCCACATCCGCAAGGGACTGCCGGGTCTCCGGTTCGAGTTGCTGCGGGTGGAGGCGTCGCCGTTGCCGCATGGCCTGTCCGTAATCCTCGCGCATGAGGGACAGCAAACCACCGCCGGAGGTGGTGCGCTGTCCCTCACGGGAGACGAACGCGGCTGGGCCTCGGCAGAGTATTCGGGGGAGGCGGGGGAACGGCTGGTGCGGCTTGACGAGCGGTTCGACCCACGCTGGGTGCTGCACGTCAATGGGGAAGAAGTGAGCAAGGAGCGTCATGTGGTGCTCGACGGGCATTTCAACGGCTGGTTCGCGGAATTGGCGGCTGGAGATGAGCTGACGGTCACCTTCACGCCGAACGCGGGCTATTTTTGGATATTGATGACCAACCTCGTCGTTCTGTTCAGCATGATCGTGATCGGATGGGCGCCGGTGTCGCGCCAACGGTGGCGGCGATGACGATGGTGCGGCGACGCCCGATTGCCCCGCTCGTTTGGGCGGTGTTGGCCGTTCTCAGTGCGGTGGCGGCGCTGAGCTGGCCGGCGGGGCCGCTGATCGTTGGCGGGGTTCAGGGCGAGCCGTTCGGCATTGGACCATTGCTGCCGGGATGGAGCCTGAGCCAGGAGCTTCGACCGGAGGCGGGTCCGGAGCTGTTCGTGGGATTTGAGGCGCAGCCGACAGGGAATGTGGTGGGGCCGGCCCTGGTGGAGGTACGGCTAGAGCGTGGTGAGCTGGTGCTTTGGGCGGACCGGCTGCGGCTGACCGGGCAGGGGATGCGGGAGTACGTGGCTACGTTTGCGGTGCCGACGGATGGGGCGAGCTACCGCCTGGCGGTGCGGGTGTTGGAGGCGCCGGGGGGTGGCGTGCTGCTGCGGGGCGCCGACATCGGAGAGGCCACCGCGCGGACCCAACTGACGATCATGGGGGAGCCGCTGCGGGGCTTCTTGGCGTTGGGCCACCGGATGTTCCAGCGAGTGCCGCCGGTGCGACATCTGGAAGCCGTGGTGGGCGCGATTGAGGGATGGACGGTGGCCGTGGCGGCTGGTGTGGCAGTGCTCGGGGCGCTGGGCGGCGCGATGACGACCGTGCTGCTGGCGCGCCTCTACGGGCGCCTCGTAGCCGCAGTCACCGCACTGATCGGTCTGACCGCGCTGGCGATCTGGCTGTTTGTGGCGGTGATTCACCTAAGTGTGCCGCTGGATGCGGGTGTGCCGATCGGTGTGCTGCGCGGGCTGACGCCGACCGGCATGGCCGCACTGGTGGCATACCCGATCCTGGTGCTGGTTGGCGCCGGGGTGATCCTAATCACAGCGCCGAGAGTGGCAGTCGCCAGCGCGGCGAGCGTCGTGCGCGCCCTTTGGCAGGCGGCAGTCACGGCGGTGCGCCACTGGTACTTGGCGCCGGTGCCGCTCGGCGGTGCGGCCGCGGCGGCGGTAACCCAGGATGCAATTGATGTGGCGACGGCCTTGGCCGTCCTCACTGGCGCTTGGGCGCTGCTGGCCGCAGCGGTGGTGCCGGCGGTCTCCTGGCTACGCGGGCGTCGGCTTGCTGATGAGGAAGTCCTCGAGCGTTAGGAACGCGAGGTCGCTGTCAAGGAGTGTTCCAAGCGCGTCGTCCGGTGAGTTCACCATCGGCTCGCCATGCAAGTTCAGGCTGGTGTTGAGCACGGCGGCGATTCCGGTGCGATCGCGAAAGCGCTCGATCAGACGGTAGTACTCCGGATTTGCCCGGCGCTCGAGAATCTGCGCCCGGCAGGTCCGATCGTATGGGTGCGTCCCGGCAGCGATCTCGTGCCAGCGCTCCGGTACGGTGTCAAAGGCGAGCATCATGTGCGGCGAAGACTGGGCGGGCGGCGTCTGCAGATAGGTGGACGCCGCCTCGGCGAGAATTGTGGCCGCAAAGGGCATCCAGAAGTCGCGGCTCTTGATGCGCTTGTTGATCTCGCGCACGCTGTCGTGCCGGGAGGGGTCGGCCAGGATGGAGCGGTTGCCCAGGGCGCGGGCGCCCCACTCCATGCGTCCACAAAAGCGCGCGACGACGTGGCCGTCGGCTAGCAACGCTGCAGTCCGGTCCGAAATATCCGCTGGGCGTTCCACGTGGAGCCCGTGCGCGGCGCTCGCGCGATCGACGGTCTGCCTGATGTCGGCGTCGCTCCACGCGGGACCGAGATAGAGATCGTTGGCCCGCTGAAACTGCGCGTCGCGTCCAGTCGCCGCGCAGGCGTCCAGGTACGCGAGGAAGGCCGCGCCGACGGCGCAAGACTCGTCGCCACAACTGGGCACCGGCGTGACCGAGTTGGCCCAGGCTTGCTGCGCAATTCGCATGTTGGCCTTGACGTTCATGAAAACCCCGCCGCCAAGTCCGACGTCCACGCCGTCGTGGTCGAGGCCGAGGTGCCGTACCCAAGCCGACGTCCACTCCAGAATGGTTTCTTCGCAGAGTGCCTGCACGCCCCCGCACTGGGTGTCGAAGCGAAAGTCTCGCACGTAGTCGCCGATGAATCGCGGCGCGAGGCGCGTGCCGCGCGAGGACTTGATGTCGGGTGTTCCGGCCGAATCTCGCTCCACCCAGAGCAGAGATCGCAGACGGTCACGACAGGCGTCGCGGGCGCTGTCGTGGGCGTATGGCGCCATGCCCATGACCTTGAATTCGTCCTGGTGCGATCTCATGCGCAGGTGTCCGGTCACGCCGGCATAGATGTGCCCGAGCGAAGCATTGCGAGAGACGGAGCCGATCAGCTCGGGCCGCTGGCCGGCGCGGAACCACGAAACCGAGCCGCTCAGCCCGTCGCCCTCGCCATCCAGCGTGAAGACAAGCTGCTGCTCGGAACCGGCTACCGCCGCCAGCGCCATGACGTGCGACGTGTGGTGGTCGTAGGACACCATCCGCTGCGCATCGGCGCCGGTTGCCGCGCTGATGGCGGCGGCGCGGGTGCGCTGGAGCAATCGTCGGCCGAGCCGGCGGGCAAAATCGGACGGCACCGTCAGTGCCCGGCTGGCCGGCCAGCGCCGCTCGATCGACGCGAGCAATCTTCCGCCAAGGCCGTAGGCATCGTAGAACCGCCACGTCGTCTGGGACGTCGGCATGTCGTCAATCGTCGGGATGATGGCGTCCTGCGTGCTGGGCGCGATCATGGTGACGTCGTCGATGGAAAGGCCAGCTGTTGCCAGCACCGTCTCGATCGCACGCAGGGGAATTCCGGCTTGATTCTTTTTGCGTGTGAGACGCTCCTCGGCGCATGCAGCGCGGAGCTCGCCATCCACCACAAGGGCGGCCGCGGCCATCAGTCCCTCGTGAATGCCGAGAGTGACGATTGGCTTGGTGGTCATTGGCGGTGTTTCAGATTCGAGCCGATCGCGCATCGCGACGGCGACCTGGACTGTCGCGGCACTGCGCCGAAGCGAGCCGTCAGCGTGCGTTCACCGTTACGGTCCGAACGCCGACCGGGCCCACGGGCCGGCCATGCCCGCAGCATGCGGCGGCGCTCGATGCCTGGGATTTGGTGAATTGCACATCGCCTGGAGAGACGCGGCCATGGCCGGAGAACGTCATGCCATCGCGGCCGGCGGTGGTCCTTTCGTCATCGTGCCGTACCAACGCTGGCCCGTCTAGCACCGAGGCCGAGCGGTTGGCGGACCAGCATTCGCACCGATCGGCGCCCGCGACGCGCCCTGCCATTCTGCTAGCTTCACGAGCTTGACGGATAGGCAGGGCCCGGAACCATGCGCATTCTCCTCATCGTGAATGGCATCGCCGGGCAAGAGGCCGTCGGCGTGGCCGGCGGTGATATTCGAGTCATCGAAGTCGCCAAACATTGGGCGCGGGCCCGCCACGAGGTCCACCTGATGGGCAGTGCGGCGAGCGCCGATCTCTGCCGGCGGCGCGGCCTCGGGGTGCAGCCGCACATTGTTGCCTGGCACGGCGGCGAGAGCCGGTGGTCGTTCATGCTGCGCGCCATCAAGGTGTGCGCGCGACTTCCGCGGTCGCTCCTGCGGCTTCAGCCGGAAGTGATCGTCAGCGCGAACGAGCAGCTCTACGACACCCTGCCTGGATTCCTGCTCAAGCTCTGGTACCGCCGCCGCGTGCGCTGGGCGGTTGTCGCGCACAACATCCCGGCATGGAGATTCTGGCAACGCGAGGGCCATCACTGGTACCAGTCCCTGGCGTTTCTGGTTTCCGGGCGGCTGTCGCTGTTACTGGCGGCGCTGGGCGCCAATCGTGTGCTTGCGGTGTCTCCCGCCACGACGCGGCAGCTTGTCCGCTTGAGATTCCCAAAGGGGCGCATCACCAGTGTTCCGTGCGGTGTCGACCTGGCCGCGCTCGCAGCCATCGACCGCGATACACCAGTGCGCTGCTTCGACGCGGCAACCATGATGCGCGTTTCCGCGGAAAAGGGGGTTTTCACGCTCATCGACGCGTGGAGACTTGTCGTGGCGGCGTCGCCTACCGCCAAGCTGGCCATCATTGGCGGCGGCATTGACATGCGGGCGGCCCAGGCGCGAGTTCGCGCGCTCGGTCTCGAGGGCAACATCGAATTCTTTGGCCTCATCCTCGATACCGGTCGGGCTTTCACCACAATTCGCACGGCCAGACTGTTTCTCCTTCCGTCGTTCAAGGAGAACTGGGCCATCGCGATCGGCGAAGCAATGGCGCTTGGCCTGCCGGTGATCGCCTTCGATCTGCCGGAACTCAAGGAGGTCTGGGGCGAAGCCTTCCGCGCCGTTCCGAGAGGCGACACATCGGCATTTGCCGACGAAATCTTGGCGCTCCTGGGGGACGACGCCGGACGCCGGAACCTCGCCGACCGAGGACGGGCCCGCGTGCGCTCGCTCGATTGGGCCGACATCGCCGAGCGCGAACTCGCGGCGATTTCGGGCAATCGGAGCTAGCCGACCTCGTTCCGAAGACTTGCGGACGACTGTGCGCTGTCTCGCCGTCGCACTTCGCCCGAGTCGACGGGTCCGGGGAGTCGACGACGCTTGCGCCGCCGATTGCTACGGAGACCGCCTTACCGCACGAATGGCCAGATTCGTGCTCGGCCCATTGGGGTCGCGCAGGCTGTCGTTGCGACGATCGATAAGCTGCATCAGTCGCAGCCCCCACGTGATCGGGTTCAGGCTGAATCGTCGATGGGGCGTGCGCGCGTATTCAAACTTCTCCATTGAGCGATAGGCGGCCGACGACTCTGGCAATCGTCCGTAGAGTTGCTTGCCGGTCCACAGCAGCATGTGGTTGAACGGCAAACACCACCGGGTCAGACCTTCGAAGTGCGTCACCTCCAATCGCCCATCGCCGGCAACCACTCGTCGAAACTCTTGCGGCCGGTATAGGCGCAGGTGCATGGCCCACAGCCCGCCCCAGAAGCTCGAGTCCGGGCTGAAGTGGCCGAGCCCAAGTCGCTCACGCACCCAATTCAACGGGTCCCACAGCGCTGGGTAGTTCGCACAGGGCACGGTCAGCGCGGCGACGCCGCCGGGCTTGAGCACGCGGGCTATCTCACGCACGACGCTCGCGTCATCGTGCACGTGCTCCAGGACTTCCGAGCACACCAGTCCATCGAAGCTCCCGTCGCGAAACGGTAAGTGGGCGCCGTCGCCCAGGAGCCAAACCTGTCCAGACCCATGGAGTTCGCGATCCACGCCCTGGTGCAGAATCGGTGGCGCGGCGTCCAGGGCCACGATCCGGCACCCAAAGGCCTCGCGCAGGGCCAAGCTCACGAAACCCTCGCCGGCGCCCAGATCGAGGATGCGGTGCTCGGGCTTGGGGTCCAGGTACTCCGCAACGGACTGGATCCGCCGGCGATAGGACAGGTCCCCGACATTGGCCAGTACGCCGGCGAGCCGCTCCCACGCCGTCAACGACGGCGCCGATTCAGCGGTGTCGTGCATGTCCGACGATGGCGCGCGACCGACGCGGAATCATCGCTGCCGCCAATCCACAAGGTAAGGTGCCTGACGGTGCATTCGTTGCCGGTGAGCGCGCTGGATCCCTGACGGGTTGGTGGTCGGAATAGTACTCAACGCACGTGGTCTCTCGCTGCCGCCGGCGCGTTTCCCGGCTGGCCAGCCGAAGCCGCCTCAATGACCACCCACATCGCCCGGCTGCTGGCCCGCGATTCGGCTTGGATTGTGCTCGGTCTGCTACTCACCCTCGTCGCGGGCTGGCGGGTCGTCGCGACCCCGGGCGAAATCATTCAGGGCGATCTCGGCTATCCATTCGCCAACGAGTTCTGGACCCGTCGGTTCACCAGTGCCTGGGATACCTCATACGGCACCGGGCTTGTCAATGTCATGCGCACCTACTCCTACGTTCCCTGGGGCTTGCTCATTCAGGCGTTTGATTTGACCACGGAGGCGGCGGGCAAGTTCCACTGGCTGAGCTGGCACCTCCTCGGGTTTCTCGCCGGATATCTGGGGGCACGATTGATGGCGGGGCCGGAAATCCGAGTCACGCATCCCGTTGCGATACGCCTCGGCCTGATGCTGGCCGGACTGTTTTGGGCACTCAATCCCTGGGCTCTGGCGCGATGGGAGCAGCTGGGGGTGCACGTGAGCGCCGTGCTCCTCCCGCTTGTGCTCGGTCTCGTCGTGGTGGCGACGCGCGCGCCCACCGCTCGCTCCCGCGTCCACCGGGCGCTGGCGGCGGCCGCCGTGCTGGCCTTTGCCGTCTCCACCTCGCCGCACTACATGGCAATTGGCCTGCTCGTGGGCCTCGGGTGGTTGGCCTACGCCGCCTTCACCACTCGCGACCCCCGCCACCCAATCGTCGCCGCGGCCATGGTGTTCCTCGGCGGCTTTGCCATTTTCGCCGCCTTCATCCTCGTACCGCTCCTGGTCACGGCGGTTGCCGGATCGCCCACCGGACCGAGGTACGCCGAAGGAACCGATGTCCAGCCGGTGCTCGAGAGCGGCCAAACCGTCATCAACACCCTCACCCTAACCGGGCACACGTTCTTCGGTCCGGGCCTAAAGCCCGAGACGACGGCCTTACCCGGCTGGCGTATGGCAGCTTTCATTCCGGCTGCCTTGCTGGCGATGGTGTTTTGGCGACAACCCGGTCAGCGCCGCGTGCTGGGATACGCCGCCATCGTCGGCGGAGCCACCGTTTTCATTCAAATTGCCAGCTGGCACGAGGCGCTGCGGCCCGGCTACCTGGCCGTCGCCGCAAATGCGCCCTTCGGATGGGCGCTCAGAGAGCCGGACAAGCTCTCCGGCGCGCTGGCCCTGGCCTATCTACCCGGACTGGCCCTCGCTCCAGCGACATTTGTTCGATGCGCTCCGCGCCGTCTGCCCGTTGCGGCAACGATTCAGACTGCCGTCCTTGGGATCGTGCTGGCGGCCTTCATGGCGCCCGGAATCCATCGCATGCTCTGGGACGATCAGTCGCTGAGCCTTGTGCCGGAGCGGTTCCCGGCGTCGTTTCGCACAGTGCCGGCGGAGATTGACCGACAGAACGCCGCCGAGGCATCGCGCACGCTGTTGGCGGCGTGGCCACTTCGCTTTCCCGAGTGGTCGGAGCAACACCGCGTCCTGCACGCCGCCGAGATTCTTTCCGTCACCACGCCCTACGCGACGGAAAACTCGCTGGTCGGTGACCGCCTCGTGTCGCTAGTCGGAGCCGGCCCTCCCGCCCTCGCCGACACTCTTCGCGCCCATGGGGTGTCCCGGGTGCTCGTTCCAACGGGCACGCTCCGCGGTCGGGAGCTTGCCCAAGCTCTGCGCCGGACCGAAGGCCTCGCGCTTGAGCTGACCGCGGACTACTACGAGCTGTTTCGCACGGTCGAGCCGGCGTATCCCTGGGTCTACGTGGCAAGTCCCCGTGGACCGATTGAGCTACCGTGGAGGCGCGAGGGCACGCATCGCCTTGTCATCGACCTACCGCCAGCCGGAGAGCATGCGCGCGAAATTGTCACCCAGGAACACTGGGATCCACTCTGGACCGCTCACGTGCCGGGCCATGCCGCGATGGTTGAACCGTCCGAGCGTGACCTGCTGCGCGTCCGCACGGAGGCCGGCGCCTTTGGCCGTCTGGTCCTCGAATATCGCTTGCACCAGGCGTTTCTGGCGGGCCACGCCCTAGCGTGGGCGGGTCTCTTCGCATGGGGCGCGTGGACACTGTGGCCGCGCCGGCCGCGGCCAGGTGGTTGGCGTCCATGAGGATCGCCGTCTGGCTCCTCGCCACGGTGCTGGTGTTGATGCTCGGGGCCGCGGTCGGCCTGGGATGGAAGCCGCTGACCACCGCTAAGAATCCGGTGGCGCCGAGCTTTGGGCTCGGACCGCTCGTTGGCTCGATCACGCAGTCGGTCGACTTCGCTGGCGGCCCCATCGACACCTTGACCATCTGGGCGCGGAGTGAAGGTGGTGCCGCAGCGCACGCGGACATTCACCTCCTGCGTTCCCAGGATGGCCCACCGCTCCGGTCGGCTCGCATCGAGGCGCCGCCGAGCACTGAGCTCCAGGAGGTTTCAATCTCGATCGCCTCGGTAGACTTTCCGGCCGGACCGCTGGCCATTCGGGTCGTCGCGCTCGAAGACTCCCCGGCGGAACTCTATGTTGGAGCGACGGGAAACGATGCGTATGCGGCTGGGCAGCTTGTCGATCAGCTGGGCCGATCGCCGATTGACGTCGATCTGGCCTTTTCGGCCTCCGGCCACGCCGGTGCGCTCACACGACTTCGAGTGCAGGCAACCGAGTCGCCGCTCTATCTCGGCGTCGGCCTCGCCGTCGCCCTGCTGGTGGGAACCGTGGTGGGGCGCGCTGCGTGGTCGTCGCTCGACCGGCGACGGTTCGGACGGCCGGCGGCACTGGCGCTGAGCGGCGGCGTGACCGCGGCTCTCGTCATCGCCCTCATGCACGGGCCGGCCGCAGTCACATGACGCCGGCTGCGCGCGACGCCCACCCCCGCGACCGTCGGCGTGTGCTCATGCTGTCACCGTTCGCCTCGCCCAATCGTGGCGGGGTCGAGACGCACATCGACGCGCTCATCGCCGCGCTCGCGCGGCGAAACACCCGCGTCACGCTCCTCACGCACCAACCGCTGGTCGCTCCGGTGAAGGCCCCATCGCGCGAGCCGCTCCCAAACGGCGAAGTCATCCGCATTCCATGGTTTGGGCGCGGATGGCATCCGCGCATCGAACCATACGCGCCGCTGGTGTTCGCCTACCTGGTGCCCGGCCTGCTGGCGGGCGCCATTCGACACCGGATACGTCATAGCGACAGCTTTGACGTCATTCACGCGCACGGGTTGGCCGCCGCCGTGGCCGCCTTGGGCATGCGCTGGACCGGCGCGCGACAGCCGATCGTCGTCAGCATGCACGCGATCTACGAGCTGCGGCAGCGCCGGGTGCTGGCGCAAGCCGTGCGTTCCCTGCTCGGGCGCGCCGATCGGGTGCTGACCGTGAGCGAGGCGTCCCGGCAGGAGCTTGTCGCCATCGGGCTGGATCCGGCACGCGTCACCGCCCACCAGCACTGGGTCGACCTCGAGGTATTTCGGCCGCGCAGCCAAGTCGAAGCTCGTGCCAAGCTCGGGTGGCCGGAGTCGGCGCCCACCTGTCTCTTTGTTGGCCGACTCCTGCGCAAGAAGGGTGTGGGCATCGTTCTCGATCTCGCGCGGCGGCTGCCCAACGTGCAATTCCGGATGCTGGGCGCCGAAGGTGACATGGGAGCCGAGGTCGCGGAGGCTTCAACGGCGTCGCCAAACTTGACGCTCATGCAGGATCCGTCCGGCCCGCCAGCCGAACGCCTCGACACCATCGCGTCGATGTATGCCGCGGCTGACCTGCTGCTGGTGCCGTCGCAGTACGAAGAGGCGGCGGGGATCGTAGTGCTCGAGGGCAGCGCGGCTGGAACGCCAATCGTCGCGAGCAACCTCGGTGGTCTGCGAGAAGCCGTGACTCCCGAGATCGGCCGGCTCGTTGAGCCGTGCGCCGAGGCGTTCATGGCCGGACTGCAGGACATGCTGGCTGATGGCGCCGGTCTGACCGCGCTCCGCGAGCAAGCGCGCGCCGAGGCTGAGCGCCGGTTCTCCGAGCGAAACGTGGACGTGATCGTCCAGCAATATGGATTCGACGCCGACAACGGCGGCAAGTCCGGCAACGACGCCTAGGAGTTCTCACGCCCAGGGTCCCGCGATGTGGTTCGGGTAGCCAGTCGACTCGCTCAGGGGGAGCTTCGGCATACTGCTGCCATGGCGGATGTCCCCGGAATCTCGATCGTCATTCCCACGCTCAACTGCGCGCGGAGTCTTGAAATTTCGCTCCGGTCGATTCGCGCCCAGCGATATCCGGCAGATCGGCTGGAAATCATCGTCGCCGACGGCGGCTCAACCGATATGACGCGGCATGTCGCCGAATCGTGGGGCTGCACGGTGGTCGAAAACCCACGGGTCACTGGTGAAGCCGGCAAGGCCGCCGGTCTGGCGCGCGCGTCCCACGACATCGTGGGCTTTGTCGACTCGGACAACGAGTTGCCGTCGCCGTCCACCCTGGAGGCCGTCGTCGACGCCTTGGCCGATCCACGGATTGCAGGCGCCGAGCCGATCCAGTTCACCGCCCTGGAAACTATGCCCGCGCTCGACCGCTACTTCGCGCTGCTCGGCATGAACGATCCCTTCGTCCTCTTCCTCGGGACCTACGATCGCGAATGCCTCGTCACGGGCAAGTGGACCGGCGTGGATCACGAGGTCTACGAGAAGACTCCCACCTTCCGCAAAGTTCGATTCCGTCGCGAGCGCCTGCCAACGGTGGGAGCCAACGGCTTCTTCACCCGGCGGTCGGTTGCCGCCGCCGCCGTGCGCGACGGATATCTCTTCGATGTCGACATCCTTCACTCGGGCACCTCGGGTCCGTTCGTCCATGTCGCCAAGCTGCACCTTGGCATCGCGCACCACTACGCCCAATCCCTGCGACAGTTCGCCCGCAAGCAAACGCGGCGCGCGCAGGACTTTCTCTACTTCAGCGCGGTCGGCATGCGGTCGGGGCCGACCGCCCCGCCGTGGCGCGGCGCCCTGCTATTCGCCGCCGCCACGCTGACCGTAGCGCCACTGCTAGTCCAGGCGGCGATTGGCTGGATGCGTCGGCGCGATCGCGCCTGGCTCTACCACCTGCCCGCGTGCTGGATCACGCTCGTCGTCTACGGCACGGTGACGCTGCGACGCCTGCTGGGGACGGCACGGCCGCACAGCCGCGCCGAGTGGGGCGGCTAGCGCCGTCAGGTCGCCCAGGGCGCGAGGACTTCGAAGCCGACGCGCAGCAGCCCAAGTCCCACCGCGATGCACAGAAACGTAGCTGCAGCCGCCACCGATCGTGATCGGTCGCTAAACCGACGCCAGCCCCAGGCCAGCGCCAGACCGGCGACTGCCACTAGGGACATCAGCGCGAAGAGTGCGCCGAGTGCGTTTGCGCGCAGCACCTCCAGCGCAAGCGCCGTTGGCGTGACACGCCGCCAGGTCTGTAGCACCAGGTCAACCGAACCCGTGCCGGGGTCGCTGCCGATGGCGGCTTGTCCGCCGCCATAGGGGTCGGTGTGATTGGCCTGGAGCGCTAAGGGCGTGGATGACTCGGGCGGATTGACGACTTGAATCTGTAGGAACCGTTCGCTCGTATCCACCGTCCCCGGAAGATCAAGTCGTATCGCGCCGTCGGCGGCAATCCCAACGCTGGCCTCGACCAGCACCTCGGCCGCCGGATCGCCGACATCGCGCACCCGAACCGTGACGGTCTCGGGCCACGGGCTGACCGCGCGCAGCTCGATGCGGCGCAGCGGCGTGGCGGGAGCGGCGAATGTCTGTTCCAGGCTGCCGGCGGCAAACGCGGGCCCAAACTCCAGGTTGAAGGCGTAGGTCGGGAACGCCGGCCACTGGCGTTCCGCGCCTCCCAGCGCCAGGGCCGCCGCCACGGCCGCGACTACACTCAAAGCCGCCAGCACACCCGGCGCCACCCCAAATCGCCGTAACATCATCGGCCGTGACTCGCCGCCCAGGTCGCAGCCGATCGCCGCTGCCGGCCCTCTGGCGGCTTGGCGGGCGGATGGCCAGCCCCTGGGCGCTGGCCTTCGGCACCGGCGCGCTGATTGTGGTGGCCGTGTTCTGGGCCGTCATCACGACCCCCGGCGACTTGCAGCAGCGTGATCTCTATCCCTCGCTCTTCCTGGATCGCGTCGTCGAGCACAGCGTCTATCCCCTGTGGTCGCCGCGCGACACGCTGAGCATCGCGGGCACCGGACGCCTGCCGATCACACTCACACTCGTGGGCGTTGCCAAAGCGCTTGGCCTGGACGGCGCGACGTATGCCCGCCTGATCGTGCTGTGGATCGCGGGCGTTGGATACGTCAGCGCCTTTGCGGCCTTCGCGCTGTTCGCCCGCTGGCGCACTGAGATTCCTCGCACCGCCGCAGCCATGGGGGCCATGGTCGCGGCGGTGGCATTGGTGGTCAATCCCTGGACCATCGCGCGCCTGGAGCACAGCTGGCTGCTGGCTCAATGGGCGGCGGCGCCGCTCGTCCTGGCGCTCTATCTCGAGGGCACGCGAACCGCGCAGCGGCGCTGGACGGTTGCGTCCGCCCTCGTCTTCGCGCTCTTGGGCGCCGCGCAGCCCCACTACCTGGTCTTCACCACGCTCATGATTGCCGCGTGGGTCGTCGGCACCATGGTGCAGTGCCCCGTCAAGCGCCGCCGGGCGCTGGCCGACGGCCTCGTGTGGTCGGCGGCGGTCGTCCCGCTGTTGGCCTACCAGATCGCGCCGTATGTCGCCGTCAAGCTCTACGGGGGCAGTCCCGATCCGGCATACACCCTCATGGACCAAACCCGCACGGTGCTCGCGCATCACCAGGATCTTCCGACCACGCTCCAGGGAGCCGCGAATGCCAACTGGCATGGACTCTTGATTCCCCCGGCCGCCAGCCGGCTGCCCTGGGAGTTCGCCGGCTGGGCGGTGGCGGTGATGCCGCTGGCGGCCGTTGCCCTCCGCCGCTGGGGACCGCCCGCGCTTTTTCTGGCCGTCGGAGGGTATGCGGCGGCCGTGGTCGCGGCCGCATCGAACTGGTCGCTCACGGCGGATACCTATCAGGCAGCCGTGAATGCCGTTCCCGGCCTGTGGGTCTTTCGTGAACCAGACCGGGTGGTCGGCCTGCTGATCATGGCGCAGGCCTTCGGCGCCGGATTTGTGGTCGCCGATCTATTGAGCCGGATTGGGGCCGGCGGGTGGACGCGAAGCGCGCTCGGCCCTTCACTGCTGGCGGGCTATGTCGTTCTTGCTCTGGGCGTCCATGCGGTCCCCGCCGTGCCGCTCCTGTGGAGCACCGATCAACCCGGATATGTCCCGCGTCCCCTGCCGGCGGACTATCGCGACGTGTTGCGGGCGGCGGACGCGGCCGCGGGGCCCGAGGGTCGAATCCTGGTCGCGTCCTCCGACGACCGGCCCGCGCCTTGGGACCCGGCGCGCACCTTGCGCCTGATGGAGGCGGCGAGCCTGGCAAACCCATCCCTCACCGGCGACACGCGTTCGCCGGCGCCGCCGTCGCCCGTCCCCGGTCGATGGATCGAATACATCTACGGCGTCGAGCCTGCCGAGGCGCTCGCCGCTGCCCAACGCGCGGGTTTCAGCCACGCGGTGGTGATGCGCGACCAGCCGAGCGGTGACGAGCTGGCCGCGGCCCTCGCCGCACTGCCCGACGCTGCCGTCCTGGCGTCCGGCCCAAACGCACTCGCGGTTGATCTCGGCGCCGCCGCGCCGCTGCTCGAAGCCACCGGCGCGGTCTGGAGCGACACCCTCGACGTTGCCGCCCCGGCCGGCGTCACGCGCGTCCTGGCCAACCACCGGGTGCGTCCGTCGCTGCCCGACGCGGTCTCCCCGGCGCAGCCAACCACAGACGCAGTCTTCGCCGTCGCCGACAACGTCGATTTGATGCCCGTCACCGGCTGGTTTGGCTACCACGGCTCGCGAGGTGGCTGGACCCGCGGCGGGGCATACGCGGATGAGCGGCAGTCCTGGCTCAAGCGGCTTGGGCGGGAGGACCTCCACGACTGGGCGTCGGACTACGGCCTGGGTCTGGCATTCGCCACGCCCGAAGGCGAGCGTGAGGCGCTGCGGATTCGCGTTCCCGACGATCGCGACCGCGCCGTCTGGCTGCGGGTCTTCACCAGCCCGCGCTCGACCTGGATCGACGTTGCGACCGCCAACTCCAGCGCGCGGCTCGCCACCACGTCGCCGACCACCGGCTGGCGGTGGATGCGGGTCGGGGCCGCGACGGATGGCGACATCGGCGTGACCGCCGGTCCCGGGCTCGAAGCCGTGAGCACCCTGGCCCTCGCGCCCACCGATTGGCGTCCCGCGATCTCACCGGCCTCGTTCGCGCTGCCCCAGCCGCGCCTGAAAGTCTCGACGCGTGAGCCCACGCGCATCGAAGCCACCGCGCGCGGCGCCGGCGGCTGGGCCTTCATCGTCCTCCGCCGGGCCTACGACCCCGCCTGGCTGGCCTGGGTGGAGGGCGAAGCATTCGCCCCGCTGCTCGCGGACGGACTCTGGAACGGCTATTTCCTGCCGGTTTCCGAAGACTCCGCGATCACGTTCGAGTACGCCCCCCAGCGCTGGTATGACCTCGGCATCGCCATCGCCGCCGTCACCGCCGGAGGAGTGGCGGCGAGCCTCATCGTCACCGGTATTGACTTCTCTCGTTGCTGCTCCGCCCTGCGGTTCCCAGGGCGACGCCCAAGAAACCCGTGATGCAATCGTGCCGCCTGGCACGCCACGTCCGACGTTGACGGGGCGGCAGAGCCCAAGTCTCGGGGCGGACTAGCTCTCCAGCAAACGCCTCGCGGTAGTCTGCGCGTCGTCCAGGGTGGCCACGAACCGATCCGCGGGGATGCGCCGCAGCACGTTGAGCGCGTGCAGGGTGATGGCGGCCCGACCTCCGAGACCCATCACCATGCACGTGGTGCCTTCGGCAATCGCCATATCGATCAGCCGCTCCAGCACCAGCGCGGCGCTGTCGTCCATGTAGACCGTGTCGGAAAAGTCGAGGATCACGACCTCGTGCTGGCGAATGTCGGCGCTTATCGTGTTGATCAGCTTGCTTGCCGAGATCACGGAAAAACTCCCCGTCAGCGACACCAGGCCCACGCGTTCGGTGAATGAGGTCACCGTGCCCGAGCCATCCGCAGCGGGACCAGCGCTCTGCTCCGGCAGCGGCGTGGAAACCACGCTGTCCATGTCAAGGCGCTCGAACTGGCGCGCGCTTGCCACGGCGGCGGCGATCAGGCCGATGGCCACGGCGGTGACCAGGTCGAGAACCAGCGTCAACCCCAGCGTGACGGCCATGACCAGCAGGTGCTCGGGCTGCACGCGGTGGATGCGGGTGAGGAACTGCCAATCGATGATGTCCCAGCCGATCTTGATCAGGATTCCGGCCAGCGCCGCGTGGGGGATGAACTCGACGTATCGCCCCAGGGCCAGCACCAACGCCAGCAGGATGGCCGCGAGCAATGCGCCGGAAAGCGGTGTGCGCCCCCCGGCGCGGAGGTTCGCCATCGTGCCCGGCGTCACCCCGGCGCCCGGAAGTCCGCCGATGAATCCCACGGCCATGTTTCCGATGCCTTGGCCGATCAGCTCCCGATTCTGGTCGTGCCGGGTGCGTGTCATCGAGTCGGCGACCCGAGACGTCAGCAGGCTGTCGATCGCTCCCAGCAGGGCGATAATCAGCGCGGGCAACACCGCGCCGGCCAGGGCGTCGACGGACACGTCGGGCAACTGCAGCTCCGGCAGGCCCATTGGCACCTCGCCGACGACGGGCGTATCGCTGAGCCACAGCGCGCTGAGCAGCGTTCCGGCCAGCAGCGCTATCAGCGTCGGCGGCAGATACGTCCGCAGCCGCTTGGGCCACGCCACGACCACCGCCAGCGTGACCACCCCGATCGCCAGCGCGCTGTAGTTGACGTCGTGCCGCGCGTCCAGCCACGCACGCACCGTCTCCACGGGACCGCCGATTGCGACCGGGGCGCCCACGAAGGGCAGCGTCTGCACCAGGATGATGATGATGCCCACGCCGGACAGGAGTCCGGAGATCACGGAAAACGGCGCGTAGGCCACGAAGCGACCCACGCGAATGGCGCCCAGAAGCGTCTGAATGAGACCCGCCATGATGACCACGGTGAACGCTTCGGCCATGTTGTCGGCGTGCGTGGCCACGACCACCGCCATGGCCATGGCGATTGGGGCGGTGGGGCCCGAAATCTGCGGCCGCGTTCCCCCAAACACCGCCGCGAAGAAGCCCACGGCGATCGCCCCGTAGAGTCCGGCCATCGGTCCAAGACCCGACGCCACGCCGAATGCCAGCGCGAATGGCAGCCCGACAACGGCAGCCGTCGCGCCGCCCAAGAGGTCTCCGCGAAGGGCCTGGCGGGTGTAGCTCACGACCGAGTGCCCGATCGATCCCCCGCTTCCGCCTGTCGGCGGCTATCCGCGAATTCCACCGGGGTTGCGGTGAGGCTGGAAGCGCTGCGCAGGGGTTTCAACCGCAGCGATGCCTTTTGCCGGGGTGGGGCTACGGCGGGCAACGTGCCTCTCCCTCGCTGCCGCATGGCGGACCGCCCGGCCCCGCCAAACCTAACGATCCCGAACTATAGCACCAAACTTCT
The DNA here is from genome assembly GCA_026707285.1 of Chloroflexota bacterium. GTDB lineage: Bacteria > Chloroflexota > UBA11872 > UBA11872 > UBA11872 > JAJECS01. Next base: position 23,204 of record JAPOXD010000034.1, on the reverse strand, counting down.
TTACGGACAATGCGGCCGGAATCCTCGCATGGATGATGAAACAAATCCATCGATAGAGTGCAGAATAGAAAATGAATAACGACTTAGGTAGATTCATCGATTGAAACCAACACTCCTGCCATAAGTTGGCTATGAATCCAGGACCTCCGCGAGCTTTCCCGAGGCGCAATCGTAGATGAACCCCCGAATCTGGTCTTTGTGTGGAATAAACGGGCTGGCGTGGATTCGGGCGATGGACTGCCGCATATTCTGGTCGAGATCCGCGAACGCTTCGAGCGCGAATGCCGGACGAATCCCAGTTTCGGCTTCAATCTCGTCCTTGAAGTCGTCGTCGCGGAATTTCAGCATGCCGCAGTCGGTGTGATGGATGAGCATGACCTCGCGGGTGCCGAGCAGTCGCTGGGAAATTATCAGCGACCGAATCACGTCGTCGGTGATCACGCCTCCCGCGTTTCGGATGACGTGAGCGTCGCCCTCCTTGAGCCCCAGGATTCTGTGCACGTCAATGCGCGCGTCCGCGCACGCCACCACCGCAAGGCTGCGCCCGGGCGACGCGGTCAAATCCCCCGCGCGAAAGTTTGCCGCATAGCTGGCGTTGCTTGTCAAGACGTCGTCGATTTCAGTCAAATCGTTCTCCTCTCATGTAGGGAAATCAAAAAATAATGCGACGGTATTGCCCAAGCAATATATCACGACGTTTGCTTCTAATTGAGATTCGTGCCGCGCCAACAATTGCCATGGACCCCCGAGCGCTGACGAGGATGCCTCAGCCGAAGGCCGGCTTGTGAACCATCAGGTAGAGCGAGGCGACGGGGAGCAGAATCGCCAGCACGCCCCAGAAATACCACTGGCGGATCGCCGAGACGAACCGGGGAGGCAGGGAATCCGGATAAGCCGACGGGTCCGAGAACACCGCCATGCGATGTTGGGCGGGGAGCAGGGCGCCCACCCAGATCACGCCGGACGCGATGAACAGCCCCAGCGCAATGGTGACCCACGAGATCTGGTGAAACGCGTCCCACCCGCCCCACCGGGCAACCACCATCACGACCCCATTGATCACCAGCAACAGAACGCCCGGCAACGTGAACAGGAAATCGGCCCGGATCACCGCCTTGGCCGAGAAGTGGATCACCGGGATGCTCCGCGTTCGCTCTGCCAGCAGCATCCACACGCCCGTGACGATGATGTTACCGAGGAAGACCACCGCGCCGGCCACGTGCATGAACACGTGCCACTGGTACGGATACAACGGCAGCGACAGCACCACCACCGCACCGGTCAGGAAACCGTAGCCAAACAGTTCATTCCGGCTGATGTAGCGCATGGCCGGTCTTCCGGGCGGCACTCGGCGGGCGCTTGAGCATAGCGGTCCACGACCGGGCGGGCTGTTCCGGCCACTGGCGGATCACGCCCCAGGCCAGGCGCGACCGCGGCTGGCGCGGCGCCTGCGAAGGTGGCAGCATTCTTAGAGGCGGGCCGTGAGCACGAGCGGATCGGAGAGCGCCATGCAACTCACCGAGCAACAACTGCGATTCTTCGAGACCTTCGGCTACCTGGCGTTGCGCGGCCTATTCCGCGACGAGGTCGACGCGCTCAACGACGCCTTCCGCGAGGTGTGGACCGCCAATGGCGGCGGGCTGGACGGGGCGGCGGACGATTTGAACGAGCGCCTGACGGTGGTGGTGCCGTTCATCGACCAGCACCCGTATCTGAGCTCGCTGCTCGACGACCCGCGGGTCCTCGGCATCGGGTCCTCGATCTGCGGTGAGGATTTCAATTACATGACCAGCGACGGCAACGTCTACAGCGGCGATACGCCCTGGCATTCCGACACGAGCTGGGGAGCCAGGCTCCCCATCAAGACCGCGTTCTACCTGGATCCGCTGGACGCCGCGTCCGGCAGCCTGCGGGTGATTCCGGGCAGCCACCACAAGGGCGGCCGCTTCTGGCGGATGTTGGGCGCGGTCGACTACTACCGCACGCCGCTCGACGAGCGCGCGTTGCTGCCCGAGAAGACCTGGGGCCTGTCAGGGGCCGAGGTGCCGTCCGTTGCGCTGGAAACCGAACCCGGCGATGTCCTGGTATTCAATCACGAGATCAAGCACGCGTCGTTCGGAGGCGGCACGCGGCGGCGCATGTTCACCATCAACATGCAGGCGCGGCAGCCCGACGACGACCTGGAGCCCGTTCGAAAGTCGGTTGCCAATCTGTCACGGCACGAGATGGAGCGCGCCTACGGCGAAATAATGCTCCAAACGGCCTCGCCGGAGCGCATGCGCCACCTCGAGCAGCGCCTCGCCAACGACGGCCACCTGGCCGCGCTCTCCGCCAAAGTCCGCGCCGAACGACAGCAAGCCGCCAGCGGCTAGCCCGAATCAACCGCCGGCCCGACTCCCTCTCCCATCGGGAGAGGGCCGGGGTGAGGGGCCGGGCCTCGGAGGCCACAACCCCCGAAATGTCATTCCGAGCGCAGCGAGGAATCTAGAGCGCACGACCTCCGCGCATCGGATGAAATACCCGCCGCCGCCCGACTCCCTCTCCCTGGAAGGGAGAGGGCTGGGGTGAGGGTCTCCGGTGGCCCGGGCTGCGCGCAGCACGGGATCCTCGGCCCCGTCGAAAGCGCCCCCTAGACCGCCACCGCCCGCACCTCGTCCGACCAGTCCGCCCAGATGTCGTCGAGGGTCTCGTTCTCCACGCTCTCGTCCGGCATGGACTCCGGCGTCTTGGCAAAGGCGTACAGGGTGGCCTGGCGGATGATGTCGCTCGAAGTGTTGACGCCCGCCATGTGCAGCATGATCGAGTGCCACAGCACCACCGAGCCCGCCGGACCGTGGGTGTCCACCGGCTCCGTGTCGGCCTTGATGTCGGCCACCACGGGATGGTTGTAGCCGTCATACGTCTCGCCCGAGCCGCTCTGCTTGATCTCCCGGTAGGCCTCCCACACCCTGGCGTGGCTGCCTGGCCACAGGTGCAGGCCGCCCGCGCCCAGCGGCAGGTCGTCGAAGTAGACCGCCGTCTGCACCTTCCAGCGACTCTCGGAACCCATGCCCTCGCCGGAATGGGCGGAGGGATAATTCGGTCCGCGGGGCGATCCGTTGGGCAGCGTGCAATACATGCCGCGCGTGCCCTGGCCCGTCACCCAGTGGGGACCGGTCTTCGGCAGGCGCAGCGGTCCGGTCCTATTGGTCGGCGGACCGGTCCATTCCCTCGTCTTGTCGCCCAGGTGGGACTCCATGCCCTTTACTGCGCCCTCTGTCAGGTAGCACGGCCCCGTGGTGTGGCCGGTGGCGTCCAGGCCCGCGGGATAGACCACCTCGCCCTCGCCCAGCAGCTGCTCGGCGACGTCCCACACCACGCGGGCGCCAATGTCCAGCAGCAGGTCCTCGGCCCCGTTGCGGATGTAGAACCGGTGCCCCCCGCCGCCGAAATAGGGGTCGCCGCCGGTCTCCTCACGCACGTAGCTCGCGTTTTCCTCCTCGCTGATCGGGGTCCAGGTGGAGGGATCGTCACGCCGCATGCTGGGCCGGTACTGCGCGATCGTGTCCCACATCTGATCGCGCGCCAGCCGGCACAGCTCGGGATCGACCACGCCCGGCAGCACGAGAAATCCTTCGCGCTTGAACTGGGCAATCTGGTCCGTCGTCAGCCGCGGCGCCTGCGCCACGGCGGGTGATGCCGTCGTCATGGAATGCCTGCCTCGCTAGGCGAATCCAACCGATATTGACGGGCAGTCATTATGACGGATTCGCCGCCGCCGCCCAAGTTGGAGATGCTGGATATGCGACCTAGTCGACGGTCTCAGCATCGCCGGTAGTCAGGGTCGGAAGCTCGCTCGATGCGTTCAGCTGGCAGCGGCAGCCGTTCCGTATTCGTTCGTCGGGTCTCGGTAGATCGAGTGATAGTGCGCGCGGTCGCCGCCGACGCGGCTCTGGGTGGCGAACTCGATGATGAGCGTCGGTCCCTGGATGCGGTAGTAGATGGGCCGGCCGGCGTCGACGTCGCCGTGCCAGGCGAAATACGTATCGGCAACGTCCGACCCGATCTCGGCCAGTCGCGCTTGGGCGCTGTCGGCGGGCAGCAGGCCGACCCACAGTGCAACCGCGTCCAGCAGCAGGGCTCGCTGGGCCTCGCTCCACCCCGCCACCGACGAGCCTTCCAGCGGTGGCGTCACGCCGTCCTTGCCCGCGCCGGCCCATAGCTCGTTGGGCCGCTGCACCCGCGCCGCCGCCTGCTGAGCGTCGTCCAGCGCGTACATCAGGGCCAGCCCCGACTGCACCTCGGCGGCCAACGGCGTCACGGTGACGCCGTCGACCGCGTACGACGCCGGCTGGACAGCCACCAGCGTTGGCGAGAGGTATGAGCGCCCGTCGATAACGGTCACATTCACGGCCAGGTGGTGACCGCCGAACTGCCAGCCCCAGGGGTCGTTTGCGGACGGCTCGCCGAAGAACGCCAGCCAGTAGTTGTCCGCGCTCAATTGCCGTCCGGACGATGCGGCCAGCGCGTCTTCGGCCCCCACGATGCCGACAACCTTGACGTACCCGTCGGGGCTGAGCGCAACGCGCAGGAAGTCGTGCATCAGCTCGGTCTGCGTGGCGTCCAGGTCGCCGATGCGAACGCCGTTGTGCTCGAAACGCGTCATGCTCGGCGGCAGATTGGACCAGTTGGGCCGCAGCGGCGAATCGAAAGCGAGCACAGCCCCCGCCCGTTGGTCCGCAGTGAGCCCGTCGAGGAACGCGTTGGCGGCGTCGACGGCGCCAAGCGATTTGGAGACCGCAACGCCAGGAGCCGGTACGGCCGTCGTCACTGTGGGCGAGGGCGCCGTTGCCGGAAGGGTGGCCGCCGTCGTCGCGGCCGGCGGCGGAACCGCTGTTGCCGCCGAGGTCGCCGCCGCGGTCGCGGTGGGCACGGGTTGCGCCGACGCCGGGGATGCCCGCACCGTGGTGGTCGCGGCGGTCGGCGCCTGAGGCTCGGCCGTTTCGGATGCGTCCTCGCCGCAGGCCGACAACGCGAGGGCCACGAGGGCAGAGAGCACGAACGCTCGTACCAATGTGTCTATCACTCTCGAGCGACGGGTTGTCATGTCTGGAGTGAGTCGATGGGCAGTTGTCGTGCCGCCAGCGTATACGCGCTAGCCGGAGCGCCGTTTCGGCCCCTGGTCCCGGCCCTTGGGGTGGTTGGCCATGAGATTCTCCGCGGCCAGCTCGACGGTCTGCGCGATGCGCCTGGCCCGGGTCTCGGGTTTCCGCGCCGATTTGATCCACCACAGGATGCTCTTCTTCGGCGAGGCGGCGAAATGCTCGAAGCAGGCCCTCGCCGTCTCGTTGGCAGCCAGGGCCGAGCCCAAGTCGGGCGGGATGACCAGGTCCTCGATCTCGTCGCCGATCGTCCACCAGCCGTTCGCCTTCGCCGTCTCGACCATTCGCATGCCGGCCGGCGCCATCCGGCCCTGCACCGTGAGTCGCGCCACCTTCGCCCGGTTGATGCGCGACCAGAGGCTCTTCGGCCTGCGTGGCGTGAAGAGCCGCATCGCCCGTTCGTCGTCCACCCGGTTGGGCCGCGAGTCAATCCAGCCGAAGCACAGTGCTTCGTCCACTGTGTTGGGATAGGGAATGAACGGCTTGCCCGTGGCCTTCTTCCACGAAACGAGCCACACGCCGTCCGCCGCGTCGTGATTGCGCTCCAGCCACGCCCGCCACTCGGCCTGAGTTTCCGCGTGCAGCAGCAGCCGTCCATCGCTCGGATGGGCGCCAAGCTCAGCAATCACTGGCGGCCTCAGCCGCTCTCGGCCGCCCGGCGCAGCGTTTCGATGTCGATCTTGTCCATGGCGAGCAGCGCTTCCGTCACCTTCGATGCGTTGCCCTCCATCAAGTCGGGAAGCATTGACGGCGTCACCTGCCACGACAGGCCGAACTTGTCCTCCAGCCAGCCGCAGCGGCCCGGTTCGCCGCCTTCCGAAAGCCGGTCCCAGTAGTAGTCGATCTCCTCCTGCGAGTCGCAGGCGATCACGAACGAGATTGCCGGCGTGAAGCTGTACATCGGCCCGCCGTCCACCGCGCCGAACTCTTGCCCGTCGAGCTCGAATTCGACGATCGCCTGGCCGTTGGCGGGGCCTTCCGAAATCACCGAGACACTCAGAATCCGTGAGTTCGGGAACACCGAGACGTAGAACTCGGCGGCGTCCTTGGATCGACCGTCAAACCAGAGAAACGGGCTGACCTTGGGCGATGCCTGCATCATGACTCCTTCTCAGCAGCCGCAGGAGCCTCCCCCGTTGCGGCTTGCCCCATGTGGCCGATCTCCCAGATGTGCCCGTCCAGGTCCTGGAACGCGCCGCCGTACATGCCTTGAAACTCTGACCGTTCCCGGAAGGCCGTTCCGCCTGCCGCTACGGCGTTCTCGAGCATGGCGTCGACCTCGTCCCGCTCGGCCAGGAACACGGCGAGCAAGGCTTCGGTCGTATCCGACGTGTCGGCGATCCGCCGTCCCGGAATGAAGCTGCTGAAGAAGCTCTCCGCCAGCAGCATGGCGAAGATGTTCTCGCTGACGATCATGCAAGCGCCCTGGTCGTTGGTGAACGCGGGATCGAACTCGAACCCCAACTCCGTGAAGAACACGACGGACTTGTCCACGTCCTTCACCGCCAGGTTCACGAAGATGCTTCTATTCGGAGTCATGGGATCAGTCCCCTCCTAGAGTCAACGATTGTCCGGTGCTGGCGCCGGGCGCCGATCACGGCGGCACATCTTCCGCGCCAGCATCGCGAGATCAGGCACCTCCAGATCCGGAATGGCGTCGACGCGGCGCGTGCCACCGCCTCGATTCGAGCGATTCACCCAGACGCTGGCGATTCCCAATTGGTTGGCCGGCGCGATGTCGTGATAGAGGCTCTCCGCGACGTGCAGCCAGGCGTCTGTGTCGACGGCCATGCACGCGGCGGCGGCGTGAAAGTTGCCCAGGCTCGGCTTGTAGCTTCCGACCTGCTGCGCCGTGACCACGACCTCGAAGTCGATCCCCAGCGCCTCTGCCGTCCCGGCGAAAAGGTCGTCGTCTACGTTGGAAATCACCGCGAGCTTGAAGCGGGATTGCAGCGCCCGCAGCGCGTCCACGGTGTCCGGGAAGACCGGCCAGCGAGGCAGGGAATTGCCGAGGCAGCCCAGCTCGGACTCGGTGGGCTCGAAACCAAGCTCGCGGCCGATCAGGTCCATCACGCAACGTAAGACGCAGCGGTATTCCAGGTAGCCCGCTCGCTGCACTCGCGGCTCCACGTCCGCAAAGAGCGACAGGATCTCGGTCCTCGACCTGTGAATGCCGTGGGACGCCAGGACCGGGGCGATGGCCTCGCATATGCCGGTCTCCCAATCGATCAGGGTGCCGTAGCAGTCAAAGCTGATCCATTGAAAGCGGTCGAAATCGAGCACGGCTCACCCTTCGGCGAGGTAGATCGATCGCCCCAGCGGCCGCTGGCCGCCGGAGATGGTCTGGGGACGGTAGCACCGCCCCGTCGCGGTCCCCGTGACGCAAGCGGCGCCCACCCGCGCCGGCCGCCTAAACTACACGGCGGGCGCCCGACAGTATTCAGGAATCCATACATGCGACTCTCGATTTGGAAACGAACCGTCACGCTCGGGCTGCTGATCGCCTTGGCCTCAGTGCTCGTAGCCTGCGGCGAGGATGCCGACGAGGCCACCCCCTATCGCATCGGCGTCATGGAATCGCTCACCGGCGCCGGCGAGACCTACGGCACCGTGGCTCATCAGGCCAAGGTCATGGCCGTGGACGAGATCAACGCCGCCGGCGGCGTCGACGGGCGCCGGCTGGAGCTCGTCGTCGAGGACTCGAAGTGCAACGCCCAGGACGCGATCAACGCCTACAAGAAGCTCACCGACGTCGACGGCATGAAGATCATTCTCGGGACGTCGTGCAGCGGCGCCATGCTCGGCGTCGCCCCGCTGGCCGAGGCCGATGGCGTGATCCTCTTCTCCGGGCTGGCCAGCAACCCCGACATCGCCGACGCCGGCGACTACATCTTCCGCACCCAGATCAGCGACATCGAAGTGGGCATTCGCACCGGCGACGCGCTCTGGGTCGACGGCATCCGCACGCTGGCCACCATCACCGAGGAAACCGACTACGCCGAGGGTGTTCGGCGCACGACCGTCGCGCGGTTCGAAGAGAACGGCGGCACGGTCGTCGCGGCGGAGCGGTTTGGATCCGACGTCACGGACTTCCGGTCCCAGTTGACCAAGCTGTTCGAGGCCAATCCGGACGCGCTCCACGTCACGCCGCAGGCCGAGTTCGCGGCGGGTACCATCATCAAGCAGGCGCGGGAGCTGGGCTACGCCGGCCCCATCTACGGCGACACCATCACCGTGGGCACCACCTCTCTCGAAATCGCGGGTGACGCCGCCACCGGGGTCAAGGCCATCACCGCCGCTCCCGACCCCAACAACGCCAAGACGCAGTCGGTGCTCGCCGACTTTCGGCAGCGCTACGACTACATCACCCTGCCCTGGCACCTCGGCTCCGCCTACGACACCGTCTACATCGCCGCCGAGTGCCTCGGCCAAACCGGCGACGACCAGGACGCCGATGGATTCCGCGACTGCCTCTACGACATCACCTGGAGCGGCGCCCTCGGCAACGACTACAGCTTCGACGCCGACGGCGAGGTCGTGGGCCTATCCCGCGTCGTGGTCGAGGTGCTCCCAGTGGCCGAACGCACCAAGGACAACTACGGCTACAAGGTCCTGAGCGGCGGTTAGGCCACCACCGCGCAGTCCACCGAGTTGATCGGCGGCAGGTAGTCGGCCAGCAGTTCCCAGCTGTCCCCGTCGTCGCGGCTGGCGAAGATCTGTCCGGTCGTCGTGCCCAGGTAGATCCCGCAGTCGTCCAACGGGTCGGTCGCCATGCCCTCGCGCATGAGGTGCAGATAGGCGTTGCCCTGGGGCAGGCCGTTCGTCAGCGGCTCCCAGTCGGCCCCGGCGTTGCGGCTGCGGTAGACCCGAAACTTCGCGTCGGTCACATAGCGCACGAACCCTCCGACCTCGCCGTCCAGCGCCTTGTCCTCCGGCACAACGTAAATGGTGTCGGGGTCCGCGGCGTGGATGCCCAGCACGAAGCCGAAACGCGAGGGCAGCCCTTCGCTCAAATCGACCCATTGCCGCCCGCCGTCGTCGCTGCGAAAGACGCCGCAGTGGTTCTGCTGATACAGCCGCTCAGGCATGGCCGGATGCGCCAGCAGCTTGTGCGGACACTGCCCGAACTCGGGGAACGGATCCGGCGCGAAGTCCGCCCGCACGCCGGCGTTCATCGTGACCACGTCGCGCCGCCGTCGTCGGTGCCGAACACGCCGACGGCCGAAATGGCCACCCACAGGCGGTCGTTGTTGGTCGGGTCCAGAACCATGCTGTGGAGACAGAGGCCCCCGAATCCCGGCTCCCACCGGTCGTGCGTCGGCTGGGCGGTCAACGACTCGACTTCCGCCCAGGCGTCGCCACCGTCCACGCTCTTGAATAGCGCCGCCGGGGAAACTCCGGCATAGACCACGCCCGGCTCGCTCGACCGGCCCGGCGCCAGGTGCCAGACCTTCTCGACCGGCTCCTTGCAACCTCCGACGAAGCTGGGATTTCGCGTCGCCGGCTGCCAGCTAGCGCCAAGGTCCCGGCTGCGCTGGATCTCCGGACCCCAAATCGGGCTGTTGATGGCGACGAAAACGGTTCCCCCGTCCCTTTCGTCGTACGCCATGTGGAACACGTCCGAACCGGCGTGATTCGGGCCGGAAATCGACCACTCGGTGCGCGACGTGTCGGAGGCGAGGAGAAACGCGCCCTTCCGCGTCCCCACCAGCAGCAGAACGTCGCCCTGGTTCGCTTCCAGACCCTGGGACACGCCGTTCGTCCTCTCGCACCAACCAATGTCGCCATCCGGCGAGCCCGGCGAGAATACCGAACGCCTGCGCCCCCACGGAGTCGGGCGCGGGCCGGCTCGGTCAGTCGCTCACTCGGAGACGAGGCGCACGTGGCGGAGGGAGGCCATCCGCCGGTCCAGGGTGAGTGTGTCCATCCCGGCCCGCTCGTAGTCGATGGCGATCAGGCGGTCGAACAGGCCGGGGTCGCTGGTCGCCGCGAGGGCTTCGAGGACTGCAGGGCCGTTCTGGGGAGCTATGAGACCGCTGGTCAGCACATCCCGAAGCCCGGCCCTGGCGTCGGCGCTGGACAAGCTGTAGTGGTGGATGAGTGCAGCGTAGGCTTCGCCAATGGCCTGATTGGACGCGAATATCTCGCATCCCCGTTCGTCTACCAGGACACCGAGCTGGGTCAAGCAGCGCTCGAAGTCCGCTCGGGGCTCGTGGGCGATCAATCTGACGAGGATCGAGGTGTCGACCCCGTAGCGACGGGCCGTGCCTACCTGGGCACCGCCCTCAAGCCGGTCGCTTGCGGTCAACTCTCTGGCGCAGGTCCAAGCCCTTGCTCCCGTTCGTCCCGGAACTTGCGGATGTCGAACGGCGGAGTGCCGGGCTTGATCTTGTCCCTGAGCGTTCCCAGCTTGGAATAGTCGATGCGCCGTGGCTTCAGGATGTAGCCATCGGGACCCTCACGCAGCTCGAGCCGGTCGCCGGGCCCCACCCCCAGTTCGTCCAGCACATGCTTGGGGAAGGTGACCTGGCGCTTGGACGTGATCTTCACGAGCATGAGCCTTCTCCTTACGCAAATCCTATAGCAAGTAAGGCGGGACCGTCCAGCGGACAGAGGGCGACCTTGAGTCCGTCATTCCCGCGCAGCCTGTCCCCTCGAAGGGAGACCTTTGCATAACCCTTCGTCATTCCCGCGAAGAGCCTGCCCCATTCTCGATACGGGGCGGGAATCCACCCTTCATTGAACCTGGGGGCGGACAGGATGCGCCCGGTCATCCCCAAGCCCTGTTGGATTCCGCAATGGTCTTCGCTGGAAGAGGGGCAGCGAGAGGGTGATCCGAGGATTGGACATGGATGGCATGTCGATCATTTGGGAAAAGGTCTCCACCGGCGGCACCAGGCGGTAGGCTCGGCGTGCGAATCGAAGACCAGGGGCACCCCCGACCGTGAGCAGAATTCGGATCGGCGTCATCGGCTGTGGGGGCATTGCCCAGATCCAGCACTTGCCGCACCTGGTGGAGCTGCGGGACGAGTTCGAGATTGCTGGCCTGTGCGACCTCTCGCGCGAGCTGCTGGACCACGTCGGCGACGCCTACGGCGTGCCGCGGGAGCGGCGGCACGTGGACTACCGCGAGCTGGTCGAGCGGGCGGACATCGACGCGGTCATCGTCTGCACCACCGGCTCGCATGCGCCTCCGGCCATCGCGGCCGCCGAGGCTGGCAAGCACATCCTGGTCGAGAAGCCCGTGTGCTACACGGTCGCCGAGGCGGAGGCCATGGCCGACGCCGCGGACCGCGCCGGCGTCGTCTACCAGGCGGCCTACATGAAGCGCTACGACCCGGCCTACCAATTCGCGCAGCGGCGGGTGGCGGCAATCGACGACGTGCGCTTCATCCAGGTCAACCACCTGCACCCCGACAACGCGCTGCACCTGGCGACGTTCGACTACCACGTGCCGTCCGACCTGCCCGCCGACGTGATCGAGGCCGGGCGCGCCGAGTCGGACCGGCTCGTCGCCGAGGCGCTGGGCCGCGACCGGGTCGACGCCGCCACGCTCAGCGCCTTCGGGGCCATCAACGGCAGCATGATCCACGACATCGGCAATCTGCACGGCATGTTCGGCAGCCCGAGCCGCGTGGTGAGCACCGACATCTGGTCCGGCGGCGTCGCCCTTTCCACCGTGCTGGAGTACCCCGACGGCGCGCGGGCCGTGTGCAACTGGATCGACCTGCCGGAGCTGTTCAGCTTCGAGGAAACGCTCGCGGTCTATGGCTCGCGCGATCGCGTCATCGCGTCGTTCCCCACGGGCTGGAGCCGCGGCGTGCCGAGCGACGTCACCGTGCAGTGGATCGACGCCGAGGGCCATCCCGCCACGACCGCCCGCTCATGGCAGGCCAACCCGTTCAAGCTCGAGCTGGAGCACTTCGCGGCGTGCATCAGACGCGGCGAGCAGCCGCTCACGCCGGGCCGCGAGGCCGTCGAGCACGTGACGCTGGTACGGGATATCGTGCTGGCGAACCTGGAAGGAGCCGCCTAGCCATGCCGCTGCAAGTCTTCGACTATCGCCGCGATATCAAGAACGTCGTCATCACGCCCGAGATCCGCGCGCGCTTTCTGCGGTTCGAGCCGGGCGACGTGGCCACGCGCCACAGCCACGACCTGGGCGCCGAGGTCTTCCTGATCATGCAGGGCCGCGCCGAGTTCGAGATCGAGGGTGAGACCGCGGTCCTGGGTCCGGGCGAGCTGTGCTTCGCGGGTCGCGACGAGCTGCACCAGGTGCGCGTCGTCGGCGACGAGCCCGTCATCATGTATCTCTCGGTGACGCCGCACGTCGAGCCGACGCACACGATGTACGCCGAGGACGGCTCCCGCCTGCCGCCCAAGTACGGTCACTCCACCAGCGAAGAGCGCGCCGAGCACGATCCGTCCGCGGGGGTCTCCACGGCCGACCTCGCCCTCGCGCATTTCCGAGCGTCGCGCGAGTTGGCCCGGCTCGCACGCAACACCGCCGCCCGTCACGCCGCACACACCGCCGAGATCGAGCAGCTGACGGCAACCGGTGACGACGCCGGCGCCAAGGCCATCGTGGACGCCATGTGGCCCGACACCTACGCCACCCTCAGCGCCGTGGCAAGAGTCGAATCCGCCTGGAACGAGCTCGCCGCGCGGGTGGATTCGGGCAAGTCCGGCTGAGCCGTTCGGCCATCTGACCTCCGCCGTTGGCGGCAGGGGGCCACTTTGGGTCCGTCATTCCCGCGAAGGCGGGAATCCATCCCCGTAAGTCAACCGACGAATCGAGGGCTCTCGCCGGTGCTGGGTTGCTATGCGGCGCTGCGGATCAAGCCAGTCCGGTGCGTTGGGCGACCCATTCGCGCGCAATCGTGCCCTGCGCATCCTGGAATGCGCGCACCGTGGGCAGGCCGGGCGGTGGAGGCTGCACGGCCCGGTGGGTAAAGAATCCGGCCAGCGCCACAACCGCCGCTGTAATGGCGTCATGATCGGCGTTCCGACATGCAGAGTGCCGGGAGATCACCTCCTCGGGAGGAGGGCCACCCTGCATCGTCACACTGGGCGCAAAGCCGACGGCGTCCAACCACGGAGGACCGACAAAGGCATGGGGCCAGTCAACGAACCAGACACGGTCGCGCGTGAGCAGGATGTTGTCGGCGCGGATGTCGTGGTTCAGGAGCGTGTCGCCCTCCAGCGCAGGCCCGACAGTGTCCTCGATTGCTGCCAGCGCCTCGATGTGACGGCGCGACCACTCATCCACGCGGTCTATCCGGGATGGGCGCTCCTCATGGAGTCGCCGCCACCCCCGGGAGAAGTCGTCGACTGCCGTCCCGATCACGGCGGCCGGCAGCGGCGATGGCGTCAGCTGGGAGCTGAGTTCCTCCATAGCTGCGACCACACGGTCCAACTCGTCAAGCCGCCACGGCTGCCTCGGGTGACGGCCGTCCACGTCCTCGAACGCCAGCACGACCCAGCCGCCCTGTCCCTCGTCGTGGGACCACAGCAGCCGCGGGACGGGTGCCGCACGAGGCAGGGCGGTCACTATGTTGATCTCGCTCCTGTGCGCCTTGGGCGTAGCAGTGTTGGGCTCGGGACCGGCCGCCTTGACAAAGAATCGGCGGCCGTCGTCCACAGTCACCCGCGCCGCCACCCCAGGTGTAAAGCCGGTGGGCTGCGTAACTGCGCCGACGACCGCACCACCCATCCACCGTTCAATTTCGCCGCGGACGCGCGTGGGCATGTCCGCCCAATCCAGTCGCACGCCTCGATCCGGCGGCGGCAGTCCCATGCCTTCCTCTTTCCAAGCTCACGCGAAATTGCCACGCTCCACAGCCCAACTCTTTGTAGAAAGACACGTGAGAGCGGCTCAGTGAGGTTAGCGCGGCGGGCGGCGAGTTGGCCGCGCGCGTGGACTCGGACTAGCCGCTCCTAAACCGCCCGCTCACTACGGCTCGCGGACCGATACCTCTTCCGAGCTCACCCGCACGAGCTGCTTGCCGGTGTTTTCGCCGGTGAACAGCCCCACGAACGCCGCGGGGGCGTTCTCGATCCCGGCCACGATGTTTTCGCGGTAGGTGAGCTGGCCGGTCGTGACCCACTCGGTGAGTGCGGCCATGGCCTCGGGGTCGCGGTCCTCGAAATCATTGACCAGGAATCCCTCCATGCGCGCCCGGCGGCTGTGGAGGGTCCGCGAGTGCGGCGGCACCGGCGCAAGCTCTTGGGAGTGGTACTGCGAGATCGCGCCGCAGAGGGCGATGCGGGCGTGGAGATTGATGCGCTGCAGCAGGGCCTCCAGCACCTCGCCGCCGACGTTTTCGAAGATCACGTCGATGCCGTCCGGACAGGCGCTGGCGAGCGCGTCGTCCAGCGGCTGGGTGCGGTAGTTGATCGCCGCGTCGAAGCCCAACTCGTTGACCAGGTACATGCACTTGGCGTCGCTGCCGCAGGTGCCCACCACGCGGCAGCCCTGCAGCTTGGCGATCTGGCCGGCGGCGCTGCCCACGGCCCCGGCGGCCCCCGTGACCACCACGGTGTCGCCCGCGCGCGGCCGCGCCACTTCGAGCATGCCGTAGTAGGCCGTCAGGCCGGGCATGCCCAGGATGCCGAGCGCGGTCGAGAGCGGGGCGGCGGTGCGATCAATGATCTCCAGGTGTTCCAGCGTCGTAACGGCGTATTTCTGCCAACCGAACTCGCCGCGCACGATCTCGCCCTCGCGCAGGCGCGGGTCGCTGGAAAAGACCACCTCGCCCACGCCCTCGCCGATCATCAGCTGGCCGAGGGCAATCGGCTGCCCGCGCAGCGGCTTCCTCCACAGGCGCCCGCGCATGTAGGGATCGACTGAGACATAGATCGTGCGCACGAACACCTCGCCCGCCGAAGGCCGGGGAATCGGCGACTCGACGATCTCGAAGTCGTTAGCCTCCGGCACGCCCACCGGCCGGCGGGCCAGGACTACCTGAACATTGGTTGGGGTGGAGGACACGGCTCGCGCTCGATCGGCTCGGGCGGCTATGCGACGCTCGCCAGGCGCCGCTGCAGGTCCACGCCGGCCTCGATCTGGCCCATGAACTCGCGCGTGGAGGTGAGCACAGTGCGCCAGTCGGGCTTGGCCGGCACGCAGTCGATCGAGAGGTAGCCCTCGTAGCCAATGGCGTCGAGCACGCGCACGATGTCGCTGAAGTCGAGGTGGCCCGTCCCGGGCATCTGGCGGTTGCTGTCGGCCAGGTGGATGTGCCTGAGGTGTTTGCCCGCGGTGCGCAGCGCTTCGGTGACCGGGCCGTCCTCGATGTTGAGATGGAAGAAGTCGGCCACGATGCCCAGGTGATCCGAGCCCACCGCCTCGACGACCGCGACCGCCTCGACGACCGAGTTCATGAACCCGGCGTAGCCCTCGAAGCGGTTGACGGGCTCGATGGCCACCGGCACGCCCACGGACTCGGCGTGAGCCGCGATCTCGCGCGCCGACTGCTCAAACTGGCGTCGCAAATCCGCCAGCGGCTTGCTGGTCACCGGATACTCGGGCACAAACGACACCGCGCAAATCTCGTAGACTGGAGGCTCGTCGAGCGTCGCGCCCAGGTCCAGGCAGCGCTTGGCGTAGTCGACGGCGTAGCGGCGCTTCGACTCGTCCGACGAGGCCAGGTCGCGCTCCTCGCCGGCGTGCCAGCCGCCCCAGGCCCCGAGCAGCGAGGGAATCCGCAGTCCCAGGTCCCGCGCCTTGTCGACCACGGCATAGAACAGCGCCTCGTCGATGCGGTCGGGCTCGGCGTCCAGGTCCACGCCGTCGTAACCCGCGTCGGCCACGGCGCCCAGCACCGTGTCCGGGTCCTCCCACACCTGTCCACCGGGACTGCTCGCCAGCGTCGCCAGCACGACGGAGTATTTCAGCGCCATCGCTCAGTGCCCCATCTTGGAGAGCGCCTCGTCCACCGACGCGTTCGGCCCGATCAGCGCGTCCATGGCCGCCCGCTCCGTGACGCGCACGTGCTCGATCTGGGCGGGCAGGTCCGCCGTAGCCGCCAGCGGCACGTTGAGCAGGCCGTTCACGTCGCCGTGGATCAGGTCGCCCGGCTCGACCACCATGCCGTCGATCTCGATTGGGATGTCCATGGTGATGCGCCGCGGGTTGCCGTGGGAAACCGACGCGCCCGCCGCGAAGCACGGAAAGCGCATCTCGCGCATTTGGTCAATGTCGCGAATGGCGCCGTCGGTGACGAAGGCCACCGCGCCCAGCGCGCGGTAAAGCGTGGCGGCGTAGTCGCCGAACATCGCCGCGCGCGCCTTATGCGGACCGACATCTTGCACGACGACAATCGCGGGCTTGGGGGCGGCGGCCAAAAGCTCGGCAAACTCGCGCATGCCGCGGCCCACCTCGATCGGACCGGGTCCCGTGGTGTCAATTTGCGCCGTGACGGCATAGCCCAGCGTGACGCCGAGCTCCGGGTATATGCAGCGCACGGTCGACCCGGCGAACCCGACCCGGTGATCGCGTACCCCCAGCTCTTCGATGGCGTTCGACACCGTGGGGCTGTCGGCGGCCTTCAGCGCGGAAAAGGTGGCTTCGTCGAGCGGCCCGGATACCGACATGGCGGCTCCCTCGGGGGGCTGGCGCTGCGGGTCGATGCTATGCGCGGCGAAGTGCCAGCGTCAACGCGGGGGCGGCGCAGAGCTTTTTCCGTGCCCAGATTGCGTCATTCCGAGGCTCGGCGAGGAATCTAAGGGGCAGAAAGCAGGCACAACGTCCTTAGATTCCTCACTGCGTTCGGAATGACAATTCCTGTCCCCGCCGCGGCCCGTCCTAATACGCCGCGATGTTCAGAACGGCCTGTTCCTCCGGCGTCAGGGCCTCGATCTGCTCCTGGCTCATGCCGCGGAAATGCGTGTTCGGCGGGACCCCGGCCTCCTGTCCCCAGAGCTTCCGCTCATCCAGCGACATCTGGGCGCGCATCTCCGGCGGCATGTAGCGATAGGAATCGTTGAAGCCCTTCACCCACCAGCGTTGGAAGAACAGGATCAGCGAGTAACGCGGGCCGTCGCCGCGGTTGGTGCCGCCGGTGTGCCACAGGCTGGCGTCCCACATCAGCACCGATCCCGCCGGCGCCTCGGCAATCTTCCATCCGGGCGGCAGCGAGACCGAGTCCTCGGGCGGAATCTCCGTGGAGAGGTGCGACCCCGGCCAGACCACCGGCCCGCCGGTGGTCGTTGAAAACTCCGTGAGCGCCCAGGCCGCCTGGATACCCAGCGGGTAGTGCCGCCCGCCCACGAACGGCTTGACCGTGAAGTCGCTCCAGTCGGCGTGCAGGTTGCCGCCGAAGCGTTTGTGGTCCTTCTCCCCGGTCGGCATGGGCACGCGGATGGTGACGTCGTGGGCGAACATGTCCTCGCCCAGCACCCGCCGCGCCACCTCAATCGGGGCCGGGTAGCGCAGCGGCAGGCCGTGGAAGTGCCGGTGCTTGGCCTGCGCGTTGAACACCATCCGCAGGTTGGCGCTCTGGAGGCCGTATTTGCGCCCGATGGTCTCCTCCGAGGCCAGCGTCTCCTCGATCGCCGCGACCGAGGCGTCAATCTCGTCCTGCGGCAGCACGCGCTCCAGGATCGTGTAGCCATCGCGCTCGAGCTCGGCCGCGTGCCGCTCGATGTCCCAGGTCATGTCACCAGATGCGCGCCGCGCGCCGGTTGCCTCGATCGGTCATGTCGCCCGGCACCCCGTAGCGGTGGCGGTAGCGCGTGCGCTCGATGGCCTCGGGCGTGGCCTTGTTCTCGGGAATGTCGCCCGGCCAGCCCTGGCCGCCCAGGTATTGGAACTCGTCCGACCGGCCGCAGAGCCAGAAGTACATCTCGGCGGCGTCAACGCAGTCGCGCATCAGCTCCGAGTGGCGCAAAGTGTCCACCACGAAGTCGGCGAACTCGATGTCGAAGCCCGGCTCCTGGATCCAGTCGCGCTTGGGGTCCTCCGTGCGCCAGTAGTTGTACTTGAGCAGGTTGCGAATCCCGGTCGGCGCCGTGCGCGCGCCGCGCCGGTGCCAGATGTTGTACGACGTGAGGAAAATCGAGCCCGCCGGCGCCGCCGTCAGCACGCTGCCCTTGATCGCGTCGTAGTGCGCCATGTGCTTCTCGCGCTGGTAGAGAAAGTGCGAGCCCGGCAGCAGCTCGGTGGGTCCCATTTCCGGCGGCACGTCTTGCGGGTAGTAGAAGACCTGGAGGTAATTCACCTCCGGGCCATAGCGCGAGCCGCCGTCGCGGTGCCAGTCCTGCGGATGCCGCGGAGCGGTGCCGCGGTGATTCGACATCAGCACCGGCAGCGTGAAGTTGTCGCCGAGCAGCGAGCGCACCGCCCCGGCCGCCGCCGGATTGCAGATCACGTTCTCGACGAACCAATCCTCTTCCAAGATCTCGGATGGCTCCGAGATCGGATGGGCGTCCAGGTAGTCCATCGCCCGCCGGTTGATCTCGTCCGGCACCACCCCTTCGAGGATCCAGTAGCCGTTGCGGCAGAACCAGATCACATCGTCGTCGGTCAGGGTGGGCGCGCAGGAATAGGTGCGCTTGGTCAGCGTCATGCGGTGGCCCTCCGTTCCAGGATGAACTCGCAGGAGAGGCCATAGGTGCGGCCCTCGTCCATCAGCAGCGATAGCTCGGGAAACTTCACCACCCGCCAGCCGTCGTTGATGGCCTCGAGGACCGTCTTATAGGGCCAGTCCTCGGGCGGCGGCAGCGGATAGACCACTTCGCCGTCGCGGATCATCCGCATGCCGACCACGTCGGACACTTCCGACGTCTTGGCCGCCTGGAGATAGAGCAGGTCCCAGCGCCGCGGCTTCTCGGCGCCGACGGCGTCCTCCAGCTCGCGCAGGCGCTCTTCGGTCAGCCGCCCCTCGCGCAGCTCGTCGATGCACTGCCGAACCATCTGCCGCAGGTCTTTCATCAGCAGACCTCCGCCGTTCGCGCCGTGGCGCTCGCGCCTCCCATCCTAGCTCGCGGTGGTGCGCGGCGGCGGTCGCCGATTACCTCATCGGAGGCGCTGCAGTTACCTCGACCTTCGATCGGTGATGTCGCCTGGCACGCCGAAGCGACGGCGGTAGTGGGCGCGTTCGTCGGAGTCGGGCGTGGGCTTGGTCAGCAGGATGTCCGCGGGCCACGACTGACCGCCCAGGTAGTGAAACTCGTCGATCTTTCCGCTGAGCCAGAAATACATCGCGGCGGCGTCGACGCAATCTCGCACCCCGTCGGCGAACCGCAGCCCGTCGACAACGAAATCTGCCGACGCGACGTCGAACTCCGAGTTCACGATCCAGTCTCGCCGCGGGTCGACCGTGCGCCAGTAGTTGTATTTGAGCAAATGGCGAACGCCTGCCGCCGCCGGCGCCGTGCGGGCTGCCCGCCGGTGCCAGATGTTGTAGGCGGTGATGAAAATTGAGCCAGCCGGCCCGGCGGTGAGCACGCCGCCCTTGATCGCCCCGTAGTGCGCCATGTGTTTTTCGCGCTGGTAGAGGAAGTGTGAGCCCGGCAGCAACTCTGTGGGACCCATCTCCGGCGGCACGTCCTGGGGGTAGTAGAAGACCTGCAGGTAGTTGAGCTCCGGGCCGTGGCGTGAGCCGCTGTCCCGGTGCCAATCCTGGGGCTTGGCCGGTCCCCGGCCCCGGTGGTTGGCCATCAGCGTCGGCAGGGCGAAGCCGTCGCCCAGCAGCGAGCGCACCGCTCCGGCGGCCGCCGGGTTGAGAATCACGCCGTCGACGAACCAGTCCTCTTGCAGGATTTCAGTGGGTTCCCCGCTCGTGTTCGACGCCAGATAGTCCAGCGCTCGCCGGTTGATCTCGTCCGGCACGGCCGCTTCGAGAATCCAGTAGCCGTTGCGACAGAACCACACCACGTCCTCATCGGTCATCGTGGGTTCGCAGGAGTGGGTGCGGGTCATGCTTGGCGCCTCCGTCCGCTGGAGATTGCCGCGGACCTTATGATGCGACGCCGCACCATTCGATGATCGCCAGCGCGTAGATCTTGGCGGCGTCGATCAGCTCCTCGATTTCCACGTGCTCGTCGGGACCGTGCGCCACCAGCAGGCTCCCCGGCCCGATGGTGATGGCCGGAATCCCCGCGCGGTTCAGAAACGCTCCGTCGTCCACGGCGGCGAAGCCGTAGTAGGGTGCTTCGGTGCCGAACACGCCCGTGTAGGCCGATTCGAGCGCCTTGCAGATGGGCTCATCCGGCGAGACGTCGAACGGCGGCCACCAGAGCAGCCACTCGACGGTGGGTGGATTGTCCCGCAGCCACGAGTCCGTGGCCGCCACGCGCGCGATGTGGGTCTCGATCTCGGCCCTGACGTCCTCCACCGGCTCCTGCGGCGGGTGCCAGATGGCGTACTCGACCCGGCTCTCCTCCGAGATCACGAACGGCCCATTCGGACCGCCCTGCACGAAGCCCGGATAGATCGTGAAGTGCCCGGGTCGCTTGAACATCGGGTGCGACTTGGTTTGCCCCCACTCCTCCTCCAGCTGGCGCAAGCCGTCCATGATCAGCTGGGCCTTGTCGATGGAGGACACGCCGATCGCCGCGCCGCCGCCTCCCGCGCGAATCAGCTCGTCACGCATCGAGGCGTGCACCGCGCGGCCCTTGATCGTCATCGCCATGTAGAGCAGGCCGGGCGAGGCCGGGATGATGCCCAGGCGGTATGGGGGTCCGGAGGCCTCGGCCACGATTGCCGCATCCGCCGTGTAGCCGCGCTCGATGGCCGCGCCGGTGCCGGCCTCGGTGTTCATCATCTCCTCGCCGACGACGAACTCGAGGATCACGTCGCCCTTGGGTCGCAGGCCCGCCTGCAAGACTGCGCGCAGCGCCGTCAGCGTGGCGGCGTTGCCGCCCTTCATGTCGCACGAGCCGCGCCCCCAGATCTTGCCGTCGATGACTTCGCCGCTCCACGGCCCCGCCGTGCTCCAGTTGGCGTCCGGTCCGGGCGGCACCACGTCCACGTGGCCGTTGAAGAGCAGCGACCGGCCGCCGCCTGCGCCGCGAAGCGTGCCCGCCAGGTTCGCGCGGCCCTGCTCCGCTTCCCACAGGTCGGTCTCCAGGCCCACATCCTCCATCAGCGGCTGGCAGAACTCGTTCACGCGCGTCTCGCCGCCGCGCGCCGCCTCCTGGTCGATGCCCGGATAGGTCGGATTCACCGACGGAATGCGGACGGTGTCAATGGTCATCTGGACCAGGTCATCGGCCAGCGCATCCACCTCGGCCAACACACGCTCGCGGATCTGGGACTCGGTCATCGCAGTCACTCCTGGGCTCAACAGTTCATTGGCCGCATGGTAAGCGCTTGCCGCGCCTGCGAACGTCGATCTTTGGTCTGAGTCAGACGGGTGCGCCGGGCGCTACCATCGGCGCCCGGCCCGTCCCGCCAACACCGGAAAGCGAGCGCCAAATGGCTGCTAAGACCATGCCCGAGAATCACGAAGCGCGGTGCCGCGGGCGATACGAGCTGCCCGGCCTGACGATCCAGGTCGAGAACACCATCACGCTGATTCCCGAGCAAGACCGACACTGTCCCGTCGGATATCTGTTCAATCTTCGCGACGGCCGTCTGATCGCGGGCAACGTCCCGTCGGAGGACGGCGCAATGACCTGGCGCGCGTCACGGGACGCGGGCCAGACCTGGGAGCCGGCGCCGGCATGGCCGAGTTGGCATGTCTACCAGTTCCCCGACGGCGAGTTGATCGGCCTGGAGGGTTCTGAAGAGCCCTGGCTCGGCACGACGGATAGATCGGGCGTGTACCTGGGCCGCAGCTTCCGTTCGACCGACGGGGGCCAAACGTTTGCCGCGGAGACGGTGGAGATTTCCGGCGTTCCGGAGCTCGCCGAAGGCGAGAGCGAGCGCTGGGGATTCCACGTGGACTCGTACGTCGATCACAACATCGTGGTGCTCAGCGATGGCAGCCTGCTGGCCGGCGCGCACGGGCGATTTGCGGGTCATCGCAAGTACAGCACCTACGTCGTGCGCTCGACGGACCGGGGACGGAGCTGGCACTACCGCGCCACGGTGGCTTCGGACCTCACGCCCGGCGACCACGTGCGGATCGAAGGCTTCGACGAGCCGGGGCTGCTGACCCTGCCGAACGGCGAAGTGCTGTGCTTCATGCGCAGCGGGGGGCGCTACGACGCCCGCTATTCCCCGCTGTACCTGAGCCGCTCGGCGGATGACGGGCGCACCTGGAGCGTGGCCGATCCCATCGCCGACCGCGGCGTCTGGCCCAATGCCTGCCGCCTGGACAACGGTGTGCTGGCGGTGATCTACGGACGTCCGGGCGACTGGCTGGCCTTCAGCCTCGACGACGGCCACTCGTGGATCGGGCATTTTTGTCTGCATCTGGGCCCGCAGCCGTGGGACTGCGGCAGCTACGACTGGGTGGAATCGGTCGGGCCCGACACACTGCTGGCCGCCTACGGTCGCACCGACCCGAACAACCCGCGCATGAGCGAGGTGTCCGGGACGTTCATCACCGTCACCCGCACCTAGCGGAGCCATCAGCTTGCCCAGAGGCGTCTCGGAAGCGCGCCTGCATTTTTAGTTCGTAGACGAAGCAAATGCCCGAACGTGCCTAAAAACCCCCGTCCCAAGGTGGGAGCTTGGTGGCACTCCGACCAATTGCGGACGCCCCGGGGCCGAATTGGACGGTTCTAAGTCGGTATCTGGCGTAAATTCCCGCCGTCCACGAAATTCGGCGCACGGGCAACATGCAGCGGCGGCATGCCTTACGCTGACGGTCGCCGGTCCGCCCGTCGATTACTGCAAGGACTCTCCAGCATGGCCGAACTTCGACCGAACCGCATCAAGCGCAAGCTTGCCGAGGGCGGGGTCGCAACCGTCCCGGCCGGCGTGAACACGCCCGACATGATCGACCTCATGGGCCCGTGGGGGTTCGACGGCTTCTGGATCGAGGCCGAGCACGGCCCGGTCGACTTCGGTGATATCGCCGACCTCACGCGCGCCTGCGACCTTTGGGGCGTGACCTCCATCGTGCGCGTCAATCGCGTGGAGCCCGGCATCATCTACCGCACGTTGGATCA